>LQBE01000058.1:1172-5078 GCA_002029975.1 delta proteobacterium ML8_F1 | reverse complement strand
CCATGGCCAGTCTGACAAACTCTTTCTTCCCCCAGGATTTGAAATTCGTGGTGCTCTGGTGACGATGCATGTCCAAGGCATTCTGACCATTGCTGTAGAAGATTCTAAAGGATTGATAGAGGTCCTCTTCATCAATCACCGGTTTAATGTCCCCCCGGTTGTAAAAGGCAAGCAGAACCGGCAATTTGTAGAGTTTATTCATTGAGGTGTTTTCGATCATCTTGATGAAATCGTGGGCGATGGTCCCCACCAGTCCGCTATTAGGATTCCTGTAACTGAGGTAATCCTTGAAGGGATTGTACTTCTTCTTGCTCTTGATCTGGGTGTAGATTCCCTGGTCCATATGAATCAAAAGGGCCACCCTGTCGGGTTCCTCGCCCAAGAGTGCCTCAATCCTTTCGAACTCTTCCCGGACTCGCTGGGCCAGAGTCGTCTGCTCTTTCAGGTAGGATTCGAAGAGATCAATCACCTCGAAGTCGAAGTCAATGCGACAGCCATCGGGATAGAATGCCTCCTGTTGGATGGCTTCGAGATCAATTCTTCCCTGGCGGGATAGGTCTCCGTTCCTTCCTGAAAGCAGATAGGGAATCAAAGTGACTTTCTTGAAATTCCCAATGAAATCCAACACCGTCAGATGTTTTTTCCCCGGGTAGGTCCTCAGTCCCCTCCCCAATTGCTGTAAAAACACCGTGGGGGATTCCGTGGGTCTGAGGAACATCACCGTGTCGATGGTCTTCACATCCAAACCTTCATTGAAGAGGTCGACGGCGAAGATCACCTTGAGGTGGCCATCCCTGAAATCCTCCAAGGCTTGGCCCCGATTGCCGGATCCGGAATGCACCGAAAGGGAACTGACTCCCATCCGGTTGAAATGGTCCGCCATATAGTCCGCATGGGCGATGGAGGTGCAAAAACCCAGGGTCCTGTCCCCTGCCCGCCTGTTGAAGTGACTCAAAACCAACTCCGCCCGGGTGTGGATGCTGAGATGCTTCTCTAAGTCCTCGGTCTTGTAACGGCCCCCGATATAGGTGATATTGTCATAATCCACAGTGGCATCATGGATGCCGTAGTAGTGGAAGGGAACCAGCCATCCCTTGTTGATGGCCGTGAAAAGGTCTGCTTCATAGGCCACATTGTAGTCCATGATGGCGAAAATATCCTCATTGTCCATCCGATGGGGAGTGGCGGTCAGACCCAGCATGAACCGGGGTTTGAAGTGTCGGATGATCGATTGATAGGTCTTGGCGGCGGAATGATGAAATTCATCGATGACCAGATAGTCAAAGGCATCCGGTTTGAATCGCTCCAGGTGCTCAGGGTTCCCCAGGGTCATCACTGAAGCGAAAAGGACTTTTTTTTGAGCTTCCTTGAGAGTCCCGGTATAATAACCCGTATCCTCATATCCCAGAGACTCATAGGTGGCCTTGGCCTGGAAAAGAATCTCCTCCCGGTGGGCAATGAAAAGAATCCTGCTAAAGTCCTTGCCGTCAAAGGCCGCCAGAAAAGTCTTACCCAGTCCCGTGGCCGCCACCACCAACCCCTTGTCCGCCCCGTCATCCCTCAAGGCCTTGAGCTCATACAGGGCCTCAATCTGGGAAGGATTGGGTTTGAAGAGCCGAGTCACCGGCGGTTCGGGTTTCGAATGGTCCAGACTGACCCGGGGCCGGTGCCATTGCCTGGAATAATCCCTCAGGACCTCGCGGGTCACCGGATAGGCTTCCTCATGGAACACCCGGTTGAACCTCTCAAGATAATGACTGAAGGCCTCGGGATCCTGGTCCAGGGTGAGCCGATAGTTCCATTCCATGCCCTGGATGAGAGCCGATTTCGACAGATTCGACGACCCGATGATCAGATAATCGTTATCTTCCCGGTAAAAGAAATAGGCTTTGGGATGAAAGGAGATGCCTGTGTCCGAAAAAAAGCGCAGGTCCAATTGGTCACCCAGCAGTTCCTTCAGCCGATAGAGAGCATAGGGCTCGGTAATCCCCAGATAGGTGCCAGTCAGAATCCTGACAGGAACCCTCTTCTCACGCAGATCATGCCACTCCTGCAAAAGCGCCTCAACCCCGGAAAGCATGATGAAAGAAACCATCAAATCCAAGGATTTTGATTCTTTCACAAGTTCTTTGATATAATCAAGTAGGGAAACCTCATGATTGGTGATACTGTTGAGAGCTGTAAGTTTGTCTACCAAGCTTATCACCTGCCGAAAGGAGAATTCAATGATTGTCTACAACAAATTGGTGAGGGACAAAATCCCTCAAATCATCGCCGATGCCAACAAGGAATTCAAAACCCACATTGTTGACAGGGAAGAAGCTGTCCGCTATCTTCTGGACAAGTTCGACGAAGAAATCGAAGAATTCAAGGAGGCCTATGCCAAGGAGGAACTTGCGGACATTTTGGAGCTGGTCCACGGCCTGGCCTATCAGCTCAATTACGACCTCGAGGAGATAGAGGCTATCAGGGCACAGAAATACGAAAATCGGGGGGGCTTTGAAGCCCGCATCATCCTGGATCATGTGTTGGAATAATCCACCACATGATTTTTTTTATTCCAGTGGCTGGTAAGCCTCACAGGCTTTCTTGAGCTCTTCCTGGATGCTTTGCTTGAGAGCCGTGGGGGCCAGTACCTGGCACTTGGAACCCATGCCCAGAATAAGCTCCTTGAGGATGTAGTCCCCGGTAATGGTCACCTCAATGTCAACATAGTCCTCTCCCGGAGTGACAATCTGGTCTTCCCCCAGGATTCTTTCCATCATGATGGTGGTCAGGGGAGGAAAAATCCTCAATTTGACCCGGCGCTTCTGATCCTTTATTTCCATGCCAAAGACACTCAGATAGTCCGTAATATCAAAATCCTCCCGCACCGTGAACTTCTCATCCAGATTCTCAATGTACAGAATTCTCGGCAGCTTGAAATTCTTGACAGTGTCCTGGTCCTTGTCCAGCCCGATGACATACCAGGCCTCCCCGTAGTAGAAAAGCTCATAGGGATGGATGATGCGTTTTTTGGTTCCCCCGGCATTCACCGAATGGTATTCAATCAGGATTTCCTGGCGGTTGACCACCCCGCTGTGGACCTTTTCATAGATGTCCTGCAGCTCCTGGCGGTCCTTGGCCAGGGGGAATTTCTTGTAGACCTGGCGGATGGTGGTCTCTTCTTCTTCGAGCCTTTGGACAACCATGATTTTTTCAAGAGCCGTTACCAGATCACGGTGCAGGAGGAAGTCCTTCTCCAGACGGGAGTATTCACTCAAGCGTCTCAAGGCCGCCTGTTCCTTGTCACTGAGTCCTGCCACGGGGATCATCCCCCTGTCCTTCATATAATAGCCCCCATGGGGACCATTCTGATAATCAATGAAATAGCCCGCCGCTTCAAGCTCTTTTTTGAATTCCGTGATATTTCTCGGATTCGTTTCAAGAGCCCCGGCAATGTCCTTTTTCTTCATCTTCCCCCGACTGCGGAGTAGAATCAGCATTCTGATGGATAGCGCAGTTCGATTCATTGGCTTCACCCCTGTACAGCCTAACACGCATTATGACATCATCGATGTATCGTCTCAAAAATAATGGCATAAAGAGCCGTTTTTTTTGAAAGTTTCTTCCCTCACATTGATTATTGCTGCACTTAATATCATTTTACTCTTTTTTTTAAAACTTTTGGTATGCTCTGAGCATACAAATTAAGACCGTCCCGGCGTTTGGCCGGCAACGGTCTTCATTTTGTTTTTATTCAGTTTTAATGTCAAAGGACCGGCCCGTGAGACCACTCACAAGAGCGTGCACTCCGGCTACCGGTATCATGGGCACAAGCAGCAGGAGCATCACCATCTCATAGCCAAGGCTGCTTCTGGCGTCGGGTTTTCCCTTGAAGCGACTGACAAGGGCACTGTAGGGGAT
>LQBE01000058.1:0-1083 GCA_002029975.1 delta proteobacterium ML8_F1 | reverse complement strand
GGCAAGGTCCCTGCCGTAAACTTCTTCAATCTTTTGGTACGCCCCGGAACTGGGCCAACCCCGGGTATCGGCATAGTGCTGGCCGAAGACAATGGCGCTGAGCTGGTCTCCGGGGACATTTCCGTGTACCCCCAAGAGCATCTCCCGGATTTCATTTTCCGGCATTCCCGCCTCGAGAGCCATTATCGTATGGGCGTAGGAACAGATTTCACAGCCGTTGACCTCCGTCACCGCAATCATAATGCGTTCTGTGAAAACCTTATCCAGCCCCGCCTTTTTCCTCCCCCTCAGAAAGTGGGGGAGGCTCCGAAGGGCCCAGACGGTTATCCGGTAGGCTTCCCGGGGGGAGTACAGGGGTTTGCCGAAGGACTCCTTCAAGCCTTCACCCCGGCTTCCTTGATAAAGGTGCCCTTTTCCAGTTCCTGAAAGGCCTCATTCAGGGCTTCCTTTGAATTCATGACAATGGGGCCTCCCCAGGCAATGGGTTCCTTCAGGGGGCTGCCCATCAAAAGCACAAATCGCGTTGCCGTCTTCGGTGCCTTCGCCGAGAAGGTCTGCGCGTAGTCAAAAAGTACCGCCTGGCGGGATGCCGTGGGTTGCTCATCCTTCCCGAAGATGGCTTCTCCGTAAAAGGCATAGATAAAGAGCGTCTGCCCGGGATCCGTTTCAAGGTGCCAGGATGCCCCCGCTTCCATGGTGACATCCAGATAGGTGGCCTTGACATTGTCTCCTTGAGTGGCGCCTTTTACATCCTTGTAATGGCCGGCGAGCACCCGGACCTCAACCCCGGGCTCATTGACCACAGGGACTTCCTCTTTGGTGATCCCGTTGTATTTCGGTGTCGCCATTTTATCCTTCGCCGGAAGGTTGAGCCAGATTTGAAGCCCCAGCATCCTTTGGGCGGCCTGGGGCATCTCCTGATGGACAATCCCCGACCCCGCCCGCATCCACTGGCACTCTCCTGATCCTATGACACCGGTATTTCCAAGACTGTCCCCGTGCTCAATCTCTCCCTCCACCAGATAAGTGATGGTCTCAATGCCCCGGTGGGGATGCCAGGGAAAGCCGGCGGTATAATCCTCG
>LQBE01000057.1 GCA_002029975.1 delta proteobacterium ML8_F1 | reverse complement strand
TGGTCATTACCGTGGAGGGGATGAAGTTCACCTTCGCTCCGGGTTCTTTCAAACCGGAGGCGGCGCTGTCGGTTGAAGTCACCTCCCTGGGCAAGGATACTTATGACCTCTCGGTAAACCAGGAAATCCCACCCCTAATAAAATGTAGCGTGCCCATCACTGTCAGGATTCCCTATGATGGCGGCGTCGATGATCCAGTCCTCTACCACCTGAAAGACGGTGTCTGGGAAAAGGATGCCGGCTACTATGACAAGGAGCTGAAGGTTTTTGTAGGCCATGTGACTGAATTCAGTGTGTATGCGATCAGGTCCAGCCGGGGAAGCTTTGAGGATGTGACGGAGGCCGACTGGTTCAAGGATCCGGTGGAGATTCTCGCCGGCAGGGGTGTCATCAGCGGCAAGACTCAGGAAAGCTTCGCCCCTCAGGATGCCATCACCCGGGGGGAATTCACAACCCTCATGATGCGCTCTATGGGCTTTGACTACGTTCCAGAGGCTCCGATTTTCAAGGATGTCCATGAAGAGGACTACTACTTCGGCAGTATAGCCGCAGCTTATGAAACCGGCATTGTCATGGGAACCGGTGAGGGCAGCTTCAATCCCGACGCCCCCATTACCCGCCAGGAGATGGCGGCCATGCTGGCAAGAGGTCTTGAGTACAAGGGGCATGTTCTGAGAACCCAGGACAAGATAAGCTTCACTGATGAAGGCGAATTGGCCTTCTGGGCCTATAATCCTCTGAGATTGGCTGTCTCCAGGGGAATCATTTCCGGTTATCCCGACGGTGGCTTTGGACCGGAGAATCCGGCAACCAGGGCTGAAGCCGCAGCCATGATTCACCGGTTCATGGAAAAATAACATGCGTTATCAAATACTGCTGCTAGTGATATTTTGTGTTGCCGCAGGCTCCCTGGGAGCCTTCGGCGACCTGTATGTCAATGTGTACTATGACCTCAAGGCGGATTATCCCACCTTTGTCCAGGGACTCGAAGCTGAAGGGGCGACCCAGCAGGATATTGAGGGTTTCCTCATGGCCCTCGGGGAAACCGTGGCAGGCTATGGCGAGCTGACTGAGGACAATTTTGACGCCATGATGTACCGGGGCCTCAAAGAGGTGCTCTTCATTGACGGGGACATGGGGATGATCCGGCACGAACACAGGGATTTCGCCCTGGCGCTTATCGGGGGATTTTCCGATGAGATCATCGAGACCCTGGATACGAAGCAGCTCTCCGGGGAACTGGCCTCTTTGAACCAGGGGGTGAAGGACCTGCTTCTAGGGGACGGCCGCCAGGTGCTTTATCCGTCCAAGACAGAGCAGGTTGAGACCCAAGAGCAGGTTTATGACCTCGAGGCCTTTGACCTTGAAGGCATTTTAAAGGATCTTCAAGCCCTGGAAGCCTCTCCTGCCCTGGTGACCCTTGTGACTGACAGCAACCGTTTCAGGGTGCCTGAGATCGGACCGCTTTTTACCGGTGTTCTCGGAGTGGAGGTCGTCACCCCTGTGGGGAAGGTTCTTTTCAGGGAAGGTTTTGCAGCCGACCATCGGCTCATCTCCCTGGAAGCGCTCAGTCCCTCGCGATTTGTTTTTGAAATGGAAGGAAAGCCGGATGACGGAAGGTTTGATTCCCCCCCTGTGGAAGTCTCTTTGGCCTATGCCTTGAAATCCTATCAGACGCCCGGGAGACTCACGGTGTTTTCCGTGGGGGAAGAGTCTCCCCGGAATCTGGGCGGGCATTATCAGGAGCCCTATATGACTTTTTTTACCCGGGACTCCGGAGAGTTTGCCGTCCAGCAGCATCCGGCTGCCTTCAGTGATCTGGAATCCCATGACTATGCCAAAGAGAAGATTCTTTCCCTGGCGGCCAGGGGGATTGTCAATGGCCGGGGGGAGGGACGGTTTGATCCCTCGGCCTCCATTACCAGGGCGGAATTTGCCGCTTTGAGTGTCCGGATGCTCCAGGTGGGGGAGGCCGGCGATTTGCCGGAATTCGAGGATGTCAAAAAAACTGACTGGTTTTACGCAGAAGTCATGAGGGGAAGGGCCTCAGGGCTCTTCATGGGCAGAGGTGAAGGTATTTTTGATCCCCAGGGTGCCGTTTCCGTCGAGGAGGTACTGACGGTCCTCACCCGGGTGCTTTATACCCGGGGGTATCCCGAGGTGGACTTTGATCTTCTGGGAGGCTTTGATGCCTCCACGGTGAGTCCCTGGGCCAGGGAGACCATTGCTACCGGAATCCGCTACAGTCTGATTGAGGATCTGCCAAGGACGGCTCTAAGGTTTGATGAAGCGGCGGACCGGGCCATGGTGGCCAGTATGGTTTATGAACTGCTTGGGCGGATTCTCGGGCAGTAGAAGAGTTTGAGGGGAGAGGTCTGTGGGCTTGGGAAAAAAGAGAGTGATTGGTGGTCTTGTCGTCTTGTTGTTGCTACTGGTTTCAGGGGGGTGTGTGCTCTTTTTCAACACGCCTAATGAAAGTCCCGAGGTTTCCCATGACGCCTTAAAGGACCTGGAGACCAGGGTCTACGAGGTGCCAGCAGAGGAAGAGACCCCCGGGGATTTTGAAGCCGGAGGGGAGCCCCCTGTGGTCTCTGAGGAGAGCACTCCCCTAGAGGAGGACCGGCCGGAGCAGGCTCCCGGGCCGGCGCCGGAGGCTGACGGGGAGGCCGCACCTGAGGAGATTCCATTGACGGCCCTCAAGACCGAATATGAAGAAAAATTCCTTGTCCTCCAGGGGATTGCCGAGGATTCCCTCGATGCCATTCTTCTTGCCATGAAGGAGGAATATCTCTCCCATCCGCCTGAGGAGAGAGAAAAAGAGGTTTTCAAGGCCAAGCTTGTGACGAAATACACCAAGGAGGCCCTGGATCTCGAAAAGCGGGTGGACAATCTCTTCTATTTTATACTGGATGAGTTTGAAGCCCGGCTTCAGGGGGATTCCCGGGGAAAAGACCTGGTTGAGAATTTTGAAGCGGTTTATAAAATGGAAAAAAACACTTTGAGAGACAGTCTGATGTCCAAGGTGTTCGAGTGAAGAATCCAATGATGAAAGGCAGAGTGTGATGACGGATAACTATGAGAAGGAAACAGCGGAAATTGACTTGAGGGAACTTTTGGATGTGCTTCGGCGCCGCCTTGTCCTGATTGTCATTGTGACGCTCCTCAGCAGTGGCATTGCGGCCCTGGTGAGCATTTACTACATCGCTCCCGTCTACCAGACCAAGACCACTCTTCTGGTGAAGCAGGAGGCTTCGGAAAATGCGCTGATCAGCCAGCTGCAGCTTTCCGATGTCAACCTCAATATGCGTCTGGCCCAGACCTATTCGGAGATTATCACTTCAAGGAGGGTTCTTGGCCGGGTGGTAGAGAATCTCGAGCTTGAAATGGCTCCGGAGGTACTGAAAAACTCGATTACGGTGAACCAGGTGAAGGATACGGAGCTTATCGACATTTCGGTGAAGAGTGGGGACCCCTACGGGGCCATGGTTATCGCCAATGAGATTGCAGAGGTTTTTATCGAGGAAGTCGAGAAGATCATGAAGATTGAGACCGTCAATGTCCTGGATGAAGCCGTGGTGTCCCGGATTCCCATCAGTCCCAACAAGACCTTGAATACCTTGAAGGCAGGAATCCTGGGTCTCATGGCGAGCATTTTCTTTTTCCTATTGATAGAAACCCTGGACAGGACTCTGAAGACGGCAAGCGAGGTGAAGAACCACCTGGGCCTCAACGTGGTGGGGGCTATTCCCTTTAGCGAAGACCTGGAGGACCGGGAGATTTCCAGCGAAGCAGACCCGAGGTCTGCAGTTTCTGAGGCCTACCGGGTTCTGAGAACCAATCTTCGGTTCGCCGCCATCAACAGGGAGGTCAAGACCCTCCTGATTACCAGCTCCATAGAGGCGGAGGGCAAGAGCACCACCTCCATCAATCTGGCCTCTTCCCTGGGGCAGACCGGGGTCAGGGTGCTTTTGGTGGATGCGGATTTCAGAAAGCCGGTCATCTATAAATCCATCAACCGCAAGACCAATATCGGACTGACCAATATTCTGACGGAAGAGGGGGACTATCGGGACTACATTATCCGGGAATCCGGCAAGTGCTTTGACACCCTGTCCTCCGGCACTATTCCGCCCAACCCTTCGGAGATTCTGGGCTCCCCGGCTATGAAGGCCTTTATTGAGCAGGTCAGGACCGAATATGACTATGTCATCTTTGACACCCCGCCCGTTGCGGTGGTTACCGATGCCGCAGTGCTTTCCACCCTGGTGGATGCCAGTCTTCTGGTGGTGAGCGCCGGAAAGGTGGACTACCATATCGCCCGCCGGGCAGTGGAACTGCTGAGAAATGTCAACGCCAATCTCGTAGGGGCGATTCTCAGTATGATACCCATCCGGCAAAAGGGCTATTACTACAACATGTACGCCACCTATTACGGTGAGTACGATAAAAAGCAGCGCAAAAGAAGATTTTTCAGCAAGTACAGGAGAAAACGCCATGATTGACCTGCATCACCATCTGTTGTGGGGAGTGGATGACGGGCCTTCACAGATGGCAACTTCCATTGAGATGGCCAGGATGGCCCTTGATGAAGGCATCACGGGAGTAATCATGACCCCCCACCACATGAAGGGCAGATATGAAAATGACATTGGGGACCTGAAAGAGAAACAGCGGGTTCTGGAAGAAGCCCTGGGGGATGAGGGGATAGACCTGAAGCTTTATCTTGGCCATGAGGTGTATGGGGATTTCGATACGGCCTCAGAGCTGTCCCAGGGGAGAATCCTGACCCTGAACGGGTCGGGATATCTGCTGATTGAATTCCCCTTCAGCGGCATCCCCCCCTATGAGGTGCAGCTTGTCACGAGTCTGCTGGGCCAGGGAATCCGACCGATTCTCGCCCATCCCGAAAGGATTCAGATGCCCTTGAAGGACCTGAAAATTTTTGAAGACTTCATCAATCGGGGTTGTCTTTTGCAGGTCAACACCGGCAGTATCACGGGCTTAAACGGCAAAGAGGCCTGGCAGCGGGCCAAATATCTCCTTCAGCACGGGATGGTCCACCTGCTGGCCACAGACGCCCACAACACCACCACCCGAAAACCCCTGATCAGAGAAGCCCTCTCAAGGGCGGTGAAATGGGTGGGGGAGGGGGAAGTCGACACAATAGTGGCCCGGGCCGGGGATGTGCTCTGGGACCGGGGTGTGAGGATTAATCCTCCCGGCTCTCCTAAAAAAGCCAGAAGATTTCTGCTCAGAATGTAAAAAAATGGTTAATATGTCACTGCAAGTGTATTCAATCCGGAAAAATTAAGTTATAATGAATCTTGGGCTTCCTGCCGCCATACAGGATTCCCGGAGACAGTTTTTGGACTAGGGAGTCCGTTTCCACAGGATTCGGGATAAAGAAAGAATTCAGGTGAAACCATGCAAAAGCAAATCAAGCAACTGTTTTTATTGTCTTATGATATGATTGCCCTTACCCTTTCACTGGTGCTGTCCTTTTTCCTACGGTTTGATGGGGTGTATGATTTGGGGGCAAGGGCTGTCTATGAATTCGAGCACCATCTGGTGCTTCTCTTTGCCGTGCTGTGTGTCAAGCTCGCGGTATTTTTTGTATTCAAAATGTATTCCAGCCTCTGGCGCTATGCCAGCGTGGAGGAAATGCTGACCGTCGTCAAGGCCAATATGGCCGCTACGGTGATGATGGTGGTTTTTCTGGTGGCGATTCAGATTCCCCTGCCCCGAAGCATCTATCTCCTGACCTTTATCCTGGATACGGTTTTCACCGGGGGTATCCGGCTCTTCTACAGAGCCTTCAGGAAAAAACGGGGGCTGAGTAAAGGGCAGCAGGGTCAGGTGAAACGGGTGCTGATTCTCGGCGGCGGGGAGGCCGGCTCCCTCCTGGTCAAGGAGTACCACGGCAATCCCCAGGCCAGGGCGGTTCCCGTCGCTATTCTGGATGACGACCCCAACAAGATCGGCTTCAAGGTCAACGGGGTCAGGGTCGTAGGCCGAATCAGCGAGGTGGAGCACTTCGCTAAAGAACTGAAGATTGATGAAATTCTCCTGGCCATACCCACCCTCAGTTCCAGGGCCACCAGGGAAATTCTGAAAAAAGCGGGCAAGACGGGCCTCAGGCTCAGAACCCTCCCCGGGGTGATGGACCTTGCCGATGGGAAGGTCTCCATCCAGGAAATCCGGGATGTCTCCATTGAAGATCTCCTTGGACGGGAGGAAGTGACACTGGACAATTCCGGGATGATGAAATTCATCCAGGGAAAGAGCATCCTGGTCACCGGTGGCGGGGGTTCCATAGGGTCGGAGCTTTGCCGGCAGATCAGCCGCTATCAGCCCCGGAAAATAACGATTCTGGACATCTACGAAAACAATGCCTATTATCTGGAGCGAAGCCTTGCAAACCAGTATCCCGAGGTCAGCTACAGTGTTGTCATTGCCTCGGTGAGAGATCATGAAAGAATGGACCAGCTTTTCAAAGAAGAGCGGTTTGATGTGGTTTTTCATGCGGCGGCCCACAAGCACGTGCCCCTCATGGAGGCGAATCCCCAGCAGGCAGTGAAGAACAATGTGCTGGGCACCCTCAATGTCATCAACAGTTCAAAGCGCTACGGGGTGAAAAAGTTTGTCCTGATTTCCACGGACAAGGCAGTCAATCCCACCAATATCATGGGTGCCACCAAGAGGATTGCCGAGATGCTGGTGCAGATTCAACCCAGGGACATAGAGACTGATTTTGCGGCGGTGCGCTTCGGGAATGTCCTGGGCTCCAGTGGCAGTGTGATTCCTCTATTCAAGGAACAGATCCGCAGGGGTGGTCCGGTGACCCTGACCCATGAGGAGATTATCCGTTATTTCATGACCATTCCCGAAGCCTCGCGGCTGGTCCTCCAGGCGGGAGCCATGGCCAAAGGCGGGGAGATTTTTGTGCTGGACATGGGGGAACCGGTGAAGATCAAGGATCTTGCGGAGAATCTTATCCGGCTTTCAGGCTTTGAGCCCTATCGGGATATTGACATTCAGATTACAGGCTTGAGACCGGGAGAGAAGCTCTATGAAGAGCTCCTGCTGGATCCTGATATGAATCTGGTAACTGAGCATATGAAAATATATGTGGAAAAACCGACTCTGATCAATGGGGTGAGGCTCAACAGGGCTCTTGAGAATTTCAGACGCCATATCGGCTCTTTCACGCCGGCGGAAGTCAGGCGGGCGCTCAGGGCTGTGGTGGAAACCTACCAGCCGGAGGGGTACACCTTCAAGGAAGAGCAGGCGTCCTATGCCGAAGACAGGCGACGGGGAGAAAGAAGACAAAGGGAGAGACGGAGTACCGGACACGAAGAATCGGTTTTGAGTGAAGACAAAGCCTTTGAAAAAAAGTCCTATGACGCCAAACTGGGCTGAAGGCTGACTAAGGCTTGTGAAAGTGGTGTGCTGTGAGACCCCTTAAGAAAATGACTGCAAAAGACTTGATTGCGGTGATTGCAATCCCGGAATTTCAAGCGGCAGGAGCTGTTTTAAGATTTGCTGGATTTGGCACTGTGTCAAAGAAAGTGTGTGTGCCGCTATCCGACAGGCCAGGCTATTTATCTCAAAGTTAATCTTATGGGAAAGCAGCTATTAGGGAATTCCGAATAGTTGATACCTGCTAATATAGACTACGAAGAGAAAAATTAGATATCAGTAAAGCCTAATCCCTAATCACTGAAGGTGATTGTAGTGGTTAAAAAATCAAATGGATTCACTTTGATAGAATTAATTATTGTGATTGTAGTACTGGGAATCTTTGCAGCAATAGCTGTTCCAAGAATGACTGGATTCATAAACATGGCACACGAAAGTGTGTGTGCCGCTAATCGGGAAACGGTAGAAAGAATGTACTCAGCTTTTCTGGTTGAAAATAGTATTGAACATACGGATAGCTTATTTAATCAATTTCTTGCAGATAATTTTGATGAGGTTTGTCCAACTGGTGGTGTGATTAGCTATGAAGATGGAAAAGTGAAGTGTCGTGTGCATGAAGATGGCAGTGAAGGCAATGTAGATGAGCCACCAGGCGATGAAGTGCCTTGGTTGTGAGATCGATATCTTGTATTAGTAAAGTGGGCTGGACAAGCGGTTGATGGTGGTCGATAAAAGAGCAAACTTTTTATTGGATATATAACGAGGCGAGTAGGGTGAAAGGACCACAACCACAAGATGTAGCGTAAGAGATGTCAAGAATTAAGTTTGTTATGCAAGATGTAGGTCCAGGAAACTACTTGAATGATTCGATGAGTTGGATTTTTGAGAATGAGTTGTAATAATTACAGCAATAGCCGTGTAAAGAAATGTTCATAGGGGAACCTGAGAAACACCTAGAAAGGAGGCGCTAAATGAGTTTGCTAAAATCGATATAAAATGGTGAAGGTAAGACTATAGAGTTTAAGGTCGAGCTGCCAAACAGTAATACCTTAGCAAAGACAATCATTGCGTTTTCCAATACTGGTGGTGGCAAGCTTATTATCGGTGTTAACAATCAAGGGGTAATCATTGGACTTGAACCAGATGTCGATCTTTTCGAGCTAAAGGATAAAGTGGCTTCAATCATTTATGAAACATGTTATCCAACGGTTCTTCCCGATATCTATACGACTACGATTGATGACCATTTATTGCTGATTATTGAAGTCTATCGAGGCAATCTTTTACCATACTACCTGAAAAGCAAGGCAAAGAGCGAAGGCGTTTACATTAGAGTAGGGGCAACGAATCGCAAGGCAAGTTATGAAAATATTCTTGAACTGGAAAGACAGCGAATGAACATCAGCTTTGACCAGGAAGCAAATAGAGAGGTGGATCTTGATTCTTTAGATGTTACTTCATTAAAAGGTAGGTTCGCTCGGGCTGGAAAAGTGTTAGACCAAGCGGTGATGAAAAATCTGAAGTTGATTA
>LQBE01000056.1:17816-18237 GCA_002029975.1 delta proteobacterium ML8_F1 | reverse complement strand
CCTCTACTTTACGGGTTGGATTCGAATGAGCTGGATGGGATTGGGTCCCGTATATCCAACAAGGTAGAATTCTGGATAGGGTGTTACGAATCCGATTGCACTGTGCATGGATGGAATCCTGATTGCGGAGGTCGATAAAACGATTCGGCCGAGAAACTGTTGATTCCATTGACTCAAAGCTATTGTCCGGAAAACTCTTAGCATATTTCATCGTCTAGAACAATGATTCTGAATAAGCATTGTCATTATGCACTCCGGGCCTCGAGTAGGATCTTGTGACACCAGGATGAGCCCATAGATTTGAAAATCACTTCATCGGACTGCCATGAGCTGAATGCCACGCCAGGGGTTGGTGGAGCACACTATGCCGGTAGCTCTAAAGGGACGTCGTGACAATCCCTGTCGCCATAGGGACAGGACT
>LQBE01000056.1:0-17768 GCA_002029975.1 delta proteobacterium ML8_F1 | reverse complement strand
GGGCGCCAAGAGTCCCTTAAGGACTCTTGACGCCCCTTCAGTTACGTCGGAAAAGACAGCCTCCTTCGCTTCAAACTGGGGAAACCGACGGCGTTTTCAATTCAGTGGAATCCACAAACATCCTGAAGAATCACGACCGGATACCAGGGTTCAAAACTCTTTTCGTGTCACCGGTTGGTCTGGGCCATATGAATAAGGCGCATTCAGCCTCATCTGTTTTTATAATAGAATACAGCCAGCTGGGTTCGGTCCCTGAGTTCAAGTTTTTCCAGGATGGCACTGATATAGTTTCTGACCGTCCCTTCACTGAGGAACAGTTTCCCGGAGATTTCCTTGTTTGAAAGTCCCTCAGCCACCTGCTCGACAATCTCATATTCCCGTTTGGAGAATCCCAGGTGTTTCCAAGAGTCCGATTGGCCATGCGAGAGCAGGAAGGGCAGTTTACTGATGATTTCATCCCCAAACACATTCTGCCCGAGAAAGGCCGCCTTGAGTGCTGGGAGGATGCAATCGTATTTCTGCTTCAAAATGTATCCTTTAGCACCCAGTTTCAGGGCTTTCACAATGTACTCATCATCCTTGAAGGTGGTGAGGTATAGGATTTTAGCATCCGGAAAATCTTTGATGATTGCCTCTCCCGCTGCAATACCGTTCATGTCTTCCATTCGAATATCCATCAGGAGAAAGTCCGGCATAAGCGCATGATACAATTCAATGGCTTCATGCCCGTTTCTCCCTGTTCCAACCACTTCAATTTCCGGGTCCGATTCCAATATGGTCCTCAGTGACAGGGTCACCAGCTCGTCGTCATCAATCAATAGAATTCTCATAGGTTACTCCTTTTTCTGGTTCTTCGGGACGGTTATGAAAAGTTCAAAGCCGCGGTCGCGTCTGACCCTGAAATGTCCTTCAAGGGATTCAATCCGGTGCTGAATGTTTTTAAGGCCGATGCCTTCATCCCCGGATGCTGGATTCGGATTGCCGTTGTCCGATACAATCAGCTGGTAAAACCCGGGATGTTCAATCAGAGCGATTTCCACCCGGGTAGCATTTGAATGCTTGATGACATTTGAAAGGGCTTCTTTCACAACGGCGATGAGGGCGTATTTTACAGGTGTTTCAGGGACGTCCTCAAGGCTGGCATTCAAATGAATATCACAAAGAGTAAAGGCATCCACCAGCTTTTGAATCTGATCCTTGAGCTGGATGGAATCTTCAAACAGATTGTGTACGCTCTTTCGGATGTTGTCCATGGCCAGATTCAGTGTCTTTTTCAGGGTCAGAAGGCTTTGGTTTCCAGGGTCGGTCACCAGAAGCGCCCCTACCTGCAGAAGCGCACTGGAAAGCTGATGGCCCACATGGTCGTGAATCTCCCTTGCAATGCGGTTGCGTTCATCGAGGGTTGCCAGATGCAGTTCCCCGTCCTGTTTTTCAAGAAGAATCTGATTCTGTCTCTTGGCTGTCTGTTCGAGTTCTCGCTTGGAATCATGAAGTGCCTGATAATCCGTTTTCTGTTTTGCGTACAGTTCTGTCCGCTCCTTGAGCCATAGGGCGATGAGGCCCAGGATGACAATGAAAACTGGTTCAGTGCCGAAGAAAGCCGCCGGAAGAAGCAACAGGATGGTCCAGGGGCTCAACCGTTTTTCATGGACCCCATAGAGGACCACCGGTTGGAACAGACTCAGTGTGGGAACGGATAGAATCAGAATGCTGTATACGATTCCTATGACGGCACGGGGTCCCGCATGGTCGAAATAGGTAATCAATCCAAGGGCTGTTGTTGCGACGAGGATGGTTGCGATTTCAGCTGCATTGTCAAATCCCGGAACAAACAGAAACAGTCCTGCCACAAACAGGATGATTTTGTCCAGTGAATCCAGTAGCCGCATAGTCGCACCTCCAGTCCTTTTCTACAGTCTACCAGACATATATGACAATTGTCATTTGATTTTATGATATACGACACTGATGACTCCGGGGGCTTTGAGTTATACTTATCCTATAAAGGGGAAAAATGGAGGAGGGTATTGATATGATCCTTGAAGCAAACAATCTGGTTAAACGGTATGGGGATTTGGTGGCACTGGACCATTTGTCTCTGGAGGTGAAAAAAGGTGAAATCTTTGGATTGCTGGGCCCCAACGGGTCCGGCAAGACTACAGCCATCAACTGTATTTTGTCCCTGATCAAATATGACAAGGGCGATATTCATGTGTTTGGTCGACCTATGGCGCCGGATGCTTATGATCTGAAGAAGGATATCGGCGTGGTTATGCAGGATGTGGCGGTGTTTAACGAACTCACTGTTTATGAAAACGTCGATTATTTCTGCGGTCTCTATGTACCGGACAAGCAGACCCGCAAGCAGCTGGTGGAGGAAGCCATTGACTTTGTAGGGTTGTCGGATTATCGGAAATTCTATCCGAAAAAGCTCTCTGGCGGGCTCCTGAGACGTCTCAATATCGCATGCGGCATTGCCCACAAGCCAAAACTCATCATTCTGGACGAACCCACGGTTGCCGTGGACCCTCAAAGCAGGAACAGGATTCTGGAGGGCATTGTGGCGCTGAACAGACAAGGGGCAACCATTGTCTACACCTCCCACTATATGGAGGAAGTAGAAAAAATCTGCTCCCGCATCATGATTATCGACAAGGGCAGGTCCATTGCCGAAGGCACCAAGGATGACCTGAAGAAAATGATTTCACTTGGCGAAAAAATCACAGTGGAAGTATTTGGCATCTCGGAGGAGCAGCTTGAAAAACTGGAGAACCTGCCACATATCAGCACCGTTACCTGTGAGGGGAATCTGGTGGAGATACGATCCCACAAGAGTAAAAACAATCTTGAAAAAGTGCTGGAATTCATCAAATCGGAAAACATCAGTTTCGGCAGAATCTATTCCGAGCTTCCGACCCTGAACGATGTGTTCCTTGAAATTACCGGAAAAGAACTCAGAGACTAGGAGGCAGTCATGTTCAGACACATATTTGCATACAGACTCAAGGTGCTTCTCAGGGACAAAACCATGATTTTCTGGACGATGATTTTCCCCATAGCCCTGGCAACGTTTTTCAATCTTGCCTTTGGCGGCCTCGGTGAAAGCGGGAGTTTCAATGTCATTGATGTTGCCCTTGTGGAAACGCAGCCGAATCCTCAGTTCATGTCGGTGCTAGACATGATGACTGCAGGAGAGACTCCCTTGTTCGCCCTTCAAAAGGTCACAGCCCCCAGGGGGGAAACCCTTCTTGCAGACGGCCATGTGGCGGGAATCATCACCGTTTCAGAATCCATGTCCTTGAAGGTGAATCAATCGGGTATCCGTCAGAGTATTCTGAAGGTCTTTCTGGATCGATACGCCCACACCACACGCACCGCCGGCAGAATCGCAGCGGAAGATCCTCAGGTGCTCATGGAAATGGATTTCACCCCGGTTGTCTTCACAGAAGAGAGGCCCGTCAGCCATGCGGAGATGGACATCAAACTCAGTTATTTCTATGCCCTGATTGCCATGGCCTGCTTCTACGGCAGCTTTTTCGGAATGGAGGAGGTCAACCTGATTCAGGCAAATCTCAGCAAGCGGGCGGCAAGACTGAACATGGCTCCCCTGCACAAGTTGAAGGCTTTCCTCTACAGCTCTTTGGCTTCGTATTCCATATTGATTGTAGAAATGATGCTTCTTATGGCATACCTGGTATTGATTCTAAAAATCGATTTCGGCAATCAAATCGGATGGGTAATTTTCACCATATTTGTGGGGTCTTTGACAGGAATCTCCTTTGGCGGATTCATCGCTTCTATGGTGAAGGGGGATGAAAATGTCAAGACAGGCCTGCTCATTGGTGCCACCATGGCAGGTTCCTTTCTGGCAGGCATGATGTTTCAGAACGTGAAGCATCTGGTTCAGCTGAAGGCGCCAATCCTTCAGTATCTTAATCCAGTGAACTTGCTCGCCGACGCCTTTTACGCACTTTACTTCTTCAACACCTGTAAGAGGTACCTCATCAATATTGCGGGACTGCTGGTCTTTGCAGTTGTTTTCGCAGGTTCCACCTACCTGGTTGTAAGGAGGCGGAAATATGCAAGTGTTTAAATTATGCATGAAAATATTCAAAAAGAATCTGCCTGTGATGACGATTTATTTCGGTGTGTTCATCATAATTTCAATAATCATGATGACCAACAGCAGACCAGCTGAACAAGCCGGCTTCATCCAATCCAAAGTCAGCATAGTGGTTTTTTCGAATGAATCCTCCCCGCTGGTTGACGGCATGAAGGAAGTGCTTTCGGATGTCGCTGTGTTTGTGGAAATGGAGGAGGATGAGACCCTGATCCAGGATTCACTCTATTTCAGGCGGATAGCCTATGTGCTGAGAGTTCCCGACGGTTTCACAGAAGATTTCTTGTCAGGGAAGGAACCAAAGCTCGCAAAAACCAGCGTTCCCGGGTCCACCAATGGAATTTATATCGATATGCGTCTGGAGCAATACCTCAACACAGCAAATCTCTACGTCCGGGGGATTCCCGGCATTGATGCAGAGACGCTGAACGCTTACACCCTTGAAGATCTCGATTATGAGACCCCTGTTGAGATGCAGAGGGCGGACCAGAGATTCGGGGTTGAGGGCATGATGCAATACTACTTCAATTATCTTGCCTACACCCTCATGTACGTAGTTATCATGGGCATTTCCACAATAATGCTGGTATTCAACGATTTGAATATCAAGCGCCGCAGTTCCTGCGCGCCCATCAGCCCCGGCAAAGTGACCCTTCAGTTTTATCTGGCAACCTTGCTCTTTTCCCTGATCAGCTGGTTCGTACTGGTTTCCCTGAGTCTGGTCTTTTCCAGAAATGAACTGGCGGGTTCCAACACCCCGGGATTTATCATCAACTCTTTCGTTTTCGCCTCAAGCACTACAAGCATTGGATTTCTCATTGGCAACCTGGTCAGGGGACGCGAAGCCATCTCAGCAGTAGCAAACGTCTTTACGCTTGGCTCCTGCTTTATCAGCGGCGTTTTTGTCCCACAGGCCATCCTGTCGGATAGTGTTCTTAAAATGGCGAGTCTGTTCCCAACCTTCTGGTATGTAAGCGGAAACTCGCAGATCGCTGTATCGGCTGATTTCACAGAATCCTTGATTATTCAGATAGGATTCGCCGTTGCATTCTTCGTCCTTGCCCTGGTGGTGGGTAAGAAGAAACGAATGGCTATTGAAAATTGATTCTTACGACCATCCGAGCTCCCAAAGCAATTCCAGGACGATACACAGGATGTCTCTTTGGAGGCCAGTCTGAGGGAAGAGAAAGTGCGGACTAGAAGCACTCTTGAAGCCTGTTGCAAGACCGGATCCATTGATGAACAGGGAGTATGCATCGCCTCGGTTTCAATGCGTTACCAGGCAAAGCAATCATCGAGGTTGCGCACAGGGTACCCGTGACAGGAGTCCTGCAGCCCATTGTGGGGGTTCCAGTCAGCTATGGAAGCGGGATATCATCAGGTTCCTGGATTCAGCTAAAAGGAATAGGTGGCAATTTGTCTATCCCGAAGGTTCGCGGCCCCTGAAGCGCAGCCCGGCATTACTACAAAGAAGGGGCGAAGATTTTTCTTTGCATGGTTGATATCCTCTATTGATAGCTTATAATGGTAAAAAAGAGCCTGTGTAAAGCAGCAGGCCATGGGAAAGGAGAAATGATTTGATTTTTATCTCATGGAATATTGATTCCTTGAATGCAGCTTTGACGGGTGATTCAGAACGGGCCCTTAGAACAAGACAAGTATTCGAGGTCATTCTCGAGAACAAACCTGATGTCATCGCCCTGCAGGAAACCAAATTGCCGGCGGCTGGTCCGGGCCAGAAGCATATGGAACTTCTGAAAAAGTATTTTGCAGGATATGCCTATCACTGGAGAAGCTCTGTTGAACCCGCCCGCAAAGGCTACGCAGGGACCATGTTTTTATACAAGGAGAATTACGCTCCAGCAGTCTCCTGTCCTGAAATCGATGCGCCGGACACCATGGATTCAGAAGGAAGAATAATGACATTGGAGTTTGATGAATTCTACCTGACCCAGGTATACACGCCCAATGCGGGGGATGGTCTCAAAAGACTGCAAGAAAGGCAGCTGTGGGATATCAGGTACGCTGAATATCTCCAGCGGCTGGACCGAGTCAAACCGGTTCTGGCTACGGGGGATTACAACGTAGCCCATAAAGAGATTGATCTGGCCCATCCTGAGAACAATCGCAGGTCGCCGGGTTTTACGGATGAAGAGCGGGAAGGGTTCACCAATCTGCTGGACAAGGGTTTTACCGATACATTCAGATATATCCATGGTGAGGTGACAGGGGTCTATTCCTGGTGGGCGCAGAGAGTAAAAACCAGTAAAATCAATAATTCCGGATGGAGGATTGATTACTGGCTCGTCAGTGACCGCCTGGCCGGGAAGGTTGTCAGGTCCGAGATGCTGGACTCAGGAGACAGGCAGGACCATGCGCCGACTTTGTTGGAAATTGATTTTTGAAGATTCAGAGTCCCGGGTCGGGGGGAGGTTCAAGAACAAGGGGTTCTATTCGGTTTGAAGGCCGGGGATGATTCACTGGCATTTTTAGGAGGGAACCCTTTTTGGTGTAAGCAGACTGCTGGGCTGATCAGAATCTACTGCGGAATATAGCAGAGGATAATTTCAAATTTTCTGCTCTTGGCATCAAGAGCATTTCTTTTAAGCAGGTCTTTTTCCTGAAAACACAAGTGGTACCGATGACATGAAAATCTGGCGACGGGAGGGAATATGCTGCTGGTGTAGTTCTTCGGCGGGGATATGTCTGCTGGAATCAAAGAACACATAAAAAAATGTTGAATCAATATCGTCTGAAACTGGAGGTATTTGGAAGCTCGGGAAAAGGGGTGTTCATTCTTGGGAAAAAAGAAAAGCAGCAGGTTGTTTGACTTGATAGCACCCGTTTATGGTCTGTTTTATGATTTTCAAAAAAAACGCTATGCTGATATTGTTGAAGGGGCCAGGGGTGAATTGGATATTGTTGCCTATCGCAGGGTGCTTGATGTAGGCTGCGGTACCGGAGCCCTGTGTGCTGTACTGAAAGACAAGGGCATGGAAGTGACGGGGATTGATCCGGCAGTGAAAATGCTGGATATAGCCAAGGGCAGGACACCGGACAAAAGTATAGCCTTTCTTCAAGGAAACGTCCTCGATGGACTGCCCTTTGAAGACAAGACTTTTGATATTGCGATGGCGTCCTACGTGGCACACGGACTGAAAGCTGGAGAAAGAAAACGGATGTATGCTGAAATGAGCCGCGTCACCAGGGGTCATGTGATTATTCACGACTATAATGACAAACGGTCTTTTGTGACATCGGTTATCGAATGGTTGGAGGGCGGCGATTATTTTCATTTTATTAAAAATGCAGAGCCGGAAATGAAGCATTGTGTAACAGAGATGAAGTCGTGTTTTTCAGAGGTTCGGGTCATAGAAGTGGATACCCGGGCCAATTGGTACCTCTGTACACCCCTTGAATAGTGGAAGAAGACTGCCTGAAGTGCACGAGAGGTACGGAATTCGTTCAGACAGTGCATTTCACTTTTCATTATTCTCCTTGAACAAAATAAAAACGCAAACCCCTTCTCTAATCTCCGATGATATGCTCCCTTTATGGAAGACAGTGAAAAAGAAAAACACTGTTGACCATGAAGGGAGATTTCTTAAATTCGCCTGAAGCTGTCTAATAATAAAATTTCAGGCTTCGATATTCCAATACCCGGGTTGAGAGTCCTCAAACCCTCAGAAAAAGCTGGTGGCGGTCCGTCCGGTTTTTTTTAACGGATGCAGTCAGTTTGTGGAGTGACGGTCATTGCTAACAGTAACATTCCAGGTGATTTATGGTAGAATTGAAGTGTCAAAAGGCTTTAAACATTCCGCTGAAAAAAGGTGACGGGGAGTTGAGCCGTCACTTGCCCGACAAATCCCCTGAAAAGGATTTTCGATTCAAAATTTTTTGTGGTACAAAAGCCCATTACCTTTAGATGCGGGAGGAGTGCCCTGCTCCTTTGTAGCCTTGAGTTTCAATGGATCTTTGAATCGTTTCAGAGGATACTTCGTCAAGACGACAGGCAATACAAAACGAATCAGACGTAATCAAGGTTGACCCGGCTTCCACAAGCCAAGGCTGCCCTCAGTGTGGCCATCCTGTAAAGGCTGGTCATAACAAGAAAAAGCATCTGTTTATTTGTAGAAATTGTGGCTGTCCGTCAAATGATGACCGTCTTGGAGGAATGAATCTGTACGTATGGGAATAAACGATCTTGTTGAGAGTCCAGTACCTGGTGCAGTGACAACAGAGTGAACTCTTTTGCAAAGGGTATTTTCAGCCACCCTGTGACGCAAGGCCCCTTCAAGCATGAATGCTAATTGATTTGCAGGTAGGAGGCGTGAGCCGCTCAACCCCCTGGGCAGTTACAAGCCCATTTCCTACAGGGGGTGGGTAGTTGACCAAGTGGACAGGGAGATGGAAAAATGATATCAGTAAAAAATTTGTACCATTCCTATACCAAAGATGAGAAATTTGCTGTCGATGATGTCAGCTTTGAAATTGCCAAAGGCGAGATTTTCGGCTTTTTAGGACCCTCGGGAGCGGGTAAATCCACCACCCAGGGCATCCTGACCGGGCTGTTGCCGCTCCAAAGGGGAGAAGTCCGTGTTGCCGGTTACGATGTCAAGCACATCAAAAGAGCGATGTTCAATGAAATCGGCATGTCCTTCGAGCAATCCAACGTCTACAGCAAGCTGACAGGAAAAGAAAATCTGGAGTTTTACCGCAGGCTCTTCGATGTGAAAACCCGGGAGCCACGGGAACTTCTGGACCTGGTGGGTCTGGGGGGCAAGGGAGACATCAAGGCGGGAGAGTATTCCAAGGGGATGAAACACCGTCTGACCTTTGCCCGCTCCATGATCAACCATCCCACCCTCTGGTTCCTGGATGAACCCACCACCGGACTTGATCCCGCCATAGCGGCACAAATCAAAAATATCATCAAGGAACAGAACAGAAAAGGGGTTACCGTATTCCTCACTACCCACAACATGTTTATTGCCGATGAGCTTTGCGACCGGGTGGGCTTCATTGTCGACGGGAAGCTGCTGTTGGTAGACTCTCCCAAAAACCTCAAGCTTCAGTATGGGGAAAAATTTGTTGAAGTGGAGTATTTGAAGGAGGGTGGCCTTGCAAAGGAATCCCTTTCCTTTGTAGGCAAAGAAGACATAGCCCGTTTGAAAACCATTCTGGACCATTATGAAATACAGACCATGCACACAAAAGAAGCCACCCTGGAAGAAATTTTCATCAAAGTCACGGGAAGGGAGCTGGTCTGACATGAAGCTCTGGTACAGCTTCATAAAGGAATTGCAGCTGTCTTCAAAAAGCTGGTATTTTTATATCGAAATCGGAATGGCCTGTGTTTTACTGCTGATTCTCGTTTTCGTCATTCCTGCGGAATCCGATGACAAAGTGGATGAATATCTTTATGCCGGTGGTCTTCCCCGGGATTATCAGGAACTTCTCTATCGAGGGATTCTTGATGAAGAAGATGAGCCAATTCCCGGAAAAAGGGTTGAAATTGAAGTCGAAGACGATTCTTACGAGGCACTTTTATTCGTCACAGACACCCGCAACCTCTACTTTGTGGAAAATCTTGAGGCTGTCAGGACCCTGGCTGACAAGGAGGGAGCTATTGGAATCGAGATTGTCACTGGGAAGGAAGGCAGTCTCATCTACCGCTATTATCTCCAGGGCTATGAATCCCTCAAACTCAAAAATCTCTATAGGCTGCTGCACAACGATGCCGTCAATCCGGAATTCATCAGGCGGCATCTCGAGGTTCAAACCGTCAAGTCCCTGGGAGAAGAAAGTCTGAGCCTCAACAATAAAGAAAATGTTTTGCCAGTCTTTCTGACCTATAACGGCAGCATGATGGGACTCTTCATTATCGCCGCCTATATTTTTCTGGATAAACAAGAGGGCATCATCCGAGCCTATGCGGTAACCACATCAAGCATCTGGCACTATCTCCTGAGTAAAGTCGGCGTTTTGACAGTGACCATGATAACCACGAGTCTTTTGATTGTTGTCCCCTTGATGGGATTCGAGGTCAACTATCTGAATCTCTTGGCCCTGGTCATCACTTCAGCCTTTGCCTTCTCCTCCCTGGGACTTCTGGTAACCACCTATTACCGGAACATGATGCAGTCCTTCGGCGTCTTTTATATTCTCATAGTCGCTATGATGGTCCCGAGCATCACCTACTTTTTACCGGGCTTTGAACCCCGCTGGGTGCAGTGGATTCCCACCTATCATCTTCTTGAAGGGTTCAAAGACATCATTGCCGGGGGTGGGAACGGGCCCTATATCCTCAAGATTTCCCTTGGATTCGTCCTTGGAGGTCTGCTGCTCTTTGTCTATGCCAACCATAGATTCAAAAAAACCCTGACCCTGAGTTGAAAGGATGAAAACCGATGGTTAAAAAAATCACAGCGATTTTTCTTCGAGACATGAAGGTCAGCCTGAGGGATTTCATTGCCCTGTACATCATTGCCTTTCCATTGATTTTTGCGGTGGTTATCAATCTCTTCGTGCCGGGAATCAATGAAGCCACCGTCAGTATCGCCATGCTGAGCGGCGATGATTCCGCCCATATCGACTACTACAGGGACTACGCCCAGGTGGAGGTTTTTGAGACTCCCGGGGAAGTAACCCGCAGAGTCGCTCAACGGGACAACCTCGTAGGAATACTCCCTGAAAACAATGATTATTACATTCTTGTCCAGGGAAATGAGCCGGAAGGGCTAGTGGACTATGTGAAGACGCTCAGAGCCTATGAGTACTTCGGAGTGAGTTCAGCCGACACCAGTGTTGAATTTGTAGACTTTGGAAGGACTATCCCCCCCATGAAGAAGCTTTTTGTCAATGTGGCAATCATGCTGGGTTCTGTTCTCGGCGGCATGTTGATTGCCCTCAATATCGTGGAAGAGAAGGTTGACAATACCATCAGCGCCATCAATGTGTCCCCTGTCTCAAGAATCGGATTCATCATTGGAAAAAGCATCATCGGCATCCTGGTCCCTGTCGTCGGGATTGTCATTATGCTCATTGTCACGGGATTTGCTGATGTCAATCTGATTCAGATTCTCATGATGCTCCTGGCTTCTTCCATTATCAGCATCCTGGTGGGCTTCATTGAGGGCATCAACAATGATGACGTCATCAATGCAGCCGGCAATATCAAAATTCTCTTTCTGCCTCTTATGGGCTCCGTGGCAGCAGCAGAAATGCTTGCTGACAAGTGGCAGAAGTTTTTTTACTGGATTCCCTTTTACTGGACCTACAAGGCCAATGACATGATTCTTTCAAAGAGCGGCACCTGGGGAGAAATCCTTATCTACACGGCCATCGTCATCGCCATCAGCGCCCTGGTATTTGCCGCATTGGCCCCGAAAATCAGGAAGGGATTGGAAGGTTGACCGGCTCAATCGATAGAAAGAGGTGAGATTATGGAAAAAATCAAGCTTGACTCAAAGAAAAAGACAGCCCTTGTGGTTCTCGCCCTGGTTCTTGTCATTACCGCAGGCCTTCTGCTTTTCCTCAACGCTTCCAGTGGCGTGGCGGTTGACACGGTGACCAGGGAGGATATCTACCGTTCAATAATGGATACCGGGCGGGTCACAAGTGAAAACAGTCTCAATCTTCAGGCGCCAGGAAACGGGAAAATCCTCTCAATTCCAACAAGCATCGGCTCCAGGGTGAAGACTGGAGACCTCCTGGTGGTCCTCGACGACAGTGCCCTCGGCTATGAGCTCAAATCCCTGGAGTACCAGATTAAATCCCTGGAAAGCAATATCGCCTATCTCAGCGATCCCTACGATGACCTCGCCCTGGAAAACTACGAGGGCTCAGTCAGGATTGCCTATGAGAACTATCTTTCAGCCAGAGAAGACTATGAAAAAGCCAGGAGCCTCTTTGAGCTGGGGGGCATCAGCCTTTCGGAACTGACTTCCCTGGAGCTTGAAAGCACCGTCAGTGAAATGAACTATAGCATGGCCTTGAATGAATCCAAGGCCGCTTCCCAGGGAGGGGACACTGATGTGGTCGGGCAGTACCGCTTTCAGCTTGAGTCACTGACCGCCCGATTGGAAGCGCTGAAAAAGAACATGGAAGACTACGAGGTCAAGGCTCCCTTTGACGGCATTGTCGGGGACATTTATGTAAAGGAGGGGGAATTTGCAGCAGCGCTGGTTCCCCTGGTGCAAGTCTACGAAGAAAAATACTATATTGAAGCCCAGCCCCTCGAAGAGAATCTCGTGTTGATGGAAACCGGCGCAGCGGTAGAAATCATCCTCGAATCCGCTGTCATTGAGGGATCTATCAGAAGAATCCATCCCACCATCCAACGGGTGATATCCGACTTGGGAATCGCCCAGCAAAGGGGTATTGTGGAGATTCAAACCAACCACGAATTCTCACTGGTGGGTCGGGAGGTCGATTTGAATTTCAGGTTGTACCCCAGACAGGCTGTATTGACCGTTGATAAAGAAACCCTGGTGAGACGCGGGGACAAGGACTGCGTCTTTGTGGTAGTCGACGACAGGGCTCAACTTACAGAAGTGATGGTGGGCGCCAGGGGCAACCAGCGCTATGAAATCATTGAAGGTTTGAAGGAAGGAGACACTCTCATCCTTTCACCGGGAGACGACCTTGAAGACGGTGAAAAGGTCTCTTACTGAGCTTTGTTCTGAAAATCGACAGACCTCCCTGGATGTGTCCCTTGAGAGTGACAATGACTGGCATAAGGGATTCCAGGAGAACCCGTTATTGCAGCCGATAATTTTTTGATTGCAGCATCGGGAAGTGATGGGACGGATGCCTCATCCGCTGCAGGCCTTTATCCGGGAGATCTTTGTTGATTACTCTGATTCAAACAGATAGGATTTTCAAGCAAAAAAACATCGGCCGGACTGTTTTTTCAGTCTCAACCGATGTTTTTTTTCAGCAATTCCAGAGGGCGCAACCGGAACGCCCTTCAGGCCAAAGCTCGGACTGCCGGGTTTTATGTGTTGGGGTGTTTTTTCACTTCAATGTCCAGGGCTTTTTCGAATAGCTGGATCAGGGCTGAGTGGTCCAGAGACTGCAGCGGTCCCTGGTTTTCCCTGTCAATGAGTTTATAGGCATTGGCAGTGGTCTCAAGGGGTATATTGAGGGACTCCGCCAGTTCCAGGGCAATGGTCATATCCTTATGCAGCAGCGAAAGGGTGAAGCCGGGGGAAAAGTCTCTGGAAAGCACTTTTTCCTTGAATTTCACATTGACTGCGTGGTTGTGACCGGAACTGCTACTGATGACATCAATCAGGGTTTCGGCTTCGATTCCCGCCTTGACCCCCAGTGCGACGGCCTCACAGGAAGCAATGAAGAGGGTCCCGTAGAGGAGATTGTTGATGACCTTGAGGGTGTGGCCCGATCCTGCGGGTCCGACAAAAAAGAGCTTTTTGCCGAGGACTTCCAAAAGGGGTCTGGCCTTGAGGTAGGTTTTTTCGTCTCCTCCGACCATGATACTCAGCGTGCCCTCCGCCGCTCCCTTGGGGCCGCCACTCACTGGGGCGTCAAGCATATGGATGCCTCTTTGCCGGAGATCCTCCGCAATTTTCCGGGTGCTTTGAGGCTGGGAGGTTGTCATATCGACAAGAATGCTGTCTTTATTCAAGCCCTCGAGGAGGCCTTTTTCTCCGTAGACCACCGACTCCACGGCTTTGGAATCCGGCAGGGAGAGCAGTACGATTTCGGAGACCTTTGCCACAGCCATCGGACTGTCTCTGGCGGTGCCTCCAAGATTGACCAAATCCAAAAGATTCTCAGGGGATCGATTGTAGAGATTGACGGAATAACCGGCGGCAATCAGATTTCTGGCCATGGATTTCCCCATGGTTCCCAGTCCGATGAAGCCGATGACGGGATAAGAAGTTTTCATTGTCAGATCCTCTCCTTTACTTATATCATAGCATAAATGCCAGAGTATATCGAAGGCGGGCACCGGCGTGAAAACCATTGTCCGGGGATTGATGCTTTTGTGGGTTGACTGGGGAGGCGGGGGTACTAATGAAAAAAACCCCCGAAGGGAGACGGTTGCCATGAATTATCGAAAAGCAGAAATTGAGGATATAGGGGACATTGAAAAGCTCCAGAAGAAATATCACATTGATACCATCAGTGAAGAGGACAAGGCTGACGGTTTTGTGACGACCCTGTTCACTGCCGGGCAGTTCAGGGAACTCATCGAGAAAGAAGGAGGCATTGCCCTTGCCCTGGACGGGTCCCGCCTTGCAGGATATGCCATGGCGGCATCCTGGGAATACTGGTCAAGCTGGCCCTTGTTTGAATATATGATTGAGAACCTGAAGACCATCAGCTTTCTCAATCAGCAGCTCTCAAAAGAAAATTCCTACCAGTATGGCCCTATCTGCATTGACAAAGAATACAGGGGAACCGAGGTTCTGCCGAATCTGTTCGAAACTTCAAGGCTTTTGATGAAAGACAGGTTTGGAGTGCTGGTGACCTTTATCAACCAAAACAACCCAAGATCCTTCAAAGCCCATACACAAAAACTCGGGCTTGAGGTGATCGGCACCTTTTCCTTCAATCACAATGAGTATTTTGAGCTGGGCTATGACACCTCCAGGGAGACTCCCGGGGCGACGACGGGGACCGGATGACCCCCTTCCTGAAGAAGAGGAGAAAAACCCAGGGCACCTAGGGTTCAAGGGGATGAGAGTCCCTTAAAAGGCATCATAAAAGGGATTCCACAAGGAGAATCCCTTTTGAACGTTTCAGGACTATTTCAACCATTTTGCCATTTCACCGGCCCCAAAGGGTATCAGGGAAAAGGCGAAGGCCATGCCTAGTTCTGCAGGAGTCAGGGCCTGGATACTGAAAATCTGACGTGTAAAAGGCAGTAGCACAAGGATAGCGGTGAGACCATAGGAACCCAGGACAGCAAGGTTCAGATACCTGTTTTAAAAAAAACCGGTTTTAAAGACACTCTGACTCTCGGACCTGCCGGAAAAGGCCCTTAAGAGTTCTCCGCTGATCAAAGTAAGAAAAGCGAAGGTGTTGGCCATTTCGGGGTCGATTCTATAACCGTAGCGGTAGGAAAGCAGGGCGGCAGTGGCCAGTCCAAGGGATTGAAAGACAATGCCGATTCCCATTTTCCTGTCGACAATGGGCTGGTCCGGATCCCTGGGCTGGGCCTTCATCACGGAGTCTTCCTCTGGTTCCAAACCCAGGGCGAAGGCGGGGAGGGAATCTGTAATCAGATTGACCCAGAGCAGCTGAATCGGCTTGAGAGGGGAACCCCATCCAAGGAGCATGGCAACAAAAATAAGGAGGATTTCTCCAATGTTGCAGGAAATCAAAAAACTGACAAATTTTCTGATATTGCTGTAGATGACCCGGCCTTCCTCCACAGCCCCGACAATGGACGCGAAATTATCATCGGTAAGAATCATGTCAGAAGCCTCTTTCGAGACATCGGTGCCGGTAATGCCCATGGCGATGCCAATATCGGCTCTTTTCAAGGACGGGGCGTCATTGACGCCATCCCCGGTCATACCCACAATGTGACCGAGTTGTTTCAAACCGTCCACGATGGTGACCTTGTGCTCAGGAGAGACCCTTGAAAAGACATGGGTTACCTTCAGTTTTTCCAGGAACTCTTCCTCTTTCAGAGTGTCGATTTCCGCGCCGGTAACGGCGGTGTCTCCTTCTGTGAGCAGTCCGATTTCCCTGCCGATGGCTGCTGCTGTGAGGGCGTGGTCGCCGGTAATCATGATGACGCGGATACCGGCTTCCCTGCAAGTAGTGATGGCCTTAGCCGCTTCCGGTCTTGGGGGGTCGATCATTCCCGACATGCCGACAAAAGTCATTTCCTGTTCTTCCAGGGTGATATCAGCACCCGGCGATACTGATTTTTTGGCATAGCATAAAACCCTGAGGGCCTCTGAAGCCCAGTCCGCATAGATTTTTTCCAAAGTCTGGATGTGATTTTCCAGAGGCTGTGGTTTTCCGTCGATTTCAATCCAGGAACAAATCTTGAAAAGAGAATCCGGGGCCCCCTTGGTGAGAAGGGTCAGCTCGCCGTCAATTTCATGGAGGGTTGACATCATTTTCCGATGGGAATCAAAGGGGTATTCGTCAAGTCTGGGATAGCTCTCCCGGGTTGAAACCAGGGGGAAACCAGCCTTGATTCCCATGATGAGCAAGGCTGCTTCAGTGGGATCTCCCATGATATTGTCTTGTGAACCCAGGACGGCGTCATTGCAGAGCATTGCAGCCAGAATCATGTCTTTGAGCTTTGTTTTGGAGCAGTTTCCCTGAACTTCCCCCAGGGTCTGGTACCCACTGCCGGTGACCCGGCAAAGGTTGTCGCCATCGAAGAGACGCACCACAGCCATGGCGTTTTGTGTCAGGGTACCGGTCTTGTCAGAACAGATTACTGTGGTGCTGCCCAGGGTCTCCACGGAGCCAAGCTGCTTCACCAGGACGTGGCGCCTGACCATCCGCTTCATGCCCAGGGCGAGAATGACAGTGACAATGGCTGGCAGTCCTTCAGGGACGGCGGCCACGGCAAGACTGATGGCAACCATGAAAATTTCCATTAAAGCCATGCCCCGGTAGAGGCCCATGGCGAAAATCAGGCCGCTGACCAGCAGGCAGACAGTGCCCAGTTTGCCACCGAGGTCATTGAGTTTTTTTTGCAGGGGGGTGGCTTCTTCCCCCTGGTCCAGCAGATTGGCAATTTTGCCTATTTCAGTCGCCATGCCGGTTTTGGCGACAATGCCCCTGCCCCTGCCGTAGGTGACCACGGTGCCGACAAAAGCACTGTCAGTCCGTTCTCCAATGGGTGCCTCTGGGGAGACGGTATAACCGGCATCTTTTTCAACGGGAACGGATTCTCCAGTAAGGGCGGATTCTTCTATTTTCAGGTTGACACTTTCAGTCAAAATCAAATCTGCAGGAACGAGGTCGCCGGCTTCAAGAATGACGAGATCCCCCGGGACCAGTAGCAAAGAGGGAATCTCAAGGGGTTCCCCTTCACGGAGGACCCGTGCATTGGGAGCGGCAAGATTTCTCAAGGCCTTTACCGCATCGCCGGCACTTTTTTCCTGTCTGGCTCCCACGTAAGCATTGAGAACCACTATGGAGAGTATTACGACCCCTTCAGTCATTTCTCCGATAAAAAGAGAGATGAAGGCTGCGATGAGAAGGATGACAATCAGAACGTTTTTGAACTGCTTGGCAAAGAGTGAAAAAAAAGTCGCCGGTTCGGTGGTCTTCAACCGATTTTCTCCATACCGTTCAAGGCGTCTGGCGGCCTCCCCACGGGTCAGGCCAAGGTTGATATCCGTGTCATAGGTGTTTTGGATGGATTCTAAAGTTTCAATCTGCATGGCAGCCTCCCTGTTCTTATACGGATAGGTTCGGGAGGACATTATAACATATTCCAAATAAAAAAGCCTCCTCTTTACGAGAAGGCTTTTAGAAGGTTGTCTGAAAATCCACTACTGGACGGCGTCTCCACCCCGTACCTGGAGGGTTCCGCCAAGGGCATCCTTATGTGAAAGCTGGGTGGTGGCCAGTTCGAAGTAAAAGCCGTAGGATTCCCCGACAGGAATCTCATAGTCCTCAACGGCTTCAAGACTTAAGGGGA
>LQBE01000055.1:87210-107536 GCA_002029975.1 delta proteobacterium ML8_F1 | reverse complement strand
AAGTTTTTTTCGTTGTCCAGGTTCAGTTAACATCTCAGGAAATAATGGTATATACGTCGTTATTGGTCTAGCCTGAAGCAGATATAGTTTTCCATCCTCAAAAGCCCATTCAATATCCATCGGCTTCTGATAATATTTTTCACAATTTTTAATCAAGGTAGAAAGCTCCAAAATCTGATAATCCGCGAGAGCCTGTTTATTTGGTTTATCATTCACTTTTTCTTCAATGCCACTACTATCTCGTAGCCACAGAGAAGTCAATTTTTCTTTAACCTGTTTTTCAATGATCTTCTTTTTTACACTATCAATTATATAGGTGTCAGGTGTTACAATACCGGATACAATCGCTTCTCCAAGGCCAAAGGATGCATTTATGAATACTTCATCGTAACAATTATTAAGAGGGTTGACAGAAAAACCAACACCACTGACATCTGACGCAATCTGTCTTTGGACAATGATGGCAATACTGGTGCCTCCTAAATCAATGTGGCTTTTATTCTTATATTCCATTACCCTATAATCAAAGCATGATGAAAAAGCTTTGGCTATGACTGATTCCAACTTATCCATAGTAACGCCCAAATAAGTTTCGTACATACCTGCAAAGCTACTACCTTCTAAATCCTCTTCAGGTGAAGAAGAACGAACCGCAAAAACTTGGCCATTTAAAGCCCTGATTTTCTCATCAAAAATTTGTTTTTGAGCTTGAGTAAATCTTTTTTCTGCTGCTAAAGTTTTCACTTTGTCACAATGATCCTTTGATATATCCTGAAGCATTACTTTCCATACTTCTGACGCTTTTATATCTTGAAGCCATTCATTGAAAAACGACACGGACAAGACAACCCCTTCTGGTACAGGCATACCTGCATTTGTTGTTTGAATCAAGGCTTTAGCTTTACCGCCAACTTCTGCTAATTTTACTGCTTTATTGTAATTAAACGGAAAAATCATATTAGCCTCCTTATTTAACAACCAAAATGCAAATCTCAATTTACGCAACTCGCCCTATGACTCTGATTTCCAATGAAGTTCATAACTTTTTATTCACTTGTATGGCATTGTGACACTATTTGATCTGGATCAAACACCTATACAGTCTAGTCTTTCTTTTTACGGTTTATAGTTACAACAACGATCCGGTAGATTATAATGCTAAACAATAGAGCAATTACAGTGGAGTAGATGACAAATCGGATGTCATCATAGAGTAGAATATAAACAATACGATTGATGGTTTTAACCAACACTGATGGTTCTTGAACATTCATAATCACAGCATCCAAAGAAAAAACTGAGCCTGCTTCAGTACACCATACAGTGTTCTCAATCCCCACGCCTTCAATCGTTAACATACCATTGTCTACCAGGGTTTGAGTTCTTTGGTCTGAGCCAGAGAGCACCCCCGTTCGGGTACGATGGATCATTTTGCCTTCATCTAGGAGATACTGTGGGGTCAAAATGGGATAAGATCCAGTGAATGGAGCTCGTCTAGGCGGACTGATATGGTATCCAAGAACAGCTTTTATTTCCTCGTCTGATAAGGATAATAAAGAATCCTCAACCTCTAAAAAAGCTTCATCCGTTGGTGCCCATACTGTTTTATCTGCGAGTTCGACGTCAGAAAGAATTGCATAACCTTCAGGATCATATTGACTAAACAATTCTAGAAAAGTGTTATGTTCTCCGGTCGCTTGAAGAACATCAACCACACTGAGACCAAGCCCATTATTCATACACACAAACTGATACGCATTGCCATTAGACTTAGCTTCCACCATTTCATTATTTGTATTGTTCACGCCACAAGCAGTTAAAGAGAATACTAAGCAAAACAAAAGTACAAACCAAAGACTCAGTTTAATAATCTTAACAGGGCTATTATGTTTATGTTCAGCTTTTGCCTTGTAATTCAGAGATTTATGAAACGAACATTTATTCATCAATTTTAACCTCCCGTAGCATGGTCCACATGGGTTGATTAATAACCGGTAAGTTCATTTTTTCAAGTGTCTTAAACCCAAACCGCTCGTATAAACGAACATTACTTTCTGTTTCTGTTTCTAAATAAATTGGAAGTTTGGCTTCATCTGTCATGGCTATGAGTTCTTTAAGTAATTTCCCCCCATGTCCTTTTCCTTGATTTTCTGAAGCTACACCTATAATTTGCAAATAGGCAAAAGACATATTTTTCATGTGTTTTTTTCTTGTCTCATCCATAGGACTGAGTGCACTGGCTAACTTTAAAAAAGATTTAAAGCCAATTGAAAGAAATGGAAAAACACTACCACTTCTAATCATGCGCCATAAACTCATATAGGAATATTCGTCTTGAGTGATTGCCATAATCCCTTCAAACTTTTCTGAAGACGCATAGACATCACCGTATTTATAACAATATCTAATCATAAACTTAGCAACCAAGGTATATTTATGTGGATTTTTCACAGCATCCCCAAATATAATTTTAAATAGCGGATCTTCTTTAAAGGCATCTGCTAAAACTACGGTCGCTTGTCGAATTTCACTCTTACTAACTTTATGAAGATTTTTAATTTCATCCATGGGAACAGTGCTTGTTCTACCAGTTGTCAACTTACTCATTATGCTTTCAATAATTATAAATAAAGTAATTGTTATGCCCGTACTTACAGCAATACTAGCCCATGGTGACGCCAAACCAAACAAAGGTGTGACGAACCTACCAACCAAGAGGCCTATGGCTACAGGGATTATAATTTTCAATAAAAGGGATTTATTTTTCATTTAACACTACCTTCCTTTCCAGTAACACCTTAACCATTGTTTACAACTTCAAATATGTCTTCTACGGTGCAGCCAAATACCTTAGCAATATCCATGGCGAGTTTTAAAGATGGATTATATCTTCCATTTTCCAAATTACCTATAGTCTCTCTCCTTACACCAACAGTCTTTGCTAGGTCATCCTGTGTCATATCAAATTTCGCCCTATATGCCTTAATGTTAGTTTTAAATATTCTCATCTTTGGCACCATTGCTTTCCTTGATTTCATAAATTGCATGAAAAACTGCAAAGGCAAGATTTCCGATAATAAAACCTAAAAATAGGCCCCAGTGGGCAAACTCCATATTTCTTGTTATTGTGACTAATATGATTGTAATCATCATGACAAACAATAATATAAAGAAAGATATGGCTGAAGCTTTTAATAAATGCTCTTTGAACATTTCATCTGCAATCACATTAAAATAATAGGCATATCCAAAGTATCCAAAGAACAAAAACAACAAATTATGATCTGTAACAAATCCTAAGAAACCTAATAACCCCAATAAACTAAGATATCCAAATTTATTTTTCTTTTTCATGTCAAAACTCCTATGTGGTATATTTTTATCTTAATGTTAGAAATATACCACATAGGAGTTTTATTGTCAAGTTAGCTGTTTCTTTAAGGTCTGTTTTATAAAAATCTTAAAGTCTTTCCAAAAATAAAAATCCACCGATATCACACCAGTGGATTCACATTCATTATTCAATTTCTTATGTCCCTACATTTCACATCAAAAAGCCAAGCCTTACGATGATTTCATCTTTCAGTTCTTTATTGCGGTAATTTGCAATATCCGTCTTAAACATGAAAAGCTTTGTTTTCAGCGGTATATGGGCAAATATGATTAGTCTTTTTTGTATAGTGCTACTATAGTCTCCACATGCATTGAATGGGGAAACATATCCACAGGCTGCACTTTGCCTAGAGTATAGCCGTTTTGTGTGAAAATCCGCACATCCCTGGCCAGGGTTGAAGGCTTGCAGGAAACATAGATGATTCGGTCCGGTTTTATGTCAATAAGTTTATCGATGAGCTTTGTCTCCAGCCCTTTTCTAGGAGGATCCACCACCACAAGTTCCGGTCGAATCCTTGAGTTGATCAGTCTGTCAATCTCCTCCTCTGCCCGGCCCAGAAGATATTCAATATTGTGAATCTGGTTCTCCCGGGTGTTGAGGATAGCATCATCAATAGCCGCCCCGACTATTTCAATCCCGTAGACTTTCTTCGCTCTTTTTGCCAGATAGTGGGTGATGGCACCGATGCCGCAGTAAAGATCAAATACGGTTTCATGCCCCTTGAGCTCTGAAAACTCCAGAACTTTCTCGTAAAGCTTTTCCGTCTGGACAGGATTTACCTGGAAAAAGGAGTTGGGTGAAATTCTGAATTGAAAGTCTCCCAGGGTATCCATTAACACCTCTTTGCCATATAAAAGGTGGTTTTCATAACCCAGGATACGGTTTCCCTTTGACGGATTCACATTCAAGTAGACAGAGGATACCCTTGAATCGGATTTTTTCAATTTTTCCACCAGAGGCAGCAGTTCCTCCGGTTTGTTTTTTCTCAGGACAAAAATTACCATGAGCTCTTCCTGCCTTGATTCACGGATTACCACATGACGGAGCAATCCCTTGTGTCTTTTTTCATCGTAAATGGGAATCCGGCTTTCCCTGATCAAAACCCTGATCTCCTTCAAAAGAGCATTCATCGCCCTTCCCTGAATGAGACACTCCTCAACGGCCACCAGCTCATGGGACCGTTTTTTGTAGTATCCCAGCTCCCGGTCCATACTGACAGGGAAACTCGACTTGTTGCGGTAATAATAGGGGCCTGTCATGCCCAGGGTATCAAAAACTTCAAAATCCTGCTGATGGCCAATCCTCTGGAGAGCATCCGCCACAATCTTTTTTTTGATATTCAACTGTTCCCGGTAATCAATATTCTGAATCTGACATCCCCCACAGCTGGCGGCGTAGGGACAGGGAGCCTCAATGCGATGCCCTGAAGCCTCAACAAGTTCTTCAAGCACTGCCAGAAAATAGGTTCTTTTCTTTTGCGTGATGACAACCCTGCCCAGATCTCCGGGTATCATCCCTTCAACAAAAACTGTCATCCCATCGATGTGGCCGATTCCCTCTCCACTGTCTGTCAAATCCACTATTTTCACTCTGTAATCCATGATTTTCACCGTCTCTATTTCATAAGATTTTTGAAAATGCTATAATATACACAGTGTAGCCTAGGAGGTGTTCCTGTGTCAAAAAGTTTTATTCTTTTGATTCTTGTGGTCCTGATTGCCTATTCCCTGTCTTTCATACCCATCAATGACAATCTCATCGATTTCAGCTTTATCGACGGTTTTCTCGATACGACCCCAGAGACTGAAGCACCGGCAACCCCTCATGAATATCTCTTCGAAACCTCAGAATCCGGTGTCCTCCATAATCCTGACACGGTGGATTTTCATTTTAGCACCACCGAGAAGGACTATCCCCTTTCAACAGACCTCCTGTTGGAAATCTATGAGGAAGACCGTCTTGTCAAGACCTATGGCGGCGAAATTCTCACTGCTACCAATCAGGAAGAAGACGCCGATACCATCACCTTCACTGTCACCCTCTCCCTGAGTCTCAAGACTCTTGACCTGGAGCCTGGCAGTTATCAAGCCAGAATACTGCCCCAGGATGAAGCCTTCAAGGAAAAAATCCTCGATCTTGAACTTCACTATTCCGGGGAATACACCTATGAAAGGGCGGTCGACGCTCCTCCTTCAGGCAGACAATTCATCAAGCTGTACTTTGCCGACCAGCAGATCAGTTATCTTTTCCCGGTCCACCGGGCCATCGACCAGACTGACCAACTGATTCGCACCACCCTGAGAAACCTCGAGGAGGGACCCTCAGAATCCCTGGGTCTGTATGAAAAATCCGTAGCCCCCTATTCCTCCCGGGCACTCCTCGAAGATGACATTGTCACCCTGTATTTCACCTCCCCTGAGGTGGCTCCCTACAATCAGGGTTCCACCGCCTCCACCTTCGCCGTTGACGCCCTGGTCAACACCATGACCGGCATTCCCTATATAAACGGCATCAGAATCCTGGTGGATTCGGCCAATCCCGGTTCCGACTATTTCCACGGGATGACCCTGGATGGCACCCTGACCCCCCTGGATTGGCCCCTTGCCTATCTTGGCTTTGAAACCGCCACCCAGCGGATCCTGCTCAACCCAGCAGGTAGCAGGACTCTCAATGAGGAATCCCTCTTTGAGGCCCTAAAGGGAGATTTCGAGGAATTCTCCGCCTACTACAGCAATCCCAGCACCCTTTTACCGGTTCCGGGGAGCCTGGCTCTTTCGACCTGGGTCATGGAAGGTTCTGTGATTGTACTCAATATCGAAGGGGACCTGGATGCCCACTTTTACAAAAGAGAGAAAAATTTCGATTTAATGGTTGATGCCCTGGTCAACTCCTACGCCTCACTGCCCGGCATAGAGGGGGTCAAGCTCAACTTTCTCTCACATGAAACCCAGACACTCTACGGCTATGATTTCAGTGAAAGCCTCAGCCCCAAACCCTATTTCAATATAGAATGAAAGCCCGGAATATCCGGGCTTTTTCTGTTATTGGTCATAAATTTTTTCAAGTTGCTTCACCACCTGGTGGATATCATAACTGTCCAGAGAATCGTAGACCTCATGGCCTTCAATGCTGCCCAGTACCGCATCCCGCCAGTCCTTCAAGGATACGCCGATGGGCAGACTGCGAATCCTGCCGCTCAGGTAGGCCTCCCTGGGAATCGCCCTGGAAACCACACAGGGGACGCCGGCGGCTTGGGCCTCTACGAGGGCAATGCCAAGGGCCTCATACAGGGAGGGAAACAAGAATACATCAAAGGTGACAAGAACCTCCGGAATGTCCCCGCGACTGCCGAGAAAGCTCACCTTGTCTTCAAGATCAAGCTCCTTCGCCCTGGCTTCAATCTGTTCCTTGAGTTCTCCTTCCCCCACAAGAATCAGCCTAGCCCTGGCATTGACCTTCACCACTTCATGGAAAATCTCCACAATCATGGCGTGGTTTTTTTCTGCCTTGAAACGGCCGATATGACCGATGACAAAATCCTCTTCCCTGAAACCCAGGGCCCTTCGATACTCCTCTCTGAATTCCCGGGCTTTTCTGAAGACCTCCAGATCAATGCCGTTTTTAACCACCAGCACCCGGTTTAGGTCAAAATACCTGCGCACCTCCTGGACCATTCCCTGATGGAGCACAATGGGCACCATTCCCTTTTTTTTGTAGCACCAGGAACTCGCCCGGCGGTTAAGGCCTTTTTCAATAATATCGGGATGGGAATGAATCGTGTGAAACAGTTTCAGGTCCAGTTTCTTGGCATTGACGCCCAGAAGAAACTGGTTGACGTGCAGGTGGGAGTGGATCACCTGGGGCTTGAGCTTTTCAACGATTTTTTTGACTTTTAAAGCAATATATATTTTTTGATAGATTCTCATCCAGGGTGCCAGCCGGGTCTCCCCCCGCCATTTCCTGTGGTCGATATACAGCACCTGGATTCCCCGGGCTTCCAATCGCTCTTCAAACAGAGTGTGATGCCGTCCAAAGACACTCAGGACAATGACTTCATAGACCTCGGAGTCAAGGTTCAGGGCGTAGTCCACCACCAGTTTTTCAGCGCCCCCGGTATTCAACCACGGAAGAATATAGAGAATTTTTTTCTTCATCTTCAACAAACTCCTTTAAACCCCAGCACCCTATTCAAAAGTCTCCGCTACCCGCTTCATCATTTTGATAATGGGAAGGTCATAGGGACAGCGGGTTTCACAGATGCCACATTTGATACAGGCCGAAGCCTTGTTCTCTACAGAACTGTATCGCTCCCTGGACCACTCTCCAAGATTGTATCGTTTGAGATAGCCTTCAAAAAGGAACATTGTGGGTATATCAATGCCCATGGGACAGGGAAGACAATAGCCGCACCGACGGCAGAATTCAGTGCCGAGTTCCTTGGCAAAGGCCTCCAGTTCCCTTCTTTTCACTTCTTCAAGGGGTGTCTCAAGTGCCCTGACATTCTCTATGACCTGCTCCACGGAATCCATCCCCGGAATCATCAGGAAAACATCAGGATTCTCCTTGATCCATTTCAAGCTTGAGGGCACATCGGTGATGGCTCCCCCGGCAACGGGCTTCATCACAATGGTTCCCATGTCATGTTTGACGGCTTTTCTAAACACCGGCTCCCCCTGAGGCTCTACAGGATTATAGGGAAACTGGACTGTGTCAAAAAACTCAGGATCTGTGAGTCCTTCAATCAACTTGGCATCATGGCCGGTGATTCCGATGAAGCGAATCTTGCCCTCGGCCTTTGCCTCGAGCAGCGCCCGGTAGGCCCCCTCTTCAGACATCACCGTGTCATAATCCTTTTTTGTCTTGATCAGGTGCACCTGATAGAGATCGATATAATCCGTTTTCAGGTTTTTCAGACTGGTTTCGATTTCACTTTTCATCGCTGAATAAATCCTGTGCATGGACTTGGTGGCAAGATAAAATTCCTCTCTAAGACCCAGGGTTTCCAGGGCATTCCCGATCAAAGACTCACTGACACTGTAAGCCCGGGCGGTATCGATAAAATTGATTCCCGATTCATGGGCTGCTTTTATAATCTGAGTGGCCTGCTCCTGGTCCACCCGTTGCAGGGGAATCCCCCCCAGACCAACCAGGGACACCATCATTTCGGTTTTTCCAAGTCTTCTCTTTTCCATCATCTGACCTCCATTGCATTCAGAATACTCTTTTGAATTTCCGGATTGAATTTTTTAATATTGACAGGTTTCAGATTTTTATCTGTAAAGGCATGATGAGTGAATCCCTCGGCCAGAAGCTCCCCCGTGGTCTCGTCATATATCCTGTAGGAGAGTCCGAAACGCACGCCCTTGAACAGCTTCACCCTGGTCTTGACCACCACAGGTTGGTCGTATCTTGCCGGTTTTTCGTAGCGGCAACCCACTTCAATCACCGGGAGAATCACCCCTTCACTTTCCAGCAGCCTGTAGGAATACCCCAGCGCCTTGAAAAAATCTGAACGGGCCACCTCGAACCAGGTGATATAGTTGCCATGGTAGATGACCCCCATCTGGTCCGTTTCAGCGTATCTTGGATAAATTACGGTGATTGTCTCCACTGGCTTCACTCCTTAATGACTGCCTCAAGGATTTCCCGATTCACATCGGATTCCCTGGCGATGATCTGGTTTGCCTTGATCAGGTCTGAATGTCGGAGCTCCCACTCCTCCACTAGCGTCTCAAAGGCTCCAATGAGGTCCTCCCGGGTCACAGTCTCCACTTCTGCGGCGCTTTTCTGGCGGGACATTCTCGTATAGGCATTGATCTTGGGATCATAGGGAATGCTCACAAAGGGGATATCCTTGATTCCCGCCCAGATCAGCGCGTGGAGCCGCATCCCCACCAGGGCATAGTAGCTCTCACTCCCACCGATAAAGGCCTCAAGACTGTTTTCAACAAAGGGAATATCCCTTTTCAGACCCTTCATGACTTCCTTGAGAATCACATCATCCTTGCCGGACTGCATGGACAGGAACGTCAATTCATACCCTTGTTCAATCAAGTAACTGCAAAAGCCCTTGACAGCCTCAACAAGTCCTGCTGAATTAGTCCAAGGACGGATATTGATCAACACCCGCCTGCTTCTGACCACCGCCTTTGGCTGATAGCCGTAGTAGGCAAGGTCCGCTCCCAGGGTAATGGGACAATCGACCCCCAGGGCCTTCAGGCGTTCCACTGTTTCAGAATCCCTGGCCACAAAATGGCTCACTCCCTTCAAGACCCTTCGGGTCAGCCACCTGGAAAACCTTCCCGAAACGGGCCCAAAGCCATTGCCTAGAAGCACCACCTTTTTCTTCATCAGGATTCCAAGATAAAACACACTCAGATAATAAACCAAGGATTTTTGCGAGGTGACGTTCTGCAGAATGGACCCTCCCCCGCCAATGACTATGTCGCTGGCTTTGATGGCCCTGACAATCCTGAAATATTTATTGCGTCCCACGGTTTCAATGTCGTGAAGTCTTCTGGTTTCCTCTCCCCGGTAGGAAATCGCCCGAATCTCAGAATTCCTCGACAGACTTCTGACAATCCTGACGACCTGGGACAGCAGCACTTCGTCGCCAATGTTGTCGGATCCATAGTATCCGACAATAAGAATTTTCATGACTTCACCACCTTTATGGAAGCTGAAGTGAATCCAAAGAGCATCCAGACCAGCGTCACTATGCGGATATCAAAAAAAATGTTTTCCACCAGTCCGTGGAGAAAGAGTCCCGAAAGGGCTGAAAGACCGGTGATGACCATCAGCCTCTGTGAAACCACCTCGGACAAAAGCACTGTCTTGATTCCCTGAACTGCTGACTTTGCCATAAAGTATAAAAAAGTGACCAGACCGAACACGCCGGTTTCCACCAGAATCTCCAGAAAAATATTGTGGGCATGGGCACCGTAGATCTCCTCCACCCGGTAGAGGGAATAGACCTCGATAAAGGAGCCGTATCCCAGGCCTGTCCCGAACAGCCAGTAGTCCTGAAGCAGGTGTTCCGTACCAAAGTAGATCATCCCCCGGTAGGAGGTGGAGGAATCGCCGGAGCTGGTAAAAATAGTCAGCAGCCGCTGGATAAAGACATCGGGAAGGACAAAGAGACTCATCACCCCCACAAGGGCGAGAATCGGCAGATAGCGATAATCATAGGCCAGCAGAAACACAATCGCCGCAAAGGCGAAGCCACCCCAGGCCCCCCGGGAAAAGGTCAAAAGAAGCGTCAAGAGATTGATGCCAAAGGGAATTGTCAACAGCAGCCCCCTGAGAAATCTTCTGGACATGAGAACCAGGGCCATATTGTATATCAAAGCCACCAGGAGATACTCTCCCAGCACATTGGGATTCATGAATACCGAATAGGCCCTGGCCCTGATATTGGGATTTGCCTGCTGGTCCAGCCAGGCCGCCTGACCCAGGTCGCCGCCCAGATACTGGGCCACCCCTATGAGGGAAGCCAGGGTTGCCCCAAAAATCAACAGCAGTCCCAAAGCCACAAAATCATCCCGGCTGAACTCCCGGGAGACAATCCAGTAAAAACTGATGCCCACTGTATAGTACCCCAGCAGCACCGCGCTCTGAACCGGCGTCTGGGAAAACACTGTGGCCAGGGTCAGAAAAAGATAGAAAGCCCCAAGGGCATAGTCGGGGCCCCGGAGGGCGAAGGACTCCTTTTCTTTGAATTTTTCGACACAGTAGAGGATAAAGAAAATAACCTGTATCAGGGCAATGTAACGGAACTGAAGGTAGGGAAGACTCAAGGCTGCGAAAAAAATACCTCCCTTATAAAGGTTTCTCTTCATGTACTTCTTCCCCCTCCACTAAAAAGCGATAGAAAAGACTCTTTGAATAGGTTTTTTTGAATGCGCCCTCAATCCCTCCCAGGACTAAAGAGGTGAAACTCCTGGCGTAGACACCGCCTGCAAAACCTCTCAACCCCTTGAAGACTACAACTCCCTCCGGGGGCGGAAGGCTTAGAATGCGCAGGGTGCCGCTGCACAGAAATCCCCTCTTGAAAGCAAGGCGGACCTGATTCAAGGCTCTCAGGGAAACAGAATGCAGATAAATCTCCCTGAACCCATTGAAAATCCTGTAGCTGACACTTTCCTTAATCATCCATGTCCACCATTCTCACCACTAGTCCCTCAAAGGCGGTATAACGTCCCACCAGCACCAGATTTCTCCCCACAGCCACCCGTTTCGTGGCAATGGAAACATTGAAGGGACCCTCCACCGCCTGGGATTTCAATTTGATATAGACATCGTAGCGGTCAGGATTCTTTACCTTGACCATCTCTCCCGACTCTGTGGGCACATACTCCACATGGTTCTCGTAGGAAAAGTCAATGATTTCTCCGAACAGCAGATTGGTGTCGAATTCATAAAGCCTGTCACCCTCGACGACCGATTCTACCGTCTCGTAACGGACCTCCTCCAGCAGAAAGGTCACCTCCACCTGGGGATGATTGATAACCTCCTCGGACTGATTGAAATTGATCCTTGAAATCACAAAGGTCAGTCCCATTAACAGAATCACCAGCACCAGAAGGTCAAAAAGATTGATCAGACCGAACAACTTACCTTTATCATCGACTATTTTCATTGCTTTTCCTCCAAGAGTTTATGATAGATTTTTATGTGGCCCTGAATGAATTTTTCCAGGGAATAATTCTCTTTGACCACCTCATAGAGTTTTTCACCCATGACACGGCGCCTTTCGGGATGGTCCGCCAAATCGACAACCCCCTGACTCAGGGCCAGTGCACTGGGTTCGATGGCCAGATAGCCCGTCTCAGCATTTTGGATGACACGGCCAAGCCCTCCCACATCGGTACTCACCAAGGGTTTTTTAAGCCTGGCCCCCTCCAGCATGGCATAGGGGAAGGATTCGCTCTTTGAGGTCATCACATTGATATCAATGGCATTGTAGAAATCATTGGGCTGCTCCAGAAATCCCAGAAAACTGACCACCCGCTCCAGGTGAGAAGCCTTCACCAGTGCCTTGAGCTCCGGTTCCAGAGCACCGGATCCCGCAATGAGAAATCGCAGATTCTGACGTTTCCCATAGGCCACCCTGGCCATCTCGATGAAAAGACGGTGGTTTTTCACCGGGTCGAGTCTGCCCATGATCCCCACATACACCAGCTCCGGACTGAACTCAACACCGTGTTTTTCCAAAAAGGCTTTTTTATCCGTGGTGACCAGATGCTCCAGGTTAAAATCCACACCATTGTAAATACTGAAAACCCGGTCTTCATTTCCGAAGCCTCTTTCAATCATCATGTTCTTGAAGGCATCGGAAACCCCTATATAGTAATCGATGCTGCGAAGGGCCAGGTAATTGATTTTTCTGAAAAGCCAGGAAACCAGAGGTCCTCCCCTGTAGTCGTCCAGCAGATAATCACTGTGGATGGTGGTTACAATGGGAATCTCGGGGAAATCTCTTTTGAGAAAGGTCGATATGAAGTTGGCCCGCGCCCCATGGGTATGGATGATATTGATGTTGCCGCGGCGAATAATCTCTTTGAGTTTTTTTACGACGGTCAGATCAAATCGGTTTTTCTGGTCCAGCAGGGTCACGGGCAGGTCAAGGGCCCTGGCGTCCTCGGTGAAATCCGAAGCCATCAGGGTGACAAGCTGGGTATCGACAATCCGACTGAGTCCACTGACCAGGCTGATCACATGGGTTTTTGCACCACCGGTGTCCCCCCCGCTGATCAGGTGGAGCACCCGAATATCCTGTGCCATATTATCCCCCTTTACAGTTTAACACGGTTGCTTCTTATGAGAAAACCCCTTCATCCCCTGGCACGCCTCTTTTTGAGGCTACCTACGATTTCTTCCCTGATATAGCTGATTTCTTCGATATCCAGGATTTTGCCGATTATCCAGTAAAGAAGGATTCCAAGGAAGATGCCTCCCGGCAGTTTGATCCATCTTGAGCTGTCCTCAAACCATTTTAGAAATGCCACCACGCCCAAGGCCATAGCACCGCTGCTGATGATGATTTTGAGGGTCCGGATGAAGAGTCCCTCAAGAGGCACCACCCCGATTTTGCGCTTTGCCAGTACAAGCAGCATGATGCCATTGAGGGTGACGGCTATGGAGGTGGCCAGGGCCAGACCGTTGATTCCCATGAATCCCACCAGCACAAGGTCAAGGACAATATTGACGACAACACTGAGACCACTGAAAATAAAGGGGGTCCTGGTATCCTTCAAAGCATAGAAGACCTTGGCTCCGATTTCCTGAAAGGAGAAACCCAGAATTCCCAGGGTGTAGAAGCCGAGAGCCCCCGCCGTCAAAGCCACGCTGTGGCCATCAAAGCTGCCCCGCTCGTAAATCAGAGAAACAAGTTCCCGATTGACGCTGAGAACCCCGAAAATGACCGGCAGAAACAAAAACACCATCACCTTGAGTGCCTCAGCCACACCCTGGCCGAGTGCCGCCATCTCTTTCCTTGCCCCCCAGTCAGAAAACTTGGGAAACAGGACCGCACTGATGCCGAAAATCAAAGTGGTGGCCAGGGCGGTATAGGCGATGTTGGCAAAATTCAAAGCCGCAAGATGGCCGTGGTCCAGGGTTGAAGCGATGGCCGAATCCACCAGGACATTGACACTGTAAACCCCCGAGGCCACAAGGACTGGAAATACCGCCTTGAAATAATCCCTGATTTCATCGGTGTATCCCCGGGGCAGGAATCTGAAACGAAAGCCCTGCCTGCGGGCCCCTGTTCCCAGAAACAGCAACTGACCCAGCCAGCCCAACAGGGACGCCACCCCCAGACCCATGATGCCGAAGGTCCGGGAAAAAACCACCAGGTAGGCTACAATAATGACATTGTGGGGCAGACTCACCAGGGAGGTGATGACAAACCTTTCCTGCGCCTGAAGTACTGAAATCAGCAGATAGACTATGGGGACAAGCAACAGCACCGGAAGAAGAATTCTTACCAGGGTGATTGTCAGGGCCAGTTTCTCCCCCTCGAACCCCACTGCAACCCACGGGGTGAACACCGGTGCCAGTATCTCCCCCGCAAGCACCAGACCCCCGGTGATCAGGAGCATCCGGGTAATGAGTCTGTTGATCAGTCCCTCGTAGTCTCCTTGAAGGTTTGTGACCACCAGAGGAATCGTAATCGCCGTGATGGCGGTTCCGATGGACAAAAACAGGGTCACACTCATGCGATAGGCCGCAAAATAGGCATCACTTTCAATCCCCGTGCCAAATTGAGCACCGATGACAATATCCCTTATCAAACCAAAGAACTTTGAAAATATGGTAAGATAAATTACAAGTACAATGGTGTTCACTGTTTTTTTACCAGGCACTTCAACCCTCATTTCTCAACCGTCAGGAGAATCATTATGAAACCCTCTCATTCCAGTTTCTCAAAAGCTCTCATCATCCCAGTCCTCGGACTTCTCGCCACCTCTTTAGTCATTACTGCCTTGAAAACAGGCATCGCCGCCATTTCTTTCACCGGCACCGGCGTGACTCTCATTCTAATCCTTGGGATTTTTCTACTGGTGGCTTCACTGTCAAATATTATTATAACAGTTTTTATCCTGTATATCTTTTTTTCTTTGCTGAGCATCGTCAGCAGTACAAAATTTGCCAAACGGGGGATTCCCCTCATCTTCAATGACTTGAGCCTTGTGGATGAACTGGGCAAATTCAACGATGTCATCCGAATCCAGGAATATTTTTGGCCCGTTGCGGTTTTGATTGTAGCCACTCTCCTGGCCCTGGCTTATGCGGTCCGTCACCGCAGGCATACGGCCCTTGGAAAAAGAGGCCGCTGTTTTCTTCTGGGCGTCCTTCTCCTCCTGGGCGGATGCGCCTTTGCCGTTTCAAACCCCCTGGACTTTGAAGACGCCGGTCCCATCTATGGTTTTTTTGCCTCGGTGGACCTTCCCGTCAAACCCGTTCTCTCACCAGAGGAATACCAGTTCCTTGCCACCTTAGAAAAGAATTCTCCCGGAACCTCCCCTGACAGTGATCCTCCCAATGTCATCTTCATCATGAGCGAATCCTTCTGGGACCCCGGCCTCCTGCCGGGGGTAAGCCTTGAACCGGATCCCTTTGACACCTTCGATGCCATCAAAGACCAGAGCCTTTACGGCCGGCTTGAGGTCCCGGTGTTTGCCGGAGGCACCTCCAACACTGAATTCGAGGTCCTGACCTCTTTGTCCACCCATGGCCATCCCGAGGGCTATATGCTCTTCAATCGCGATATCCAGGGACCCACCCCTTCTCTGGCCGGCATTTTTGCCGCCCAGGGCTATCACAGCATAGGACTGCACCCCTTCTGGGGTTGGTACTACAACCGGGATGACATCTATCGCCATCTGGGTTTTGAAGCCTTTATTTCAGAGGAATACCTGAATCAGACCCGGACCACCGGCCACTACATTTCAGACCAAAGTGCCTTGACGAAAATCAAAGCCCTGATTGATGAAACCTCAAAGCCTCTTTTCCTCTACGCCATCACCATGCAAAACCACGGTCCCTATGACGACGGCCGCTATACCCCCGGGGCTATTTCCCTCACGGTTACTGCAGACGCCGACCAGGCCATCCTTGAAAATTTCGCCCAGGGCATGGCCGATTCAATCAAGGCCCTTGAGACACTTCTGAAGGATTTAGAGGCCAGCGATGAAAAAACCCTGGTGGTTTACTTCGGGGACCATCTCCCCCTGCTGGGGGACAATCTGAGCTCTCTGGAAGGAAACGGCCTCTTCACGCAAGAGGACTCAACCTGCGAAAAAGAGCTGAAGCTGAAAACCACACCCCTGCTCATCTGGTCCAACTACGACCTCCCCCCGGGAAAAATCGGAATCCTCGACGCCATCTATCTTGGGCCTAAAATCCTTGATATGGCCGGCCTGGACATGCCGGGATACTACCGCTTTCTCTTGGAGCTTTCTCAAGAATCTCCACTGATCAACCCCCACTGCGTCCAGGTCAGGGACACCCTTCATCCCAGGGGTTCTTCAGCATACGAGAGCATCAACCTGCCTTTGACGGCCCTTTACAAGGACCTGATCCACGGGCAGCGGCTGGCTGTGGACGACTCCTGGCTGGTAACAGCTTCTGAAGCCTACAACCGGCAAATCAATGACATACGCATCGAAGAGGTGGTTTTCACCCCCGACACCGCAGTGATCCACGGCGGCCCCTTCTACGAAAAAGCCCGGCTTTACATCAATGGCCGGGACACTCCTTTTCTCTGGCAGGACCACGTCATTGCCGTGGACCGCAAGTATTTCGACCTGGAAGAAAACCTCACCCTCCAGATGACGCTTCGCAACAACCGCAATGAAATCATCGCTGTTTCAAATGATTATGAAATCAAGCAAGGGCCCTGACCAGGGCCCTTGTCATTTTCACTAAATGATTCTGGTTTTTGAAAGGTATACCAGACCCTTGTTGGCATCCAGGGTGATTTCATCGAGATCCTTGAGGATATCCACGGCATTGGTCGCCCCGACCACCGCGGGCAGCCTGAGGTTGATGGCCACTAAGGCCCCCGAGGAGGTGTATCCCGCCTCCTCCACAATCAGTCCTGAGGCCCTTTCCACATAGGGAATCATATAGCTCTCCACCGTGTCTGTAACGATGATATCCCCGGTTTCAAAATGATCCACGGCATCCTGTTCACAAAGAATAATCCTGATGGGTCTTGTGATGACGTCGTATCCAAGTCCCAGACCCTTGATAATCAGTTCCTCCACCACATGGACCTTCATAAGATTTGTGGTGCCGCTGATTCCCACCGGTACCCCGGCAGTGATTACCACAAGATCTCCCGCTTCGATGTAGCCGAAGTTCTGGGCCACTCTGAGAGCTTCTTCAAAAATCTCATCGGTAGTATTGGCCTCTTCCATCAATAGGGACTCGACGCCGAACACCAGGGCCAGCTTTCTTCTGACCTCTTGGGAATAGGTTGCGGCGATAATCGGTGCCTGTGGTCTGAACATGGCTACCTTTCTGGCGGTGAATCCACTGTTGGTGGCGGTGATAATGGCAGCGGCCTCGAGCCCCATTGCCGTATTCACCGTGGCATGACTCACGGAAAAAGTGACTCCGTACTGACATATTTCAGAGGTTTTTGTCTTCAAGAGACTCTTGTAATCCAGAGCGTTTTCAGTGGTGGTGGCGATGGAAGCCATGGTTCTCACCGACTCCACCGGGTATTTCCCAGCAGCAGTCTCCCCACTGAGCATGATGGCGTCCGTGCCGTCGAAGATAGCATTGGCGACATCGGTTGCCTCCGCTCTGGTCGGTCTCGGATTGCGGATCATGGAGTCGAGCATCTGAGTCGCTGTGATGACAGGCTTTCCCTCGAGGTTGCATTTTTTGATGATCATCTTTTGTACGATAGGCACCTCTTCCGCAGGAATCTCTACGCCAAGATCCCCCCTGGCTACCATAATGCCATCGGATACCTCGATAATTTCATCGATATTGTCCACACCCTCCCGATTCTCAATCTTGGAAATAATGTGGATGTCATGGGCATTGTGGGATTCTAAAATCCTTCGGATGGCCATCACATCGGCGGCTTTTCGAATAAAGGAAGCCGCAATAAAATCGATGCCCTGCTCAATGCCAAAGAGAATATCCTCCTCGTCCTTTTCTGTGATGGCCGGCAAATTGATGACCACATTGGGTACATTGACCCCCTTGTGATTCTTGACGACCCCGGAATTCTTCACCTCGGTCAGAATGTCCTTCCCCCGAATTTCCCGGACTTCAAGCTGGACCAGCCCATCGTCAATGAGAATGTAGTTGCCGGGCTGGACATCCTTGTAGAGTTCTTTATAGCTGATACTGCACCCCTGCTGGTCCCCGGGACGGTCTTCATGCCAGATGGTAAAGGCATCCCCCTCCTTCAGCTCCACCTCTGGGAGGGAGAACTTCCCCGTCCTGATTTCAGGTCCCTTGGTGTCGAGCATGAGTGCCACCGGGGTATCGAGGGCCTCTCTCACTGCCTTGACGGTCTTGATGCGCTGGAGGTGTTCGCCGTGGTCCCCGTGGGAAAAATTCAGCCGGGCCACATTGAGTCCGCTTTTCACCAGCGAAGTGAAAATCTCCTCGCTCTCACTGGCTGGCCCGATGGTACAGACAATTTTTGTTTTTCTCATTCTTAATCCCCCTAATCCGTTGCTTTCTCTTGTCAATCCCCTTGCTGCCGTCCCTCCAGAAAGAGCCGCAGGATATTTTCAGTGGTTTGCTCCACATTCTTTCCGGCTTCACGCCTGGCCTCGGAATAGGCCTGAGGTTTCGGGTTGGTGCTGAATACCGCAGTTATCCCTTGGGCATAGATTTCCCCGGTACCTTCACCGATTTCTCCAGTGATGGCCACCACGGGGATTGAAAATTCCCGGGCAGCCCCGGCTACCCCCAGGGGCACCTTCCCCCTGAGACTCTGGGTGTCCAGACGACCCTCTCCGGTAATGATTAAATCCACATCCCGGAGTTGTTCCTTGAAATGATACAGCTCCAGGACAAGATCAATCCCCCGGGCCAGCTCAGCCTTTAAAAAGACCACCAGTCCCGCGCCAAGTCCTCCTGCGGCACCAGCTCCCTCAAGAGCGCTGACATCGGTTTCAAGGTCCCTTGCAATAACTTGGGAAAAATTCCGCAGGTTCCGGTCCAGGACGGCCACCATCTCACCCGTCGCCCCCTTTTGAGGACCGTAGACATAGGCGGCACCATTTTCCCCGTAAAGCGGATTGTCCACATCGCAGATTACCGTAAACCGCGATGCCTGAATTCGCGGGTCCAGGCCGCTGAGATCAATCCGGTGGAGAAAACCCAGCCCCTCCCCGTCCAGGGAGATGTCCTTCCCCTGAGCATCGGTGAACACGGCCCCCAGGGCCCCGGCCATCCCGATGCCCCCGTCATTGCTGGCACTGCCGCCAATACCGATATAGAAATCCCTGACCCCAAGGTCCAGGGCATGACGGATCATCTCCCCCAGTCCCCGGGTCGAAGCCTTCATGGGATTTTTTCGGTCCTCAATGAGCACAAGACCCGAGGACTCCGCCATTTCAATGACGGCTCTTTTTTTTCCTTCAATCAAGCCGTAGCGGCAAGCCACCCGGTCTCCCAGGGGACCTGTCACCTCCAGTGACACAAAATCACCGCCCAGGGCATAGTGTACCGCCTCCAGGGTGCCTTCCCCCCCGTCCGCCAGGGGCATGGCAACCACCCGGGCATCGGGCGCCGCCCGGTGAATCCCCGCTGTCATGTGCCGGGACACTTCAACAGCACTGAGCGTCCCCTTGAAGGAATCCGGAACTACCATAATCTTCAACATATGATCCCTACTTTGCCAGAATGGATGCCAGTTCGTATAGCCGACTGGGTGGTTTTTCTTCCCTGGTGATGGCCTCCATCAGGGGAACGTGAATGATCTTCTCTCCCCTGTTTCCTACAGCCAGACCGTGTTTCCCCTTGATAAGCAGATTCACGGCCTCTTCACCCAGCTTTGAGGCCAGAATTCTATCCTGGGCCGTAGGCGCTCCACCCCGCTGCAGATGGCCGATGACAGTGACCCGGGTTTCCATCTGGGTTTTGCCTTCTATTTCCTCGGCAATCTGGTAGGGTTTGCCGATTCCCTCCGCCAGGACAATGATATGATGCAGTTTCCCCCGGTTTCTTCCCAAAATCAGTTTCCTGGCCACTTCGTCGAGGTCATAGCCGAATTCAGGGACGATGATGCTTTCAGCCCCCCCGGCCAGACCGCCGTAGAGGGCCAGATCCCCGCAATGTCTTCCCATCACTTCGATGATATTCACCCTGCCGTGGCTCGACGAGGTATCCCTGATATTTCCAATAGCCCCCACCACGGTATTGACCGCTGTGTCAAAGCCAATGGTGTACTCC
>LQBE01000055.1:51138-87084 GCA_002029975.1 delta proteobacterium ML8_F1 | reverse complement strand
AGTCCGTCAATATTAAAGACCTTGAGCATTTCCAGTGCCCTGTCCTGACCCGCCGGTGTCATGAATTCCTCACTCCGGGCGGTTCTGAGCATTGTGCCTCCCCGGTGAATAATGTCCCCCACCGAGGAAACCTCCATTTCCTCAATATCGCCTTCAATCAAGCCCTGGTATCCTCTGTAGATGCCAGAGACCTCCAGTTTTTTGTAAATAGCCACCCGGACCACGGCGCGGATTGCCGCATTCATCCCCGGGGCGTCCCCTCCGCTGGTCAATACTCCGATTCTTTTCATGGTCTCCTCCTTCAATCATCAACACGCGGTTTCATGTCAAATGTCCTGTGTCTTCACCCCGACACCGGGCGGATCTTCAGACCCTATTTCACTACAACCGAACTACTGCCCAGCTGGTCCTTCAACAAATTGATGAGCTTGTCACTGATTGTCACCTTTAAATGATCGGGACTTTTAATCAGCTGTTGGTTTTCTTCAAGATAGACCAGGATTTCATCCTCACCCGGATGGTTCACAAGAATTTCCTTGAGTCGGTCCGAACTGAGTTCCCTGACACTGGCAACCTTGAGATAAAGCCTTTTTCCCGGCGGTGTCTGAACCGTCAAAAGGGAGGCAACCTTGTCGGCAATGACCTTGGGAGGTTCATCCTCCTTGAAGACAACCCGCCCTGAAACGAGGACATAGGGTCCCTCCTCTTTAATCCTTTCATAGGACTCGTAGATTTTCGGGAAAATAATCACCTCGATGGTATCTGTCAAATCCTCCAGGTCGATAAAGGCCATCTTCTGATTACTCCGGGTGATTTTTTCATTTTCCTTGATGACCATGCCCCCCACAATGACCCTGTCGCCGTCCTTGATGAGGTCATAGGGCTCTTCCATTTCATTGAGTTCCAACAGACTGATGGAGGTGCGCTGTCCCAGGACTTCCTTGAATTCATCCAAAGGATGTCCGCTCAGATATATACCCAGAACTTCCTTTTCAAAATCCAGCAAATACTTGGTTTTAAGCTCCGGGACCCGGTGCAGCGATGTATCGTCGAGATCATCCTCAATCATATCCTTGAATATCCCAAGCTGACCCTTCACTACCCCGAAATCCTTTTTATGAGCGGTTTCAATCTCCCTTTCAAAAACCGACAGGAGCTGGGCCCGGGTGAGGCCAAATTCGTCAAAGGCCCCTCCCTTGATCAAGGCCTCCAAGGCCCTTTTGTTCAACTCACTCGAGGGAATCCTGTCAATGAAATTCCTGAACCCCTTGAAGGGTATGGTCTGTCTTTCTTTGATCATGGCGTCGAGGAGGCCCCTGCCGACATTTTTCACCGCCAGGAGGCCGTATCGGATCCCCCCCTCTTCCACCGCAAATTTCTCAAAGGATTTGTTGATACTCGGCGGCAGCAATGGGATTTCCATCGCCTTGAGATCTTCGATGTACATAGCGAGCTTCTTGTGATTGTTCATCACCGTACTCATGACCGCCGCCATGAATTCCCGGGGATGACGGGCTTTCAGATAGGCGGTTTGATAGGCTAACAGCGCGTATCCCGCCGCATGGGATTTATTGAAGGCGTATTTGGCGAAATCAATCATCTCATCAAAGACTGCCTCAGCCACCTCCAAAGGCACTCCCCGGGCCAGACAACCCTCAATGCTCACCCTTCCGGCGTCATCCTTGTGCCCGTAAATAAAATTCTGTCGTTCTTTTTCCATGACCGACATTTTTTTCTTGCTCATGGCTCTTCTCACCAGGTCACTGCGGCCGTAGGAATATCCGGCCAGATTCCTCACGATTTCCATCACCTGTTCCTGATAAACCAGACAGCCGTAGGTGACATCAAGAATCCCCCGGAGTCTCGGATGGTCATAATGGATCTGCGCCGGATTGTTCTTGTTCTTGATGTATTTCGGAATGGACTCCATGGGTCCCGGGCGGTACAGGGAAATCCCCGCAATGATATCCTCAAGGGTCTTTGGCTTGAGCTCCCGCATAAAGGACCTCATCCCGGCGCTCTCCAGCTGGAAAATGCCCAGGGTCTTCCCTGAACCCAGGAGTTGGAAGACCAGTGGGTCATCCAGGGGTATCCGGTCCATGTCCAGGACAAGGTCCCGATCTCTCTTTAAAAGCTCCAGAGTATTTTTGATGATGGTGAGATTGCGCAGCCCCAGGAAATCCATTTTCAAGAGTCCAAGCTCCTCCAGAAGATTCATATTGAACTGGGTGCTGACACTGCCCTCCTGGACATACAGGGGGACATAGTGGTCCACGGGATCCCTGGCAATCACCACACCGGCGGCATGGGTGGAGACATGACGGGGCATGCCTTCTATTGACCGGCTGATATCCAGAATCTGTTTGACCTCTTCCCGTTGCTGATAAGCTTCAAGGAGTTTCCCGTTTTCCTTCATCGCCCTGTCCAGGGTCATCCCCAGGGAAAAGGGAACCATCTTCGCCAGCTGGTCCACCTCCTTGTAGGGGATATTGAGGACCCTGCCCACATCCCTGATTGCCGCCCGGGCGCCGAAGGTCCCGAAGGTGATAATCTGGGCCACATGATCACTGCCGTACTTTTCAATGACATAGTCAATGACCTCTTGTCTTCTTTCATCCTCGAAGTCAATGTCAATGTCCGGCATGGTGATGCGCTCCGGGTTCAGGAATCTTTCAAAAATAAGCTCGTATTTGATTGGATCCACCTCAGTGATATCCAGGACATAGGCTACAATAGACCCCCCCACGGAACCTCTTCCCGGACCGACGGTAATCCCCTTTTCTCTGGCAAAGCGGATGAAATCCCATACAATCAAAAAATAATCATTGTATCCCATGGCATCAATGACACCGAGCTCATAGTCCAGACGCTCAAAATGCACCTCCCCGGGGGTGTACTTTCTGTTGAGTCCCTCCAGACACAGTGCCCTGAGTCTTTTGCCGGAATCAAAGTCCTCCTCCAGGGAGAAATTGGGAAGATAGGTCTTGGAAAAATCGAAGGCAAACTGGCACCTTTGCGCAATTCTCCCGGTGTTTTCGAGGGCCTCGGGGGTATCTGAGAAGAGGGCCGCCATTTCCTCAGGACTCTTGAGGTAGAACTCCTGGGTGGGAAAACGCATCCTCTGGGTCTCCTCTACCGTGGCCCCCGTTTGTATGCACAGGAGCACGTCATGGCTGAAGGCATCCTCCTTGCGGCTGTAGTGCACATCGTTGGTAGCCACCAGGGGGAGGCCCAGCTCCTTTGAAAGTTTCTTGAGCCCGGCGTTGACTTTTTTCTGTTCCGGAATCCCGTGGTCCTGAAGCTCCAGAAAAAAGTTGTCTGTCGTGTATATTGAGGCGTATTTTCGGGCATATTCCAGGGCCTTGGGATAATCATCCCTTGAGAGTTCTCTTTGAATATCCCCCGCCAGACAAGCGGACAGGGCAATCAGGCCCTCCCGGTGGGCGCTGAGAATTTCAAAATCCACTCTGGGCTTGTAGTAGAAGCCCTTCAAGAAGCTTTCACTGACCAGCTTGATCAGGTTCTGATAGCCGGTTGCATTCTCTGCCAGAAGTACCAGATGCCCCGACTGCTTGTCCAGGCGGGGGTCCCTGGAGGTCATGGACCGCTGTGCCACATACATCTCACAGCCGATAATGGGGTGGATTCCAGCCGCAACGGCTTTTTTGTAAAAATCCACCACCCCGAACATGGTCCCATGATCGGTGATGGCAACGGAATCCATCCCCAGTTCCTTGAGTCTGGGGAATAGGTCGTCAATTTTCGTAAAACCATCCAGCAGCGAATATTCTGTATGAAGGTGCAGGTGGGTGAATTTTGTCATGGATTACTCCTTTGTATGGATTGCTTTCAGCAGGTTTTCCATTTTCTTGAACCGGTGGTTGACCCCGGATTTTCCCACAGCGGGATCCATGGCTTCCCCCAGTTCCTTGAGTGACATGTCGGGATTCTCCAGTCGAAGCTCAGCCAGGAGCCTCAGGCCTTCGGGGAGCTGGTCCAGTCCCATATACTCATCCAGGGCTTTGATCATGGCAATCTGGTTGTAGGCGGCATTGACGGTCTTGTTGAGATTGGCAGTTTCACAGTTGACCAGTCGGTTGACCCGGTTCCTCATGTCCTTGAGAATCCTGACGTTCTCAAAATCAAGCAGGGCGGTGTGGGCCCCGATGATGTTCAGTAAATCCACGATTTTTTCGCTTTCCTTGATATAGACGATAAATCCCGTCTTCCTCGGAATCATTTTGGCCCCAAGGTCATAGCCGTTGAGGGTTTCCATCAGGGAGCCGGCATAGGCCTCAGAATGGAGACTGAACTCGAGATGATAGGATTTTTCAGGATTTGAAACGGAGCCGCACCCTAGAAAGACTCCCCGGATATAGGCTCTGAGACAACTTTCTTCCTCGAAAATCCCCTCCGGCACCTGGTTGACCACTTTGAGGAACTCTTCAAGGTTGGCGATGATGCCCAGGTCCAGGAGAATCTCTTCCCCGCCCTCCAGGGTCATTTCATAGAGATTCCCTCTTTTGACCCCGGAACCTCTCTTGATCAAAAGCTCCGTATGCAGATTGTATATTTTTTTAAAAAAAATGAAAACCATCCGCGCCACGGCGGCGTTTTCCGTCCGTATCGTGAGGTTCACCCGGTGAAACCCCTCCATCTCCACGATACCGCTGCTGCGGATGATTCCGCTGAGTTCAGCCTTCTGACACTTCCTGGAATCCTGTGTGATTTTACTCAGGTCGTTTTTGATTTTTGATGTAAATGACATATCCTTTCCCCCGACTCCTCAAGACAGCCCTTTTGACAGCCTTTGATCAAAGGGCGGCCCGTCTTCTCATACGCCACTGCCGTCCCCTTTACCGCCCACTTCCCGGATACGGCGCCTTGTCCGGCACCGGGGACTGCTTATCCAATTATACCATAGAAAAAGCCCGGTCTAAAAAGACTGGGCTTGTCTTGTGAACCTATTTTACAGGTTTGAGTCTGGCCGTGAAATGTCTCAGCACTTTGGGTTCATAATCGAAGGTCAGACCCACGAGCTCCTCAGCTCTTTTAGCGACGGCGATGACGGCATCGGCAACCACATCCATGTGACTGTCTGTGTAGACTCTTCTTGGAATCGTCAGTCGCATCAGTTCCAGGGGGGATTCAAGGCTCTCGTTGGTGTCAGGATCCCGGCCCAGAAGGAAGGATCCGATTTCTACAGGCCTCACCCCGGATTCCAGATAAACCTCATTGCACACTGCCTGGGCGGGAAACTGGTCAAAGGGGATATGGGGACAGATTTTTCGACAGTCCACAAACACCGCATGACCCCCGGTGGGATACTGAATGGGCACCCCGCCTTCCCTCAAACGATCACCCAGATACTTGATCTGACCGATTCGATGCTCCTGGTAGTCAAAGTCCAGGGCCTCCATCAGGCCCACTGCCAGAGCTTCCATGTCCCTGCCGGAAAGACCTCCGTAGGTGGGAAAGCCTTCGTAGGGTACGCACAGGCTTCTCACTGCCTGATAGAGCGCTTCATCGTCCTTGATTGCCACGATGCCCCCCATGTTTACCAGTCCGTCTTTTTTGGCTGACATCATCATCCCGTCTGCCAGAGCATACATTTCCCGGGAAATCTCTATCAGACTCTTGTCTTCATAGCCTGCTTCCCGGGTCTTGATGAAGTAGGCATTTTCAGCATACCGGGCGGCATCAATGAACACCTTCAACCCATACTGATCGGCGATTTTTTTGACACCCTTCATGTTTTTCATGGAAATCGGCTGTCCCCCGGCAGAATTGCAGGTGGCGGTGATGACAATCCCGGCAATATGCCCGGGGGTCTTCTCCTTGATTTCCTTTTCCAGAAGCTCCAAGTCAAAATCACCTTTGAAATCATCGTAGGTATCTGTATCAAAAGCCTTTTTATCTATGACATTGAGAGCCCGTCCCCCCGCCAGTTCCACATGGGCCTTGGTGGTATCGAAATGCATATTGGAAATGACATAATCGCCCTTTTCCTTGATAATGTTGGGGAAGACCACCTGCTCGGCCCCTCTTCCCTGGTGGGTGGGCACTACGTACTGATAACCCGTGATTTCCCTGACGACTTCTTCAAGGCGATAGAAACTTCTGGATCCGGCATAGGACTCATCCCCCATCATCAGCGCCGCCCATTGTCTGTCGCTCATGGCACCGGTGCCGCTGTCCGTCAGGAGGTCAATATAGACATCCTCGGCCTTGAGGGAAAAGGGATTGTATCCAGCCTCTTTGAGTTTGATTTCGCGATGTTCCCGGGTGGTTTTCCTCAAGGGTTCCACCATTTTGATCTTGTAGGGTTCCGGAATTCTCGTTGCCAAAAAAATCGCCTCCAAAATTAAAATTTTACTTTAAGTGTTACAATATTTTTGTAAGTCCATTATACAATATTTTTTTAAGCCCTGCAAAATATTTTTAATTTTCTGATTGCAACACCTTCTGAAGGTCCTTGACCAGTATGTCAAAATCGTGGCGGCAGTAATGCTTCACCACATCGACATAGTTGTTTTCCAGCAGTCCAATCCCTTTTTTTTCAAGAAACTGCCGGTCTTTGCGGGTGGTTTTGACGGGGTAGGCCTGCTGTTTTCTGTAAATTTCCTTTACCTCCCGGTCCAGACTTTCACTATTGGCCATGACCAGGTCGAAAAGACCGCCCCCGACATGGCTTTCCATAATTTCAATATACTTCCTCAGATGCTCGTCAAAGGCTTCTCCCGGCTGGGTCATCAGATTGGCGATATACACCCTCCTGGCCGAAGTTTCCCTCAGAGCCTGGGCCACCCCCTTGACCATGAGATTGGGAAGGATGCTGGTATAGATGCTTCCGGGACCCACAATGACAAGATCCGCCTCCGCTATGGCTTCAAGAACCCCCTCGGTGGCTTCAGGTTCACTGGGCACCAGTCTGACCCTTTCGATGACGGTTTGATCCTTGAGCACCATCAGGGGAATCTTGGATTCCCCCAGCACCACCTTGCCATTGGCCAGAACCGCTTCAATGTGGATATTCTCGGTGGTGACGGGCAGCACTCTGCCGTTGATGGCGATAATCTCCCCCACCTTGATCACGGCATCCTTGAAGTCCTTGGAAATTCCAAGCATTGCCGCAATCATCAGATTTCCAAAGGACTGACCCTTGAGCTGCCCGTTCTCATACCGGTAGTTGAAAAGATCCTCTAAAAGGGGCTCCACATCCGAGAGGGCAATCAGACAGGCGCGGATATCCCCCGGAGGCAGCATCCCCAGGTCCTCGCGCAAAACCCCCGATCCTCCCCCGTCATCAGCCACCGTGACAATGGCTGTGATTTCAGAGGTGATTTTCTTCAAGCCTTTAAGAATCACGGAGAGGCCTGTCCCCCCACCTATGACTACGATTTTCGGATTCATCATATTACTGGGTTCCCTTCATATCCCGGTGGATTCCGCTGACTTTATAGCCCTTCTGGGCCAGAAATTCCTTCAGAAGAACCACAAAGGTCACACTGCGGTGCTGTCCGCCGGTACAGCCAAGGCCGATCACTGTCCGGCTTTTCCCCTCCTTGGCAAAGTGGGGAATCAAAAAGTCGAGCATTTCTTCAATCTTTTGAAGCATCTTCTGGCTTTTTTCCTCTCCCATGACAAAATCCCTGATTCTCTGGTCCAGGCCCGTGAGATCTCTCAGGGTCTCGTCATAAAAGGGATTGGGCAGGAATCTCAGGTCAAATACCATGTCCGCATCCATGGGGATGCCCTTTTTGTAGCCGAAGGACTGGAGCACAACCTCAATCTCGGTGTGGTCTTTCGTGTCGAAGGTCAAGATGATTCTTTCCCGGAGCTGATGGATATTCATCTGTGAGGTATCCACCAGATAATCCGCCTTCTCCCTGATTCCCCGGAGCTTCTCTTTTTCCAGGGCAATCCCGTCAAAAATGGTCCCGTCCTCGGAATGGGGATGGCTCCTTCGACTTTCCTTGTACCGTTGAAGGATGACAGTGTCAGAGGCCTCCAGAAAGAGAATTTCGATGTTGTCCACCTTTTTTCTGACAGCCTGGATGGACTTGTCAAGTTCATCAAAGAGCTTGCCGCTGCGCAGATCAATGACAAAGGCCACTTCATGGATGGCCTGTCCGGTGTGTTGGATCAATCTGATGAAATCAACCATCAGATTGGGGGGCAGATTGTCGATGGTGTAGAATCCAATGTCCTCCAGGGCCTTGACCACGGAGCTTTTGCCCGCTCCTGACAAACCCGTTACAATCAATACTTTCATTCCATTCCCTCTTTCAGATTCGCCACCCGTTCCAGGGGAACCCCCGCCTGGACAATTCTTTTGAGGGCCTCCTTGTATCTGCCGACATCCCCCGGCTTGTGGGCATCGGAACCCACAATGAAGCGCACCTTTGTCAGCATGCAGATTTTCAACTCCTCCTCCGACAAATGACCGTGGGAATTGTTGATTTCTAACATTGTGCCCGCTTTCTCCGCCGCCCTGGCAACTTCCAGCATATCCACTGGACCCTTCGCTCCGGGGTGGGTCAGCACGTCGATTCGATTGTTCATCAGGCAGTTCACGGTGGCCTCGGTATTCAGGGCCCTGGCTTTTTTTTCAAAGCCTCCGGTCCAGCGATTCAGCAAATTGAACAAGTGCACCGGCAGGTCCCTGGTCCATTTGCCGGGCTTTGATCCAAAGTGATAGCCGCACAGCACATAGTCGAGGAGGCCCAGATCCTCTTCAGAAACATCGATGGCCCCGTCCCTTCCCAGAATATTGGCCTCTATCCCAAGATAGAGCTTGATCTGGGGATACTTCTCCTGAAGGGCGTCCAGTTCTCTTCTCATCTGCTTCAAGGCGCCGGGTTTGATGCCAAAGCCCAGGTGCCCCGGCCCGTGGTCGCTGATGGCCATTGCCTCCAGGCCCTTTCTGATTCCCTCCTTCACATTGTCTTCAATGCTGCCAAGACCGTGGGAGTAAGTGGTATGGGTGTGCAGATCCATGGTCATTTTCATGATTGATCCCTCTCAATTATTTTGACTTCCGGTTCCAGGTTGATGCCAAACCTTTCGAAAACCGTCCGCTGAATGATTCCCATCAAAGTCGTGACTTCCTCATAGGTGGCCTCCCCGACATTGACCACAAAGCCGCAGTGACGTTCACTCACCATGGCCCCGCCGTATCTGAGCCCCCTGAGGCCCGCCTCCTCTATGAGCTTTCCCGCATAGTTGCCTGAAGGACGCTTGAAGGTACTCCCCGCACTTGGCAGATGCAGGGGCTGCCTGGCCCTTCTTTTTTCATCAAGTTCACTCATCCTGGAAGCAATGCGCTCCTTCTCGGATTTTTCCAGGGCCAGGGTGGTTTCAAGGACAATCAGGCCCCTCTCCTTGACAATGCTGTTGCGATAGCCAAATTCCATGGCCTCCCGGTCAAAGACTAGCAGTTCCCCCTCTTCAGTCAGCGCCTTGACCTCGGTGACCACATCCTTCATTTCCCCGCCATAGGCCCCGGCATTCATCACCACAGCGCCACCGAGGGTCCCGGGGATGCCTGAGGCGAATTCCAATCCGGACAAATGGTTCTTCAACGCCACCTTGCTGAGCCTTGAGAGCAGCGCCCCCGCCTGGGCCTGGACAAGAGTGCCCCTGACCTCGATCTGGGACAGATTCTCTGCCAGCTTCACCACGATTCCCCTGTAGCCTTCATCGGGAAAGAGGAGATTGGTGCCATTGCCCAGAATCATGTATTTCGCTTTAGAACTGAAAAGCGTCCTGACAACCGCCGCCACCTCCAGGGGGGTCTGGGGCAGCACAACCACCCGGGCGGCACCGCCTATTTTAAAGGACGTGTGGTTCTTCAGGGGCTCCTCAAGCAGAACCCTTTGCGACCCGACAATTTCTACCAGTGCCTTGATTATTGATTTCATTGATTCCTCCAAACTAGTTAGTCCCCAAAATCCTTCAACAGGCTTCAGGAGCCTTTCAGACATAGCGGTTGAACCGGTTTCCCCGGGCAAACCCTATGAGCTCTATTGCGTACTCCCGGGCGATTTCTACGGCAAGACCCGTGGGAGCAGAGCGGGAAATCACCGTTCGGAAGCCATTCATAGCGGCTTTTTTTATCATTTCAGATGAAATCCGTCCGGTGGTGACCAGGGTGCCCTCCAGTAGATTTTTACCCGTCATGAGGGCATGGCCTACAATTTTATCCAGGGTATTGTGGCGGCCGATATCATCATAGAAAACCACACTCCCGTCCCTTAAAAAAGCAAGGGAGGAATGGACCCCTCCGGTCCTTTCAAAAACCTCTGAGACGCTCCTGAGCACCTCCAGATATTCCTTGATTTGATCGGGATCGCTTCTGTGTGGCGTCGTGTATAAAACCGCCGGAGACTTCGAAGTTGAAAATCCACTGCCCAGGCAGCCCGAGGTGACTGACTCGCGAAGCGCTCCCCGGACCCCTGGCCTGATGGCCACCTCGAATTTCGAGTCCCCGGAGCTGATACTGAGAATATCTTCAAGGGTCTCAATCAACCCCGCATTTTTAAGAAAACCCACCACCAGCTCCCTGTGGTCGCCTTCTGAAGCGTAAATCTCCAGGGTCCTTTCACCGTTGATTACAATTTCCACGGCTTTTTCAACCACCACCTCATCCATGAACGGCTCCTGATTTCCTGAAATATTCTTCTCAATCAAGATTTCCTCAATCATCACCCTATGCCCTTTCTCGCCCAGATAATCCCGAAGCTCTTTTTTGGTATTGAGATTGGTAAAAAGTTTCATTTCCCGGTCGTAGCTTCTCAAAACCGCCTCATCCAGGGTACTGACTCCCAATTCTGTCAACAGTCGTCCCAGTTTCAAATGCCCTTTTTCAAAGCTCCTCTCGATGTCCGGCAACAGGTCCCGGGAATAAAACCCATGGAAGGGTTCAATCCGGTCCCCTCTTCTGGCCACCAGGGCCTTCGAGGGATTCTCCAGGAGGAGATGTTTCATTTTTTCAATCAAAACGGCATTCAGGTAGGGCATATCGCAGGCAGTGACAAACAGATACTCGGATTCTGAAACCATCAGTCCCTGATGAATCCCGCTCAGGGAACCATGGCCCCGGTACCCGTCGCTCACCACGAAATAGTCCCGGTTATGGTAAAGCTCCGGTCGGTTGCTGATCACAATCACCTGGGAGAATATCTCTTTCAGTTCCCGATGGAGTTTGTCCACCAGGTATTCCCGCCCCAGATTGATTATCTGTTTGTCAAAGCCCATGCGCAAACTTTCGCCACCGGCGAGGATAGCGGCAGAACCGAATTTTTCCATAGCAACCCCTTGTTTTTCTTTCATCTTAACAAGACTATGTTGCAAATGCAAACACTTTGGTATACTGTACTTGAGGAGACTCAGCCCTTTTCACAGGGCCCTGCTTTAAAAAATGCACCCATCAATTGTTTTTATAAAAAGGAGCTGCGACATGAACCGGATACGCATTCTCTTCAATCCCAAGGCAGGTCGAAAGGATGACAGATTCTCCGTCGAGGATCTGATTCTGTCCCTGGTCCACCACGGACTCACCGTGAGCCTGTTCAAAACTGAAAAGGCCCGGGATGCATACCATGAAACCATCCGGGTCGCCGAATCCGGGGACCATGATCTCATCATCTGCGCGGGAGGTGATGGAACTCTCAACGAAGTCATCAATGGCCTCATGAGCAGCCCACGGAAAATCCCCCTGGCAGTATTTCCCATGGGAACTATGAATGACTTCAGTGAATTCCTGAAACTCCCGAGAGATCCGGAAAAGCTGGTGCCAAGGATTCTCAATGACCAGGTCTACCCCGTGGATGTGGGCAAGATTGACGACACCTATTTCATTAATGTCGCCTCCATGGGGATTTTCACCTCTGTCGCCCATACCACCACCAAGGAATCAAAAAACCTTCTGGGCCCCCTGGCCTATTATCTGGAGGTCCTCAAGCAGTTCTCCGCCGCAAGTCTTCCCAAGGCCAAAATCTCCATACACTGCCAGGAACTGACCTACGAAGGGGATTTTGTGATTTTTCTCATCAGCAATTCCTCGAGTATCGGAGGCTTCCACAACATGGCCCCCAACGCCAGCGTCAACGATGGCCGGTTCGACTGCGTTCTGATCAAAAAGGCACCGGTTCATCGGCTGGTCGAGGTTTTCCTCAAAATCCTCAGCGGCCAGCATATCACCTCGGAATTCGTCACCTACTTCCAGACCTCACGGCTCTCCTTCACCACCGAAGAGGAAGTCGATATCGACGGAGAATACCTGGGCTCGGGAACCTATGCCATCGACATTATCCACAAGGCCATACAAATGATTATATGAAACGGGTGAATTATGTTTAACTTAGGCGAATACCAGACCCTCGAGGTCACCAGTATCAAAAGCTCGGGATTCTATCTCTCAGTGATCGGTTCTACCATCGACTACGATATCCTGCTGCCCGGAACCCACGCCCCCGAAGGTCTTGGCCTGGGGGACAGGCTTGAAGTCTTCATCTACCGGGATACAAAGGATCGTCTCATGGCTACCACGAAAAAACCCGCCCTGACCCTGGGGCGTCTCGCCCTTCTGGAGGTGATGCAGGTGGACGAAAACGGCGCTTTTCTGGCCTGGGGTCTCGAAAAAGACCTCTTCCTTCCCTTTGCCGAGCAGACGGAACCCGTCAAAAAGGGAGAAAAGGTGCTGGTGCGTCTTTATATCGACAAATCCCAGCGCCTGGCAGCGACTACCAGGGTGCAGCGAGACCTCAAAACCCATCCCCCCTACAAGGAAGGGGAAGCCCACGACGCTACCGTCCTGAAGACCCATCCGGATATCGGACTCTTTGTCGCCGTAGAAGACCTCTATGAGGGCCTTGTCCTGAAGCAGGAGCTGCTGAAAACCTACACACCCGGGGAGCGGCTTGTCCTGTATGTCGCCCGCAGCAACCCCGCCGGACAGCTGCAGATGTCCTTTAAAAAAACCATTCCCCTGCAAATTCAGGAGGACACACAGATGATTCTGGATCACTTGAAAGACCATGCAGGCACTATGTCCTTGACGGACAAGAGTTCTCCGGATGATATCCGAAGGGTCTTCAACCTGAGCAAGAAGGCCTTCAAGCGGGCTTTGGGAAAACTCTACAGAGAAGGCGCCATCGAAATCCACGAAACCGCCATCACATTAAAAGACAGGGTCTAGGCCCTGTCTTTTACTTATCTTCTTTGAGCGTGGATTTCCACCTGTTCCCTGGCCACCATCCGGTTGCTCTCATCTACGAATACCACCTGGGGCTTGAAATCCTTCGCCTCTTCGGTTTCCATGATGCCGTAGGCAATGATGATTACCAGGTCATTCGGGAGAAACTGGCGTGCCGCCGCCCCGTTGATTCCGATGATTCCGGAGCCCCTCTCGCCCACCAGAGTATAGGTCTCCACCCTTTCACCGTTGTTGATATTGACCACTGCCACCTTTTCACCCGGGTAAAGCCCGGAGGCCTCCATCAGTTCTTCATCAATGGTAATGCTTCCGACATAATCCAGATTGGCTTCCGTCACCGTCGCACGATGAATCTTGCTTTTATACATTGTCACTAACATTTTGATCCTCCAATAACCAATTGTCAATCAATCGGGTTTTTCCGACATAGACCGCCAAAGCCACCAGAGCCTTGCCGGCAATCCTTTCAAGGGGCTCCAGGGTCTCTGGATCCACAATTTCAATATAATCCACCCGTGCCCTGGGGGTCCCGGCCACCAGGGACTGCATTTCATGGATAATCCTCCGGGATTCCAAAATCCCTTCACCCACCATCGCCCTGGCCACACCCAGGGACTGGCTCAGGACTCTGGCATCCCTTCGCTCCTCTTCACTGAGGTAGACATTCCTGGAGCTCAGGGCCAGGCCATCCTCTTCCCTGACAATGGGGCCGGACAGGATTTCAATATTGAAATTCAAGTCCTTGACCATTCTCCTGATAATACTGAGCTGCTGGGCGTCCTTTTGACCAAAAAAAGCCTTATGGGGTCTGACAAGATTGAAAAGCTTGGCCACCACCGTGGTCACCCCGTTGAAATGGGTTGGCCGGGACTTCCCGCAGAGCTTTGATGTCATCTCCTCCCCCACCTTCACCAGGGTGTTGAAGCCCCGGGGATACATGTCAGCCACCGAGGGCAGGAATACCACATCCACCCCCTCTTCCTGAAGGAGGGCTTCATCCCTTTGAAGATTTCTCGGATAGTCCTCGAGATCCTCTCCCGGTGCGAATTGAGTGGGATTGACAAAGATACTCACCACAACGAAATCACAGGCCGCTCTGGCCGCCTTGACCAGGGAAAGGTGCCCCCGGTGAAGAAAGCCCATGGTGGGAACCAACCCAACCGTCAAACCCTGCCGGCGGGCCCCTTCAATGCTCTGGTTCAAAACACTTATATCGCTGATTCTTTCCATCAGTCTCTCCTACTCCAAGGCCTTCAGCACGGATTCATCCATGGTGAAGCCGTGTTTTTTCTCAGGAAAAACGCCTGTATTGATGTCCTCGTTGAATTGTCTGACAGCCTCTTTGACAGCTTCTCCCATCTCCACGTACTTCCTGACGAATTTCGGCGTGAAGTCCGGGTACATTCCCAGGAAATCCTGGATGACCAGCACCTGGCCGTCGGTGTATCGGCCGGCGCCAATACCGATTGTTGGAATGGTCAGCTTCCGGGAAATGATTCTGGCCAGTTCCTCGGGAACCGCTTCAAGCACAATCGCCACCACCCCCAGCTCTTCAAGCATCAAGGCATCCTCGATGATTTTTTTTGCCTGGGCTTCTCCCTTACCCTGAACTTTGAAGCCGCCGAAAACATTCACTGACTGGGGGGTCAAACCCAGATGTCCCACCACCGGAATCTGGGCGTCGATAATCCCCTTGATTTTATCCTTGATGTGAGCTCCGCCTTCAAGCTTGACACCGTGGGCTCCAGTTTCCTGAATGGCCCTTCCTGCATTTTTCACCGCATCCTCCACGGTGGTGTGATAGGTCATAAAGGGCATGTCAAACACCACAAAGGCCTCCCTGACCCCCCGGGTCACGGCCTTTGTGTGATGAATCATATCCTCCAAGGTGACTTTCAAAGTATCCTCATAACCCAGCATGACCATCCCAAGACTGTCTCCCACAAGAACAGTGTCAATACCCGCCTCGTCGATAAGCTTTGCCGTAGTATAGTCATAGGCCGTCAGCATGGAAATCCTGTGTCCTTCCATTTTGGATTTTACAAAAGACTGTACTGTAAATTTAGCCATTTATATTCCCTTCTTTCAACATTTTTTCAATCAGGTCTTTCTCCGGGTCATCCTCCACAAGATTGAGGGTTTTCAGGGCAAGCAACCGGTAGAGCATCAAATCCTCCTGCCCAAGCACCGCCATATGCTTTGAAATCGTGTCCCTGTCCTTTCGCTTGATGGGCCCCGTCAGGGCTGCTCTTGGCCCAGATGCGATCAAGTGGGCGCATGTCCCCTTCAAAAGCGGCTTGAAAGCCTCGTAGCCCACTTTTTTCTCTACCCCGATTTCTTCAATCAGGTCGAAGGCGAAATCCATCAATCCCATGGTTAGATTCGCCATAATTGAAGCCCCCAGATGATATTTCACCTTGTCCTGTGATTTGATTTCATGGACGGGATTGGGGATTTTTTCAAAAATCAACTGCAGATGGGGATTTTGAAGGTTTTCAACAAAAAAATGCATCTCCCTGAGCAAGTCCTCCTCCACCTCAAGGCTCGAAAAAGTCTGCAGGGGATGACAGGTGAACACCATTGCTCTTTCTTCTCTGAGAGGCTCCAGTTCTGACACGGACAGGCTGCCGCAGGTATGTCCGAAGGATTTCCCTTCTAAGGCCACCCCCAGAGACAAGACTGTCCTCACCACATCGCCAATGCTGTCATCATTAACTGTGATGAATATCACATCGCTGTCCTCGATCAAATGACCGAGATCCTCCAGGCTGTGATTTTTACGCACAAAAAAACCAGAAATCTCCAGGCCGCCGGCAGCGAAATAACGCGCCAGATTCGTACCCACTTTTCCAGCTCCAAGGAATGCGATCTTCAATTGCCCACTTCCTTCCAACCATCAGTACAGTTCCCCAAAAGGGGATACCGTCCACAGTCATTCTAACACATCCTGCAAAAAAATCAAAAAAAAAGAGCGGTACTGAGACCGCTCTTTCATACTTCCTAATCCTCCATGGTTTTGATTCTGTAGAGAAAACTATACTCATGATCCACTTTTTCCTGGCAGGATTCACACAGACCAAAGCGGTTGACTTTTTTTTCATCTTCACAGCGGTTGCATTTGTCAGTGATTTCAAATTTGTAGACTTCTTTAATCATTTTGCTTCCCCCCATTATTGTATACAGTTATTATCTAATGTGATTATACTTACTCAGGGAGGTTTTTGCAACATTTTTCTGAAAAAACTTCAAAAAAACCTTTATATCATCGATTTTTTTCTATTTTATGAATGTTTTACTTCATTTTTATTCATATAGAACATTTTGAAATGAAAAAAGGTAGAAGTCTCAATCTTCTACCATACTGATCAACCCCTCAATGAAGGTTTTTACACTGATTTTTCCCCGGTAATTGGACTTCTTGCGGATATAGTCCATATTGCGTTTGATTTCAATGAAATCAAACAGTCGGGAGGAATAGCGTTCAAATTTGTAGTGGCTGAAATCCTCTATCCCCAGCATGGACACATTGTCCATGGCCTGTTGAATGGTTCTTCTGACCCGCTGCTCAATGGCTCTGACATTGAAGGAGCCGTTGTAGTCCTCGGAATCATAGATTTCATGGAGCCGGTTGTACATGTCCCCGATATTATACCGTTGATATTTGGGGTTGGAACCCTCCCTTGATTCCAGAATCAGGGACACAATGCTCAGAATGTCCTGTCCCCCGCGCTCGTTGACAATCCCCAGGTCCGAGAGGATCTCGTTGATCTGTTCCAGAGTCGAGCTCTGGTTTTTCTCTTCATCCTTTGGATGATTTCCCGGCACCCTGACTGTCTCTTGAATTTTCGATATGATATTCATAAGACTGACCTTTTCCACCGCCTTCTCAAGGATGGTCTTCACCTCCATCACATTGATGGGCTTGTTGATAAAGAACTCGATGCCTGCCCGATAGGCATCGGCTACCATGTTTTTTGAGGTGACCTGGGAGAGCATGATGAACTGGATTTTCGGATGCTTCTCCTTGGCTCTGGTGACAATCTCCACCCCGTCAATCCTCGGAATCAGCAGATCCACCATGACAATATCCGGCTTGAGGATATTCAAATCCTTGAGGGCCTGTTCGCCGTCAGTGGATCTGCCCACCACCTGGCCAATGTCATAGTCTGAAATAATATTGTCTAGCATGTTGAGTATGGCCTCATCGTCATCAATCAAGTAGATTCTCATGATACACCTCCCAGTAACCGGTCTTTTTTTATTCGAACTCTGAAAACCGTGTGGCCCGACTGATTCTCATCAAGCTCGATTTTCCCCTTGTAAAAATCCTCCACCAGTGCCTTGACATGGGTCAGTCCCACCCCGGAGGACATCTGTCCCGTCTTGATATCAAATTTGGTGGAATACCCTGGAGAAAAGACAATGTTTTTCTTGGACTGCCTGATTCCCTCCCCCGTATCCATGATTTCAACAATCAGGTCTTCTGGGTCCTCTACCTGCCTGACTTCGATAATCCCTTTTCCCTTGATGGCGTCCACACTGTTGCTGAGGAGATTGATCAAAATAGTAATCAAGGGGTAGTAGTCCCCGATGAGTATTTTCTTGTCCCTGATCACCCTATGGATTTCAATATTCTTATGTTGAACCGCCGCCAGACTCTCGGTGTTCTCCACAAGGATTTCGATGATTTCCTGCAGGGGAATCCTGTCCATATGGATGTCCGAGGGAATGATTTTTTCAAGACCGGCGATAATCCTTTCATTGTCTTTTTTGACCTCATGGATTTCATTGGTCAATGCCAGAATTTCTTCCTTGAACTGTTGAATCTCCCCGGGACTGAAAGCTTCACTGCCGCGATGGGAAAGCTTGCTGTAAAGATAATAACTCTTGCTCATGGCCTTTTCCACGTCGTTCATGCTTTTTTTAAGGAAAAACGACCCTGAGCGCATTTTTGAAGCCAACAGCAAAAACTCCTTGATCCGCATATTGTTTTCATCCTTGAGAATCACCACATTGTAAAACAGCAGCAGAATATGCAGAATCAGAACTATCAGTCCCCTGATGGCCCCGACAATGAGAATACTTGTAAAAACCACTTCCACACTCGACCGATTGAACTCATATCGCACCAGGGCCTCCACAAGGTTCCCAGCCACGTCAGTGAGACTGATGAAGACAACCATTAAAGCCGGCTGCCTGACCGATTCCCGGACATTGAGAAATTTGAAGACAAAGCCATAGCTGACATAGAAGAAAAATGCCGGGAAATGGACCCTGAAAAGCTCCAGGGCAATCCCCCCGGAGGCGACACCCAGAAGGATTCTGAAAATGACCACAACAAACCCCGTCACCAGGGCTGTCCTGAAAATGGGCGTGTCCTCGAATCGAATCAGCAGCAGGGTCAAAACCACAATACCAACGGATATTCTGAAGTCCGTTCCAAAGGGATTCATGTACACTTGACCGAATATTGTAGTGGCTAAAGCAATGATGAAAATCTTATTGAACTGATTTTTGACCATGGGCTACTCCTCGTGTAGATTCTCCTGAATAAAGTGCTCCATCTGTTCATCGATAAAACCTCTTCTCCAGAGGGCTATTCCCGGAAGATTGAACTCCCTGACAAGCTCCAGACGCTTACCCATGGAAATTTCGTCCTCTATCCAGATCTGGTACAGGACATTGCCTTCCCGCCTGGAAGCGTAGTTCATGGAAACATCCTCCAGGTAGGTGAGCTCGAAATCCCTTTGACCCAGGTAGTCGTCCAAATTCCTGATTGTGAGGGTTTTGGAGGTGTTTGAAGCCCCCACATCCTCCCAAACCCGCATATAGCCGGGGACCCCGAGAATCAGCTTGTCTGCGGGGACCATTTCCAGAGTTTTCACAATACCCTCAAGGGTCCAGGGCAGGGAGGCCACCGGTCCGCTGACCTCGGAGGAGGCCCAGAATTCATCATAGGCCATCAAAATGAAGTAATCCAGATACTCCACCAGGGTCTGCCGGTCGTAAACCTTCGACCACTGGTCACTCCCCTCGGGAACTGTGAAGTCCATGGAAAGGGGCAGTCCGGTCCTCCCGATGATTTCAGAAACCTCTTTGACAAAATCATTCAGCAGTTCCCTGTCCTCCAGATAAATATTTTCAAAATCGATATTGATGCCGTCATATTCATAGATGAGACTCAGCAGCACCAGCTGGGAGATGAACCGGCTTCTCAGGGCCTTGTCTTGAAGCATTTCCCTGGTCCAGTCGGGATTGAAGGAGTTGGAGACCAAGACCCATACTCTTTTATCCCTGCCGTGGGCCCACTCGGTATAAGTCAATTCTCCGGAATTGATGACGATGCCATTGATGTTGAGAGCCAGAAGAGTGGGTGAAATCACATCCGCACTTTCCTCCACAAGCTCCTTGTCATGGTTTACCGCCTCCTCATAGGAGTTGACCTGGTCCCACACCAGGTAGATGGGGCCGTCAAGGCTGGAATTTTCCCTAAAGGACAGCCTCGAAAAATACCGGGGCTCCCCTGGCGACTTCTCAAAATCCTTCCCTTTGACGAATCCCAGAACATCCCCCGCCACCACAAAAACCCCCTCCCCCAGGGCCACTCCCCGGGCCTCGAGAGGGGCCTTGATGCTCCCCCCTGCGATATTGAGGTTTTGATTAATATAAAGATTTCCGGAAATTGTGCCTTCCATCAACCTGTCCTGCGTCAACAGATACCAGTAATTGCCGGCTTGACCGTATTCGAAAAAATAGACTCTCGAGAGGATTTCAAGGGGCATAAACTCTCCCTGATAAAGGGGTATGTTGATATCCACAAGATGCTCCTTCAAATAATTGTTGAGCGTCTCGTCCCCGAGGTCCAGGGTTTTCGAATCAATGGGGATATAGACCCTCTGGCCGGTCCCGGAGAGCTCCAGAGAAGGGTCAATGAATTCCTTCACAAAGTGATAGCTGATATAGGGCTTGTCTTCAAATACCTGGATGGCCTTGGCACCCAAGAGCTCACCGTTGAAATAGAAGCCTTCCTGCTGTGAATGCTCTGTGACCAGTTCCGATGTGATCGCCTTCATTTCCTGAGTCAGCTGACGATAGGCCAGGCCAGAGCCTATGGCCAGGACTAGCAGGAGGGCGAGGAGTATTTTTTCACTGTTTTTCATTTGATCCTCCTAATTTCCCGGGATATGTCCATTATATTATTAATATGGCCTAATTCAAAGAGCAAACCCCGCAGGGACTGAAATTTACCAGGGCTTCACTGGCTGGAAGGGGGATCATGCTCTGGTTCAGATGCCTGCACCCGAACCGGTGGAACTTTGAACCGGTGTCCGTAACATACAACAGGGATTCAAAGGACGGCAGCCGGGTATCGTAATGCACCACCCAGCGGCGCCGGAATATGCTCTTGAAGGAGACGCAAAGGGTCATGGCATCCCGGGAAAGTTCAAATTCACAGATTGCCAGGGCCTCATAGGGACGAACCAAAGATGTGACTTCCCGAAAGCTCAGGCTCTGAGTCGTTGAATCGAAAAGAGCCCGGGTCAATATTTCCTCAAAATGGTCAAAATGCACCTGGGCCAGAATGCCATAAAGAATGACCAGCATCAGCATCAGGAACACAGGAAACACGAGAATTCCCTCTATGCTGATGGATCCCCTAGTAGGATGCTTCAAAGGTCTTTGCCTGGCTTTTGAAATGCTTGAAGGTTTTGAACTCATAGGAAAACTCCCTCCTGATGCCAACCCGGGTATAGTATTCCGCCAGAGGCACCTCGAGAAACCTCTCCATGACCTTTTTAGTCCGGCTCAGAATCATAAACTCCGGCAAGGTAATTAACATGATTTTCAGATAATCAGGATACGTCACACCCCTGTTGAAGGTGGTCTGGTCCAGTTCTGCGGGAGTTTTTAGAAGCGGCACTCTCCCGCCCTGATATAGTTTGCTGACATCCATCACCGAAGTCTTCAGTGCCGCTAAAAGCAGCAGGGCCAGCTGCGCCCTGGGGTCCGGTCCACCCTGGGTCATGAACTGTTTCATATGCCTGGGACTTTTCAGATAGGCTCCTGTATTGAGCACCAGCCTCAGTCCGGACAGCTCCGACATCACTAAAGAACGCTGCACCGGTCCATAGCTTATTCCCGTCAGGACGTATTCCGCGCCAAAGGGATTCCGGGGATTCAAATTACTGGAGTAACCCAGATAATCCACCACATACTCACCCAGAAGAAAGGGACTCAGGAAATTGAGCAGCCCCGTCTGGGAGGAAAGACCGGTGAAGGAATCAAAAATTTCAGCAAATTCACCTTTCAGATGGATATCGATGATTTCTCCCTCCATAAGCCCTTCTAAGGATGGAGGCGATCCCTCAAAAAAAATGCCTACCTTCACAAAGCTCTCCAAAAATCCTGTAAGAATCCTTTCATCGGGAATCCTCTGGTTTTGCAGCTCCCGGTTGATGGTGTTCTTGAGGCTGTTCACCTGACTCACTTCCTGAATGATTTGTGTGATCTCCTGGAATCCCTCGGCCGATCCAAGAAGATCCCCGGCGAGATTCCCCTGAGTGCGGTAGCCCATCACTTCAGTGATTTTTCCCTTGAGGATAGCCGGTTCCCCCAGGGAATCCCCGTAATCAAACCGCTGGTTCAGGGCTTTTGTGGCAAGAATTCCGTAACGGTCAAAAAGATTCCGGTCGAAGGCTTTCATTTGTGAATGAAGCATGAGATAGCCTTCCCGCTCAAAGGTGCGGCTTCTTGAATAATATTCACCAATATCAAAAATCACCCCCCCAAGAAGCACTAGAACTGTCATGACAAGGGTCAGCATGGGGGTGACAGCTCCCCTAGAAGGCGTCAAGAAACAGTTTTTCCACAAGAATCCGCCTGAAACTTTTTTCGAGACAGGCTGCATAATCCATCACCTCCCCATTGAAATAATTCTTTGAAATCGTTTCAAAATCCACAATTTTTTGAAGAACCCCCGCCACAATGACCAGCATCACCGTCACTATCAGCAGCGCTTCAATCATCAATCTCCCATGGTTATCCACACAATCGCTCCTTTTTGGCAAGTAAAAAATCCACCCCCTTAAAGGGGATGGATCAATGGGTGCTGGATTTTTCAATTATCCACAAGACCAGGGCGCCACCAAAGCCGAAGGATCCGATGAAAAGCCGGATCCAGTACACCGCTTCAATATAGTGAAAAAGAATCAACAGGGCCACCGTACTGAAAAACATTTTTTTTCCCAGGGACAAATAATTCATTGCTCCTCCAGATACGCATCAAGCAGGGCCTCCACCTGACGATAAACCGCCTGGGGTGTGCCGTTGGCGTCCACGATTTTTATTCTGTCTGGGTACTTCTTTGCCAGCAAGAGATAGCCTTCCCTGACCTTCTGATGAAAAGAAATCCCCTCCAGATCCAACCGGTCCTCATGCCGCTCGTTTTCTGATATTCTTTTGATACCCTCCTTTGGATCCACATCCAGTAGCAGGGTCAGCACAGGTAAAAAACCCTCTGTGGCAAAAAGATTCATCCGGTAAACCTCCTCCATGCCGATGCCCCTGACATAGCCCTGATAGACTACCGAGGAGTCCACATAGCGGTCGAAGAGAATCACCCTGCCGCTGTCGAGCTGGGGAATCACCTTCTCAGTCAAATGCTGGCGTCTTGCTGCGGCATAGAGTAAAGCCTCGGTCTTGTAGTCCATTTCAGTATACCGGGTATCGAGGATGATTTCCCGGATAGCTTCAGAAATCCTGACGCCACCAGGCTCCCTGGTTATCATGTAGGGAATCTCTTTGTCAATGAAATACTTTTCGATTTTTTTAATCAGTGTGGTCTTGCCACTGCCATCTCCACCTTCAAGGGAGATGATTTTCTGTCTGGTCATTTCTTCACCCGCTTTTCCCTTTATGCCTCCATTATAAGAAAATACCGTGACCTTTGTCACGGTATTTATGGCTTTATGCCAGTTTTTCTATCCGGACAGCCGCTACCTTCAATTCCGGTATGTCGGCAATGGGGTCCAACGCCACATTGGTAAGACGATTCACTGCGGCATCGGCAAAATGGAAGGGAATGAACACCACGTCCTCCTTGATGTCCTCGGTGATTTTCACCTTGATTTTTATTTCCCCCCGTCTCGACCTGACCGTGACCCATTCGCCATTTTCAAGGCCATAAAGCGCCGCCGTCTTCGGACAGATTTCCACATAGGATTCTCCCACCACCTCATTGAGGCCTGGGATTCTGCCCGTCATGGACCGGGTGTGGTAATGATAGAGGAGTCTCCCGGTGGTGAGTATCAAGGGATAGGCCTCATCCGCCGTTTCCGCGGATTCGGTGTAGGTCACAGGCATGAACTGTCCGAGTCCCCTGGTAAACCGGTCCCTGTGAAGATAGGGCGTCCCGGGATGGGACTTGTCCTTGACAGGCCACTGCAGTCCCTTCGAATCAATCCGCTCATAGTCAATCCCCCCGTAGATGGGTGTGACCCCGGCTATTTCCGCCATGATTTCTTCCGGATTGGCAAAGGCGTTCTGGTAGCCCATGCGTTTCATCAGCTCATTGATGATCCACCAGTCGGCTTTCGCTTCTCCCGGCGGGTCCAGGGCCTTTCTGATGCGCTGAATTCTTCTTTCCGTGTTAGTGAAGGTTCCGTCCTTTTCGGCAAAGGCTGCCGCCGGCAGAACCACATCGGCCTTTTGGGCCGTCTCTGTCATGAAAATGTCCTGAACCACCAGAAAATCAAGGTTGTCGAGAGCCGCCTCGAAATGGGTGAGGTCCGGATCTGAAACCATGGGATTCTCACCCATGATATAAATCATTTTGATTTTTCCCTCCAGAGCCTTGTCCACCATTTTCGGGAGCGTCAGCCCCGGCTCCCTGGAAAGTCCCTGGACACCCCAGGAGGCTTCAAACCTGGCTTTCGCCTTTTCATCGGCAACCTTCTGATAACCCGGATAGACATCGGGCAATCCGCCGAGATCGCAGGATCCCTGGACATTGCTCTGGCCTCTCAGGGGGTTGACTCCAGCAAATTCCACGCCAACATTGCCCGTCATCATGGCCAGATTCGCAATATTGTAAACCCCTTCAGTTCCTCTGGAATGCTGCGTGATTCCCATGGCGTAGTAGATACCGCTCTTGTGGCTGGAAGCATAGAGTCTGGCGGCCCTTCTGATGTCCTCCTCGGACACCTGGCACAGGGCGGCGGATTTCGCCACGGAACAGTCCTTCAAGGCTTCAGCCATCCGATTGAAGTCCACTGTTCTCTCCCGGATAAATTCCTCGTCATAAAGCTTTTCCTCAAGGATGGTTTTGATCATGCCATTGAGGAGCGCTACATTGGTTCCCGGCTGGATTGGCAGATAGATGTCGGCATCCCTGGCCAAGGGAATTCTTCTTGGATCCGCCACAATCAGTTTGGCGCCATTTTTGACAGCCTGCCGCATCATGGCACCGATAACCGGATGGTTTTCCGTGGTGTTGCTGCCGATGACGAAAATAACCTCGTTGTGGATGACCTCCCTGATGCTGTTGGTCATAGCGCCGCTGCCCAGTGTAGTTGCAAGACCTGCAACTGTGGAGCTGTGTCAGAGGCGGGCGCAGTGGTCGATATTGTTGGTCTTGAAGATGCCCCGCATCATCTTCTGCAGGACATAGTTATCCTCGTTGGTGCATCGGGCGGAGGCAAAAGCGGCGAAAGCATCCGAACCGCTGTGGTCATACACCTCAGTCATCCTGCCGGCAACCAGGTCCAGAGCTTCATCCCAGGAGGCTTCCCTGAAAACGCCACCCTCCCGGATCAGGGGCATGGTGAGCCGGTCTTTGTGGTTGAGAAAACTGTAGCCGAACTTGCCCTTGACGCAGAGCATTCCCTCATTCTCCCCGTCTCTGGCCGCGTCCACCCGGACCACCTTGTTGTCCTTGATTACCAGATCCAACTGACAGCCTACACCACAGTAGGAGCAGGTGGTGCGAACCTTTTTCTCAATATCCCAGACCCGGAATTTTTCTTCAGTTTTCGGCATCAGAGCGGCAGTGGGACACACTTGCACACAATTGCCGCAGCTGACACAGGTGGAAAAAGCCATTCCCTTTTCAAAGGGATGGGAAATCATGGTTTCGTGCCCTCTTTGTACAAAGTGGATGGCGCTTTCCCCCTGCAGTTCTTCGCAGACCCGGACACATTTGCCACAGAGGATGCACTTGTCCTTGTCAAAGGTGTAAAAAGGATTGGAGGTGTCCAAGGGGGTTCTCACCTTCAGAGGGGCAAATCCCTCAGCCTCCACACCGTAATCGTAACAAAGGTCCTGGAGTGTACACTCGCCGGCCTTCTGACAGCTCAGACATTCGTTGGGATGGTCCTCCCAGATGAGTTCCAGCAGCTGCTTTCTGGCTGCGGCAACCCGGTCACTCCGGGTATGGATTACCATCCCCTCCCTGGCGGGAGTGGTGCAGGAGGCCTGAAGTTCATCTGAACCTTCGACTTCCACACCGCAGATACGGCAGGCTCCCGATGGTTTGAGCCGATCATCGTGACAAAGAGTCGGTATGTTGATGGCGACTGATTTTGCCGCATCAAGTATAGAGGTGCCTTTTTCAACTTCTACGCCAATGCCGTCTATGGTTAACTTGATCATTTGCTCCCTCCCTATCTTTTGATGATGGCATCCACCGGACAGGCTTCCTGGCAGGCCCCGCAGCGGATACAAGCCACTGGATCGATGGTATGGAGTTGCTTTTTCTCCCCTGATATGCAGTTGACCGGACAAACCCTTTTACAGGCACCGCAGCCAATACATTTCTCGGTGATATAGTACTCGAGCAGCGCCTGACAGACTCCTGCCGGACAGGTTTTATCCTTTACATGGGCCTCGTACTCATCCCTGAAATACTTCAGGGTAGAGAGCACCGGGTTGGGTGCCGTCTTTCCGAGGCCGCACAAAGAGGTTTCTTTAATCACATTGCCCAGGCTTTGCAGGTAATCGAGATCCTCCATGACCCCCTCGCCAGAGGCAATCTTGTCTAAAATGCTCAGCATCTTTTTGGTCCCCTCACGACAGGGCGTGCACTTGCCACAGGATTCCTCAACAGAGAATTCCAGAAAAAACCGGGCGATGTCCACCATGCAGTTGTCTTCATCCATGACAATCATGCCGCCGGAGCCCATCATGGATCCAATCTCCTGAAGGGATTCATAATCTATTTTGACATCGAGATGCTCCTTTGGGATGCAACCTCCCGAGGGACCGCCGGTTTGGACTGCCTTGAATTTCTTGTTGTCGGGAATGCCACCCCCGATATCATAAATGACCTCCCTGAGGGGGGTGCCGATGGGAATTTCCACCAACCCTGTCCGGTTGATTTTGCCACCAAGGGCAAAGACCTTGGTGCCCTTGGATTTTTCAGAACCGATTCCGGCATACCACCCAGACCCCTTTCGGATGATGGGGGGAACGTTGGCAAAGGTTTCAACATTGTTGAGAATCGTCGGTTTTCCCCAGAGTCCCTTGTCATTGGTCCTCGGAGGCTTGGGCGTGGGCATTCCCCGCTTGCCTTCTATGGAAGCAATCAGGGCCTTGGCCTCGCCGCAGACAAACGCCCCGGCGCCAAGTCTGAGCTCGATATCGAATTCAAACCCGGACCCGAAAATATCCCGGCCCAGAAAGCCCATCCCATGGGCCTGGTCAATGGCAATCTGAAGCCTTTTTACCGCGATGGGATACTCCGCCCTGACATAGATAAAACCCTTGGACGCCCCAATGGCGTAGCCGGCGATGGTCATGGCCTCTATCACACTGTGAGGATCACCCTCGAGAATGGACCGGTCCATGAAAGCGCCGGGATCGCCTTCATCCGCATTGCAGATAATGAATTTCTCCCCGCCCTTGGCCAGATAGCCGCTGCGCCATTTCCTACCGGTGGGAAAGCCCGCCCCACCACGGCCTCTGAGGCCCGAGGCCTCTATTTCCTCTATGACCCCTTCAGGACCCAGCTTCAAGATCGCCTTGGCCAATGCCTGATAGCCCTCATAGCGGATATACTCCTCGATTCTTTCAGGGTCTATGAGTCCGCAATTTTTTAGAGCAATCCGCTCTTGTCTTTCAATATAATCCATTTCCAGGATCGAGTGCTTGTTTTCCACCCCATTACCCCCTTAATCGTAGGCTCCGATGGTATAGCGTTCAATGATGTGGTGCTTGATCAGATGCTCTTCAACCACCTCGACGGCTTTTTCAGGCGTCATATCGACATAGGTGGTTCTCCTGCCGCCGGGTTCGAAAATTTCAAACATGGGCTCCAGCCGGCACACTCCGATGCATCCGGTCTGCTTCACTTTGACTTTTGAAAGCCCTTTTTCCTCGACACAATCCTTAAGCGCCTGCATCACCGGCTTCGCCCCCGCTGAAATGCCACAGGTCGCCATACCCACCATGATTTTGATTTCATCCGGTGCTTCCCCGGCGATAATCTCTTCCTTCAGGGCGATCAATTCTTCAAAGGTTTTCACTGCAATCCCCCCATCATTTGTATTTCTTGAGAATCTTCAGAATTTCCGCTTCTTTCACCTTGCCGTAGACATCCTCATTGACAGTGACAATCGGAGCAAGACCACAGGCACCGATGCACCGGGTGCCTACAAGGGTGAACCTGCCGTCCTTGGAGGTTTCCCCGATTCCAATCCCCAGGTCCTTGGAAATCCTGTCCATGATATGCTGTGATCCCTTCACATAGCAGGCTGTCCCCAGACACACACTGATCACATTTTCACCCCTCGGGGTCATCCGGAACTGGGAATAAAAAGTGACCACGCCATAAATCTCTGCCAGGGGAATCCGGGCCTTTTGAGCAATATAGCTCTGAACCTCCTCAGGGATACAGGTGAAAATGTCCTGAGCCCCCTGAAGCAGGGGCATCAGGGGCCCCGGAACCTTCTCATAGCGATTCAATAGTTCATCGAGTGCTTTGAAGTTTTCTTCTGTTAGAATTTTTTCCAGCAAAACTTTTACCCCCTGTCAAAACAACTTGACATCATTATAGCACTAAACCCTTCTAGGACTAAAGTCCTTATTGGTTTTCAGCAAAGTATTTTATGATGTTTCCGGCTGTTCTTTGGTCAATTTCAGGAATCGCCTGAAGCTCCTCAAGGGTCGCCTGTTTGATTGCCGCCACATTTTCGAAATGCCTGAGGAGGGCAGTTTTTTTCACCCTGCCCACCCCCGGAATCTCATCCAGAAAGGATTCGGTCATCCCCTTGAACCTGAGGGTCTTGTGATAATCAATGGCAAAGCGGTGAACTTCCTCCTGGATTTCATAAATGAAAGTGTAGAGTTCCCTCGATCCTGAGAGGGAATACTCCCGGTTATTGAAAACAAGCCCCCTGGTGCGGTGAAATTCATCCTTTACCATTCCCACAACCGGGATCTTCAACCCGTAAGAGGCCATCACCTCCTCCACCACAGAGACCTGACCCTTGCCGCCGTCAATAAGAATCAAATTGGGCCACCTGGAAAAGGACGCTTCAGAATACTCGTCGACGAGTCGTGAAAATCTTCTGTCAAGGACCTCCCGCATTGAGGCATAGTCGTCAATCCGCTGATGGGATTTTATTTTGAATTTGCGATAATCATTCTTCTTTTTCTGCCCGTTTTCATAAACCACCATGGTGCCGACATTGTAAACCCCGTAGATATTTGAAATATCGTAGGCTTCCAGCCGTTCCACCGCCCCCACTGGAATCAGAGCGTTGAGTTCCTCCACAATCCGCCGGTACTTGTCCTGCCTGGACCGATGCTGCTTCAAGTACTTGTCAAGATAGTCCTTGCCGTTGACCTTCACCAGTTCCAGAAGCTTTTTCTTGTTCCCCTTTTTCGGCACCGTGATGACGACGGAACGTCGGCCCTTTTCCGACAGAATCCTTTCAAGCGCCCGGGATTCTTCAAAAGGATATTCCAGTATGATTTCCCTGGGCATGAAGGAGGTTTCCGTGTAGTACTGCAGGATAAAGCTCCTGATGATTTCTCCGTAGGCCGTGTCCACTCCCTCATCCAGCACAAAGTGCTGCCGGTCCACAAGCCTGCCCCCGCGCACAAAGAACACCGTGACAACCATCTCCTTGTCTCCTTGAACCAGGCCGATGAGATCCTGGTCGGTTCCTCTGGCGCTGACCACCTTCTGTTCCAGGGTCAGGGATTCCAGCACGGCAATTTTGTCCCGAAGTTCCAGGGCCTTTTCAAATGCCAGGGCCTCCGAGGCCTCCAGCATCTGGGCCTTCAGAACCTTCAAGAGACTCTTCTGATTCCCTTTGAGAAAGACTTCGATTTCCCTGATGAGATTCCCATAGTCGGCGGAAACTTCTTTGCCATAGACACAGGGCCCCAGGCAGCGATCAATGTGATAATTGAGGCAGGGCCGCTTCACCCGGGACAGGTCCCGATTGCATTTGCGAATGGGAAAAATTCGGTGCAGGGTTTCAAGGGTCTCGTTCACGGCAAAATTTGAACTGTAGGGGCCAAAATACTTGTTGCGGTCCTTCACTACCTTTCGCGTCTTGATTACCCGGGGGAATTCATCCTCATAAGTGATCATGATATAGGGGTACTGCTTGTCATCCTTCAGAAGCACATTGAACTTCGGACGGTGCTTCTTTATCAGATTGGACTCCAGGGCCAGGGCCTCTTCCTCCGTATCCGTGATGATGTATTCAATGTCATCAATATTGACCACCAGGGTCTGGGTCTTTGGCGAGTGGGAGTCAAAGCCCTTGAAATAGGAGGACACCCGGTTCTTCAGGTGCTTTGATTTCCCCACATAGACAATCCGTCCGTAGGCGTCCTTCATGAGATAGACTCCGGGTGCCGCAGGCAGTTTGGCAAGGATTTCCCCAATATTCTCTTTGATTTTCACTTCATTCACCTCCAGGGGAAAAGGCCACGCTTTATCCTCCCGCAGTAAGACCCGGCCTCTTTTATTCCTTGAGGATTTTTCTGAGATACTCTCCCGTGAAGGAGGTCCTGCTCTGACTGATTTCCTCCGGTGTGCCAAGGGCGATGATTTCTCCCCCCCGGTCTCCTCCCTCGGGCCCCAGGTCTATGATATAATCCGCTGATTTAATGACATCGAGATTGTGTTCGATAATCACCACTGTGTTTCCGCCTTCGGTCAGTCGATGAATCACATCAATCAGCATGTGGACATCCGCCATGTGAAGTCCCGTAGTCGGCTCATCCAGAATGTACAAAGTCCTGCCCGTACTTCGCTTGCTGAGCTCCGTGGCCAGCTTGATCCGCTGGGCTTCTCCACCGGAAAGCTGGGTGGAAGGTTGTCCAAGCTTCACGTAGCCCAGTCCCACTTCCTTCAGGGTCAAAAGCTTTGCGTGAATTTTCGGTATGTTTTCAAAGAAAGGCAGGGCCTCCTCTACTGTCATGTCCAGGACTTGAGAAATATTTTTCCCCTTGTATCTGACCTCCAGGGTTTCACGGTTGTAGCGCTTGCCCTTGCAGACCTCACACTGGACGTAGACATCGGGCAAAAAGTGCATCTCAATGCGATTGATGCCGTCACCGTTGCAGGCTTCACAGCGGCCACCCTTGACATTGAAGCTGAACCGCCCTTTCTTGTAACCGCGAATCTTGGATTCCGGCATCTGGGCAAAGAGATCCCGGACCGGGTCGAAAACCCCGGTATAGGTGGCCGGATTGCTCCTGGGTGTTCTGCCAATGGGCGACTGGTCGATGTCAATGACCTTGTCGATATGCTCAATCCCACGCAATGCCTCGTGTTTTCCCGGTTTCAGCCGACTTCTTTTGTTGATGGCCACATAAGCCCCCTTGAAGAGAATTTCGTTAATAAGGGAGCTTTTTCCGGAACCGGATACGCCGGTGACACAGGTGAAAATTCCCAGGGGAATCTTCACATCCACAGCCTTGAGATTGTTCTGCTGCGCACCGATAATTTCAAGATATTCACCCCTGGGCGCCCTGCGCTCAAGGGGAATCTCTATGGATTTTCTTCCGGAAAGGTAGTCTCCGGTAATGGACCTTTCACAGTTGAGCACCTCTTCATAGGAGCCTGCCACCACGATTTCTCCCCCCTGGGCTCCGGCCCCGGGTCCCACGTCAACGATGAAATCGGCACTTTGTATGGTTTCCGTATCGTGTTCCACCACAATGAGCGTATTGCCTATGTCCGTCAGGTTTCTCAGGGCATCCAGAAGTTTGCGATTGTCTCTTTGATGCAGTCCGATACTGGGTTCGTCCAGAATATAGAGGACCCCGACGAGGCCGGACCCAATCTGGGTCGCCAGTCGAATCCGCTGGGATTCCCCTCCTGAGAGGGTCCCTGCAGAACGTGAAAGGGTGAGATAGTCCAGCCCCACATTCTTCAAGAAGGAGAGTCTGCCCCCGATTTCTTTGACAATCTGCCCGGCAATCTTTGCTTTCGAACTGGAAAACTCAAGATTTTCAAAAAATTCAAGGGCCTCTCTCACAGCAAGCTCCGTCATCTCATGGATATTGAGCCCCCCCACGGTCACCGCCAGGACTTCGTCCTTGAGTTTTTTGCCATGACAGACGGAACAGGGGACGAGACTCATGTAGTCCTGGATCTTCTCCTTGATGTAATCGCTGTTGGTTTCCTTGTAGCGCCGCTCCAGATTTTTGACAATCCCTTCAAAGGGGGCGTAGAATTCCCGGGTCCCCCCGTATTTTGATTCATAATAAAAGCGGATTTTTCTCTTGCCGGTGCCGTTGAGTAACTCCTCGACAAGCTTTTTGGGCATTTTGTTCACGGGAGTCGTTTCATCGACCTCAAAGTCCTTGAGAAGAGACCGGATCATTTGATGATAATATGTCCCTTCGGCGGTGTTGATAAAGGGCGCAATAGCGCCTTCCTTCACAGACAGCCCGGGATTGGGAATCACCAGCTCGGGATCGACCTCCTGCAGATAACCGATTCCCTTGCAGTGTTCACATGCCCCGTAGGGAGCGTTGAAACTGAACATTCTGGGCTCCATTTCACTGATTCCAGTCCCATGGACAGGACAGGCGAAACTGGTATTGTAAAGGGTTTCCCCCTGGTCAAGTCTCTCAATAATCACCGAGCCCTCAGAAAGCTTGAGACTGGCTTCCACGGAATCACTGAGGCGGGATTCAATCCCTTCTTTAATCACCAGCCGGTCGATGATGATTTGGACATCGTGCCGCTTGTTTTTATCCAGTTCAATATTTTCATCGAGCTCCAGCCGTTCGCCGTCTATTCTGGCTCTGAGATATCCCTGCCTGATCATCCGGCTGATTTCGTTCTTGTGGGTCCCCTTCTTTCCCCTGATTACTGGCGCAATCACCTGAATCCTGGTCCCCTCCGGCAAGACCATGACCTGGTCTACTATTTGGTCGAGGGTGGTGCTCTCAATCACCTCGCCGCAGACCGGGCAGTGGGGGGTTCCCGCCCTGGCATACAGCAATCTCAAATAATCGTAAATCTCCGTTACGGTTCCCACCGTGGACCGGGGATTGCGGTTAGTGGTCTTCTGGTCAATGGAAATGGCCGGAGAAAGCCCCTCGATGAATTCCACGTTGGGCTTTTCCATTTGTCCCAGAAACTGGCGGGCATAAGAGGACAGGCTCTCTACATAACGGCGCTGGCCCTCGGCATAGATGGTATCAAAGGCCAGGGAAGACTTCCCCGAGCCACTCAGACCCGTAACCACGACAAACTGGTCCCGTGGAATTTTCACATCCACCTGTTTCAGATTGTGTTCCCGGGCCCCCTTCACATAAATGACATTATTCATTTCTACCTCTCAATTGTTTTTTTAGTCTGTTGATGATATCACGATACTCAATGGCTTTTTCAAATTCCAGCTTTGTAGAAGCTTCAAACATCTTGAATTCATATTCTTTGAGTTTATTCCTGATTTCCTTCTGGCTCATTGCCGCCTCGGCACCCTTGAAGGTCTCGAAGTCCTCCGCTGCCTTGGTGGCTTCAATGATGCCGCGGATTTCCTTGACAATGGTGGTCGGAGTGATGCCGTGGGTGTCATTGTATTGCTTTTGAATCTCTCGTCTGCGGTTGGTTTCCTCCAGGGCGAAGGTCATGGAGGGGGTCATCTTGTCGGCATACATGATGACCCTGCCCTCCTGATGACGGGCTGCCCGACCGATGGTTTGAATCAAGGCCGTATCGGAACGCAGAAAGCCCTCCTTGTCCGCATCCAGAATCGCCACCAGGGACACCTCCGGCAGGTCCAGACCCTCTCTGAGGAGATTGATGCCCACCAGGACATCAAATTCACCCAGGCGCAGGTCACGAATAATCTTCATCCGCTCCAGGGTATCAATATCAGAATGCATGTATCGGACCTTTATCTCGTAGGATTTCAGATAGTCCGTCAAATCCTCGGCCATTCTCTTCGTGAGGGTGGTAATGAGCACCCGCTCTTTTTTTTTGACCCTGATGGAGATTTCACCATAGAGGTCGTCAATCTGGCCCTTGACCCCCCGGACCTCTATCTCGGGATCCAGGAGTCCCGTGGGACGGATAATCTGCTCCGCCACTCTTTGGGCATGTTCGCGTTCATAGGGTCCCGGGGTGGCGCTGACAAACAGGGCCTGATTGATTAGTCCTTCGAATTCCTGGAAATTAAGAGGCCGGTTGTCATAGGCAGAGGGAAGTCTGAATCCGTATTCTACAAGATTTTTTTTCCTGGAGAAGTCTCCGCCGAACATTCCTCTGACCTGGGGGAGAGTCACGTGGGACTCGTCCACCACAATCAGAAAATCATCTGGAAAATAATCAATCAGGGTAAAGGGCCTGGAACCCGGCTCTCTCTGGGAGATAATCCTGGAATAGTTCTCTATTCCCTGGCAAAAGCCCACCTCCCGCAGCATTTCAATATCATAGCGGGTCCGCTGTTCGATTCGCTGGGCCTCCAACAGCTTCCCCTGGTCCTTGAAGTAGGCGATTCTCTCTAAAAGTTCCTCCTCGATCACCCCGATGGCTCTCTCGAGCTTGTCCACCCGGGTCACGTAGTGGGAGGCGGGAAATATGGCCACATGCTCCCTCAGGCCAATGATTTCTCCCGTCAGAACGTTGATTTCCGCTATCCGGTCGATTTCATCGCCGAAGAGTTCCACCCTGATGGCATTTTCACTGCTGCTGGCCGGGAAAATCTCCACGGTATCCCCTCTCACCCGGAAAGTCCCACGGCTGAAATCCATGTCATTGCGGGAATATTGAATTTCCACCAGTTTTTTGAGAATCTCATTCCTGGGCTTTTCCATCCCCCTTCTCAGGGAAATCACCATATTCCTGTAGTCCACAGGGTCTCCCAGACCATAGATGCAGGAAACCGAGGCCACAACGATCACATCCCGCCTTTCGAAGATAGCCGTGGTGGCGGAGTGTCTCAATTTGTCAATTTCGTCATTGATAGAGGCATCCTTTTCAATGTAGAGGTCTGCCCCGGGAATGTAAGCCTCCGGTTGGTAGTAGTCATAGTAGCTTACAAAAAACTCCACCGCATTGTCCGGGAAGAATTCTTTGAATTCCCCGGCAAGCTGGGCCGCAAGGGTCTTGTTGTGGGCAATGACGAGGGTGGGCTTTTGCACCCTTTCGATGACCTTGGCCACCGTATAGGTTTTGCCGGAACCCGTGACCCCCAGAAGGGTCTGGAACCGGTTGCCTGAATCGATTGAAGCCACCAGCTGGTCAATGGCCCTGGGCTGGTCCCCCTGGGGGGTGTACTCTGATTTGACTTTGAATGGTTTCATAACAACTCCCGAACATATGTTTTATTCATTATACAGGAAACTTCTACTCTTTTTCAAGAAAAAATGAAACAGCCAGTGACGGCTGTCAATTATTTTACGATGATATTTTTTTCATCCAGCCTGTGATTGATGCTCTTCATGGCCACATTCCTGAGGATGGCCATCACCGGCACCCCGACAAGCATCCCCAGCAGTCCGAAAAGTCCTCCGCCAATGAGGATGGCCAGAATAATCCAGAAGGGAGACATTCCCATGGACTGCCCCAGTATCTTTGGCCCGATCACATAGCCGTCCAACTGCTGCAAAACGAAGATAAAAACAACGCCCCAGATGGCCATGACCGGATCGAAGAAGAGAATGATGATGGTCACAGGAACCGCTCCGATAAAGGGCCCGAAGTAGGGAATCATGTTGGTGACACCGATAATCATCGCCAATAGCAGGGTGTAGGGGGCGCCCAGGACATTGAATCCCAGAAAAGCCAGAATGCCGACAATCACCGAATCCAGGAGTTTCCCAACGATATAGGCAGAGAATATTTTGTCGGAATCCTTGAAGAGTTCCAGGAAATACTGGGTCTGTTCTTCAGAAAAACTGGCATACAGGAATTTTTTTATCCCCCTGGCAAAAACCTCTTTGTCCTTGAGGATGTAGATTGAAATAATCAGACCCATGAAAAATTTGAACAGCCCGAAGCCAAAACCGAGGACAGAGTCCAGGAGTGTGGTGATGAAGGTATCGAAGACACTGCTGATGTGACCAATGTATTCATCCACTGCCGTAAAATCGATATACTGGGAAAAACTGTAGTTCTTGAGGTTGGCAATACTGCTTGCCAGGAAATCCTCCAGGGTGACAATCAACTGGGGCAGGCGATTGACAAGTTCCGTGATGCTCAGCACCAGCCTCGGCACCACCACCACTGCCAGGGTGACAATCAGACCCAG
>LQBE01000055.1:50803-51128 GCA_002029975.1 delta proteobacterium ML8_F1 | reverse complement strand
CAGCACCAGCCTCGGCACCACCACCACTGCCAGGGTGACAATCAGACCCAACAGCATGAGGTACACGGCGGCAATACTGATGTTCCGGTTGATTTTGGGGAAGGTCTCAAGCTTTTTCACCGCCGGGTGCACGATATAGGCGATGACCATGGCCCAGATCAAAGGCACCAGAACGCCAATCAGCAGATTGAGAAAATTCCTGATGGCATCCAGACTATTCAGGGACTTGTAGAATACTATCCCGATCAGTAAGATGGGCAGCCATCTGATATAGGGAATTTTACTGTTCTTCATCAAAATCCTCCAGACTGTAGGTGCTGATCAA
>LQBE01000055.1:30243-50793 GCA_002029975.1 delta proteobacterium ML8_F1 | reverse complement strand
ACCAGAACGCCAATCAGCAGATTGAGAAAATTCCTGATGGCATCCAGACTGTTCAGGGACTTGTAGAAAACTATCCCGATCAATAAGAGGGGCAGCCATCTGATATAGGGAATTTTACTGTTCTTCATCAAAATCCTCCAGGCTGTAGGTGTTGATCAGGGTGTCAATATTATCCCATTTGAAACCCAGGATAACATAGTCCCTGTCGCCGATTCGATCAATCTTGGTCTCGAAAATTTCCCCGCCGATTGATTCATAGAAATTCACCGAGGGGTTGTCCTTGTTGCACCAGACGATGGTGCTTGAGCATTTGTTGAGACTGAGTTCTTTAAGACACCCAAAGAAGAGGTCTTTGCCCAGCCCGGAATTCTGGTATTTGTCCAGAACAAAGATTGCTGAAATTTCACTGTCATAGGATTTGTCCTCTACCGGTCTGCCCTTGACGAAACCCACGATTCTTCCGTCACTGGCTTCCGCCACCAGGACATCGTTTTCTTCCGCCAGAATCCTGTACCATTTCTTCTTTGTTTTTTCATAGTCCACCTTTCCCATGACATCTTCGGGGTAGATGTTGGAATAGGTCTTGAAAAACATTTCATAATGCACCTTGGCGACACCTGATGCGTCATAGACGCTCGCTTTTCTAATGATCATGACCGGCTCCTTGATTGATGGTTTTCAAATAGTCCACTGCAAAATCCAAAACCCCATCTTCAGATTCTTCCAAATCATATCCCTGGGCCTCAATGTCTTCAAGCCCGATATCCGGTTCAATACCGACACCATGAATATTTACCCCGTTGGGAGTAAAATACTCACTGATGGTGAGTTTGAAGGCGCTGCCATCCCGCAGGGGGACAGAAATCTGCACCACACCCTTGCCGAAGGTGGTTTCACCAATGACGATTCCTGAATTGCTGTCCTGGATTGCCGCCGTCAGGATTTCTGAGGCACTGGCACTCCCGCGGTTCGTTAAAACCACCAGGGGAAGATCCACCCGGCTGCGGTCGGAGCGCTCTACTTCCTTGTGGCCTTCCCGGTCCTGGGTGTAGACAATAATCTGTTCTCCCAGGAGCAGGTCTGCAATCTCAACCACCTCATGAAGAGAGCCTCCGGGATTGTTTCTCAAATCAATCACCAGGGAGGATACTCCCTTTTCCAGCAGCTGATTGACAGCCGCTTCAAATTCACTGAAGGACTTGTCATCAAAGGTGACTATTCGCAGATACCCGACGTCATGATCCAGAACCTCGAAATTCACCGCCTTGGTCACCACCACGGCCCGGGTGATGGTCACAGTGAAAATATCACTGCCATCCCTGTCAATGGTGAGGTCGACACTGGTACCCTCCTCCCCCTTGATCAGAGACACCGCATAATCCAGGGATTCCCCCCGGATATCAATTCCATCCACCTTCACGATACGATCCCCGGGCTTGAGCCCGGCCGCTTCCCCCGGTGTCCCTTCAATGGGGGAGACCACAGTCACTATCCGGTCCTCACCTTCGGTGACTGTCACTCCGATACCGCTGTAGGTTCCGCTGTTGATTTCTTTGAAGGCATCGAATTCCTCCCGGGTCATGTAAGCAGAGTAGGGATCGTCAACCGCCTCAAAGACGCCCTTGAGCAGGTAGTCGTCAAAGGGAATATTCTCGATATCCTTGTAATAGTGGTCCCTGATATAGCCCTCGAGATAAAGCACCTTTGAAAACCGGTCTTCAAGGGCCTGAAGCTCTTCGTAACGGTCCGCACTGACCAGTATCTTGTCATCAAGCCTGATTTGAACATAATTGCTTACAACAAAAGTGCTGAAAGCCACGAAGATGGAAATTATTGTGACCAGAATAACTACTCTGCTTCTTTTCAACTCTTCACACTTCCTCTACTGTGCTGTGACATAGGTCAGGGGGTCGACGTAGTTGCCGTCTTCCCTCACTTCAAAATGAAGATGAGGGCCTGTAGACAATCCGGTTGTGCCGCTGAGGGATATCGGATCTCCCTTGGTGACCGTCTTTCCCACCTTGACCAGCAGCTTTGAATTATGCCCGTAAAGGGTCACAATGCCGCCTCCATGATCAATCATCACGACAAGACCATACCCCCCGTACCAGTCCGAATAGATGACATCGCCGGATTGGGCCGCCACAATGGTGGTCCCCATGGGGGTTCCGATATCCACCCCCGTATGGAGCTTTCTGATATTCAAAATCGGATGGATTCTGTAACCGAAGGGGGAGGTGATGCGGTAGACTCCCGGGGCCGGCCAGGCCATTTCCCCGCCCACATACTGCTGCTGCAGCTTGAGATTGGCTATAATGCTGGTCAGCTGGTCCGCATCACTGTTCAAACGGTCCACCTGGTCCTCCAGCGCCTTGAGATCCTTGTTGAGCTGGACCTTTTTGGTTTCCAGAACACCGACATCCTCATTGAGGCGGTCCTGTTTGACCTTGAGGTCCGCCTTGCTGGCCTCAAGACTGACCTTTGCCGCTTCAAGCTCTGTCTTGAGATTTTCCATGTGCTTGATTTCTTCCCCCAGGACCTCGATGAGGTCCGTATCGTGGGCCACCAGCAGACGGATCATGTCTATCCGGGTCAGGAGATCCTCAAAATCCTTCGCCCCGAAGACAATTTCAAAATAACCCACATTTTTTGATTTGTACATGACCCGCAGGCGTTCATAAAATATGGCTTTTTTTTCTTCCAGGGTCGTGCTGGTTTCTTCGAGTTCCATCTCTTTTTGCCTGATATCCCCTTCATAGGCTGCAATCTCATCGTCAAGGCTGGTAATCTCGCTGTCCAGATTTCGGATGGAATTGTTCAGGGCGTTGACATCATTGACAATCTGCTTTTTGCTGTCTTCTTTTTCCCTGATGGCGCTGTCCAGAGATTGAATGCTTTGCTGTACTTTTTTGAGTTCATCCTCCCGATACTGAATCTCACTGCTGGCCGCGGCGAAGGATGAAACCAACAGCCCCAGAACCAACAGAAGCGCCGTAATTTTCCCTGATTTCATAATCATCACCTACACATTCAGATAGCGGCGAATGGACATCATGGACCCCAACGCCCCGATGCCGGCACCGATAAGGATATTGAGGGTGAGTATCTCCCCGACAATGGTCTGGACATTGAGAATATACGCCGCAAAAACCACATAGAACTGGCTGGTGAAGAGGTTGAAGGTATAGTTGTATATCAGATAGACCAACCCCGTGGCCATCAGGGACCCCACCAGACCCAGAACGGTTCCCTCCAGAATAAAGGGCCAGCGGATATACCAGCTTGTCGCCCCCACGTATTTCATGATAGAAATCTCTGTCCTTCTGGCATTGATGGTCAATTTGATCGTATTGTTGATAATGAAGGTGGCAATTCCCGCCAGGAAAAGCGTCAGAACCAAGCCGATATTCCTGATGTAACTCGTCAGGTCGATAATCTGGTTCACCAGGTCCTTGTAGAATTTGATTTCCTCAATGCCGCTGAGGGTGGTCATCTGCTGGACAACCGGATCGGCATAATTGATACTCTGCAGATTGACGATATAGCTGTTGGGGAAGGGATTGTACTCCAGACCGTCCAGAAGGTAGGCATATTCATCGAAGTCAATCCGCATATTCTCAAGGGCCTGTTCCTGGGTTTCATAGACAATGCTGTGGACTCCCTCAATGCTTTCAATTTTCTGGCCGAGGGCCATGATTTCTTCCTGGGTGAGTCCTTCCTGGACATAGACACTGATGGAATCAAACTGATGTCTGATCCCCTCTGAAAATGAGTTGATATTGATAATGAGACTCATGATAATTCCCAGAATCAGCAATGATGCCGCCACAGTAGTGATGGAGGCTATGGACATCAAATGGTTCCGAAAAAGGCTCTGGAAGGTTTCCTTAATTGAATAGGTCCTCATCTAGTACCCCCCCATGCTTTCATCGCGGACAATCCGGCCGTTTTCAAGCTTCACCACCCGCATTTTCATGGCATCCACAATATTCTGGTCATGGGTGGCCATGACCACTGTGGTCCCGTTGCCATTGAACTGCTTGAGAAGTCTCATGATTTCCCAGGAGGTGTCGGGGTCGAGATTGCCCGTCGGCTCGTCGGCAATCAAAAGCGGCGGGTTGTTGATCATTGCCCTGGCAATGGAAACCCGCTGCTGCTCTCCCCCGGAAAGCTGCTCGGGATATTTCTTGGTGCACTGGGACAGGCCCACCATACTCAGAATCAGAGGCACCCTTTTTCTGACTTCCTTGGGTCTGGCCCCTATGATTTCCATGGAATAGGCGACATTTTCGTAAACTGTCTTTTTGGGCAGCAGTCTGAAATCCTGAAAAACAACCCCCATCCTTCTTCTGAGGTAGGGCACCCTTCGACGGTGAAGCTGACCCAGGTCAATGCCGTCAATCACCACTTTGCCCTTGGTTGGATTTTCTTCCTTCAATATCAGTTTTACAAAGGTGGACTTTCCAGCACCACTCTGCCCTACGATAAAAACAAACTCTCCCTTTTGGATGTGAAGATTAATATTGTCCAGGGCAAGACTGCCTCCTGAATATTGTTTTGTGACCTCGTTTAGTGTTATCATGATATATATCTCTCCTAGATTGAGCACTCTACTTTATTATAATGTTTTTGAAAGCTTAAACACAAGGGAAATGCTAAATTGGAGGTAATTATGAAGAATAAATGGCGCAGGGAAATATTAAAAAGACGCAACGGACAGACCATGGAAGCCGTCACAGAAAAATCCATGGCCATCCTGGAAAATCTCAAGACCTTTGAAGCCGCCTTCAAGGGCAGAAAAGTCATGATTTTCATCGATTTCGGCAAGGAAGTCCAAACCAGAGCCTTCATTGATTATTTCCAGGCCCTGGGCTGTACCCTGGTCATTCCCCGGGTGGATACAGCCTCAAAGGCAATGCGGCTCTATCCCTATGTCTCCTGGGATGAACTTTACCGCTCACCCTTCGGAATTCTGGAGCCCAGGGAAAATCCCGCCCTTGAGCTCAAACCCGTGGATTTGGATGTCATCATCACCCCCGGGGTGGTCTTTGACCGTCATGGCTATCGTATCGGCTACGGCGGCGGCTTTTATGACCGCCTGTTTGCAAAAACCCGTCCCGATACCCTGAAAATCGCCATTGGCTTCGATCTGCAGCTCACTGATGAAGTCCCGCGAGACCCTTATGATCTGCCAGTGGACCACCTGGTTACAGAAACCCAGATTCTTTCCTTCACAAAATGAAGCCGGTTATTCACCGGCTTCACTGTCATTTTTGGCCAAAACCTTCAATCGCTCGTTTACCAGGTAGTGCACCGTTCCCTTGGTCTCAATGTCACCCGGTTTCATCCCCATGAGAATTTCGATGCCCTCATCCACATCCCTGACACTGTAAATGTGGAAATCCCTGGCAATTACAGCCTGCAACACCTCTTCCGAAAGCATCAGATTTTTGACATTCTGATGCGGGATGATGACTCCCTGTTCCCCGCTGAGACCCTTCATCCTGCAGACCTTGAAAAACCCCTCGATCTTTTCATTGACACCGCCAATGGGTTGAATCTGCCCTCTTTGATTGATGGACCCCGTCACGGCAATTCCCTGGTTGACAGGAATGCCGGCAATGCTGGAAAGCAGGGCATACAGCTCGGTACTCGAGGCACTGTCTCCGTCCACACCACTGTAGAGCTGCTCAAAGACAATGCTTGCAGAGAGGGCCAGGGGTTTGTCCTGAGCATATTTGTAACCCATGTACCCCGTGAGGATCATTACCCCCTTGTCGTGGATACTGCCACTGGTTCTCACCTCTCTTTCGATGTTGATGATTCCAGCCTTGCCGTGATAGGTGGAGACGGTAATCTTTGAGGGCTTGCCGAAGGTGTACTGTCCAGTGCCAAGGACTGCCAGACCGTTGATTTCACCGATTTTCTTTCCTTGCACCTCCAGAAGATAATCATTGGACTCGAACATCTCCATCACCTTCTCTTCAACCTTGTTGGTTCTTTGGTTGATTTCGTAGAGGGTTTTCTCAATATGCTTTTCTGAAACCACCTGGTCTCCGTAGATTCTGGCCCATTGGTCCGCCTCAATGAGAATAGCGACAATCTTGTTGAACCGGGCCGTCAGTTTGTCCTTCTGGTCCGCCAGACGTGCACTGTACTCCACAATGCGGCCCACCGCCCCCTTGTCAAAGGGCAGAAGATTCTCCTTTTCACAGTGGGTTGCAATGAACCGGGCAAACCGCATGACATTGTCGTCATCCCGGTCCATTTCACTGTCAAAATCAGCCATGATTCTGAAGAGCTTTCTGAATTCCTCATCATACTCGTGGAGCAGGCTGTATAGATAGTAGTCCCCGATGAGAATCACCTTGACATCGATGGGAATCGGTTCCGGTTTGATGGTGCTGGTCACAATGGCCCCGGAGTGCTTCCCGAGGCTTTCAATATGAAGCTTGCCGGTCAACAGCGTTCTCTTGAGCGCCTGCCAGGCAAAGGGAGCGCTCAGGAGCTCCTTCGCCTCAATCACCAGATAGCCTCCATTGGCTTCATGCAGGGTCCCTGACTTGATCTGGGTGAAGTCGGTTTTCATGACTCCCATTTCATTGCGGTATTCCACAGCGCCTATCAGATTGTAGTAGGTGGGATTGGACTCAAATACCACCGGAGCCGCCTCCCGGGAACCGTTGTCGATGAGAATATTGATTTCGTAGCGGTCAAAGAAGTTTTCCTCAGAGTTCTGGGTCAGCAAAAGAAGGGGATTGCTGTTACCGGACTCCTCCTTGTCCACCCTGAACCGGTCAAGATTTTCCACGATATCACCGGCCATATCCTGAAGATATTCTTCAAGGCCCGGGTTGAGCTTGAGTTTTTTTCGCATGCTCTCGATGTTGAATTCCACAATTTTCTTGACAATGCTTTCATCCATGGCTCTGACCTTGGCGGAGAGCTTTTCCTCTTCACTCCTGAGTTGATTGAAATAATCCACCGCTTCAATCCCCAGGGTATTGGAATTGTTTTTAAGCCGCGTAAATTCTTCATCGGAAATATTCTTGTACTCTTTCTCCGTCATGGGATTGCCGTCTTCTTTGAGAGGGACGCTGACCAGGCCCTGGTCGTTATGGCTGAAGACAAACCCGAACTTTTTCCCGATTTCATTGAGCTCATCAATGATTTCCCGGGTTTTGTGATTGTAGGCTTCCATCAACATGGCCTTGGAATTTTCGTAATCCCTGGAAGCAAAGGCTTCTTTGACCTGTTTTTTAATCAATCTGAGACTTCTTTTAATCAGTTTTTCAAAGGTCTTCGCCTCTCCACCCTCTAAGTAAATGGCTTTGGGATTGTAGGGGTTTTCAAAATTGTTGACATAGACCCAGTCCTTACCCCTGTCCTTCTTGATGGCCATGGTTTCAGTAATCAGATTGACATAACTCTTCCTGCCGGTCCCCCAGGCTCCGGAAACATAGATATTATAGCCGCTCTTTTCAATTTTCAAACCGAAATCCATGGCTTTGACCGCACGATCCTGTCCGATAATCCCCTGCAGCGGCGTAAGATCCTCTGTTGTCTCAAAATCAAAGGAACGACAGTCACAAACCTTGTACAATTGGTCCTCTGTTAATCGAAATCTTTCCATGACACCACTCCCTCCCTCAGTCACATTCTTACCCCATAAATCGGCCCGCGAACATCCCTGTTTGAACGCCGCCGGAATTCTCTTTACAAAGAACCCCTCCAGGCCCCTTGAAGACACCCGGACAGACCAGGAGTTGTACCGGACCTCATCATCTCCTGTCAAAGCCTCAAGGGAGCACCGCCAAAGGGAACCGGGGTGACACCGGCGGCCCACCGGTTAAAAAAAACGCCCCTATCACCCGTTAAAAAAACCGTTGATAAAGGGCAATCAAGATAAATCTCGGAAGCCGCGCCATGCGTTTTATCCTGGAGGGCTGTTTGAGAAGCCGGTAGAGCCATTCAAGACCCAGGTTGATGAAAATCGGCGGGGCTCTTTTTACCTTTTTTGCAAACACATCAATGCTTCCCCCCACCCCCATGACGACCTCGGCATCGAGAAACCGTTTATTGAGATGAATCCATTTTTCCTGCCTTGGGGCCCCGAGTCCCACAAAAAGAATATTGGGGGAGGCTTCATTAATGGCGTCGATGACATGGGGTTCGTCTTCCTTTTGAAAATAACCGTGCTGGGTCCCCACAACCCTGACATGAGGATACTGCTGCACTATCAGGCGGGCGGCTTCCTCCGCCACCCCTTCGGCGCCTCCCAGCAGGTAGATTTTTACTTCTGTTTTTTCGCAGAAATCCAGAATTCTTTCCATGAACTCCACTCCGGCGATTTTTTCCGCCAGGTTCAACCCGTGAATCCTGGCAAAGAGCTTTAACCCGATGCCATCGGGCAAGTTCAAGTCAGATCTTTTGAGAATCTCCTTGAATTCAGGATCCTCCTGGGCCATCATCACCATTTCTGTATTGGGGGTGTAAATGGTCCTCACCCGGTTTTCCTTTGAAAACCTGATGAAAATCTTGAAGGCTTCCTCTTGACTCCTGTTGTAAATGGGAATATCCATGATGGTGATATGGGAAAATCTCATATTGCCCCCTACTGACTGTTCTCTTGCAAGGTGTAGGTTCCTCTGATCATCACAAAGGACCGGCTCATGAAAACAAAACCCCTGCCATCGGCAACCGGATTGACAAGATGATGGTTTGCGGGAATCATTTCATTCATCCCGATGTCCCTGCCTGCGGTCACATCGGCAATCCCTCCCTTGGGACTGACAAAGGCTCTGGCCTCTCCAGCCCTGAGAATCGCCTCGGTTCCCCCGCCCAGGGTAAGACTCATTCCTTCAGCAACCTCTAACACCTCAAAAGTCCCGCTGTCTGCGGGGGCATCCCCCCCGGTGGAAACGAGTTCCTTGAGTCTCATTTCGAGATAGCTGAGGGTTATCAACGGATCCTCGGTATCCGTCTCCCCGAACACTAAAAAGCTGCTCAACAGCAGGATTATGCCCACCACGAGAGGCATTGGCTTAAGCTTCATTTTCTACCTCCTTTTTGTAGAGTCCCAGACTGATAAAAAGGGCTTTGTCGACCAGCTGCATCAAATCAGCCGGCAGGGTGCCGATTTTCTGAATCACCCGCTTTTTATCAATGGTTCTGATCTGCTCCGTCAGCACCAGGGAATCACGGGTCAGACCCGCTATTTCCTGGTTGATCAGAACATGGGTGGGCATCCCGGTCTTAGAGACGCAGGCAGTAATGGCGGCGACGATAATCGTGGGGCTGTATTTGTTGCCGATATCATTCTGAATCACCAACACGGGTCTTGACCCCCCCTGCTCAGAGCCCACCACGGGATTCAAATCCACCAGGAGCACGTCGCCCCTTTCAATTTTCATCCTGGTCATCACCCGGGATATTCTCCTCGTAGGAAAGCATCCCGTCCATATCCGCAAAGAACCCGAATTCCGAATATTCCCGGTTAAGAGCCGCCATTTCCTCATAACCTGTGATCAGTGCCTCAGAGAATGCCTCACTGTACTCGTAAACCTGTTCTTTATAGGCCTTGTCTATTTTTTCCAGATAGGCCAGGGGCATCTTGAAAAAAACCATGAGCTTCCTCCCTTTCTATTTTCTTTTTTGGGACAGCTTTTGAATGTAATCCACGGTGTCAACCACCACACCACCCTTGATATAGACCCGGGGAATTCTTTTTGACATCATGCAGACAATCTCATAGTTGATGGTCCCGAGGGCATCGGCGATTTCCTCCACCGGGATGTCCTCCCCGAAAATCTCCACAGTATCCCCCTGACGAATCTCAAGCCCTTCACCGTCCATCACGCACTGGTCCATGCAGATCCGGCCAAGGATATCCCTTCTTTCTCCTTTGAAGGAAACCTGGCCCCTGCCACTCAGCATCCGGGTAAGTCCGTCAGCGTAACCCAGAGGCAGGGTCACCACCTGCTGGTCGCCGGCAGCCGTGTAGGTGAGGCCGTAGCTGACTCCATCACCCTGATGAATGGTCTTGACCAGAGCCGCCCTCGCCTTGAGCGCCATTACGGGCCTTAGCCTGACCGTCTCCCGGTCCACTTCCTTCGATGGATACAGACCATAGAGCATGATTCCCGCCCTGACCATGTCGTAATCATATCGCACCATGGGAAATTCGATGATTCCGGCACTGTTGGCCACATGCCTGATGGGAATATCCACCCCCAGGGCTTCAAGACGGCTCAAAACCCGGTTGAATCTGTCGATCTGCACCATGGTAAAAGAGGGGTCTTCTTCATCGGCCTTGGCAAAATGGGTATAGATGCCTTCGATGTTCAGCCCCTTCAAGGTGGCTGTTTTGACCAGAAGGGGGTCTTCGGGTCTGAAGCCCAGCCGACTCATTCCCGTGTCCACCTTGAGGTGCACCTTGACAGCCGGGTGGTTGCCCACTAAAAAAGCGGCCTGGTCATAATCGTAAAGCGTCAGGATAATCCCCTGCTCCTCGGCCAGGGGAAAATCCTCCTCCGGGGTGTATCCCAGGACAAGAATTTCCACCGACTCAAAGGCCATTCTCAGCTCTACCGCTTCAGACAGGGTGGCCACCGCAAATCGATCGGCCCCGTTGTCGAGAAGCGTCTGTCCGATGGCCACTGCTCCGTGGCCGTAGCCGTCCGCCTTGATGACGGCAGTGATCAAGGCCTTGCCCTCCACTAACCGCCTGACCTCCTGAATATTATGGGCCAAATGGTCTAAATTGATTTCCAGCCAAACCGGTCTTGGCATTAAGACTCCCCCTTTTCCTCAGACAGACCTATGGCATAGGCAAGGGCGTTTTCTCCAGAGTGGGAAAGCGAGACCAGAATCCTGACAATGCCCAGCTCCCCGGCGATAGTCTGGGCGCCGCCCCTGAGCAGCACGTGAGGTTTGCCTGAAGGATCCCTTGAAATCTCGATATCCGTCCACTTCATCCTCCTGAATCCAGTCCCCAGAACCTTTGAAACCGCTTCTTTGCCGGCAAAGGTGGCGGCAAGAGAAGCATAATTGTCCTTGCGTGTCCTGAAATAACTGATTTCTTCAGGTGAAAACACCCGCTCTAAAAAGGTCTTGTGCTTCATTACAGCAGCCTTGACGCGGGCAATTTCAATTATATCCGTACCGACACCAACAATCATCCGTCTACCTCCGTCAAACTCCACTGCCCCCATTATACCACGGGAAAAAAGAAGAGTTAACCATTCCCATTAAAAACCCCACTCTTTTGAGTGGGGTTTTGGATTATTGATTCAAATATTCTAGAATCCTGGTAAGGATTTTTTCCGTGGTAAATCCGAAATGATCAAAGAGACTTGGCGCCGGCCCTGATTCTCCAAAGGTGTCGATTCCCACTGGGAGCCCTTCACCACCCAGGAACTGATGCCATCCAAAGGTGCTGAGGGCTTCAATGGAGACCCTTTTTACAATCTCCCGGGGAAGCACTTCCTCCTGATAGGCCCTGGGCTGGCTCAGAAAATGCTCCCAGGAAGGCATGCTGACAACCCGGGCATCCACTTTGAATCCTTCAAGAGCCTTGGCGACATCGAGGGCCAGTGGCACTTCAGAGCCTGTGGCCATGAGAATGAGGTCCGGTGACGGCCCCTTTTCCCGCTTGAGGATATAGGCCCCGTAATGAGCCGTCTTGTTGACGCCTTCCAGACAGGGCACATTCTGACGGGTCAGAACAAGAGCGCTCGGCCCCTGGTATTTCAGCGCCTCCACCCATGAAATGCCGGTTTCCTTCCCATCCGCCGGCCTGAAAACCTTCAAGCCGGGAATACTTCTGAGCATTGCCACCTGTTCAATGGGCTGATGGGTGGGTCCATCCTCACCCACGCCGATACTGTCATGGGTGAATACAAAGACCACGGGAAGCTTCATCAGGGCCGCCAGACGGATTGAGGGCTTCATGTAATCGGCAAAGCTGAGGAAGGTCGCCCCGTAGGCCCTGAATCCACCGTGGAGCGCAATGCCGTTGAGTATCCCCGCCATGGCGTGTTCTCTGACACCAAAGAAGAGATTGTTCCCTGAGGCGTCGGCAGCGGTGAAGTCACCCCGGTTTTTCAGATAGGTTTTTGTGGAACCATTGAGATCGGCACTGCCTCCCATGAGGTTGGGAAGCTCCAGGGACAGGGCATTGAGCATTTTCCCACCGGTATTCCGGGTGGCATCCTTTCGGGAAAGCTCTGACCAGAGGATTTCATCCTCCAGGAGTTTTTCAGAAATTTCCGAATGGTAGAAGGACTCCAGCATCGAGATTCTGTCGGGATCCGACTGGGCCACTTCCTCATAATGCCGGAACCACTCCTCGTGGACCGTACTTTTTTGTGCGATAATTTCCGCCATGTAGGCGGTGACATCCCCGGGAACGTGGAATTTCCTATCAGGATCCCATCCAAAGGCTTCCTTGACAATCCTGGCTTCATCCTCGCCCAGGGGGGAACCATGAGCCGACGATTTGCCCGCATTCCTGGGACTGCCATAGCCGATCACCGTCTTCACCCTGATTAGGGTAGGCTTTTTGGCCTCGGCCCTGGCTGCTTTAAGAGCCTTGACGACCGCCTCGTAATCCTCCCCGTCAGCCACTTCAATGACCTGCCAGCCGTAGGCCTCATATCTGAGGGACACGTCTTCCGTAAAGGTAATGGAGGTCTCCCCGTCTATGGTAATGCGATTGTCATCGTAAAGGACTATGAGTCTGCCAAGTCCCAGATGACCCGCCAGAGAGGAAGCCTCAGAGGTGATGCCCTCCATCAGGTCCCCGTCTCCGGCAATGACATAGGTGTAGTGATCCACCAGATCCTCTTTGAATTGGGAACGCAGACGACTTTCTGCAATGGCCATCCCTACGGCATTGGCAAAACCCTGTCCCAGGGGACCCGTGGTGGTCTCAACGCCAGGGGTCAGCCCGTACTCCGGATGACCCGGCGTCACAGAACCCAGCTGTCTGAAGTCTTTGAGATCCTCCAGAGTGAGGGAATAGCCAAAAAGATGCAGCAGAGCGTACAACAGCATGGAACCATGGCCCGCCGAGAGTACGAAACGGTCTCTGTCAATCCACTTGGGGTCTTCCTTTGAAGTCTTCAGAAATTCCTTCCACAGGGCAAAAGCCATGGTGGCACTCCCCATGGGCAATCCGGGATGACCGCTGTTGGCCGCATTGATTGCATCAATCGAAAGAAACCTGATGGTTTCTATGACTTTTTTATCCATTGCATTCATAAAATTCCTCCAATGTCTTGTTTATTTTTTTTGTTCTTCAGCCAGGGCCACCGCCAGTCTGGTCGCCACCAGGGCATTGTTTTCCACCAGGGCTATATTGGCAGTGAGACTCTCCCCCTTGGTAATGGACTTGATTTCATCCAGCAGAAAGGGCGTCATGGCCTTGCCTTCAATCCCGAGACCCTCCGCTTTTTTCAAAGCCTCGATGATGATGTTGTTCATCCTCTCAAAATCGAGCTCTGATTCTGGCGGAATCGGATTGGCCAGGACCACGCCCCCCTCAAAGCCAAGTTCCCACTTGGTTTTGAGAATGACCGCCATGTCCTTGAGATCGTCCACACTGAACTCCCACGAAATGCCGCTTTTTCTGGAGTAAAAGGCCGGAAATTCCCGGCTGCCATAGACATACACCGGAACGCTTTTGGTTTCCAGGTATTCCAGGGTACTGCGAATGTCCAATATCGATTTGACCCCGGCACAGACCACGGCGACATTGGTACGGGACAATTCCTCCAAATCCTGTGAAATATCCAGAATCTTGTCGTACCCCCTGTGAACCCCGCCAATACCTCCGGTGGCAAACACCCGGATTCCCGCCAAGTCAGCCAGAATCATGGTTCCCGCCACAGTGGTGGCGCCGCTTTTACCCAGACCCAGCACCTCCGGCAGATCCCTTCGGCTTACCTTGAGGATATCCTTTGCGGTAGCCATGTAGGTCATCTGTTCAGGGGTGAGGCCAATTCTGATGATTCCATCAATGATGGCTATGGTGGCCGGAGTGGCACCGTTTTCCCTGATGATGCCTTCCAGTGCCAGGGCCGTCTCAATATTTTCTGGATAAGGCATCCCATGGGAGATTATCGTGGATTCCAAAGCCACCACAGGTCTGCCCTCATCAAGAGCCTTCTTCACTTCAGGGTGAATCTGCATTTTTTCCATGAGCATTTTTATCCCTCCCTCATCTTTTTGGCTGCCAGTGCCTGGCCATGGACAATTTTCTCTTCAAGTGCCAACCCTCTGACAGTCCCGTCGATTACCCCCGAAAAATAGGTGTCCCCCGCTTGATTGACGCTCCTGATGGTTTTCAGGGCAGGGGCGGGAACATGGATGGTCTCTAAGCCATTGCCGGCAAGAGCCCCCCTGGACCCCAAGGTAATGTGCACTTCCTTCACCCCTTGGTGCACGAGGCTTTTCAGGGCCGCCTCCGGAGTGCTCCTCCCGGTAAGACTGAGCGCTTCTCCTTCATTGATCTTGAGCAGGTCAATCAGGGAAAGCACGGGTCTTAGCTTGAGCACTTTGTACCGGGACACCCCTTCAACGGCCAGGGGCGGTCTTTTTTTCATCCCGGCCACCCATTGGATGGCCTCCGGGGTGATATTCGTGTCTGAAACCACCAGGCAATAACTTTGAAAATCAATGTCCAGGGCCTCAAGATATTTCAAATCCAAAGCTTCGAGCGTTTCCATATGGTTCACCGCACCGATCATTTCCCCCTGATGGTCCTCAAGGGCGACATATATGGGGTCGGCGAAATCGCCTCTTAGAATCAGACGGGTTCCAACCTGGTGGCGGGTGAGGTCCGCAACAATCATTTCTCCAAAGTCACTGTTGGGGACCGCCGTAATCAAATCCACCGGGTATCCCAGCTTTGAAAGAGAAACCGCCACATTTCTGCCGACACCGCCGACATTGGAGCTTACAAAGCCGACATTGGAATCCTTCATCTTGAAGAGTTCCCTGGATTTTGCCAAAATATCCATATTGGCGCCGCCGATAGTCAATATTTTATCCAAAATGACCTCCCGCAAGGTTATAATTACATTATAAAGCATAAGGGGGTAATCATGAACACTAAAAAGTATTATTATCTGATCGCAGTCGGAATTCTCTCCATCTCCCTCTCGCCCATCATTACCCGTTTTGCCCAGTCCCCTTCCCTGGTGATTGCCGCAAACCGCATGCTCTACACCGTCATCCTGTTGACTCCCTTTACCCTTAAAAAAGTCCTTGGCGAAGGCATGGGCCTCTCCAGGCAACTCCTGGGTCTCAATCTTCTGTCCGGCTTTTTCCTGGGCCTCCATTTCTGGGCCTGGATTGACGCCCTTCAAAACACTTCAGTGGCCAACGCAACCATTCTGGTCAATCTGCATCCGGTTTTCATCCTCATCCTGGGACGGATTGTCTTCAAGGAAAGGGTGGACCTAAGGTCCGTCATCAGTACCCTGATTGCACTCACAGGGTCTCTTCTGATTATTTACAACAGCCTTCGCACCCTGAGTCTGAATCCCCAGGGGGATTTGATGGCTGTTCTGGGGGCGATTTTCGTGGCTGTTTACCTTTTGGTCGGCGCCAGAATCCGCCAGAGCATCTCCAATCCCACCTACACTTATATTGCCTACACCATGGCCTTTGTGACCCTGCTCTTGCTGAGCTTCCTTTTCTCCACCAATGTCTTTGACTATCCTTTGACTGATGCTTTTGTTTTCCTGGGTCTCGCTGTCATCCCCACCCTTCTGGGCCACAGCCTCTTCAACATGTCTTTGAAATACTTGGATCCCCACCTGGTCGGGCTCTCCATCCTGGGTGAACCCATCATGGCTACCCTGTGGGCCTACCTTCTTTTCAGCGAAGAACTGGTTTTTCTGCAGTTGATGGGAGGCCTGTTGATTGTCTTTGCCCTCGTGTACAAGGTCGGATTCAGGAGGAAGGGGGAAACACTCTGATACTTCGATTGATTCTGAAAAAATGGACGTAGCTTTCCCTTACTTTTTTTGCGGTGAGGGTTTCTATCGCCCGCTGATAGTAGGCCAGCTGCCTGGTATAAGCCTCGAGGTACCGATTGTAATTCCCTTCGGTGACATAATCAGATTTGAAGTCAATTAAAACCACCTCTTGTCCCTCGACAAAATAGAGGTCGATAACCCCTTGGACCAGGGCTCCCCCGAGAGATTCGTCCCTGAGAACAAAGGGCACCTCCCTGAAAATCTCCTCAGCCTCTATCAGCCGCCTGCCCAGGGGGCCTTTGAAAAATCCATAGACCCGGCCAAGATCAAAGGCCTTGTCCAGATCCTCAGAGAGGATTTTTCTTTTTTGCAGATTTTTGACTTGATCCATAAAGCTTTCCAGAGTCCGTACATTTTTTTCATCGATGTATTCCATCAGGCGGTGGATTTCAATCCCTGTCTCCTGAGGACTCTTTTCCCCCCTGCCGGCGAGAAAATCCTCGGGTCGACTCAAAGGCACTCCCTCATCATGGCTCAGATTTTCATGGGCAAGGGCTGTCACGGCCACCTTCGCCTGGATAGCCCTGGGCTTGTCCGGGAGCTGGCCGGGGAGTTCGATTCCCTTCCCTTCGATCAGCACCTCGTCCGCCAGATAGCCTTCAAAGGCCTCTTTGGTGTCGTAGTTTCTTCTGATGAGCAATCCCTCGTACTCAGAAAAATCCCTTGTGGTCACCCGAAGGCGCTTGTCCGGAATTTCAACGGGCTTTTCCGTATAAAGATTGTACATCAGCCAATCCAGGGGGGTGTCGCTGTCCCGGATTCCCTTGAGATGAATGCCCGACTGCCAGAAGGCCATTTTTCTTTCGAGATGCTGCTGACGGACACCTCCCATAAGCACCAGCCGGTCCCTGGCCCGGGTCAGAGCCACGTAAAGAATCCGCAGCTCCTCTTCTGCCCCCTCGATTTTCAAGCGGTTGACAAGAACGTCCCGGTGGAAGGTCGTTTTTTTTCCCTTGTACTCAAGATCATAGTAACGCGATACCAGACCCCAGTCATGGTGAAAGAGAACCGGGTCATTGAATTCCTGCCGGTTGAAAGTCTTGCCGAGACCGGCATAAATCACCACAGGAAATTCCAGTCCCTTGCTTTTGTGGACGCTCATCAGCCGAACCACCTGGGAATCCTCCCCCGCCAGCCTGGCACTTTGGATTTTCAGCTGTTTCTCCTTGAGAACACTCATGTATCGGTTGAAGGCGCTGAGACTTTTCGAACCCTGCTCCTCATAGCTTTTGGCCAGGTCCATCAACTTTCTGACGTTGCCAATCCGCTGGTCCCCGTCGGTCAGGCCCACAAAAAACTCCTGAAAATGATAGGTGGTGAAAATTTCCCAGATCAGTTCCTCCAGGGACACAAACCGGCTGATCTCCCTGAGATAGCCCAAATCCTCCTTAAAGACCGATACCTTCAGAAGCAGTTCCCCCTCAAAAGACCCTTCGAAAAGACACTCGTGGTAATCCTCGAATCCCGGATTTCTATTTCGAATCTGAAAAAGGTCTTCATCGGTGAAGCCGTACAGGGGACTTCTCAAAAGACTGGCCAGGGGGATATCCTGCAGGGGATTGTCCAGGACACTCAGCATGTTGAGCATGAGGGAGATTTCAAGACTTTCCATGAATTCAGAGGTGGACTCCAGAAAAACAGGGATATTCATGACATTGAAAATTCGATTAAAGCTCTCAACATAGGAAGCGGGAGAGCGCATCAGCACCACAATGTCGCCGTAGGGAACCCCCTCCTTGTGAAGGTCCGACACTTTTGACGCAATTTCAAAGACCTCTATCTCCTCCTTGCTGAAGGATCCATCGGGTATGGCGAAAATGTCAATGGCCACCGGGGGAGCCTCTTCCTCCCCCTCCCCTTTGCCGTAATAAAGCTTTGAAGCGTCATCATAGCGGATACCGCCGAAATCCTCTTCCATGAAATCGTGGAAGATATAATTGACAAAACTCAAAATATTGCGGGCACTCCTGAAATTCCTGTTCAGGTCGATTTTAAGATTCAAAGGATTGTTCTGAGTCTGGTAGCGTTTGTATTTGTCCCTGAAAATCTCCGGTTGTGCCAGTCTGAAACGGTAAATGCTCTGTTTGAGATCCCCCACCATGAAGAGATTGTCCCTTCTGGCAATGTGATTGATGATTTCCTCCTGAATCAGGTTGGAATCCTGGTACTCATCAACAAAAACGTATTCAAACCGTTCTTTGTAGTGGTTTCTGATGTCTTCCTCCCTCAGTATCTCCAGAGAAAAATGCTCCAAATCTGAAAATTCCAGGAGATTCTCCTTTTTTTTGTGGCGAATCAAGGCCTCATGGTAGTCAAAAATCAACTCCAGCAGGTTCATGACTCTGCCGTTCTGGATACTGAAATCCTCCATCTGGCTGCTAAGGGGATACTTGTCAAAGTAGTTTGTTTTGATGTCCAACAGGATTTTTTTATAGGCATCCCGGATGCTCTTGAGGGTCGCCTTGTCCTCCGGGTCAAACGCCTTGATGATTGGAAGGCGATTGAACTCCGGATCGAAAACCAGGGTGTCCGGATTCAAGTCCTCCTTCAGCGCTTCAATCATCTTCCCTTCGGCTTCAAAAAACCCCCCCAGAATCTGACAGCCGCCGATTGTCTCGAGATATCGCAGGGCTCCCTCGTGGATAAGCAGGGCCTTGTCAATTTTTTCTATCAGCAGTTCATGGAAGGCCTTGAGCCACAAGTCCCGGTCAGTCCCCTTTGCCACTGCCCGCTGCCGCCAGTTTTCAAGGTAGGGGAGGGACTGCATTTTCTGATGCAGCTCTAGGATGACGGTTCTCAGATCCCCGTCCCCCCGGCTGCCTCCGTAGATTTCCACCAGCTCGATGAACCCCGGGTCCTCCAGGACATAGGCCTTTTCCATGACCTCGTCAAGTACCTCATCCTTGATCTGATGGAAGTCCCTTTCCTCTCCAATGCGGTAATCAGGATCCATTCCCACCAGGAAAAAGTGCTCCTTGATCACCTCGTTGCAAAAGGAGTGGATGGTGGTGATTTTTGCCTGGTTGATTCTGAGCAGCTGATTCTGGTAATAGGCCTTGTCAGTGGCGGATTTGAGTCCCTCGACCAGGTTTTTGTAGAGCCTCTCCTTCATCTCCTTCGCGGCACCGCGGCTGAAGGTGAACACCAGAAACTGGTCAATATTCAGGTTCTCCCTCACCATGAGGTCGAGAATCCTGGCGGTCAAAACCGCAGTCTTGCCGGATCCCGCTGCCGCCGAGACCAGGATATTCGAATTTCTTCCATCGATGGCCTGTTGCTGTTCCCTGCTCCATTTCACTGTTTGTCCCCCCTCAAATCCTTCAAAACGGCATCGTTGGATTGAAACTCCTCGCTCCGGTAGTCATTGTCCCTGAACCGGGAGTCAAATTTGCATACCGACTGATAGGCACAGTATTTACAGGCCTTGACCGTCCCGTTGTCCAGGGGGGCCACCCGGTGGTCGCCCTCAAGTATCGATTCACCCGTTTTTCTGATATTGGAGGTGGTGATCTGCAGCAAGCGCTCAAAGCCCTCTTTGCTGAGCACATTGCTTCTCTTGGTAGGGATATTGTCTTTTTTAAGCGTCACGGGAATAAAGCGCGAGGTTTTTTGTTCGTCGAAACTGCGGTCCATCTTGGTGAGAATTTCCCGGTCATCAAGGACCAGTCCCTCCATCTTGAAGCGGTTGGCATCCACCTCGGCCATCTCCTGGGGTGTCTTCGCCCCCATATCCTCAAAGGCTTCTTTGAGGGGGTAATAGAACACACCGCTGGGCAGCAGTTCTCCCCCGGCAATGGCCTCGGCATTGATCAGACTTGCCAGAAGATACACCGCCAGTTGGAATTCCACCCCTTTGACTACCCGGCCCAGGGACAGTCCCTTGGTCCCGGATTTATAATCCACGATATTGCAGTAGCTATTTCCTCCCGAGCCCTCATAGAGGTCAATCCTGTCAATCTTCCCTTCGATAAGGATTCTTCGATTCTCACCAAGGGTCACCACCACGGGTTTGAAACTGCCCTTTTCTTCAAAGGGCATTTCAACAAACCGCGGCTTGAATTCACTCCCGGCATAATAGGCCAGGAGGTTTTCCATGACCTTCTTGGCAACCGCCGTGGTTTTTTTGACCAGGTACTGATTGGCGTGTTTTTTCCTGAAAACCCGGTACTGCGGCGAGAGCAAAGCCTCAGAAAGATAAGTCTCCATGGTCTTAACCGTCTGCTTTTCAATGAGATCCCCGACGGCCATTTGAAAAACCTCATGGTAGAGGTTTCCGATATCCGGCGGTCTGATTTTGAATTCCCGCCTTTCCTTGAGTCTGAGATTGTAACGGGCATAGTGACTGAAGGGACACTGGGCAAACTTTTCCAGCTGGGTGATGGAGGTCTTGAGCGTCCTGCTTTGAGAATAGACCGAGATGGGATTCGACTGATTGGAATAAAATACCCGCTCAAGGGTTTGTGAGTAAGTCCCCGGATCCTTCTCCTTCAAGGCCCATAGAATT
>LQBE01000055.1:0-30117 GCA_002029975.1 delta proteobacterium ML8_F1 | reverse complement strand
AGCTCCCGCTCCCCGGGGCTCAGCTCCCTGGGATGAGCTGCCAGTGCCTTCAACCGCTCAATATAGAATGAGGGTTTGAGGCTTTGTCCGTCAAGGTCGCACCGGGGGTAGGTACAGGTCATTTCCCCCAGATTCCTGCTGAAAAAAGCGGTCACATCGTAAATCTCTTTTTTCTTGAAAAAAACCGCATCATTGTGAAGGTCAAAGCCATGGGCGACAAAGGCCGCTTTGTCTGTCTCACTAAGCAGGCTCGAGCCTGTTGTGTCCTTGGGAAGGTTGCCCTCCACCAGCCCAAGAAAAAACACATGGGTCTTGGCCATAGGGACGGTTCTTCCCAGCACCCCGACCTCTACCCCGTTGTCCACCGAGGGAATGATTCCCACCTTTTCATCCTCTATAGAGAATCCCAGAAACTCGATAAATTCCTTGAGGCTTATCCGGTTGTCTCCGGTGGCCAGAGAAATCTGGTCCACGATTTCCAGAAAAGCATTCCAGACCTGGGTGGTTATCAGAATTTCATCATAGCGCTCATGGACTTTGAGAAAATCCTTCTCCGTCTCTATCAGTTCTCTGATTTTCAAATTCTTCAGCAGTTCCATCAAAGCCCGGGTAAATTCCTTGACGGTCATTTTGCCACTGAAGGACTTTTTGTAAAGTATCAGCGGCTGGATTTTTTCAAGTCTCAGATTTTCAAGGGATTCCTCCTCATAGGGTTCCAGCCACTCCTCATGGTCTATGCCTCTTTCCAGCACCCGGTTTTCCAGGATGTCCACCTGGTGCATCTCTTCCAGAGGTACTGTGAGCTTGAGGTACTCAAAGAGATAGGCGCTCTGGAAATTTCTTTCGTAAAATTTGAGGAGGGCCATTATCGCCTTGACCAGACTGGTATCCTTGATTGAGCGCTTTTCATCCACAATCAGGGGAATTTTATATCTCCTGAATTCCCGCGCAAGTATCCCGTGGTAGCCTTCAAAATCCGTCAGCATCACCCCGATATGCCTTGGTGGAACGCCTTCTACACTGACAAGACGGTGGATTTCTGAAACCACAAAGGCGCATTCCCCATACAGGTTGTCATTGGGAACCACCATGAGAGGCACTTCAAAGGTCCCCTCTTCATACCCTCCGATATTGAGCGCGAAATCCACCCAGGGACTCAGGCTTTCACTGTATTTCTCCAGCTTGATTCCCATGAAGGTCTCCCTCAGTTTCCTGAGAGTATCCCCGGTGAAATCCAGGGCCCCACCGCCCTGGGCTTCATCATGATTGAGGCTGACTGTGACAGACCGGGCTGAAGCTTCGAGAGCAAGGACCAGCTCCAGCTCTCTTTTGGAAAATCCGCTGAATTTCAGGAGATAAACCGAAGTGGCCCCGAGACCGTGGACCAGATCGATATTTTCAGTGAACAGCTTGTCCCGGAGGGATTCATCCAGAAAGTCCCGGGCAACCTCCTCCTCATAGGCGTGATATACCGTCAATAGATCATCAATCTTGTGCCTGAGATACACCTCTGCCTGGAGCCCGTCTCTGAAGGTCTTCAGATCCGTACTTGTAATCCGTTCCTCTCTCAAAGAGCGGATCAGCTCTTCAAATTCACTGATCAGACCGAACTTGTCACCGCTTTTGTAATAAACCTTCAGTTCCTTTGTCTTTTCCTGGATAATCCGCTTGATAAGAAGTTTTCTTCCAAGGGATGTCAGGGGAATCTGGTCCCTGAGGACGAGATTGTTGGTCACCTTTGCAATCAGTCTTGAAAAACTCAGCACTTCAATCCCCATCATCCCCTTGAGGTTGAGACTGTCAATGAGCTGGTTTTCCATGTTGAGGGTGAATTGTTCGGGGACAATCACAAAGACTTTTCCCCGCCCCCCGGCATGGTCCTTTTGTATTCTTTCGGCAATATGCAATTCCTTGTTGAGGGTATCGATTCCTGTAATGACTCGAATCATTTTTTCCTCCTCTGAAACAAAAAATCCCAGAGAGTCTAGGATTTTCTGTACTTGATTTGTCCGAAAATTCCCAGGGGAATTACCAGGGACAGATAGGTAATGACAATGGCCGTCGCCATATCCATGAAGAAGCCCTCGGGCAGCATCTGTATCAAACGGTCCCGCCCGGGATCCAGTAGCCACAGCTCATTGCTGAAAAAAATCTCGTGGAATTGAATGAAGGCCCCTGTAAAATCCCGACTGATGAGAAAAAGCAAGGCAGTTCCAGCAACCAGGGAAATCATCAGGGTGTCTCTAAGGCCCAGCCACAGTATCCTGATATTTTTTGAAGTGGCCACAATCAGGACAGCCAAAAGCACCGCCAGGTTCTTGATAAGCCCCATGAAGTTGAAAATCTCCTTCACATCCACCATGTGGGCGAGTTCTTTGTCATTGAAAACCCGGACCCCCTCATAGCTGATATCCAGGGAATCCATGTCCCCTTTGAGGTAGGCGATAATCCTTTCAGAGGCATACCAGATGCCTTCCCCGGAGAGGTCTGTTCTCTTGGCAACCTGATGCTTTTCAAATTCCTCCAGATAGTAGCCGTGGTTGAAGGCATAGATTTCAACCACGCTGCTAAGTATAAAGACTGTCAGCAACAGCCCGACGATGAAATGCTTCAATCCAAAGACTCCCTTAAATCCTTCAAGACCTCCAGGGCATGTCCCTTGGCCTTGACCCTGCGATACGCCTTGACCAGAACCCGGTTTTCATCGATGACAAAGGTCGAGCGTTCGGTCCCCAGGGAAATCTTGCCGTAGAGTTTCTTCTCCTTGATGACATCAAAATATTCGTGAACTTTCTTGTCCGGATCACTGAGAAGATGGAAATTCAAGTCCAGCTTCTGGGAAAATTTAAAATGTGACGCCATGCTGTCCTTGCTGATTCCCAGAATCACCACGTCCAGGGCATCGAAGGCTTCCTTTAGCTCTCTGAACTCAGAGGCTTCAGTCGTTCATCCAGGGGTGTTGTCCTTGGGATAGAAATAGAGCACCACCTTTTTCCCCTGGTAGTCACTCAGAGAAACCTCATAGCCGATGGTCGCCTCCAGGGTGAAATCCTCCACTTTTTCGCCGATTTTTATCATCATTGACCTCCTATTCATCATCTTCGAAGATATCCAGGGAATCCCTCAGATATTCATCGATAATATCCTGTACGTTATTGTCCTTGAGAATAACTGAAATCTCAATTCGCCGGTTCATGGCGTAATCCGCTTCAGTGGTTCCCTCACTCAGGGGCCTGAACTCTGAAAAACCGCTGGCCGCAAAATATTCCCCATATTTTGTTTCAAGATCAGTGTTGGAGTTTAAAAGGTAATTGACAACGGTATAAGCCCTCTTTGAAGAAAGCTCCCTGTTGTATTCAGCAGTTCCCCGTTCATCGGTGTGCCCCTGGATGTTGATGGCATCGATGGAGCTTCTGATTTCTTCATCATCAAGGACGTTTTCAAAAGCGTCCGCCAGACGGTCCAAAAGCGGTCTTCCCTCAGGGATAATGGTATAGGAGTCGTAGGCGAAAACCAAAGACTCATTGATTACGATATTGCCGTTGTCTGCAATACTCACCAGTTCATCCCCCGTCTCCGTGGTGGCCCCCAGATTTTCTTCAATGGATTCCTTCACCGCTTCCAAAAGGGACAGGCGCAACACGGCGATGCCCTCGAGCCGGCTTCTCAAATCTCCCAGTTCTCTGTTGCTGTCGGCAATAATCTCCCTTTGCTTGTCGATTTCTTCTTCTGAGAGTTTCAGGGCGATTTCCCCAATTTCCACTTCCGCCATGGTTTTATCCAGATCATCCTTAAGGAGTCTGAGTTGCTTCTCCGCCTGTGAAATTTCAGCCCGGCTTTCCTCAAGCCTCAACTCGGTATCAACGATCTGCTGCTTCGCATATTCCAGGTTCTTTCCTGTAATGATGTTATTGATATAGGCAATCAGCATCAAAAAAAACAGGATCAGGGCAATCGTGGAAATCATATCCGTAAAGGAGGGCCAGAAATTTTCTTCAGTTTCAGGGTTGCGTCTTCTTCTCATACATAGCCTCCTGTTTGATTATTCTTTGTTGACAAGATCCTTGGCAATCAGTTTCATTTCCTCTGTGGTGCCTTTAAGCCCCGTGGTCAAATCATCAAAGCTGACATTCATTCTCTGGATATTGGTTTTAAGGTGATAGTTGAACTCTGAAAAATCCCTGGTATTTTCCTCAAATCGATTGAGGGATTGATCGAATTTTTCCATGGAAAGCCTGAAGGTTTCAGAAGCCTGAATCAACCCCTCCGTGGAGTCATGGAGCTGTTCTTTGATAATCTGAGTGAGTTGGATGAAGTTTCTTTCCATGGATTCTGCCAGAACCGCCATGGAGGATTCAAAAAGATTGCTCTGACTTCGGACATTGAGCACATTGTCAAGATATTCCTCCATGGACAGGAGCACAGAATCCCTGACATTTTCCAGATTGAACAGGATGTTCATGATTGTGATGACCACTGAAGACCCTATCCCGAAAAGGGAGGTGATAAAGGCCACACTCATCCCCTCAACAGAGCTGATCAATCCATCGGTGATGGAGGAGACGTCACTGACGATTTCTGTCCCGGTCTGGGAAAGCAGATTCACCAGTTCTCCAATGGAAAGGGTCAGTCCGTAGAAGGTCCCCAAAAGCCCCAGGACAATCATCAGGGCACTGGCCCGGGCAATGAATTTCTGCCCCAGCTCCACCCATTTGAGATCGCTGTGGTAGAATTTGTCCACCAGGGCGAAGGTGTTGATGTCTTCATTTTTGGTTTCCATTATCTCTTTGTATTCCTTGACCATGCGGTTGAGCATGTCATGGTAAAAGGCGTGGCTCTCCCGATGCTGCGGGTCCTCTAAATCGGCGAGCAGCTTCTTGTACTGGCTGCGGATCACAAAGGAAAGTACAATACTCGACAGCAGAATCAAAAGAATCAGAACGATGATGCTGTTGGCGACCATATTGAGCTGATTGAACAGTAATAACATAATCCACCTCTTCTATTTATTTAGTATTTTTTCTGCCAGGGGCGCCCTGAGACGGTGGGGAGTGCTGAATCCCGAACCCAGAAGCGGCCTCAGATAGAATTTGAAGGCGTCCGTCACGCCATTGCCCCCGGAGTTGATGAACTCATCCCCCATGTGCTTGGTCTTGCCCGCAATGCTGGCCAGGGGCTCCAGGGAATAGTCCACGGAATAGTATCCGGTGCGCTTGATGACAATTGAGCCGTCCACATTGTTCCACAGGGCGTACTGGGCGGCTTTTTCGCCGACTTCCCTCGCCTCCTGCTGGTCAACATCGGAAACAACCCCCAGGAATGAACGCTGCAGGTATCCGAAGGTATCTGAACGCACCCGGCTGATTGCCAGTCTCTTTTTAACGGTTTCAGCCAGCAGGTCACCCAGGGCGCCTGTCCCCGAAAGCTGGACATTGCCGTGGTGGTCCTGCTCAAGCTCTCCCTTGAGTTTCGCCAGAATCGGAGTTCCCTCGTTATCCTGGACTCCCTCGGAAACCGCCACGACACACCGGCCCAGTTTGTCATAGACTTTCTTGACATCCATCAGGAAATCATCGACATCAAAGGTCCTCTCCGGCACATAAATCAAATGGGGGCCATCATCGGGATACTTCTGTCCCAGGGCGGAAGCCGCAGTCAAAAACCCGGCATGTCTTCCCATGACCACACCGATATAAACCCCTCCCATGGCCCGATTGTCCAGGTTGACCCCGGAAAATGCCTGGGCCACAAAGCGGGCGGCACTGCCGTATCCCGGGGTATGGTCATTGATGATGAGATCATTGTCGATAGTCTTGGGTATGTGTATGGCCCGGAATTCATAGTTGGCTCTCATGGCATTTTCATTGATAATCCGCACCGTGTCCGAGGAATCATTTCCTCCAATGTAAAAGAAATAGCGGATATCATGGGCCTGCATCACTTTGAACATTTCTTTGCAGTATTTTTCATCCGGTTTGACCCGGGTGGAAAGCAGGGCCGACGAGGGAGTGATGGCGACTTTTTCCAGATTGTTCGTCGTCTCCTTGGTCAAATCCATGAAGTTTTCATTGACAATCCCCTCAACCCCCTTCATGGCACCGTAAATCTTAGTGATTTGCGCAAATTTTCTGGACTCAAGGGTGGCCCCCACCAGGGATTGATTGATGACGGCTGTGGGTCCGCCGCCCTGGGCAATCAAGACTTTTCCTTCCAGTTTCATTCTAACCCTCCTCATTTGATCAACGGCATCGGCTCTCGGTTGTAGTACCGGATACCGTATTTTTCCTGATGAACTTCCAAAATCTTCTTCATGACCTGCGGGTCATCCTTCATGGCTTCAATACTCCCGGAATCCACCTCCTGGGAAAAGGGACAGGTGGACAGGCAGACCCCGCAGTCAGTTCCTATGTTCCGCCAGACCCGGTAGCACTTCTCCTGATCGATCTGCCAGCGCAAAACCCCGTCGACTTCACTCCTGGGTCCCGGGGGAATCGCCTTCCCCGGACAGGTCACCGAGCATTTGTTGCACAGTTCGCAAAAGGCCTTGATTCCGAATGGCTCAGGCTCATCGGGAACAAGTTCAAGGTCAGTGGTGACTACCCCCAGCCTGACCCTGGGCCCGAAGGCCTTGGTAATCAGAATCCCCATTCGCCCGATTTCACCAAGTCCCGCGTCCTGGGCCACCAGGGGTGCCACCACCAGGTAATTCCCATCCATGTGGTTGCGGGCCTCATAGCCGATTTCTCTCAAAAAATAACTCAAGACCATCCCCGTCATGGCACTGTTGAGATAACCCCTTGTGGTCTCCACCGTCTGCTCGAGCTGGGGAGCCCGGTTGATATAATCCCGGTCCATCTCCACGGCGAAGACAATGCCGTAGCGATGATGGGGGGTTGTCGGTGCCCCGTAATCTTCCTCATGCCGACCCCGGTGGGAATAGTAATGGTAGTCCTTCATGGCTGTAATGCCCACCAGGTCCGCCCCGAAATGACGCGCAATCGCCTTGAGCTTGTCCGTCGCCCTGAGAGGATCAATTTCCACGGGCCCGCGTATGACCTCTTTGTCGACCAAGGGCCTCAAATCGGCAATCAGTCTGAAAAGACTGTCGGCGATTCTTGAATTGATGGGATCATAGGTGGCCGTCCCCTCTTCAGAAAGGTTCGGCAGAGCCTTCAACTCATCATCAATAGTCTTTTTCTCAGGGTGTCTCTTGTAGTAGTCTCCGGCCGCCGGACCATCCTCGGACCAGGCCATTCTGGCAAACATGGTGTCTCTCTCGTCAATTTTTTTAATCATCGGTCACGCCTCGCCAGTTCCCAGATAAATTTTGCGACACTGTCGGTATAATGATACCCAATTTCTTCCCTTGCCAACGACTTGAGTCTCGGAATACTGTTTTTCAGGGCCACGGGATAATCCGCCACTTCGAACATGCCCACATCGTTTTCGTTGTCCCCGAAGGCATAGAGCAGGTCCCCCGGATTGAAGAACTTCTTGTGCAGCCACTTCAAGGCATTGCCCTTCGTCCCCAAGGGGCTGGCCACATTGAGCCAGTGGCACTCGTCATAGGTGCCCTTCATCTGATGGATTTCCAGAGAATCTCCAAATTGTGCCACAAGTTCATCGTGGAGTCTCCCGATTTTTTGCGCTTCATCAATGGCATTGAAAACCACGATTTTCTTGTCCAGCACCCTGTCGAGATTTTCAGTGTCAATAATCCGGCCTTCCCCATGGGTTTTTCTGAAATTGATCCAGCTCATCAGACACTTGCCGGCTCTCTTGGAATCCACTGTCAGATAATCCTGGTCGCCCTCATGGGTGGTAACGGCCATGGCCACCCCCTGGGCCTGAAAGCTTCTGAAGATCTTTTCATTGTACTCCGCGGGGACGGTTTCCACCATAAGCTTCTCCCCCGTCTGGTAGTCAGAGATATAGGCGCCATTGAATTCAATCACCGGGATGCTCAGGGGCAGGTCCTTGAGCACGAGTCGAATAGAGTCCAGGCTTCTTGCACTGGCCACGGTAAAATGGACACCCCGGTCCAGAAAATCCACAATTAACTGCCTTGAGACGTCGCTCAGGGTCCCTTGTTGAGTGAGCAGGGTCCCATCGAGGTCACTCACATAAATATTCGCCATGTTTCACACTCCTCAGAGTTCATTATAGCAAAGAAAGCCCCCTTTGAACAATTGACATCTCAGAACAAAAGATGGTACACTGCTAGTTAGATTATGCCTTTAGGAGGTTTTTGCATGGGAGTCATTTTCATTGCCGTCACTCTTGGAGGAGTCCTCGGGTTTTTCCTCAAATGGAACGATTTTCTCAAAAAAACAACCTCGAATCTACAGTTGGTGGGTTTGAGCGTTCTGCTGTTTTTCATGGGGGTGTCCGTGGGGTCCAATCCCGATATCATAGACAATCTCAGCCTGATCGGCCTTAAATCCTTCAGCTTTGGATTGCTGAGTGTCTTTTTCAGCGTGATCACCATTTACGCCGCCACCAGTATTTTCAAAAGGAGGACATCATGAGCCTGCTGGTTGTCATTACTGTCACCCTGGGGATTTTTTACGGCATCCTCTTCAACGACAATCCCATTGTGGCCAATCTGGATTTTCTGATACAGGCCACCCTGGGCTTTCTCCTCTTCTTTGTTGGACTTGACATCGGATCGAATCGTTCCGTATTCAAGGGAATTAAAGACAAACTTTTCAGCGTCCTGGTGGTCACCTTTTCGATTATCCTGGGAAGTCTCACGGGAGGTCTGATCACTGCCTTAGTGTTTTCCATGAGTCCCGGGGAAGGGCTTGCCATCGCCGCCGGTTTCGGCTGGTACTCCCTCTCCGGCATTATTCTCACCAATATCGGCAATGCCGAGCTCGGCTCCATCGCATTTCTATCCAATGTATTCAGAGAACTCATCACTTTCCTGGTCGTTCCCATCATCGCCGTCAAACTCAACTATCTCAGCGCCATCGGCCCCGCAGGAGCCACCTCCATGGATACCACCCTGCCCATTATTTCAAAGAACACTGACTCCCACACTGCCCTGGTGGCCTTTGTCAACGGATTGATTCTGACCGCCATTGTCCCCTTTTTAGTCCCACTGCTCTACACACTATTCTAAAGCGAGGTGCCAGCCATGAAACCCTATGAAACGTGGAAAGCCATTACTCAAACCGAGATGACCCAAGAACAGTACAATGCCTTCTGGAAGGAATATCTCGAAAAAGAAACTGCCATTTACAAGGAAATCCTGGAGAGTGGGGACTTCAACCTCAAGGGCTCCATCGAGACCCTGGGCAAACGCTTCGATGTGGAGGAAACCACCTTTGCCGGCTTCCTCGACGGAATCAACACCTCATTGAAGGAACCCCTGGCGCTTGAATCCCTGGAAAGGGATACCCCCATTGATGCTGTCATCGATCTTGAAACCCTCTATTACAATATGCACGACGCCAAGGCCAAGTGGCTGTACACCCTCGAGGCCTGGGATACTCTGCTGACTAAGGAAACCAGAAAAAGAATCCTGACGGCTTTCCGAGAGTCAGTGATTGTCAGAAAAGAAGACCGGCCGGGCCGCAATGACCCCTGTCACTGCGGCAGTGGTCTCAAATACAAGAAATGCTGTCTGGCAAAGGATGAAGCTGCCGACCGAGCCGCTGAAAAAAACAGTTAATCCCTTCCATGCAAAAGGAGCCCTGACAGGGCTCCTTTTTTAATTGAATGGATTTAAGCCAGCTTCTTTTCCTTGTCCCTGTTCTTGTTCTCATCCTGTTTGAGCAGTTTGAAAATCACGGGACTCAGAGCCAGCAGTCCGATAAGGTTCGGTATCGCCATCAGACCATTGAAGGTGTCCGACAGTGACCAGACCAGGTCCACCTTGTAGATGGCGCCGAAGAAGGCCAATGCCACCCAGATGTATTTGTAGTATTCTACTGCTTTGACACCGGCAATGTATTCCAGGGACTTTGAACCGTAGTAGTACCAGCCCAGAATCGTAGAAAAGGCAAAGAAAATCAACCCGAAGGTGACTATGAACCCTCCAAAACCCGGAAATGCGGAATCGAAGGCCTGGGTTGTAAGAGCCGCACCGCCGAGACCGTCTTTGATAGCCATCAGGCCAGTTCCGGCATCGATGGTGACGTAGCCTGAAAGAAGAATCACAAGAGCTGTCATGGTACACACCACGATGGTGTCTATGAATGCTCCCAGGGAAGCAATCATGCCCTGCTTGACGGGATCATTGGTTTTGGAAGCCGCATGGGCAATCGGTGCCGAACCCAGACCTGCTTCATTGGAAAAGACTCCCCGGGCCACACCAAAACGGATGACCGTACCCAGAAGACCGCCCCCCACTGCCTTTGCATTGAAGGCGTTGCTGAAAATCATGTTGAAGACACCCGGAACCCCTGAGAAGTTTGTGAAAATTATGAATAGAGAACCTGCCACATAGATGAGTGCCATGGCCGGTACAATTTTTTCAGCCGCGCTGCCGATGGACTTGATGCCGCCCAGGATAACAGCTCCTGTCGCCACGGCGATAATCGCCCCGGTGATGTAGGGTGAAAGACCGATTGAAGACTCTACTGAGGCCGCCACGGAATTAGACTGCACCATGTTTCCGATACCGAAGGCTGCAATAGTGGCGAAGAAGGCAAAGAGCCAGCCCAGCCAACCCCAGCTGCCACCGTAGGTTTCCTCCATGCCGCTTTTGATATAGTGCATGGGACCACCGGATTTTTCACCCTTTTCGTTGGTGACCCGGTACTTGATAGCCAGGAAAGCCTCTGCAAACTTTGTCGCCCCGCCAAAGGCCGCCGTGATCCACATCCAGAAGACCGCTCCAGGTCCCCCTGCGGCAATCGCTCCCGCAACCCCTGCGATATTCCCCGTGCCGATGGTTGCGGCAAGGGAGGTCATCAGTGCCTGGAAGGGTGAAATATCCCCGTCGTCACTTTCCGGCTTTGAAAACAGCAGCTTGAAGGCATAGCCTATTTTTCTGTACTGCACCACCCGGGTTCCGATGGTCAAGACAATGCCTGTCCCAACCAGGAAGAAGATCATGATGCCGCCCCAAGCGAAGCTGTTCACTGCGCCGATCAGATTCATCAATGCATCCATTTTTTGTTACCCCCTTTAGAATAATTGCATGTTGCCTCATCAGTCTAAAGGATGAGTTTCAATAAGTTTCAATTGGTTTAACAAAAGTCTCTTATATTTGAATATAAGAGGCCAGACCCTCTAGAAATTTGCGGACATTGACCTTCCCCCGGTCGTCTGACCTGCCCCGGATGAAATCCATTTCCGTTTTCACCTCTTTAAAATGGTAGAGGGTATTGGCATATTCAAGGAAAACCTCATTGAGATTGTCCTCCACTCCCAGATAAGAGAGGTTCTGAAGCCCCATGGCTGCAGTTCTGCGGATTTTCTGTTCCAAAATCTTGGGGTTTTCTGAAAACCTCTGACAGATATCCTTGACTGAAAGCTCCCTCACCTGTGCGGGGTTGGAAACCATGTAGGAAACCACCCGGTAAATCTCCTCAGAAGCCGAACTCTTGACAATCCCGATGTTTTTGAGTACTTCATTGATCTGATCCATGACACTGCTGTGATTCGTGGCTGGCATGCCTTGAAAATCAAAGACATTTCTGATGATTTTAAGTCGCTTGTCCGCCTCCATGTAGTTGACCATTTCAGCCAGGACATTGAGGACTTCAACCGCATTGATGGGTTTGTTGATATAAAAGGTCGCCCCCTTTTCATAGGCTTTGGTGATCATTTCCTTTGAGGTCACCTGGGAGATCATCAGGATTTTGATTTCAGGGTCAAATTCAGTGATTTCACCGATCAAACCGATTCCGTCAATCCGGGGCATCAACAAATCCACAATCACAATATCCGGTTTTAAAAAACGGATTTCATCAATGGCCTTATGGGAATCGTTTGTCAGCCCCACGATATTCCCGATTCTTTTATCGGTAATGATTTGTTCCAAAATCCGGGTAATGTTGTTGTCATCGTCAACAATATATATTTTCATTTTGCCACCTCTAGCATGCTCCCATGGATGGTCACTTCAAAACAGGTTCCCATTCCCGGTTTTGAAGTCCCCACGACAGTTCCTTCAAAGCGTTTTTCAACAATATCCTTGACCAGACTCAGTCCCAGCCCCCGATTGATTTCTCCCGATTCATAATCGATTTTCGTTGAATAGCCCGGCTTGAAAATCTCCCTCAGTCGATTCTCTTCTATTCCGGCGCCGTTGTCCCTCACGGTAAAATGATGAAGATCATCTATCTTTTGATGTGCCACCAGAATCCTCCCCTGTCTGCTCCCCGACAGCGCATCAATGCTGTTGGAAATGAGATTGCGCAAAACCGACATGAGTTCATAATGGTGCGCTGTATAAAAATCCTCGGAATAGGTGTAGTTCACATCGATGACAATATCCCGGTCTCCGATCTCATAGTTCATGGTGTGTTTGAGAATTTGAAGCAGATGGGAAAATTTCATCTGATTCACTTCGAGACTTTCATCAGTGACCTCCCGGAAGCCCCTGGTGAGCAGATCGTATTCTTTTTTGATTTCGTGAATATCCCCGGCCACCCTGAGCGCCTTGTGAGCCAGCTCCCGGCGGTCCGAATCCTTGAGCCATTCAAAGAGCTGGTAAGCCTCTGTCATGCTCTCTTCAATCTTCACTTTGTTTTTTTCCAGCCAGTACATCTCATCCTTGAGGAGCATAATCATATGGAGCAGCCTCTGATACCGGGATTCATGCTCTTCTTTGAGGAGCAGCAGCCGATAAAGCTGCGCTCCTTTCAATATCAAGACCAGAATCAGGCTCCGCACCACTGCCACCAGGAAGAGAATCAGAAACTGTGAGGGTTGGAAGTCCTGATGGAAGAAATTGATCCTCAGGACCACTTCAAAGAAGTTGGCGGAAAAGTCTCCCGTCATGGCAATGAAAAACACCTTTTCCAAATCATCGGTCCGGGTTTTATAAACCCCAAAGTAAAAAATGACGGCATAAACCACATAGAAAAATATCTCCGGGATGAAACCGAAGCCCATGTTCTCTAAAGACCCCTCTTTGACCAGAACGTAGGCCAGCTGCAGCATGTAGATTGTCACTCCGATGACCAGGCCGGTGAGCAGAGGGTTGGTCCTTCGATAGAGGTACAGGAAAGCTCCCATGGTGATGATGGCAAAGGTGATTCTGAAATCCGCAATGAGAATATCGAAGTAAAGCAGGGAGCTGATATTGACAAGAAGGACCCCATACAAAAACCGCTTGTCCTTCATGGCGCTCTAAAAGGTCGCCTTATACAAGCGACGTTTATCGAGAACAAACACCGGCTCAGAGAATTCTCCCGGGGCCTGGGTCCCCAGCACCTTGTCCATATCGTACATTCTGGCATCAATCATGTCGATATAATGGAGAAGCTCCGCCTCGGGAATCATGGGCTTCTTGGGGGATCCGTATTCCGGCTCATAATGATGGGAGAGAATCATATGCTGAATCAATTTGATTTTCTCATCCTCCATGGCAATGGCCTTGCCGACGTGGTCGATTTTCACAATTCCCTGAATGATGTGTCCAAGCAGCTGTCCGTCCCGGGTATATTCTCCCACAATACCCATGTCATCGGCATCCATCTCGTTGATTTTTTCAATGTCATGCAGCATGATGCCTGCAAAAAGCAGGTCTTTATTGACAGGATAGACTTCACAGAGCTTTTCACCGGTCATGAGCATTCTCAGCACATGATAGAGCAGGCCGCCGTAAATGGCATGGTGGTGCATTTTAGCCGCAGGATAGTAGAGCAGCTTTCCCCGGTATTCCTCGTAAATCTCTCCCACCAGGGTTCGAATCTCCTCATCCTGAATCATTTCCTTGAAGGTCATGACCTGCTGGTACATTGATTCTGTTTCGATGGGGGCCGCCGGAACAAAATCCTCAATATTGATTTCATCTTCCTCGTTGACCGGTCGATAACGGATTATCTTCAGCTGCAGGGTGTTGTTCCAGAGGGTTACATCCCCCTCTACCTTGATAACCATCCCCGACTTGTAATCCTTCACCGCCTCGTCATCAATCCCCCAGATTTTACCGTTGACTTCGCCGGTTTTATCCATCAGGGTCAGGTCCAGATATTTCTTGTTGTTGCTCGATGTTTTCAGGTTGTAGCTCTTGATGATATAATAACCTATAATCCGTTTACCCGCCTCAAACTCCTTGATAAAGATATTTTCCATAATTCCCTCCTTAAATCACCCTCATTATAGCATAAAAAAACCTCTCTAAGAGAGGTTTAGTAGGTCTCCACCGGGTACTTTGTCCTCAGGGCACTGACCTTGTCCTGATAAGCCTGGGCTTGTTTTCTCGTGACAATGTCCTGCTGGATGCGGGGTTTGATTTCTTCGAGTGAGGTTGCCTCGGGCTCTTTTTTATCTGTGAGTTCAATCACGTGATAGCCGAACTGGGTCTGAACCAGACCGCTCCTCTCTCCCACTGAAAGATCAAAGGCCGCTGCCTCAAACTCCGGAACCATCTGACCCTTTCCAAAGTATCCGAGATCCCCGCCCTTTTCTTTTGACGGACAGGTCGAAACCGCCTTTGCAACCTCGCCAAAGGCTTCCCCGTCCTCCAGACGCTTGAGGACCTCAAGCCCCTCGTCCTCTGATTTCACCAGAATATGGGACGCTTTGACCTGGGCGGGTTTTTCAAATCTCGCCTTGTTTGATTCATAGTATTCGTTGACCTCTTCATCGGTCACGTCAATACCTTCAAAAATCTCTCTGATTTTCAGTGTCTTGAGGATATGTCCTTTAAGCCGCTCAAGCTCTTCCTCGAAGGCCTGGGTTTCAGAAAGCTTGTCCTCTACCGCTTCAAAATACAGCAGTTCCTGGTTGATGATTTCCTGCAGCAGCTGCTTCATCCCTTCAGGGTTGCCAAACTGTGCCGCCTGTTCCGGCCCCAGGGTGTTTAAAAAGAAATCCACATCTTTCTGGGTGATTTCTTTACCGTTGACCTTTGCCAATACCAAATTTTCCATAATTAACTCCTTTAGTTGAATAGTCATTGTCCATGGTACCAGATATGCCTTGCAAAATCAATTGAAAAGGCAAAATATCAGGAGGTGACGCCATGCGGTTCGAATACCCCCACAAGTACTACCGCGGCGGCTACTGTTTATTCACCTTCACAGTAGGCTGCGGCCTGCACATGCTCTATACCAGTCCGCTGCAAACCCACTGGAAGCTGGTCTTCCTGGCCGTCTTCACAGCGCTCTTTTTTTCTGTCAGGAACTTCTACCTCCGAAGCATCCGGTTTCTCAAGTCCTATTCCATCACCGTCGACTCCGAGGGCCTTGAAGGCCTCTTCCGCGGCCAGCCCTACCGCTACGAAAAAAATCAGATCAGAAGTATCTACTACACCCGGGAGGTAGTCCGTTTCAAACTCTTTCACGTGATCCACATTTTCACCCGGGACGGCGGGCATCTCTATTTCTCCAACGAAATCCTCGGATTCAAGCGACTCAGGCATCTGCTCCTGAAATCCTACCCTCACCTGAGCTATCAGGTTGAACACCTGCTGACAGATTTGACCGACCCCGGGGAAGAGCAGTTGTATCTGGCCTACCTGCGAAACAAGGATTGAAGACCCCTCAGGAAAGGGCGCTTTCAATCCTTGTTTTGATTTCAGACATCAGCCCGCCAGTATCCTTGAAAATTTCCCCCTCCGGCAGGATGGGGGGGTGGATGGTCAGCACCACCCTGGCGGGATGGATGCCTTTTTCACCCTTTTTCATCATTTTGATGGAGCCGTCGATGGTGACGGGCACAATCGGCTTTTTGGCCTTCAAGGCCATCTTGATGCTGCCCGCCTTGAAATCCCCAAGACGGCCGTCGGGACTTCGGGTTCCTTCGGGGAAAATCACGTAGATGTATCCCTGGACCAGCTTTTTCGAAGCCTCGTTGATGACAGATACAGATTGCCTGAAATCCTCCCGGTCCATGAACAGACACCCCATGAAGGTCATCCACTGGCTGACCAGGGGGATTTTCATGGTTTCAATCTTTGCGATAAAGGCGATGGGGACCGGCATCTCGGCCAGAAGCAGAGGAATGTCAAAATTGCTCTGGTGGTTGGCCACCAGGAGGAAGGAGTCGTCTGAAGGAAGATTGTCCAGCCCCTTCACCTCTATGTCACCCCCGGCCAGACTGACAAGATACCTGGACCAGTTCTTTGCCTTGTGATAGGCGAGTTCCCTTGCCTTGAAGACTTCCCCCCGGTTCAGATGTCCTTGTGCCCTGATCATTGCCGGAATATAGACCACAAGGCTCAGGCCCCAGTACAGATACCAGATGATATTTCTAAGCATCACTTGCCTCCTTGAATTTCCATTGACACTCCCACCTCTACCCATCAGGGGGCTCCGCCCCAGTATTCATTGGCAAGGTCAAACACTTCGAATTCATACCAGGAAAATGGCCCCTCCTCAAGAATCCAGGAGACTTCGAGACCGAGGGGAATGCGGACGCCGTCCCGAACCCCGTGCCCGGGGAGCAAGCCGGTATTTGGGCGGCTACTCCACTGTCACGGATTTCGCCAGATTCCTGGGCTTGTCCACATCATTCCCCCTGGCCAGAGAAACGTAGTAGGCAAAGAGCTGCAGGGGAATGATGCTGAGGACCGGCATCAAATGGTCCGAGGCCTCAGGTACAAAAATCACTTCATCCGCCACCTTGAGGATTTCTTCATTGCCGGCCTTGGCCACTGCCAGGACATAGGCCCCTCTTGCCTTCACTTCCCGTATGTTGGACAGGGTTTTTTCAAATAGCTTGTCCTGGGTGGCAATGGCCACAACCAGGGTATCCTCCTGCACCAGGGCAATGGTCCCGTGCTTGAGCTCCCCCGCCTGAATGGCAAAGGAATTGATATAACTGATCTCTTTAAGCTTCAGGGAGGCTTCCAGGGCTGTATCGAAATCCAGGTTCCGTCCGATGAAGAAAATATTTTCATTGTTGAACTGCCGGGAGGCAATGAGCTTGACCTGGTCTTCATTACCGAGAATCTGCTCCACCTTCCCGGGAAGCTGCCGCAGCCCGTCAATCACCCTGTTGTAGGCGTCAGCATCCATGGCCCCGAGGTTTTTAGCCATATGCAGGGCAATCAGGTAGAGGGCAATCAGCTGGGTCGTATAGGCCTTCGTCGAGGCCACACCGATTTCCGGTCCTGCCCAGGTGTAAAAGACATCGTCGGAATCCCTGGCCACTGAACTGCCAACCACGTTGACAACACTGAGAACCCTCGCCCCCAGGCGTTTGGCCTCTCTGAGGGCCGACAGCGTGTCAATGGTCTCCCCCGACTGGGAAATAGCGATAAAAAGTGTCTTGTCATCCACAAAGGGGTCCTTGTAGCGAAACTCCGAGGCCACATCCACCATCACGGGTATCCTGGCAAATTTCTCAATGGCATACTTCCCCACAAGACCAGCGTGATAGGCCGTCCCGCAGGCTACGATGTAAATGCGGTCAATTTTTTCAAGTTCTTCCCTGCCCAGTCTGATGCCGTCAAGAAGAATCTCATTGTCTCCCAGCAGCCTCCGATTCAAGGTGTCGGCAATGCCCCGGGGCTGTTCAAATATTTCCTTGATGGTGAAGTGTTCGAACCCCTCTTTTTCTGCTGAGGCCACATCCCAGTCCACCCGGAATATTTCCCGGGAAACCTTTTGCTTGAGTTCGTCATAAATGGTGATGTCGTCCTTGGTCAGGACCACCACCTCATTGTTTTCAATGAGATAGGTGTCCCGGGTGTATTTGAGGAGCGCCGGAATATCTGAAGCCAGAAAATTCTCCCCTTCTCCTATCCCGACAATCAAGGGGGAGTCCTTTCGCACCGCGATGATTTTGTCCGGCTCAGCCCTCGAGATAACCCCCAGAGCATAGGCCCCCTCCATTTTATCCACCGCTCTGTAAACGGCCTCCAGCAGGTCTCCTTCATAGAAGTGCTCAATCAAGTGGGCGATGATTTCCGTATCTGTCTCAGAAACAAACCGGATGCCATGGACTTCAAAGAGCCAGTCCTTGAGCTTCAGGTAGTTCTCTATGATGCCATTGTGGATCACCGCAACCTCACCACTGTAGCTCATATGGGGATGGGCATTGATATCATTGGGCTCTCCGTGGGTCGCCCACCGGGTGTGACCGATGCCGATTTTCGAATCGATGCCGTCGTCCTTGATCAGGGGTTCCAGGCAACTGAGATGACCCTTGCATTTTTTGACTTCAAGGGCATCCCCCCGGAAAAAGGCAATCCCCGCCGAGTCATACCCCCTGTACTCCAATCGTTTGAGCCCCTCCATCAAAACCGGAAGGGCTTCACTGCCGCCGATATAACCAACAATTCCACACATTTTTTAGCCTCCAATTATTATTTTCTATTGGACTGAGCCTTTTTCCGAAAGGAATTTGTCCCGCAAATCACTTTCCGGTTTTGTCCCCCGGTAACGACCAAAAGGGTGGCCGTGAGGCATCCGCCGAATACTTCGATGAACCTCAACCTCGTCAACTGCTTTTCCCAAGCAGCTCTGGCGCTTCAAAACTACCTCCTTGTCTGTTGATTATTCAGTCCCAACCCATTATATCATTTATTTTTTCAGTTGTTCCTCGAATAATTCCACGAGTTCACTGGCATATTGATTGAGCTGTTCCAGGTCCTCCCCCTCTAGCATCACCCGGATCAGGGGCTCTGTACCCGAGGGGCGGATAAGAATCCTGCCGGAACCCTTCATTTGATCCTCTATTTCCCTTATCCTCTGGTTGATGGCCCGGTGCTGGTTGTAGGTTTTCATGTTTTCAGGATGGATCCGGGCATTTTTGAGCACCTGGGGAAAGGTTTTCATTTTTTCAGCAAGGGCCTTGAGTGTGCTGCCGGAATCAATGATGGCATTGATGAGCTTCACCCCTGTCAAGAGGCCGTCTCCGGTGGTATTGTGCTCAAGGAAAATAATATGTCCGGACTGCTCGCCACCAATGGTATATTCCTTTTCGAGCATTTTTTCCAGAACATAACGGTCCCCCACCCGGGTGACCTCCACATCCACTTCACTCTCCATCATGGCTTTATGAAATCCGATATTGCTCATCACCGTCACCACTACGGCATTTTTGACGAGTTTGTTCTGGGCCTTCATCTGGTTGGCCAGAATCATCATGATCTTGTCCCCGTCCACCAGGTTTCCGGTGTGGTCCACTGCCAGCAGACGGTCGGCATCGCCGTCAAAGGCCAGACCGAAATCCAGATGATGGGTGATGACGTATTCCCTTAGCCCCCCCATGTAGGTTGATCCGCAGGCGGCATTGATATTGATGCCGTCGGGCTGATGGTTGAGTACGTGGACCTTCGCCCCCAGGGAGTCAAAGAGCTGGGGTGCCAGCTCGAAAACGGCGCCATTGGCGACATCGATGGCAAATTCAAGAGAGGAATAGTCTGCATGGGCTATACGCTTGATATGGTCAAGGTATTGGTACTTTACCTGGGAATCCTCGTACAGTCTGCCCAGAGCTTCACCCACTACCGGCTTCATCTCGTTTTTTTCACCGAGAATCAGTTCCTCAATGGCATTTTCCACTTCATCGGAGAGCTTGAGCCCTTCCCCGTTGAAAAATTTGATCCCATTGTATTCAAAGGAATTATGCGATGCCGAAATCATAATCCCCGCATCGTACCCCTCCTTCCTTACAAGAAACGCCACACCCGGGGTGGGAATCACCCCTGCCTTGACCACATCGCTGCCAGAAGCCAGTATGCCGGCTATCAGGGCATTCTCCAGCATGTCACCGGACAGGCGGGTGTCCTTCCCCACTAGGATCCTGGCCTTTTTTCCCTCCAGCCGGTGTGTCAGCACCCGGGCGCCGAAAAAACCCAGATTGTAGGCCAGTTGGTTGGTCAGTTCTTCATTGGCGATTCCCCTGACCCCATCCGTGCCGAATAATTTTCCCATATCCTTCCCCCCAAATCCCTACTAAGGATTATTGTGATGAAACTGTTCCATCTTCGATTATAACAAAAAAGACTGGCTCCGGGGAGTCAGTCTTTTGTATTGTTGGATTATTTAACCAGTTGGGCCCCTCTTTTGAGCGCTTCTTCATTGAGGGGAATCAGATGAGCCTTTGCCGTCCCGAAAATTTTCTCCAGAGCCTTGAGCACTGCTTCCGGGGAGACCACCTTGGTGATTTCGAGAATCGCACCCAGCATCACCATATTGGCTGCTTTGGCATTGCCCAGTTCAACCGCTACATCATTGGCATCGATGTAATAGACATCAATGTCATCCCTCACGGATTTTCTTTCAATGAGAGAGCTGTTTACAAAGAGTTTTCCGCCCTTTTCAACTTCTTCCTCAAACTTGTCCATGGAGGGCAGATTCATAGCCACCACAGTTGTCGCGTCGTAACTGATGACGGGAGAAGCGACTTCCCTGTCAGAAACTATCACACTGCAATTGGCCGTACCCCCCCGCATTTCCGGACCGTAGGAAGGCAGCCAGGAAACCTCAAGGTCTTCAAACATGCCGGCGTAGGTAATCAGCTGTCCCATAAGCATGACCCCCTGTCCACCGAATCCTGCAAAAATAAATTTTTGATCCATAATCTATTTCGCCTCCTCAGGTGATTTGAAATTTCCCAAGGGATAGTAGGGAATCATGTTTTCCTCCAACCATCCAAGCGCATTCACCGGCGTCATCCCCCAGTTGGTGGGGCAGGTTGAGAGAACCTCGACAATTCCAAAACCCTTGCCCTCCAGTTGCACTTCGAAGGCTTTTTTGATGGCTTTTTTAGCTTTCCTGATGGCGGCTGGATTGTGGACTGAAACCCTTTCAACAAAGACTGCTCCGTCTATAGTCGCCAGCATCTCTGAAATTCTCAAAGGAAATCCTGTGATATTGGAGTCCCGGCCATAGGGTGAAGTGGTTGTTTTCTGCCCGATCAAAGTCGTCGGAGCCATCTGTCCTCCGGTCATGCCGTAAATGGCATTGTTGACAAAAATCGTCGTAATCTTTTCAGCCCGATGGGCCACGTGGACAATTTCAGCCGTCCCGATGGAAGCCAGGTCCCCGTCTCCCTGATAAGAGAAGACCACCTTGTCGGGAAGGGCTCTTTTGATTCCGGTAGCCACAGCCGGCGCTCTGCCGTGGGCCGCTTCCTGCATGTCGCAGTTGAAATACTCATAGGCCAGTACAGAACATCCCACCGGTGCCACTCCAACCGTTTCGCCGAGAACATCGAGTTCCTCCAGCACCTCGGCCACCAACCGGTGAATGATTCCATGGGTACATCCTGGACAATAATGGGTTTGCTTATCCGTTAGTCCCTTTGTCTTTTGAAATACTACAGCCATTATTTAGCACCTCCAAGCAATGCTCTGATCTTTCCGACGACCCCGTCCGGTGAGGGGATCATGCCGCCGGACCTTCCATAGAATTCCACAGGAAGACGTCCCTGGTTCACAATCTTGATATCGTCAATCATCTGACCCATGCTCATTTCCACTGACAGGAACATTTTGGCGCTTTCAGGCAATTCCACGAAGGCTTTTTCCGGGAAGGGCCAGACTGTGATTGGTCGAATCAGTCCAATTTCTATGCCCTCTCCCTTGAGGGTGTCGATGGCGCTTTTAACGATGCGCGCCGTGGTGCCGTAGGCGACACAGATGATTTCAGGCTTCTCCATGTTGTAGGTTTCCCAGCGCTGCTCATTGTTTTTCATGATGTCATATTTTTCAGTCAACCGGATATTGTGGTCTTCAAGCTCCTCGGGTTTGAGGAAAAGCGAATTGATGACATTGGGCGCTCTTTTGCCCTCAGTCCCTGTAGCCGCCCAATCCTTCGCCGGCAGGTCAACTTCAGGCCGCTCCTTGAATTCCACGGGCTCCATCATCTGCCCGATCATTCCGTCCCCCATGACCATGACGGGATTCCTGTAGTAATCCGCCTTGTCGAAGGCATCCTGCAAAAGGTCCACCATTTCCTGGATATTGGCAGGGGCATAGACCAAAAGGTGATAGTCCCCGTCTCCGCCGCCCCGGGTGGATTGATTGTAGTCGGACTGGGAGGGCTGGATACTGCCGAGTCCCGGGCCGCCACGAACGATGTTGACAATGACTGCCGGAAGCTCTGCACCGGCAATATAAGAAATCCCCTCTTGCTTGAGGGCAATCCCCGGAGATGAGGACGAGGTCATCACCCTTACGCCGGAGCCCGCCGCCCCGTAGACCATATTGATAGCGGCGACTTCTGACTCCGCCTGGACGAAAACACCGCCAACCTTCGGCAGTTCCCGTGACATGTACTCAGGTAATTCATTCTGTGGTGTGATCGGGTAACCAAAGAAATATCGACATCCGGCATTGATTGCCGCCGCACCGATTGCCTCGTTACCTTTCATTAATACTTTAGCCATCTAAACTATTCCCTCCTCATTTAGAATCTTTCAACAGTAATGACATTGTCCGGACACATCATGGCGCAATTGGCACAGCCGATACACTTGTCAGGATCGGACAAGGTCGCCGGATGATACCCCTTCTGATTGATTCTCGAGGTGTCAAGTACCACAATATTGACCGGACAGTTAGTGGTGCATAGGGCGCATCCTTTACAGATGTCCTCGTTGAAAATAACTATTCCTTTTGCCACTTTTTTCCCTCCTAATTTGAGATTTACATCCAGACATCCCGCATATACATCGTGATGGGGAAGATTTCCCCTTCAAGCCCCTCAGGCAGCATTTTGGCCACCGATTCGATGGTACTGATGTATTTGATGGGAATAGAAAGTTTTTGTGAAGCCTCCTTGATGATTTCCTGGGCTTCGAGGACCGTCTCCAGAGTCGTTTCCCTCAGCAGATGGGTGTTGTTGATCAGTCCTGTCACCTTGAGCTGGGAGACCGCCTCTATGGCGCGCACATGATACATAATGCCCTCCACAGTCTGGGTCTCGGCTCTATTTGTATTAACGACACAGAGCATGTCATACTCCTTGTCGATAATTTCCTCATAAAACTTGGCCAATACCTTTGCCCCGACAGAATTTCCACCGACGTCCAAGATAACCTGGGAGTCGGGATCCTGGATAGGTCCCACGATTTCAGAAGAAATCGCCGGCAAATCCAGGGAGAAGTTGTGCCCCAGGGAAGAGCTGATCACCCGGATGCCCTTTCCCTCCAAAAATGCCGCCTTTTCCCTTGAACGGAAATAGGGATTGACAATGTCCAAATCGGAAAGGGCCACCTTGAAGCCCATTTCAGCCAGCTTCAAGGCATAATTCACACTAAATTCCGTTTTGCCGCTGCCGTAGTGGCCAATGATGATTCTGATACGTCTATCATTCAACATAATTTCACCTTTATTCATAAATCCGGGGGGCTTCTTCTCCCTTGAGAACCCGCAGCCCTCCCTGGGCCAAGGCGCTCATTTCATCTTCACCGGGATAGACTAAAACCTTGCCGATATAATCAATGTACTCTCTAATCCAGCCAACGAACACTTCATCATAGGCAATGCCACCCGTCAGAATCACCGCATCCACCCGGCCCTTGAGCACACTCGCGCAGGAACCGATTTCCTTGGCAATCTGATAAGCCATGGCCCTGTAAATCAACTCGGCCTGCTTGTCCCCTGACTGGATCATTTCCTGGACTTCTCTGCCGTCATTGGTGCCGAGATAGGCCACAAGCCCCCCCAGCCCTTTGAGTTTTCTCTTGATTTCATCGATGGTGTATTCTCCGGAAAAACACATTTTGACCAGTCCGCCGTTGGGTACGCCGCCGGTCCGCTCCGGTGAAAAGGGTCCGTCACCGTCTAAGGCATTGTTCACATCGATGACCTTGCCATTGTGGTGGACACCCACCGAAACCCCGCCCCCCATGTGGGCGACAATCAGGCTGCACGCATTGTAGGCTTTGCCCAGTTCCCTGGCACCCCTTCTGGCTACCGCCTTCTGGTTCAGGGCATGGAAGATGCTGATTCGGGGAAGTTCAGGCATCCCGGATATCCTGGCGACATCCTGGAGTTCATCCACCACCACGGGGTCTACAATATAGGAGGGCAGATTCAGTCTTGAAGCGATCTCATGGGCCAGAATCCCTCCCAGATTGGAGGCGTGTTCTCCCATTTTCCCGGCCCGGAGGTCTTTGATCATTTTGTCATTGACCTCATAGGTCCCCCCCGCCATGGGCTTGAGCAGGCCGCCTCTTCCGGAAACGGCACTGAGCTTGGTCAGATTGATTCCCTGTTCATTCAGGGTATTCAAAATGACCTCTCTTCTGAAGTCCAGCTGGTCGATGATATTGTGATATTTGTTGATTTCCTCTGCCGGGTGCCTGAGGGTCGTTTCAAAAACCTCTTTTTCATCGTCATAAATGGCGATTTTCGTTGAGGTGGAACCCGGGTTGATTGCCAGTATTCTATAGGTTGTCATCTGCCTTCTCCTTTACAATTTCGCTGCCATCAGCACGCTCAGGGCAATTGAATTCAGCTTGGCTTCCTCGGAATCCGCCCGTGACGTGAGAATTACCGGTGCCGCTGCACCGACAATAATTCCGGCACTTTGCGCGTTACACAAGAAGGAAAGGGCTTTGTACAGGACATTGCCGGCCTCAATGGTGGGACAGATTGCAATGTCCACATCTCCCGCCACAGGATGATCGATGCCCTTGATTTTAGCAGCTTCCTTTGAAACGGCATTGTCCAGCGCAAAAGGCCCACCGACGATACAGCCCTTGATTTCTCCTTTGAGGTTCATCTCCACCAGAGCCTGTGCGTCCACGGTGGCAGGCATTTTGGGATTGACCTTTTCCTTGGCGGTTATAATCCCCACCTTGGCTTCTTCGATATCCAGCGCCCTTGAAACCATCAGGGAATTTTCGATAATCTGCTTCTTCGTTTCAAGATCCGGGGCAATAATCATGGCCGCATCTGAAACCATCAGCAACTTGTGATATGTGGGGATGTCAAAAACAGCCACATGACTCAGAACATTGCCGGTCCTGAGACCCACTTCCTTGTTGAGTACCGCTTTGAGAATAATGGCGGTATCCACCAGGCCCTTCATCACGCTATGAGCCTTTCCCTCAGATACCATTTGAACCGCCTTGAGGGATGCCTCGGCGGGATCTTGAATATCAATCACTTCAAATTTACTCAAATCAATGGATTCTTCCTTCGCTATGCTCTCGATTTTCTCCTTGTCACCGAAGAGAACAGCTTCGATGATGCCCTTTGAATAGGCATGGTCAACAGCCTTGAGCACATCCGCATCCTGCGCGCAGGCCACGGAAATCTTTTTGGGCCCCCGTTCTCTGGCGATTCTCAGAACGTCGTCGAAACTCCTTATCATAGTTTCCCCACTCCCTTTCACAATTTATCGCTATCCTTATATAAATAAAAGCAAGAGTTATGCCAAAACATAACTCTTGCTAGAAGGTGGCTGTCCCAGGGCCTTTGGAATTTCAGGTCTTTCAATTGATAACCCTTATCCTTTAGGTGCAGTTATTTGCACGCAAACACTTGCATTAATCAAAGCATTTCATGCATTATATTGCATTCAAAGGCCGTGTTTTTCAATCTTGTAGTAAAGACTTCTGAGGGATATGCCCAGGGCGCCGGCTGTTTTGGACCGATTGAAGCCATTGTTTTTGAGCACCATCTCCAGATATTGTTTTTCCGCCTCCGCCAGCATCTCGTGAAGGGTCAGTTCAAAGCGGTGGTCGGCACCCAGGAGCCGGGAAAGATCCACCATCCCCTCACTCTCACCCTTGTCTCCCAGAAGAATAGGCGGCAGGTGATGTTTTTCAAGGACTTTTTCTCCCAGTTTCACATTGATCATAGCCCGTCCGATATAGTTTTCAAATTCCCGGATATTCCCCGGCCAGTGGTATTTTTTAAGCACCTCAAGGACCTTGTCGGAAATTTCAAAAACGTGGCGGCCGTAATCCTGGTTGAATTTTTTAATCATGAAGCGGGCCAACTCGTCAATATCCCCCATATGCTCTCTCAGAGGAGGCATGTGAATGGGCAGGACATTGAGGCGATAATACAAGTCCTTGCGAAAGAGTCCCCTTTGCACAAGGTTTTCCAAATCGGCATTGGTCGCCGTGATGATCCGGACATCCACGGGAATGGCCTTGGTGCCACCGACTCTCACAATCTCCCTCTCCTGAAGAACCCTGAGGAGTTTTGCCTGGGCACTCAGCGTGATTTCAGCAATCTCATCCAGAAAGACCGTCCCGCCATGGGCCATTTCAAAATACCCGGTTTTCCCTCCCTTGAGAGCCCCGGTGAAAGCCCCTCCTTCATAGCCGAAAAGCTCGCTTTCCATGAGATTTTCGGCTATTGCCGCACAGTTCACACGGATAAACTGGGAATTCATCCGAGGACTGCCGTTGTGGATTGCATGGGCGATGAGTTCCTTCCCGGTACCGCTCTCGCCACGGATAATCACCGTAGCCGGTGTGCTGGCCGCGAGCTTCGCCTTTTCAATGGCACTTGTAATATTCATGTCCGAACCCTTGATATCGTCAAAGGTGTATTTGGCCTCAAGGTTTCTGATAATCCGCTTGGCCTGGTCGAGTTCAGAGCTGAGGGCCTTGATTTCTGAAAGATCGTGGATTACCGCAACACTCCCGGCGAGCTTCCCCCCGACAATGATTGGCGCGGCATCGACAATGACCTCCTTGCGGTTGACACCCACCGACAAGCGGGCGTTTTTCACTGGTTTTCCCGTCTTGATGACCTTCAGATGGACACTTTCCCCTTCCATCAGGTCCACTGTACATTCCTTTCCAATGACATCCTGCTCGGTAAAGCCCGTGATCCGGGTGTAGGCGGGGTTGATCATCACCCCGTAGCCTTCACGGTCCACTACGGAAATGGCGTCCTGGGTCGCATCGAAAATCGCTTCGAGCATTCCCCGTATTTCCTTGAGATCAGTAATTTCTTCAGCAAGGGTGACCACATCCGTGATATCACGGAAAACAGCAATGGCTCCGACTATCCGCCCATTTTCATCAAGAACGGGCATCCGGTTGGTGATGATTTCCACATCCCCCATGGGCTGTCTTCTGTTGAGTTCTGACTTGCCGGTTTTCAGAATATGAGGCAGCCGGGTAGAAGCAATCACCTCTATGACCGGCCGGTCCAGGGCCTCCTTCGCCGGAATTTTGGAAATCTTTTCTGCCGCTTTATTGAAGATAGTGATGATCCCCTCTTCATTCACGGCAATCATGCCGTCATAGGCTGAATTGACAAAAATTTCGATTTCTCTTTTCATTGAAAACCTCTATTCCTCTTTTTCAATAATCTCAATCGCAATGGTCTCTTGACTCAGTCGATACCCATGGACCTCTGAGAGGAGATTCAATGCTATCGGCTGGTTGTATTCCCCCGGGGCCAGGCCCTCGAGATCCAGAACCAGTTCAATCTCCGTGCGGTTGATGCCTTCGAGATTTTCTCCCGTATCAAGCAGGGTCACACCCAGATTCTCAGGAGCCTCTAGAATTTTCATTTCAAAGTCTCCGGGGAGATTGACAATAGCCACTTCTCCGATGTCAAAAAGCATTTCCTTGGTTTCAATCAAGTCCACCTTTGCCGTAATCCCGACCAGGTTGGCGTTGTAGGGAAGACTCACTCCCCCGGGGAGATTCAAAGGCACCTCCAGGGTGAAATCCTCGGTAGCTCCTGCTATATCGATGGGCTCCAGAACGATTTCCACAAGGGAAGAAACGTTTTCAGGCTTGCCCTTCACGACCACACTGGGGGGATTTACGCTGACTTCCGAGAGCAGATAATTTTCATCGATTTCTCCTTCAAAGGTTGCGATGACGGGCAGGGTCTTGAGCCTGAAGGCTTCATAGCCAATCTGGATTGTGTTTGAAGACAGATTGACCCCCCTGACCTCATTCCCTTCAAAATCCACAGGAATCAGGGTGATTTCCGTTTCAAAGTCCTCTGTAATCTTTTCAATATTGACAGTTCCCTTTAAAGTCTCCACCCGACTGACAAAGGATTCCGCCCCGCTGACAACAATTTCCTCCCGGGATTTGATGATATCGCTCAACTGGTAGCCCGGGGTCAGTGTTCCGGTCTCCTCCACTTCAATCGGCTTGGCGACACTGATCAACCGGTCCAGCTCAACCTTGATGTCCGGTTTGGACAGATTGCTGATGGTCACATTCTCTACAAGACTGGCCTTTTCAATGGGAATCGTATTGGTTCCTGCCGTGTATCCGGTGATATCCGCTGTCAGTTTCAAATCCTCTTTACTGAAACCGATGATATCCCCCCTGCGACCCCGAACCTCCACCCCTACGGAGTAGTTCTCCTGGCTCAGCAGCACAAGACTCTGGTTTTCAAGGGTTTCAGCACCGATTACCTCCACCGTGACATTGTTGAATTCCTTTGTCATCTCAGGATTCACCTGGTCCATGACATAGGTCCAGAAAACAATGGCGAACAGCAGGGAAATTACCTTTGCCGTGGTGTTTTTGGTGACCCCAGTATCCTTTTTTGCTCTGTTATCCTTCATCTTTAGCCCACCACTTCTTAAAGTTGATGCCCCGGTTGTAACTTTCAACCATGGCTTCTTTCAGAATATTGCTCGTGGAAACCACATCAAGATAACGCTTGAGCTTTCCATCGATCGCCACGGAAATGATTCCTGTTTCTTCGCTGACCGCTATGACAATGGCATCCGAATTTTCAATCATCCCAAGGGCCGCCCTGTGCCGGGTCCCCAGTTCCTTGTTGACATCGGTATTGCTTGTCAGGGGCAGCAGACACCCCGCCGCCATCAGCCGGTCCTTTCTGATGACAATCGCACCGTCGTGCAGAGGGGCTTTGGGGGTGAAAATATTGGTGATGAGTTCACTGACCACCCTTGAATCAAGCTCCGTTCCTGTCTGGATGATGTCGTTGAGCCCGATCTCCCTTTCAAGAACAATCAAGGCGCCAATTCTGTGCTTGGATAAATGGGCAATGGCCAGGGCGATTTCATCAATGACATCCATCGCCTCCTGGGCAATGATTTCACTGATGGATTTTGAGAAAACCTTGCTTCTTCCAATGTACTCCAGCGCTCTCCTGAGCTCGGGTTGAAACACAATAATCAGGGCCACCAGTCCCAGGGTCAGGGTATTGGACAGGATAAAGTGGACCATGTACAGCTTGGCCCACTCACTGAGTTTTGAAGCGACCAAAAGCACGATAATCCCTTTGATCAACTGCTCGGCCCTGGTTTCTCTCATCAGCATTTGAAGTTTGTAGAAAACATAGGCTACGATCAGAATATCCAGTATGTCTATGATTCGAATGTTTTGAATAGTCTCCATAAATATGCTCACAGTACGCCTCCCGGAAAGTATCTGTCTCAATTATACATAATTATTCAGAATTATACCTTGATTCCTGATGATTCTGCAATTATTTTTGTGCGAACAAAAAAGTCCCGAGAAGCATCAGGGCAAGACCTGCCACCCGAATCAGACTCACAGGGGTCACCTGGGTGCCGAAGCAGCCAAAGTGCTCAATGGCCAAGGAAATGGCAAGCTGTGAAAACACCACCAGGGACAGGGCCAGCAGGGGGCCGACCTTCATGAAGCTGAGGGTCATGGTCACCATGATTCCTATGCCTAGCAGCGCTGAAAGAAGCAGGTATGTCACACCAAAGTGCAGCTCGAAAATACCGAAGACTTCTCTTCGAAAATTCTGATTCAAAAGAATCCAGCCAGTGTAAATGGCAAGCTGGAAAAGCACCGGGATACTGATAACGGCACCGACACTGGCACGGGTGCCGACCATGGCATTCAAACTGCCCTGTACCGATATGAATACTCCCGCCATCAAGGCAATCAAAGCTCCCGCAAGCATCTAGTCCTCACTTCCTTTGCCGGGGATTCTGAGGATTTCAATATCGCCAATTCCCCGGGGAACTACCAGATTGAGGCGCCCGTCCCTGACCTTCTTGTCCTCGAAAACAAAGGCGTCCAGCGCCTTCAAGTCAAAGGAGCGATCCAGTTTGATGCCAAACTCCTCCGTGAGCCGGTACAAGTCATTCA
>LQBE01000054.1:107661-115893 GCA_002029975.1 delta proteobacterium ML8_F1 | reverse complement strand
AAGCGCACTTTACGACTTGTTTTCTTGCGCTTGTGCTCTACCGCTACTTAGAAAAACAGCTCAAGGAGCAATTCACGAGCTCACAAATCATCACACAACTTCGGGAGATGAACTTTTATCAGGTCCCATCTGAAGGCTATATCCCAACCTATACACGAACTGATTTCACCGATGCCTTGCATGAATCCTTTGGTTTCAATACCGATTATGAGATTGTTAGCATGAAAAATATGAAAAAAATATTCAAACAGACAAAAAACGGTAAAAAGGTACGCAAAAAATAACACGCTAAAAAAGCTCTGAATCCCCTTTTTGCAAAGGTTTCAGAGCTTTTGTTGTTGTACAAGTGTCAAACGCAGGAGTATACAATATACAGACCGTCAATTAAGAATCCCTATAATCTAATCCATGTTATCCATAATCCATTATCACCAACCCTTCAAAACTGAAAACAGTGCCTGGATTTCATCCTCGGACAAGTACGCCTCAATCCCCTGTGCGACCTTCATTCTTCCTTCGAGGCTAAAGCCGCCCAGCAGTTCCATCATCTCCGCTTCCAGCGCCGGCAGGGACTGGCCACCCTCCCGGTGTTCCAAAAGATAGATGATGCGGTCCGCCTGTTCCTGATCACTTGTTCTAAGATCTCCGTAAACATCCTCAAGGGCTCTGAGTACCCCCTCTAGGAGCCTGCCAAGGGTCTCTACGGCAGGAATTTCAAAGGAAACCCGAATGCCCTCTTCCTCGATACCAATGTCCTGAATCCCTATCACCTCTTTGTAGGGGTTGATTTCACTCACAGGCACCTTGGCAACAAGGGATGCCTCATCAAAATAGGGCAGCTCGACTTTTTCCCGCACCAGAATATAGGCAATCACAGCCTTGGGCACCCTAAGTTTGCCTAAGCGGACTGTGTCTACGGCCAAACGGGCCGTATCCTCCTCATAGCTGAAATCAAACCCGATGAAGAGCCGGGTGGGAAAATCAAGAAATTCCTCAATTTCCCCGTGGAGATACACCCCGCCTCCGGAAGGCTCCAGATCAACATAGATATAATTCACTGCGAGGGAGGGATTTTCAAAAATTCCGTATTCTTTGAAGGTGTTCAAAATGATGTTGATATCCCTTTCACCAATCACCAGTTCCTCTTTGTTTTCAAAATCCATATTGAAGAGATAGGACTCCACCATGTCCAAGCTGCTCCCCTCGGCAACTCTGAATTCCGGGGGCATTTGAGTCTGTTCGTCGTAGGCCAGGATTACCAACCCCAGTACAAAGACGAGACAAGCCACAAAAACGGCAAAAAATGCCTTGAAATATTTCATATTGTGTTTCACTCCTCTGCTATTACTATTATAATCCACATTTTGCCGAGTAACAATTGATATGGCTTTACAACTATTGGTATAATGGTAACATAGTCTAATTCCAGTCTAGGGGGGATTCATTTGTACAGTGTCTGGGGCATCAAGTTCATGAAACAAGCCAATATGAGAAAAGTCATTTATTCCTTAATTCCCATTTTTATAGCCGCCATCTACTTTTTCGGTCTGCGGGCCATCCCACTGCTGTTGGTCAATGTCGCAGCCGCAGTTTTTGTAGAGTGGCTTTTCAAACGCCGGGAGAACAAGCCGGTTTCAGAAGCCGTCTTTGTTTCAGCACTCCTCTATACCCTGATTCTCCCACCTCGCACCCCCTTCTGGGTGGCCGCCCTGGGCATCATGTTCGGCATTCTATTCGGCAAAGAGGTCTTCGGAGGTTTCGGCCGCAATGTCTTCAATCCCGCTCTGGTCGCCAGAGCCTTTGTCTATGTCTCTTTTTCAAAATTTCTCACAGGGCAGTGGACCCAGGCTTCCGGTCAGTTTCCCGGTGGTTTTGTCCGCTATCTCAATGAGGGCATCGACACCCTGGGTTCTGCCACACCCATGCTCCTTTACCGGTCGTCATCGGAAATGGTGGATTACAGTCGGTTGATTTTCGGCAATGTCAACGGTTCTCTGGGAGAAACCAGCGGACTGCTCATTATTCTTGCCGGAATATACCTTCTTTATACCAAGACAGCCTTCTGGGAGAACATGCTGGGACTACTGGTGGGCTTCGCAACCTTCACCTTGATTTTCAACGGGATAGGAGCCGAATCAGTGCCCAACCTTGTCTTCGGTGTTTTTTCAGGCGGACTGCTTTTTGGCACCGTTTTTATGATTACCGATCCCATTTCATCGGCAAAAACCCGCGAAGGCAAACTCATCTACGGTTTTCTAGTGGGGGCGGTCACGGTGGTCATCCGAGGCTTTGCCCTGTTTGCCGGCGGCATTATGTTTGCGATTCTCATAGGCAATATGTTCGTTCCCATCATCGATGTGGGCGTGAAGGAATTCAAAGCCTCCAGGAAAAGAAAGGGGGCGGCGGACCATGCCTAAGAAAAAACAGATTCTATACCCCGTTTTTTTCATGATGCTGGTTACCGTCATTTTCACCCTGTCCCTGGCCTGGATCAATGAAATCACCATCGAGCGCATCGAAGAGCTCGAAGGCCTGAAAACGAAAAAAAGTATTCTTTATGCCGCGGGGGTCCGCCTCGAAGAGGAAGAGATTCCTGAATACTACCGTACCAGTGTCGAGACCATCGAAACCCCCCGGGGAGACATCTACCGCATCAGCGACGGGGAAGACGTCGGTGCCTATGTCTATCGCTTCACCGGGTCCGGTCTGTGGGGCTCCATTACAGGTTATCTGGCCCTTGATGCTGATTTCAACACCCTGCTGGGCGTGGATTTCGTCTCCCACAGCGAAACCCCCGGTCTGGGGGGCAGGATTTCTGAAACCTGGTACAAAGAACAGTTCCGGGATCTTGAATTTTCCCCTGATGAGACCGTCTATGTCATCTACACTCCAAGCCCCGGGGGAAATGTCGATGCCATTTCAGGGGCAACAGGAACCTCGGAAGCTGTGAGAACCATCCTCAATGAATCCATGGATGAATTTATCAGTCTTTTGAAGGAGGTGATCTGATATGGCAGGCAAATCACAGAAAATCATGATCCAGGGAATCTGGAAGGACAACCCGGTCTTCAGACAGATTCTCGGTATCTGTTCCGCCTTGGCCGTCACAAATCTGATGCTCAACTCCCTGGTCATGGGATTGGGGCTCATCTTTGTCACCGCCTTCTCTGAGTTTACAGTATCCCTGATCCGGAAATGGACACCAAAACACATTCGGATGATGGTCCAGACGCTGATTATTTCCGCTTATGTCATCATCGTGGATATCTTTCTCAAAGCTTATTATCCAGGAATCAGCGCCGCACTGGGTCCCTATGTGGGACTCATCATCACCAACTGTATCATCATGGGCCGTTGTGAGTCCTTTGCCCAGAACAATCCCCCCCATCTTGCCTTCCTGGACGGGGTGGCCTCAGGCACAGGTTATCTATTGGTCCTGCTGGTCATTTCTTTCTTCAGAGAACTCCTTGGCTTCGGCACCCTCTTCGGCACCCTCTTCGGCATCAATGTCCTTGGAGAAGCCTGGATCAGCTGGACTCTGATGATCATGCCCCCAGGCGCCTTCTTCATGCTGGGCATCCTCATCTGGATCACCAAAAATATGATATCGGACAAACCGGCAAAGGGAGGTGCTAAGTCATGATGGAAATCAACCCCCTGGTGATTTTCTTCGCTTCAATTTTCACCAACAATATGATTCTTGCCAATTTCCTAGGGATGTGCTCCTTTATCGCCATTTCAAGCGAAATCAAAACCTCCCTGAGTCTCGGGCAGGCGGTCACCTTTGTCCTCACCTTCACCACCCTGCTCAACTACCTGATCTACCACTATCTGCTGGTTCCCCTGGGTCTGGAGTATTTGAGGTATATCGTATTCATCATCATTATCGCCGCCTTTGTACAGCTGGTGGAAATGATCATCGACCGTTACTTCCCGGCACTGTATTACGCTCTGGGGATTTTCCTCCCCTTGATTACGGTAAACTGCGCTGTTCTGGGGGTCTCCTTGTTCATGATTATCCGGGACTATACCCTGCTTCAGTCCATTGCCTTCGGTCTGGGTTCAGGCCTGGGTTGGACCCTGGCCATTGTCACCATGGCCGGTATCAGACAAAAAATCAAAAATGCTCCGATTCCAAAGGGACTCGAAGGCGCTGGGATTACCTTGATTATTACGGGACTCATGGCCCTGGCTTTCATCGGTTTTTCTGGCATCGTCGTGATTCAATAGGGGAGGGATACCGTGAATACGATTTTAATGACCACCCTCACCATTTCCGGGATTACCGGAATTCTGGCGCTGCTGCTTTCTGTAGCCAACCGCACCATCGCCAATTACGGTGAAATGAAACTCACCATCAACAATGAAAAGGAATACACTGTGGAAGGGGGCGACAGTCTTCTGAGCACCCTCATCGAGGAAGAGATTTTCATCCCCTCTGCCTGCGGAGGTAAAGGCAGCTGTGGCTACTGCAAAGTCAAGGTTACTGAGGGCGGCGGCGACATCCTGCCAACAGAGCTTGGCTATGTGACTCCCGAAGAACAAAAAGCGGGAATTCGCCTGTCCTGTCAGCTGAAGGTCAAAACAGAATTGAAAATTGTAATCCCTGAGGAACTCTTCAATGTCAAACAGTTCGACTACACCGTCTCCTCCATGGAGGATGTCACCGACAAAATCAGGCACCTGAAACTCCAGCTGCCAGAGAATGCCAGCATTGATTTCAAACCCGGTCAATATGTTCAAATTCTGACCCCCGTATACAAGGAAAGTGATGAAGAGGTCTACCGGGCCTATTCCATTGCCTCCTCCCCTGTGAACAGGAATGCCATCGAGCTCCTGATCGGTTACGTACCCGAAGGGATTTGTACCACTTATATCCACAAGTACTTGAAAAAGAATGACACTTTGACCATTGTCGGGCCCTTTGGGGATTTCTACTACAGAGATACTGACCGGGAAATGGTTATGGTGGGCATCGGAACGGGAATGGCACCCCTGCTGTCGATTTTGAGGTATATGAGGGATCATGGCATTCAGCGCAGGGGAACCTTCTACTTCGGCGCCAGGACCCGCAAGGATCTTTTCCTGACAGAGGAAATCGACGCCATCAGCCGGGAACTCAAGGACATCGAGGTGGTGTACACCCTTTCACGACCCACGCCCGAATGCAACTGGGAGGGTCCCGTGGGCCGGGTCAACGACCTGCTGGACCAGCGCCTTGGGGACTGTTCCGAGCTGGAAGCCTATCTCTGTGGCAGTCCACTGATGATTGATGCCGTCATGGATGTCTTTCAGACCAAGGGTTTCCCCATGGAGCACGTCCACTACGACAAATTCGAATAAACCCAGCATACCCCTGCAATGATTATAAAGGAGGCTCCCATGGCTGTCTGGCAGAAAGACTACGGCAAATTCAAAGTCGCCATCACCCTGAGTCCCGGTGGACTTGAGTCCATCAAACTGATCTCAGAGGTCGATGCCGCCATGGGCAAAGACCCGCCGGAGGGCTTCGAAGCCCTCCATGAATGGTTCTTATCCTATCTGGAAGGGACTCCCCTGGAAAAGGATTTCCCCCTGGATGTGACCCTTACGGATTTTCAGCGCCTTGTACTCATGGAAACCAAAAAAATCCCCTTTGGTCAAACCATCACCTATGGGGAGCTGGCACAAAAAATTCAGCGGCCCCGGGCAGTCCGGGGGGTGGGCGGTGCCTTGGGAATGAATCCCCTGGTCATCTACATACCCTGCCACCGGGTCATCGGTTCCAATGGCGCCCTGAGGGGCTACAGCGGTCTGGGGGGACTCAAGACCAAGGAAACCCTGATCCACTATGAAAAGAGCCTTCTAATCAATCGAGGTTGAGTCTTGAAAGCAGCTCTTTGAAAGCTTCACCCACTTCCGGATGCTTCAGCCCATAATTCAACGTCGCCTCAAGGTAGCCGAGTTTGTTCCCCGTATCATAGCGGTTTCCTTCAAAAACCCTGGCATAGACCTTTTCTGTTTCAATCTGTTGATTGATACTGTCCGTAAGTTGAATCTCACCGCCCTTGCCCGGCGGTGTTTTTTCTATCATTTCAAAAATTCCAGGCATCAGCACATACCGGCCCAGTACCGCAAGTTCCGAGGGCGCCTCATCAATTTCGGGCTTCTCCACCATAGTCTCAATTTCATAGGTGTCCTCCGCCACTAGTCTGCCTTTGATGATCCCATATTTTGAAACTTCCTCTTTCGGGACGGGCTGGACACCAAGCACAGTTCCTCCGTAACGTTGATGGGTCTCGATGAGTTGTTGAATGGCCGGCACCTGTGAATCCACGAGATCATCGGGCAAGAGCACGACAAAGGGCTCGTCCCCGACAAAGGACTTTGCACACAGGATGGCATGACCCAGACCCTTTGACAGCCCCTGTCTCACATACTGGATTTTTGCCAGATGGGCCGCTTCCTGGGAGAGTTTGAGCAACTCCGTCTTCCCTGAATCCTCCAGCAACTGGTCGAGCTCCGGCGTCTCGTCAAAATGGTTGATAATAGCCTCTTTCCCCCTGGAAAGCACAATAAGAACCTCTTCAATTCCTGAGGCGACAGCCTCTTCAATGATATACTGAATCGCCGGCTTGTCGACGATGCTTATCATTTCCTTGGGGGTTGTCTTGGTAAAGGGCAAGAACCTGGTACCAAATCCCGCTGCGGGAATCACTGCTTTTCTAATCTTCATGCTCTACCTCCATATTCAGTGTTTTCTCAGTACAATCATACCCTTTATTGACCATTTTTCCCATCAATGGTCAATAAAAGGGTGTTTTTATGCATTTCTCACGGCTGTCCGAATGGCGTTCAAAAGGGCGTTGATGTCACCTGGCACCCGTGGTCAGTGCCGTCACCCCGATTTGTCAACACTGCTGAAAAGCCCGGGAATCGACACGCTTTTACGGGATTGACCCCTCATGGGGAAGTGCGTCTGCGTGCCCGCCTGTCCGATGACTCAGGCTGTCACCCTTGAATAGGTTAGAAAAAAACCAGCCCTTGGGCTGGTTTAGTCATTGAGTGCGTAATATTTGCTTTCTCTGCTCAGTATCACCCTTGAGTAGGTGGTCTCATAGGTCTCATTTTCTTCAAAATAACTCTGGAGATTTGAGGGCCCTCGATTGTACTCGGACAGAATCCGGTTGTAGTCGTTGCCGTAGGCATCCCTCAAGAGACTCAGATAGATGCTCGCCAGTCCGATATTGTACTCAGGTTCAAAAATTCTGTCGGGATCATAGTCCAGACCGTACTCGTGTCCATAGGTTTCAGCCAGCCATTTTTCAGTAAGAGGGATAATCTGCATGTACCCACGGTCTTCGTGGGCGCCCACCTCATACTGTGAGAAATTACTCTCCAGTTCCATTACAGATAGAATCATTGAAACGTTGAGATTGAACTGGTCCGCATACTTTGCGACAATGTAGGCGGTTTCGAAGTCAAGGGGGGAACTGCTCAGTATCTCCTTGGCTTTGGCCACCAGATCATTGTGGTTGTAATCTCCCACCAACTTTCTGTAATTGTCGGCAACGGCTTTTTCTTCCAAAAGGATTTTCTGGATAAATTGATTTTCATCCTTGAGGACTCTTATCTCTTCGTTCAATGTTGTTATCTGTTCCAACTCTATAGTGAGGGTATGATTTTCGTCGATTAAGCTTTGATTATCAAGATAGATTAGAAAATTCTGTACAATTAGAGTTGCAGATAAAAGGATTGAAAGGATGGCCGCTATGGACGACTTGTTTTTGATCAAAGTCATTCTTTTTCCTCCTTTAGTCAGACTCAGAGAATTATAGCAGACTTCAGGCAAAAAGCAAGTTCAATACCCTTTTTTGTAATATAAATGAAATTTATTTGTCATTTCAATTCCTTTTCATCCCCATGGAATCAAGATTTTCTTCAACGAGCTGAATCATTCCCCACCGGGTTTCAATATGGACTGTCCCACCAGGACCCTGCCCGACTGAACGACCTTCAGGTAAACGACTCCCTCTCTCAGAGGACATTCCTTCTTCTCCCGGATCAGAACACATTCAGGAAAACAACGCTTCTTTCTCCCGCTCACCTCAAAGACAGCCTCCCCGACCTGAAGCCTGTCGAGGGGTCTGGGGGGTTCCCGGGTAAAACCCACCGTCAGGGTTTCCACAAAGCGTCTGTAGCACAGCCCCTGTTCAACGGCTGCATCCAACCGCCTTCTATCTTCAATTGAAA
>LQBE01000054.1:44373-107602 GCA_002029975.1 delta proteobacterium ML8_F1 | reverse complement strand
AGCCGGTCTCCCAGAAGGCCCTTGCCCGCCACAAAATCTCCTTGCTCCAGTGATTTTCGGGGTCCCCCCTTCTCAGTGCTTTGCAGAATCCTCAACACAGTACCGATTGTCTTGGCCTGACTCATCTATACCAGCTCAATCCTGTAGTACTTTTTCTTCCCTTTTCTGAGCATGACGAAGCCATCTTTGAAATCCCCGGTCTTCAAAAGGGCTTCATGGGTCTCAAGCGTCTGGTCTCCAAGATAGATCCCCCTCTGTTCAATCAGCCTTCTTCCCTCAGACTTTGTCTGGATGATTTCTTTTTCCACCATGAATTCAACGAGATTCACACCCTTTGCCACCCGCTGAGCCTCTATCTGGACCGTGGGCACATTGCTCAGATCGGCTCCTCCCGCGAAAAGCGCCCTTGCAGCTGATTGAGCTTCCTTGGCCGCTGTTGTTCCGTGTACCATTTCAGTGACCTCATAGGCCAGTCTTTCCTTTGCCTTGTTGATATCGGAGCCTTCAAGGGCACTCAGGGCATTGACCTCTTCCATGGGAATAAAGGTGAGGAGACTGAGACAGGTCTTCACATCGGCATCATCCACATTGCGCCAGTACTGGTAGAAATCGTAGGGGGAAGTCTTGGCGGCATCAAGCCACAGGGCTCCCTTCTCGGTTTTGCCCATCTTTTTTCCCTCGCTGTTAGTCAGAAGGGTGAAGGTCATCCCGAAGGCGTCCTTTTGGTTTTTCTTGCGAATCAACTCTGTTCCGGCAAGAATATTGGACCATTGGTCGTTCCCGCCAAACTGCATTTTACAGTCATATTTTTCACTGAGGACTAGGAAGTCGTAGGCCTGCATGATCATGTAGTTGAATTCCAGAAAGGTCAGTCCTCTTTCCATTCTGTTTTTGTAGGCCTCTGCGGAAAGCATCCGGTTGACGGAAAAATGAATACCCACTTCTCTGAGAAATTCGATATAGTTCAGTTCCATCAACCAGTCGGCATTGTTGACCATAATCGCTTTGCCCTCACTGAAGTCAAGAAACTTCTCAAAGACTTTTTTAAACTGCATGGCATTGTGATTGATGGTTTCAAAGGTCATCATCTGACGCATCCCGGTCCGGTCGCTGGGATCCCCCACCATGGTGGTCCCACCCCCCAGCAGGGCAATGGGCCGGTGCCCATGCTGCTGCATGATGCTCATGACCATAATCTGTATGTAGTGCCCGATATGCAGACTGTCCGCCGTTGGGTCAAATCCGATGTAAAAGGTGACCTTCTCTTTGTCCAATAGTTCCCTGATTTCCTCTGGATGGGTCAACTGTTCCAGAAATCCTCTTTCAGTCAATACATCCAACACATTTTTACTCATCATTTAGCCTCCTCTTCAATAAAAAAGGAACTCTCATCCGGTAAAGGACGAGGGTTCCCGTGGTACCACCTTTTTTCGCATCCCTGAGGATGCCTTGCTTCACTTAACGCGTGAATCCACGCCACGGTTTCCCATGGTGGCTCAAAGATCGTAATTCACACATCGACTCTGTCGGGATTTCCACCAGCCATCCCGCTCTCTTGATTTCCCGTCGACTGCTACTGTTCTTTTCAACGCCTCAACTCTTTTTTTTTATCATAGCAAATCGGGGATCGTTGTCAAGTCTAATTGTATTTGACCGAATACCGCTGACTGCCGTAGTCATAAAGCACATTCTTGAGTTCCTCGTAATCCTCGATCAAATCGATGAAATAGAGGTTCTGTTCACCGACAAGTTCTTTATCCACAACCATGCCACTGATGGTAAAGGTTCCTAAATCCAGTTCCACATTGAACATGACATAATCTCCAAGCAGGTAATCTTCCTTTGTCAGCAAAGTCGACAAATCAAACTCGATCTGGGCCAGGTCAATAAATGTCGCATCGGTCATATCACCACCCACTTTCATAAATTTTTGTGGCACACAAACCCATTTCCTTTAGGGGATGGGTAGTTGACGATAAGTTAACCATTTATTACCCCTTTGTTGGCTTGTCACTCTCATCCATGCTTTAATATTTTTTCAATTTTTTCTCTGATCTCAAGAGGCACCTCCAGTGACAGCGCCCTTTCAAGAAGGTCTCTCCGGGGGAATCCCTCTGAAGCGGACCTTTCAAAGACCCATCGGGATTTCGCCTCCCGTCCTGGAATCAAGGCGTAAAGAATCCACCAATCCTCCAGGGCCATCACATTGACCGGTTCTCCCTGTTCCTCCCTAACCAGATCGATGGATTTATCATCAAATATCATTCGATATTCTCCCTCGGCATGAAAGATATTGAAGCCCCCTATCAGGTCCACCCCAACGTGAAAACAACTGAATCTGGCAAAACCCTGGGTGTGATACAAGCTGTTTTTCTTCTCCACCGGCAGCTCGGATCCGAGGGCTCCAAGGGCCTGATACACTCTGGGATAATCCTCGAATCTCACAAAAATATCAAAATCCTCCGGCATCTTCGGATGGCCATTGAAATACAGTACCGATGAGGCGCCCAAAGCCCAAAGAACATCCAGGCCGTTCATGAGTGACGCTATTTCCCTCAACCCTTTCATTCAAAACCCTCCTTATAGCGTATTGTATCCCATCTTTGAAAAAAAAGAGACATCTTTTTGATGTCTTCAGGTTTTTTCTTTCATTTTGAGGACAGACCGGGTGATGGGCTTGAAGAGTACCAGCATGACTATGAAGTTGGATCCACCGTGCAGCAAGTCAAAGGGAATCCCCTGGATCCAGTAGGTGATTCCGTAGCCGATTCCATAGAAAAACGATTCGAAAACAGCAAAATACAACCCGAAAAAAAGACCGAACAAGCCGGAAAAAATGCTGTAACCGTACTCTGACTTGAGGTGGGGCTTCAAAAGAGCAGTCAAAAGTATCAAGGTCGGCCAAATCAGATAATATCCCAGAATCCATATGCCGAATCCGTAAATCAGCATTTCCGTAGTTGTAAAAATCACAGCGGTGAGCAGGGTTCTTTTTACTCCGAAAACCACCGTGAAAACGATAAAAAGAAAGGATACAATCTCGATGTTGGGAACCGCACTGAGGGCCAGTTTCCCAGCCGTCAAAGAGGCCGACAGGATGGCAACGGTCGTAATTTCTTTGGGTTTCATCAGTATTTTCTCAATTCGAATCGGTAGATTCCACCATCGGTCAATTCGATTTGATCGGGTCCAGACGTGGCATCTACTCCGTCGACGGTTAGATGGTAGTACTCCTGATTTTCAGCATCGGCCTCGTGTGAAAAAAAGGAAATGACTACGGTCCCGAAATCGTATTCCTCCATCACAACTTCCAATTGAGCCTCTTGTTTTACTAGCCAGTCGCCGAGGGTTTGTAAGTTTGTCTCAAAGACCTCCGAAAAATCCAGGCCAGCCTCATCATGGACCACTTCGAAGGTGATGGTCTTGAGTTCCCCTTCTGAAGGCGCCAACACCTCTTCACTGAAACTTCTGAGTTCAAACCTGTAGACTCCCCCGTCTTTCAAGGGGGTGGTTTTGGGGCCCGTCACAGCCTCCTGACCATTGATGAAACTGTGGAAATATTCCGTTTTTTCAGGAACGTACCCCCTGAGTCCGATGATTTCAGAATCTGAACCCGATGCTTCGGTGACCACCCCAGCTTGTTCCTTGAATTCCATTAACAGGTCATGAAGAGTCTCGCTTTTCGTCGTCAGAACCTCAGAGAAATTCTCTTTGGTCTTTTCATTGATGATTTCAAGGGTCAGGGTTTTTTCCACCCCGGCTGAAGCCGAAGCAGAAAAATCATTGAAGCTTCTCAAGGAAAAGCTGTAGGTCTCACCGTCAGCCAGGGCAATGCCCTGGGGTCCTGTCATGGCATCTTCTCCGCCGACAGCAAGATGAAAATACTCCTGGTTTTCATTGGTGGCCTGATAATTCAGCATACCCACCACCATGAATCCAAAATCGTATTTTTCAAAGACAATGGCCAGCTCATTCTGCTGCTCTAGAAGCAAATCATACAAGGTCTCCCCTTCCGTGGTCAAAACCCTGGAAAAATCATCTCCGGTCTTTTGGTTGGCAATTTCAAGGGTTACAGTTTTTTCCCCCTGGACAACCGATGGCCCAAAAAAATAATTGTAAATCCAAAAGAGGCCCGCCACTAAAAGAATGACGATAATAATGCTCAACAGTTTCTTTTTCATTTGCTCATCTCCTATTGACATTCTCCTCGAATAAATTCGGGGAATTCTCAGCTAAGGCAACCAAAGCCCCTCCAGGCTACCGGATTGTGACCCTGATCTAAAGGGGGGTGTCATCACCCCGGTCCATGCCTGGCAGAGCCGGCAGTCACAGGCGCCCAGGATAACTGAATCTCTCTTGGAAAGACACCCACGCCTTGAGGTATCCTTTCTACCTGAGGCTTGGGCAATCGCTCTGCTTGGACCCTCTCAACCACAAGCTCATGGACGGTCTTGAAGCAGGTCTTCTCCCCCCGGTTTTGGGAGCAGCCTGATTGTAACAGCTCTCCTTTAATGGGATTAAAACAGGACAAAACATCAAGACAGTCGCCATTTATTCCCCTGGCGGGGGCGGGGGGCTTTTCGGCGATATTGGATAATTCCTGGATTCATAGGGTATGGGTTTCTCGCCCTCTGAAAAATTGATGGCACCGGCTACCACGAAAAAGACATTGCTCATCACATTGGCGTAGTCGAAAAGTACCGGGGCTACAGTGAATCCTTCAGCCTCCACCCTTCTCATCACCCTCACCAGGGCCTTGAACATGCCTCTGACCCGGTGGGCACTGAGAGCACCCGGACTTCCTGAAGGGAGTACAAAACCACTGTCGGACTTCTGTGCCATCCCCTTGTAGTGGTCATATCTATTGATTGCATGGGCCAGATCCTCTTCGGACACCCCGATTCGACCTCGGACAGAGCCATTGAGATCCATGGTTTTTTCCTGAAACAATCTCAGGTCCTGAATCAATTCTGCATAACTGCTCTCTTGCAAAAGGGCGATCACCATAGCGATTTCAACGGTGATTTGATCGGATAAGACCTCAAAATCACTCCTGGAATCTTCATCATACAAAAAAGGATAGGCACATCTCACATCCGTCACACTGCGGTATTTCATTTTAAGCAACTCCTCTCTGTGACAATACAGCGCTGTTTTCCTGGGAACAGACACGTCCTTTGACCCTCCGGATTTTTTCAGGCCGGCCCGGGACCTGTCATTTTCGTCATTGCCGGGAATCTTTGGCTTTGAATCCCGGCTCCTTTTTCAAAATTGCTAAAAGGCATCTTTTCCTGGTTAATCATTCAATTTCATTATATGGAACAATCTCCGGGAATACAAGCCGGGGCGGGCATCCCATCAATAGGCGGGAATAATGTGATAGCGGTTGGTTCGGTGGTCCAGAATAATCTCAATATTGGCGTTGTAGACACTTTTGATATTTTCTTTGGTAATCACTTGCTGCGGCACGCCTTGTTTGAATACCTCGCCGGATTTGAGCAGCACCACTTCATCACAAAACCCATAGGCAAAATTGAGATCGTGGAGAATCACCAGGACTGACATGGCCTTCTCTTTTACAAGCCTGCGGACCAGGTTGAGAATTTCAACCTGGTGATGAATGTCCAGATGAGCGATGGGTTCATCCAGAATGAGAATCTTCGGCTCCTGGGCCAGGGCTCTCGCTATCATCACCCGCTGTTTCTCCCCACCGCTGAGCTCATTGAAGCGCCGGTCCTTGAGGTGAAGGGTTTGTGTCTTTTCAAGGGCCTCAAAAACCCTGCAGTTGTCCCTTTCGTTTTCTGTTTCAAATTTCTTTTTGTAGGGATATCGGCCCATCATGACAATCTCGAAGACGGAAAACTGAAAGTCCGATTCCTTTTCCTGGAATACCAGTCCGGTGATGAGGGCCAGTTCTTTTTGCCGATACTCCGACAAGGCCTTTCCCAGCACGGTGATGCTTCCTGAATCCGGGCTCAGCACCCTTGAGAGATTCTTGATCAGAGTGGTTTTTCCTGAGCCGTTGGGACCGATGATTCCGGTTATCTTTCCCTCCGACAATCCCATGGTGACGGCCTTGAGTATGTCGGCTTCCTTGTGGTATCCAAAGGAGAGATTGTAAGTCTTGTAGGCGCATGTCTCCAACCTTTTCACCTCTTCTTTCTAATCAACAAATAGAGAAAATAGGGTGTTCCAACCAAAGCCGTCATGACACCCAGGGGAATTTCCATGGGGGGCACCACGGTCCTGGCGATCATATCGGTGATGCTCAGGAAAAGTCCCCCTGTAATAATTGTCAGCGGTATGAGCCGCCGGTGGTCCGGTCCAATGACCAGTCTGACACTATGAGGAACTATCAAGCCGACAAAGCCAATGATACCGCTGACGGATACCGCCAAGGCCGTAATGAAGGAGGCGGTGTGTAGCAGGATGAGTCTCACCCTTCTCACATCCACTCCCAAAGCTTTTGCACTGTCCTCACCGGTAAGCATGATATTGAGCTCCCGGGCATAATAGGAAAAAACGGCGATTCCCAGAACAGTTCCAGTTCCCACGGGAAGTATTTTGTCCCAGGTGGCTGTTGACACACTTCCCATGGTCCAGAAAAAGATGCTTTCAATCACCTCGCGGTTGAGGGTCATCATGAGGGAAATCAGGGAGGAAAGAAAAAAACTGATGGCAATGCCGGACAACAGCAGTACCGTCATCTGGTTTGAACGGTTTCCCCGGGCGATTCCAAATACCACAAGGGAGGTTCCCAAAGCTCCGACAAAGGCTCCCAGGGAAATCATGCTGAACCCCAGCAGGGAGCCACCGACTCCAAAAACAGACATCAGCGTGGCCCCGAAGGCCGCCCCAGAGGAAATCCCCAGGACATAGGGCTCGGCCATGGGATTGGTGAAGATGCCCTGAAATATCAGTCCTGAGGTCCCCAGGCCCGCCCCGACGATAAAGGCCATGACAACCCGGGGAATCCTCAGTTTCACCAGGATCAGCCGATAGGCCGACAGGACACTGTCCTCATCAAGGGTCGCGGGAATCAGACCGAGTTCCTCACCCACAACCCTGATAATCACCTTCAAGGGTATTGCCACCGTTCCCTGGGTCACACAGCCCATCAGGATGACCAAAGCCAGAATACTGCAACCGACAATGACCCCTTTGAATTTTCCCCGACTAAGGGTTGTTTCCTTCATGGTACTCAGTACCGGTCTCCATGGATGGCCTTTGCCAGACTTTCCAGACCAAGGCCGATCCTCGGTCCCTGTCTTTCAATCTCATTGATATCCAGACCGTGGAGCTCACCCTTCTTCACAGCATTCAAATCCATGTAGTTCGGTGTCATCTCGAAGGCATCTTTGAGCCCAAAAAATTTTGAGATAATAATGACTTCCGGATCTTTCTCGATGATTTTTTCCAGAGAGTACCCCCATCCCGATACATCCCCGGCAATATTGACGCCGCCGGCCATTTCAATCATTTCATTGATGAAAGTATCACCACCGGCGGTGTAGTCTCCATGTTCTCCGAAACCCACGACAAAATACACGCGTTTTCCTGGCAGGTCGGCGACTCGCTCTGCCACTTCGCGGACCTTTTCTTCAATGGATTGATTGATGGTTTGTGCCTTCTCATCCTTTCCCAGAATTCTGCCCACTTCTTCAATAATCCGGTAGGTCCCCTCAAAGGATTCCTGGGGAACAAAGACCACCACCTGCACCCCCAATTCCTCCAGGGTCTCAACGGCTTCCATAGGGAAATGGGTTGAAGCGATTACAAGATCCGGTTCCAGCTCAATGATTCTCTCCATATTTGGCGTCATCAAACTGCCGGCGGTGGGAATCTTGGCAACCTCTTCGGGATAATCACAGTATTCGGTCCGGCCCACCAACTGGGATTCCGCCTCCAGGGCGAAAATCGTCTCGGTAATTGAAGGGGCCATGGAAATCACCCGTTCGGGTTGCTCAGGGAGAATGATTTCTCTGTCGTAACTATCCGTCACCGTCATAGGATAGAGGCTCTCAGATTCCACGGATTGCACCTCTTCACCGGAAGTTGCGACTTCTTCTTGTTCAGGTTCCTGGGTACAAGCGCCAAGCAAGAGGAGACCGACCACCATCAATAGCAGCCCTGTTTTTCTTAGCATAAAAATAACCTCCTTTTTTTTTGATAAGAAGGCTTCAAAATAAAAAAGCTTTCCATACGGAAAGCACCTTAAAGTATTTTAAAGCACGTTCCCATCCTCGTGAGAATTGTGATACTGGGTTAACTGGTAAGTATCTGACTTTAAGTCTTTACGACTTTTACAGTGGCGGGACCGTGCCGGAATTTCACCGGACTTCCTTGTTATGTCCAAAGGACAACCAGAAAACTGCTATTCAATTTTCACAAAAATTATACCACAATACTGGATAGATTAGCGAATTTCTTTTTCCACAATATCCCCTGAATAATCAACAGGACTGTGGATATTAACACGTTGTTAATAAAACCTTAATATTTCAACCCCTATCCATCCACAAACAGATTGTACTTATCCACAAAATGTGTATAACAAATTTTTAACTTTTATTTTTGATTCAAGGTTTTTCAATTTTTCTTTCAAATGCATCTTCCTCGGCTTAAAACTCACCCGCGTTTTTTCACTCCCCCCGCCCCAGAATCTCCATCACCATCAAGGGGCGGTCCGTGATGATGCCATCGATGTCATACTGGAGGGCTTCCTTCACCGAATCCTCAGTATTGAGGGTCCACACCCAGATTCCTTTTTCGTGATACCGTGCCCTTCCAACCAGATCATGGTCCAGCATACCCCGGTGAATTGTCAAATCATCCGCTTCGAGTCTATTGAGATCTCCCAGAGCAAAGTACAGAATCTGACTGGTCCGGATAGCGGGAGAAAGGGCTTCCACCGACCTGTGAAAATCCCGATCAAAGGACTGAAGCACTACACTTTCCTGCATCTTTGCCGCCACAACTTGCTCAAGGATTCCCTTGGCGAGTTCTTCAGGCTTTCCATAGGTCTTGCAGTCGATATGCAGCTCCATTTCACCGTCAATGAGGGCCAGAGCCTCTGCAAGGGTGGGGAATTGAATGCGCTCAGAAGCCGTTGGATGGGCCATGGCGTGCATCAGTTCATTGAGTTCATCATAGGTAAGGCTGTCGATATTGGCATCCACCCCGTGAATTCTCTTTAAACTCCGGTCATGGTGAAGCACAATCACCCCATCGAGGGTCATCTGCACATCAATTCCCACCGCATCGATGCCAGCCTCAAGAGAAGCCCGGATGGCCTCAAGAGAATTTTCAACCTCGTCTTCCACCACGGCGCGGTGTGAAACAACCTCCACAGGGCGGCCTCCGTAGATGGTCTTTTGTCCTGCAATCGATCCAAGTCCATAGGACAGGAGGAGGACAACCGCCATCAACACAACAGTGGCACTCTTTCTTTTCCCAAAGAACTGATAGATACTGCGTTCATATTGAATGCATTTTTTTTCAAAAGCACCCGCTTCAACGGCTGCTGAAGGCAGCTGAGCGGCATTTCTGTCGTGGAGTCTTGTCAAGAAAATCATATTCAACGGCATAAGGAGAACTGACGAAACCATAGTCAATACTCCTGAAAACATAACCAGCATCTGTCCCATTGCCGATGGCGTTGAGGAACCAACCAATCCGCCCGCCTTGGCCAAAAATGCAAAGGAAACCGTCCCCGCGAGAAATAGGACCATATTAAAAAGAATCAATTGGGTCACCAGCACCAAACTACCCCGCCGGGTCCTTTGCAGACTGGTCTTAAAAGCCTCTCTCAAGGACTTTTGATCCACAAGACACCCATGAAGCGTAAATATGCCACGGAGAAACCAATAGGCCAGTGCGCCCAGAATTATCCAATACATCCCGCTGATCAGAGGATGCATCCCGATCCACTCCGTCAAGATTTCAGGCAGGGCGATCCCTGAAAGGGCTTGGGGTCTTATGGGCACCCTGATCAGGGGCAAAATCACAAACAATATTAGTGCCATCAGTATCAAATCTATCCCAAGAATCCTGGGAAACCGCTGGAGGCTTCTGATGAAACCACTGCTGACATAAGGTGTCCTTCCCCGATTCTGGTCCTCACTCATCAAAATAAGAGTCCCCATCTCGATAAACACAAAAAACAGAACCATTACCATAAGCACCAGTATCCCCAGCCATCCCCTCAGGTCAAAGAAGAGCAGATAGGCCTTGGAGTTCACCAGTACCCCAGAGCTGACTGTCAGCAACAGACGGTGGAGGATTGCACTCCTGAGCGGTAAAAAAACAAAGCTCGTCAACAGCATATCGAAAAGACCGAACAACAGATACCGTTTCCAGGCCCTGTGAAAGGCCCCCAGGCTTTCAAAGAGAAGTGTCAACAAATCAATCACCTGTTTCTTTGGAGTTGTCTTGTCAAACCCAGTATATCAAAGAGAAAAGGAAGTTTAAAACATTGTCCAGGTCCTCTTCATACTGCTTCGCTTTTTTGATAGAATGAGAAGGCGGTCCATATTGCGATTGATTCAACCTGTTCTGATAGGAGTAACCAATGAAATATTTGAAAATATTCCCGCATCTTGACTATCAAAGGCGGTTAACCGGCATTTTTACTCTGACTGGTCTAGTGAAAATCGTCTGGATCCATCTTGTCATCGGCATCAATCCCTGGCTTTTTATCCCAGTGACCCTGTTGAATCTGATCAATCTGCTTGTGCTTTCTCTCTTGTTGAGCTGTCGCAGGCAGGCGATTCATCTGTGGCGTCTATTTGCCCTTCAAGTAATCTTCACACTTTTGGTGATTGGCGATCTTATGTACTTCAGTCACTTCTACACCCTGCTTCCCGCCCACAGCATCCTGCAGATGGGACAGCTCGGACCCGTTACCCAAAGTATTGTTGCTCTGTTTCGTCCATCATACGGCCTTCTTTTTCTTGATCTGGTACTTCTTCTCTACCTTCTGTTGAGAAAAAAAGAAACCCTGATACCTGGAATTTTTCTTTTCAATCATAAGAGACTTCCTCTTTATGGTGTCTTCTTCCTCCTCATATCCTTCACTCTTCCTCAATTCTTCGGAATCGCCGGGCATTACACACCCCAGAATCTGGGCATCCTCCATTATCATCTTTACGATCTTGTCACCCTGGCACTGCCACAAAACGGCGATGAAGAACTCGTCGACCAGGCCATGGATTCCCTGACAGAGGAACAGCAGTTTGACAAGTATTCGGGCCTCCTCGAGGGTAAAAATGTCATTGTCATCCAGGCTGAATCCCTTCAAGCCTTCGTTATTGAATCCGAAATCGGGGGGCAACCCATCACCCCCAGCCTCGACAAATTAATCACTAAGGACAGTTTTACCTTCGATTCCTTCTTCGAGCAAGTGGGATGGGGCAATACCTCAGACGCTGAATTTGTCTCCCACAATGGCTATTATCCCGCCCTCAAGTCCTTCAGTTACAAGGCCTATGAAAACAATCACTTCAGAACCCTTCCCCAAGAACTTCAAAATGCAGGCTATCAAACCCTGGCCTTCCACGGCAACGAAGGAAGCTTCTGGAACCGCAAGACAATTTATCCCAAACAGGGAATCGAAACCTTCTACAGTTCAGAAGAACTGGTGATGGATGAAATCATCGGAATCGGTCTGAGTGACCGTTCCCTGTTTCGACAGGCGATTCCAATACTAGAGGCGACAGAGAGACCCTTTTATGCCTTTTTTGTCACCCTCACCTCCCATCATCCCTATACGCTTCCGGAAAATCACCAACACCTCGAACTTCCAGATTACCTGATTGATACCGCGGTGGGAAACTATCTCCAAAGTATTCGCTACCTCGACACCTCGATAGATGCCTTTCTCAACGATCTTAAAGAAGCCGGTCTTTACAAAGATACCGCGATTGTGATTTACGGTGATCACCAGGGACTTGACCACCGAGACCCCGGGGTCAAAGAGCAGATGCACCAGCTTCTAGGCCGCCCCTATCTTGAGGAAGACATGTTCAATGTTCCTCTGATTATTCATGTCCCCGGAATGGATGAATCTGAACGCATCGCCACAGCGGGCGGTCAGATTGATTTCTATCCCACAATGCGCAATCTCATGGGGTGGGAGCCTCAACCCGATCGTATGATCGGTCAGGATCTGATCAATGCCACCGAAGGATTTGTCGCCAAACAAGTCCATGTTGCCAGAGGTTCCTTCATCAACGATAAGATCAGTTTTTTCTTCTCACCGGACGGAATTTTCGAAAACAGCACCGCCAGGAATCGCAGGACAATGGAGAAGATCTCCACCGATGTCTGCCGGGAAGGCTATGAACGTGCCCTGGGTGAAATAATGCTTTCAGAGTACATCCTCGAAAACGATCTTGTTCCAATGGTCACTGAGCATGGCCTCGCATATATCCATGAGATGATGAGGGGGAATCTTCCTTGACATTCATGCCCGTGAAAAAAAAGAAGGTGCGTATTACCTCCCTGGACAGGATGAGGAGTCTCGCCATCCTGTGCATTGTCAGTTCCCATACCGTTACCCGGGTGACAGAACTGTCCAGTAATATGGGACCATTGGCTTTCTACTGGTGGTGGTTTTTTCGGCTTGTCACCACGACAGGCACACCGATATTTATGTTCCTCTCTGCCTATCTTCTGAGTTACGCCTACCCTGACGGACTCCCCCCCCTGTTTTTTAAAAAACGCTTCCGATATATCGGCTTGCCCTACCTCTCCATGGGTCTTGTCTATGCTCTTGTGATGATCTTTGAAGGCCCTGAAGGTGGTTTTTCCACCTTCCTTCGGTACCTGGCAAAAAACTGGGTTTTCGGTTTCTACAGGCATGGGTACTTTCTCCTGGTGATTCTCCAAGGTTTCCTGTACTATCATTTCTTTTCCCGACGTCTTTTTGCTCTTGGTGCAAAAAAACTTCTCTGGCTGGCACTGCTCCTCAATCTGACCTTTCTTGGCTTCTTCAACTTCGTCCCGCCTCCCGAAGTTTCCTGGGGCCCTCTTTTGTGGCGCGGCCTTCGATGGGGGGCCTTCCCCTCCTGGATTTTTTACTTCCACCTGGGACTCATGGCAGGTGATCCAAAAAACAACACTCTTGAATGGATCACGACTCATCTTGTGGAAATCCGTCTCGCCTTTGTCATTTCCATGCTGGGTCTGCTTGCCGTTTACACAGCCGGTTGGATTCTAGAGAACGATTCCAAACGTATCGATCTTTTTCTTTTCGCTTCAACCGCCATCCCCTTGTTGTACCGATGGGCTCATCTCCATGACACCACCTCATCCATCCTTACCTTCTTAAGCCGCTATTCCTTTGGCATTTACCTGATCCATATGATTTTCCTGGCCCTGGGTGAAGCGCTCTTTCATTCCTTCGATTTTTCATTCAAACCCCTTTCCCTCTATTTGCTTCTTTTTATTGGTTCGATAGCATTATCCATCCTGATGACCCGCTTGATCAGTCGTCTCCCCCTGGGATACTGCCTTGTCGGCAAGACCGAATGAAGACTTTCATTATTTTATAAAACATTTTCCGAGGCTTTTCTAATTGTGCCGGCATGCACTAACCCCTTTTATAATCAACGCCAGAACCCCCGTGACTTTAGTCGTGGGATGAATGGCTTTTTTTTCGTGAAAAAAAGGTTTAATTGTCAATTGTGCGCAAAATTGTGTTAGCGTTGACAGTGGAACAAGCGTTCTGAGAAGAGGTGAAGCCATTGGTTTACAAGGCGACTAAATTCAGACTCAAACCCAATAAAACCCAAGAAGAACAGATCCTTAAACGATTGGTAGCAGCCGGTTTGTGTTTAATTATTTTTTAGATTTTTGGAATACTGCTTACAAAGAATCCGGTAAAGGCCTCAGCTACTGGGCTTGTTAAAAGCAGCTGCCTGATTTGAAAAATGAATACCCATGGTTTAAAGAGCCTGATAGCATAGCACTTCAGGCCTCATTGCGTTTTAGGCGCTGCCTGGCATGGCAGTCTCCTTGGTTCAGGGGCATAATCCGTCAGCAAAGAGGCACTTCGGTTCCATCACCTGCGAATCCTCCGGGTGTATTCGTGGGGAGTGTCACATTCTATCCTCTTTCAGAGAAGAAAATCCCTCCCCACCCGACACTCTCACTTCAAGGAGCAAGGTGACTTGGAGGGCGGGGAATTCCCCTTTATTTGAAAAAATTCAAAAAAAAAGTGACGCTTGGTTTAAGCGTCACTTTTTTAATGATTATTGCACCAGTTCGTAGCCTTGATTGGCATACCCTGCCGGATCTGTTACCGGCGTACCCATGCCGGCATTGACCGATACCGCATCAAAGCCCATGAGTCTCATGATGGCGACGGCCTGTCCCGCTGTCTGTCCGCTGTAGCAGTTGACAACGATTTTCTTGTCCGTCGGCAGGTCCTTGAAACCATCCACCATCTCATTGCTCCAGGGAACATTGACCGCTCCCGGAATATGGCCTTCTCCATAGACATCTGCTTGCCGGATATCAAGGAAAACTGTCCCGTCATTGGCCTTGGCGGCATTGTAGGTATCTTCTTCGCTGATCTTGTAATTTGCAAAGGTGGTTCCCGCTACTTCAGCCAGACCCTCGAAGTAGGCTTTGCCGGCGTTGAGCTTGTGCTCATTGACCGCAGCACCGTAATCCTGCAATTCATTGGCAGCTTCCTCAGTATAAGCTTCATAGCCTTCGGTCTGGGTGATTCCCAGGTTCCAGCCGTATCGGATGGAGTAGGCCTCAAAGCCCAGGGCATTGAGGACACCCACCGCCTGGCCGGCTGTCTGGCCGGTGTAGCAATTGACATAGATCGGCTTGTCCATGGGGAGCTTTTCAATGACCTCGGCAAAACCAGGTCCCCAGGGCGCATTCACCGCCCCTTTGAGATGTCCCGCTGAATACACATCGTTTTGTCGGATATCCAGAATCAACAGGTCTTCCTGAGTGTCAATCATGGGGAAGATCTCCTCTGTTCCGACGATATAGCTGTTTTCTGGTTTATTGATGAGGACTGCCGCGGCATCCTCTTCGATGGTTGAAATGGTATCAAACATTTTTCCATACCCCTGGTCACCGTTGGCCGGTGTCCCTATGCCGCCGTTGACTGAAACTGCGTTGTAGCCCAGCAGTCTCAGCACAGAAACCGTCTGACCGGCTGTCTGGCCGGTGTAGCAGTTCACAACAATCGTCTTGTCCTTGGGCAGACTGTCAAAGGAATTCACCATATCATTGCCCCAGGGGATATTCTTTGCTCCCGGGATATGCGCTTCATTGTAGTCGGCTTCCTGCCGGATGGAAAGGAAGTAGAAATCCTCGTTGTCCAGGTTTTCGTTGGTATCTGCTTCGCTGATTTTATGGTTTGCAAAGGTGGTCCCGGCAACCTTGGCCAGTTCTTGATAGTAGGCATCGACAGCTTCAAACACTTCTGGATTGAAATCCAGGGGATTGGTCGTACCAAGGGGATTGGTTTGGGTCTCGGTAAAAGCCTCGTACCCGTCCACTTTGCTGATTCCGAAATTCCATCCCAGGGAAATCGATTTGGCATCGAATCCCAGCATGTTCATGGTCGCTACCGCCTGGGCACAGGTCTGGCCGGTATAGCAGTAGGCGTAGATAGTCTGGTCTGACGGCACATTTTTAAGTCCCTGGGCAAAATCAGGTCCCCAGGAAAGATTCATGGCGCCTTTGAGGTGACCCGCTTCATAGGCGTCGGCCTGACGGATATCGAGGATGGTCACATTCTCTCCCGCTTCCATCTTTTCAATCATATCCGCCGCTGAAATCATATAGTTGTCGCTGGGCTTCTCCGCCAGATGGGCCAGGGCTACTTCAGCAACAATACCGGTTTCTTCCTGGTCTCCTGCACTCGGCGCCGGCTCTTCCACTGTCTTTTCAATCACTGGTTTGGGCTCTTCAGCCGCCGGGGCCTCACTGGCACCGCATCCTGCCGTAAACAACATCACAAAAATCAAAATGAGTGGCAAATACTTGAACTTTTTCATATAATCCTCCCCTTTTTTTCAATAGATTAAGATGCATCTTGTTCATTGGAAATCACTGGTGCTTCATTTTCTTCCGGCAACTGGATAGGCAAGGCCGGATCACTCTCCCACTCAGTGTAGGCCCCGTCATAAACTTTGACATTTTCATACCCGGCACTTTTAAGGGCGACAAACGTCTGAGCAGCTCTGACAGAGGTCTTGCAGTAGGCAATCACGGTATCATCCTCTTCAATTCCGGCCTTCTTGTACATGATTCTGATCTGCTGCGCCGGCATCATGGTGCCGTCCTCATAGAGGTTCTCTGTAAAGGGAATAAGAATTGAAGTGGGGATAGTGCCTGCTTCAAATTCCTCAGGTGTCCTCGTGTCAAGAATGACCGTGTTCGGATCAGGGTAGTTCAACTGGTCAATGACATCATCAATGCTGGCATAGTGATCCGTATTCAGCGGCGTCCCCGTATAGGACGATGGTGTCACTTCCGGCACCTCGGTACTGACGGTGGCTCCGGCAGCAACAAGGGCTTCCAGTCCCCCGCTGACAACTTTGACATTGTCATGGCCATAACTGACCATTGTCCAGAAAAGTCTTCCTGAGTCCATGGTTTTGTTGTTGTCGTAGATGATTACCTCCGTATCATTGGCAATACCTGCTGCTTCCATGACTCCTTCGAAGGTTTCAAGATCAATCAGTGAATTGACCACCGGTTCAGAGGTCATGACCATATTCCTTGTAATAGAAACAGCGCCCTGCAGATGTTTTTCCTGATAAGCCTCTGCACTGTTTTGAGCATCCACTAAAAGTGCCCCGGCCTCAACTTTTTCCAAGGCCTCTTGTGCAGTAATGATGTACTCTCCAAGGTCACTGTTGACCCCGGCCGTACATCCGGTGACTCCGATGACAAGTACTGAAATCATTAGCATTAGAAATATTAGTTTCTTCATTTTACCCCTCCGTAAAATTTGAAAAGATTGATTGTGCGAAAGATTGTTAATAATGTATCAATTGACAGTATCATTATACCCTCTTTATAGAAATTTTGTTATTATTTTTTCTTATGTTAGTTAATTTTTTGTCATAGTTGAATCTGATATTCCCCCCAGACAACTGTGATATACTGAATTACAGGCTATAAGAAATTTTAATACCCTTCTAGGGGAGGAACCCCAATGAATGTAAAAACTTCTCATTTACTCATTGTCGGACTTGTATTTTACGCCATCATCAGCTTTTTTTCCCTGACACAGTTCCCCTTTGTCCACTCGGATGAAGCCTGGCTGGCGGGACTGAGCCAGACCATGATCAGCGAAAACACAGTCAAAACCACTGAATCCTTCTTTGACCTCTATCCACGGTATCCCCATGGGATCAAGATTTTCTTCAACGCCCTGCAAATCACGGCCATCAAACTCCTGGGTTTCAGGATATTTTCCGTGCGCCTGATTTCTCTGGTATTTTCCCTGGCTTCAGCCGTGCTGTTTTATCTTCTCCTGAGTAAAATCCTTTGTCGTAAAGGGCTGGCCCTGGCCATAACCCTGCTTTTGCTATTGAATATCCAGTTCATCTACATGTCCCATATGGCCCGGCAGGAAGCCGTTCTTCTTTTTTTAATGCTCCTTAACCTCTATTATGTATTTCATAAGCCCGGAGCGTCCCCCGGGGTTTCAGGCCTGATTGCCGGTCTCGCCATCGGCATCCATCCCAACAGCTTTCTGATCTTCCTGCCGGTCCTGGCTTTTTGGCTCCTGACAAAAGACTGGAAGAAAATTCTGCACTTTGTTGGCACCGTGGGTGCACTCGCCCTGGCTTTTGTCCTCTTCAGCCTCGCCCTGGACCCGCTGTTCATACCCCATTACTTCAGCTATGGCAGGGAGCTGGGGGTCACAATGAGTTTCTGGGATAAATTACTGCAGCTGGGCATCTTCTATCAAAAGCTTTACTATGGTGTCTCAGGAACCTACTACACACCCGACATCAGGGGGTTTTTTCTGGTTTTCGGCTTTTCAACCCTTTTCAATCTCTACCTTGTCCTGAGAGGAAAAATCCACGCCTTTCCCCTGGCCGCTCTGATGGGGCTTCATCTGGGACTGATTGTCATCGGACGCTACAATCAGACCAGCATCATTTTAACCCTTCCCCTCTACCTGGCGGGACTGGGCCTGGTCCTGGCACAAATAAAGCCCAGGAGCCTGGTGGGGCTGCTGATGGGCCTCATGCTTCTTTTCACCGGTTTCAATACCTTAGAAAACCTCCAGTCCCATTATTATGAGCAGTCTTATGAAGACTACCTGAGTCATTTCAAGGAACTGGTCCCTCAAAACACTAGGGTCCTGGGCAATCTCAATGCCCTCTTCGCCTTTCGTCCTGAAAATTTCTTCGACCTGCGCAATCTCAGATATCTGCCGGAGACCTCGACCTTTGAAGATTACATCCGGGAAAGAGATATCGAATACATTCTCTATTCCGAAGAAATGGACTTCATCTATGAGCGGCGTCCCCTGTGGAATGACCTGTACGGAAACCTCTATCCCTATTATGAACAGATGCAGCTTTTTTTCGAGGAATCCTGCCAGGAAGCCGGGACCTTCGAAAGCCCCACCTACGGCATGCGGATTGTCCGGTATATTGAGAAAAAACCCTACAGGGTGATTCTTTACAAAGTCAATAGCTCCCCATAGGGGAGCTATTTGATATACTGGACAATCTCACTCTCAAACATTCTGAAATTGATTGACTCCTTGTCCCGGGGCCTCCCAAGGGGATTGGGGATTTCTTCGATGCCGGAATCTGTCACGATCAAAGTCCTGTCTCCCAGCAGCAGCGCCTCTGTCACATCATGGGTCACAAAAATGATAGTCAGCCTGTACTCTTCCCAGATTCGCAGCAGTTCCCGCTGAAGCGCGCTTCTGGTATTGGGATCCAGGGATCCAAAGGGTTCATCCATCAAAAGAACCTGTGGCTTTGCAATCAAAGCCCTTGCCATGGCAACCCGCTGCTTCATCCCCCCGGACAACTGATGGGGATAAAGGGCCTGTGTCCCTTCAAGGTGGAGGGCTTTGATGACTTCCTGGATATCAAAACCCTCTTTGCGGGTTTGTTCCAGGGAAAAGAGAATATTTTCACTGACCCGTCGCCAGGGTAGAAGCTGGTCGAAGGTCTGGAAAATGATCACCCGCTCCTTGTCCGGTTTGCTGACAGCCTTCCCCTGAAAGAGCACCCTTCCCTCATCGGCTTTGATAAAGGAGCCAAGTATCCCCAAAAGAGTGCTTTTACCCACACCCGTCCTTCCCACCACCGTGATGAACTCTCCCTGGGCGATTGACAGGTCGAGATTTCTGAAAAGCATTTGGTTCCCATATCCCTTATGGATATTTTCCAAGGTCAGGATCATGATTTGAACCCCCATTTGGCCATGGTCCTGTTCTCCAGGCCCTTCAAAACAACATTTTCAAAAAGAACACCCAGAACAAGAATCATGACAATCCCTGAAAACACTCCGGTGGTGTCCATAAAAACCCGTTTTTTGACTAGATACCAGCCCAGTCCACCGGTTGCACCTATGGCCCCGAAGAACATTTCCGCACTGATTACCGCCCTGAAGGCCCTCGCCCATCCGGTTTTGATTCCGGCAATCAGCTGGGGCATGCTCCCCGGCAAAAAAAGATAGACAAACTTTCTCACAAGCCCCATCTCGTAGTTGTCGCCCACCATGGACAGGGTCACTGGGAAGGTATCCAGGGCCAGGAAGAGATTGCTGAGTACTGGCCACAGCACCGAATGGACAATCAAAAAAATGATAGACTTATAACCGACTCCAAACCAGAGAATCATCAGGGGAAGAATCGCAATCCCCGGCAGAGGATGGAGCAGTGTATTCAAAAACCGGAAAAATTCCATCAACCATGAATATTTCGTACTCAAGAGAGTAATAAGCAGCGCCAGAACAAGACTCAGCGACAGGCCGACCAGGATACTGGCCAGGGAATAGAGACTGTACCGCCAGAGGTCTCCGGCGGACAGTTCCACAAGCAGGGATCTGAGTATTGCCACCAGGGTGGGCATGAGCTGGGGGCTGTCCAGTATTCTGGCGGTACCTTCCCATAACCCGGCAAGAAGGATTCCGTATAGGATATTATTCTTTTTCATAAAAAACATCCTCTTGTGAAATGGCCCCTGACAGCAGGCCGGAGTCGAACATGAAGTCACTGAATCTCTGTGTCCCCAGGACCTCACTGGAGAAGTCCATGCCCTCTTTTTCCAGATACTCCCTGAGTACCGACTCGGGAAGTTCATAAACAGGCGCAAGAATCTCCACCGCCCTCCCGGGGTGGCGTTGAATCAGTTCAGCCGCCTCTTCAATGGCCCTGTTGACCCCTTCAATCACTTCAGCATCCTTGAAGTTCCCCCTGACTACCCCGACAATAAAGGTAAAGGGTCCTCCAAAGGCTTCTTCCCCGTCAATCATTAGCTCAATGGAGTCCTTTGAAAGCTCCTCAAAAAGATAGGGTGGCGAGGTGAAATGGGCCGCAATTTCCGTGTCGCTCTCCAGGGCCATCTGACCGTCAGGATGAGAAAGGGTGGTGAGATAATTCTCAAGATCGAGTCCCTGGGGATAGCGGTCTGCAATGTACATGTTCAAAAGAATATGCTGAATACTTCCAGGCTGGGGCAGGGCAATCTTGTGATTGGGTCCAATGTCCTCCAGGCTGGTGATTCGTGCCGTATCATATGCCAGTCCCACGGGTGTCCGGGCAAGGGCCCTGAAAATCTTCCATTCCATACCCCTGTCCACACCAATCAGAAAAGGCGGGATACCCATAAATCCAATATCGAGATCCCCCGACACCATGGCTTCCCGTATCCCGGCGGTATTGATCATCCTCACCCATTCAATCCGATATCCCGGCAGGTGCTTTTCTATGAGTTGAAGCTCCTCGGCAATCTGCAGGGGGGCGTAGGCCAGCCCGTATTGCTGGGCGATTTTAAGGGTTTTGGTGGGCTCTGGGGCACACCCGGAAATCAAGACTGGCAAAAGCATCAACAAAATCATTCCCAAAAATTTGAATTTCAAATCGTAACCTCCAATTGATCCCAGTAAATGCTTGTGAAAGTCTGGTTGTTGTGTTCCAGCTCGGAAGGATTCTTCCCGAAGACCATGGCATATCCGATGCGCTGGGTTGCATTTTCGATAGGGGGCAGTTCAACCCCCGGTTCAACGAAAAACCTTCCTTTGACGACCTCAGGAATCCGGTCCAAAGACGGCAGCCGGATTACCTTTCCCTGGGGGGCAAACAGCAGATGGATATAGCCGTGGGCCTTGATGTTGAAAAGCTCCTCCTGGTCAAAATCCAGGTTCTCTCGGGGCTGCAGGGTTTCATCAATCAGCAGCTCAAGCACATCAACGCCTGTGACGAGGGGAATGTATTCATCCTCATAGGCTCCCCCGATGCGAGCCGCAATTTCATTGACCTTGAGGCCTTCCCCGCCGATGAGCATCTGAAAGTAGATGGGACCCTCTTTGATTCCGAAGTCCTCTACAATCTTCAGCGTCAGCCGGTAAATATCCTCCTTCATCCTGTGAAAATGCCGGCTTGGATAACGGTGCCCCTTGCAGATGCCTATATGATTCCCTTCACTGAAGGTCTCCCGGTCCACCACTGTGAAAATTGTCGCCCTTCCCCCCTTGACCCAGCCGCTGACGGTGATTTCATCCGAGGGATAAAAGCGCTCCACAAGCACCTCCTCCTGGGAAGTGAAGCCGAAGGTGACCGGAAGGGCTTTTTTGAGTTCCTTGAAATCCCTGATGAGAAAAATCCCTCTTTGTCCCTGGGAATCCAGGGGTTTGATGACCAGGGGATACTCCAGGTGAATCTGGCTGCTGTGACATGCTTTTGTAATCAACTGATAGGCCACTGTTGGAATTCCACAGGAAGTGAATTTGAGCTTCATGCGTTTTTTGTTGGTCATGTCAAGGGCCTGTTCATAGGAAAGAAAATTCCTGAGTCCCAGTTTTTCGCTGACATATCCCATGGTGCGCACCGGCTGGTCCGTCCCCAGGGTAAAAAGAGCCTTGACCGCTTCCTTGCGGGCAATGTTGAGAATTTCTTTTTCATCAAAGGTGCTTGAAAGATAGCTCTTGTCTGCGAAGGCTTTTCCCGGGGAATGCCTGAAGTAGTCCGCCACTATGACATAGTATCCTCTTTTTTTCAGCGCTTTGATTAAATTGAGTTGACTCTGACCCGCCCCAAGAACCAATACTTTTTCCACTTAATTCTCCCTTTGTATCCTATAGAGGGGTTGATTGGATCTCATTCCCTTCCATGGTCCGTAGTATATGATGATTTTCATATAGAGTGACAGAAGTTTCCTGAAATTGTAATTGGACTCTCCATGCTTTCTCTGATTCTGCCGATGGTAGATGGTCTTAAGGCTGTCCGAATGCTGGATCATCAGGGCCGAGATATACACAAACGCCGCCTCCTCCCGGATCATCCTATCCACCAGAGATCTTTTGATGCCCCGATAGGAGCTGATTCTCAGGGCTTTGTCCTTCTTGAAGAGACCATTGAACAGATGATGGGTCATAAAGGACCCCAGCCGGCGATACCCCTTGTGGGGCTTGATTTCCGGAAAGGCAAAAATACCCTCACAATCCTCAAGCGCCTCCAGAATCATGGGGATATCCTCCGGCAGATGCTGCAAATCATCGTCAAGGGTGATGACTCTTTCTCCCCTGGATTTTTTAAGCCCTGCAAAAATTGCCGCCTGCTGGCCGTAGTTCCGGTCAAAAAAAATATACCGAATCTGAGGATTCCCCCTGGACAAGGCTTCGATGACCTCTCTGGAAGCATCATGACTGGCATCATCGACAAAAATAATCTCGTAAGACTCGCCCTCAAGCACTCCAATTAGCCTTTCATTCAATTCCATTAAGGATTTTTCACTATTATATACTGGAACTACAATAGAAATATTCATGATCTTTCCTCTTTATGCTACAATATAGTTAAAAATATATCAATATAGGAGAATGTATGATTATCATGGATTGCCTGGGGGACGTCTGTCCCGTCCCTGTCATCAAACTCAAAAAAATTCTGGACAGACCCGGCAAAGAGGATATCCAGCTCGTCACAGACCACAGCTGTGTCTTCTCTTCTCTGGAAACCCTGCTCCCCCTTTACGGTTTGGAATATACCGTTTCCGAGCCTCTGCGAGGGGTATGGGAAATTCTGATTCTTAGAGAAAAATAAGAAGAGCTAGCAAAAGCTCTTCTTTCCCGTTTCCATAAAGGATTTGACAAATTCCATCAAAACTTCGCTTTGGTTTGTTTCCTTCTTGTAAACCAGGTAGATGGGATAGCGGATATCCATATCGGTGATTTTGATGGTTTTGAGCTGTTTGCGATACAGCTCTTTTTTTACGGAAATATAGGGCAGAAAGGAAAGCCCCACCCCCTGACTCAAGGAGGATTTCACAGCCTCTGCGGTATCCATGTCGAAAAGGATATTGAGCTCTTCGAATTTAAAACCAATACTCATCAAATGGGAGCGGATGAATCGCTTTACCCGGAGATTGTCTTCCAACATGACCAGCTGGTAAGAAAACAGCTCCTTCACTGAAACCCTGTCTGGAATGTCCATGTCAAAGGGAGCCACCAGCACAATATCATCAAAACCGATTTCAAAACTCGTAAGATTCTTATCCTGGGGTTCTCCATAAATGAATCCCAAATCGCTGATATTGTTGAGAATATTCTGCTCGATCATCCGTGAGGAATTGGATTTGAGTATATAGTTGTGGGCCATGTATTTTTTTTTCATGTCGTACAGGGTACAGGGCAGGGCATAGGTGGCAATGGGCCAGCAGGCTTCGATGTGCAGCTTCTGAGTGTTGTTTTCATAATTGCTGATTTCTTCCACCATTTTATTGTAGGTGCGGATGATGTTGTCGGAATATTTGAAAACAATGTCACCAATCTGGGTCAGTTCAACCCCTTTATTGCTGCGAATCAACAGTTGATGCCCCAGACTCTCCTCGAGCTTTTGGATCTGCTGGCTGAGAGCGGATTGGGAGATATGGGAACTCCCCGCCACTTTTGAGATGCTCTTGGCCATGGCTACCTTGTAAAAGTATGCGAAGCATTCAATGTGCATTTCATCACTCCTGATTGAATCAACTATGCAAATTATACCATAAATATAAATCGGTATCATTCTTGATATCAGTATTTATTATATTGTATCACAGAAATAGATGGTTAAAAATTTATCAAGTGTGGTAAGATATACATGAAAAGATTGTTAATAATAAAACGATTTAAAGGGGTGAATTACTTGTCTGAAACAAACGCTACAAGTTCACTATCACAAAGAAGATCCGCCTCAAGAGAATCAGGCAGAACAAGAAAGCCCAAGAAGAACCTGATCCCCCACGGGATTGCGACCTTTATCATTTTCATCCTTCTCGGAGCCTGGTTGACCTCAAAGGAGCCCAGCCTGGGAATCATGTGGATGACTGGAATCGCTTTCGGTTTCATTCTCCAGCGGTCCAGATTCTGTTTTACGGCTTCAATGCGTGATCCACTCTTGACCGGTGTCACCAGTGTTCTCAGGTCAGTGCTGGTTGCCCTGGCTATCACTTCCATCGGCTTCTGGGCCATCAAATACGGGGCCTTTGTCAAAGGGCTTCCCATCCCGGGCATGGGATATGTGGTCCCCATCAGTTTTGCCACAGCCATTGGTGCCGTCGTTTTCGGTGTCGGCATGGTTATAGCAGGCGGCTGTGCCTCAGGAACTCTGATGCGTGTGGGTGAAGGCTTCATGATGCAGATTCTGTCCCTTGCCTTCTTTGTTCTTGGCTCCCTGGTGGGTGCCCACGATATGGGTTGGTGGCAGGATAATGTGATTTCAAAGGGAACCGCGGTTTTCCTGCCTGACTATCTCGGTTGGTTCGGAGCTCTCTTCGCTCAGCTGGCTCTGATTCTCGTTCTTTTCATCATTGCAGACAAATGGGAAATCAAACATTCTGATGGCCAAGGCGGTCATTAATCAAATTCAAGGAGGATTTGAAAATGAAAGAAGTTGTATTGGATTGTTTTGGAGAGGCTTGTCCTGTTCCTTTAGTCAAGGCTGAAAAAGCCATGGTAGACCTGGAGGTCGGCGATTTGCTGATTGTCCAGATTGATCACTCCTGCGCCATGAAAAACGTCCCCGAGTGGGCCAGAGGCCAGGGTTACAATGTGGAAATTGAAGAAATCGAAGACGGCGAGTGGGAAGTATTCATCGAAAAAACCAAGTAAATTATTTTAAACTATATGAATTCAAGGAGGATTTAAAAATGAAAGAAGTTGTATTGGATTGTTTTGGAGAGGCTTGTCCTGTTCCTTTAGTCAAGGCTGAAAAAGCCATGGTAGACCTGGAAATCGGCGATCTGCTGATTGTCCAGATTGATCACTCCTGTGCCATGAAAAACGTCCCCGAGTGGGCCAGAGGCCAGGGCTACAATGTGGAAATTGAAGAAATCGAAGATGGAGAATGGGAAGTATTCATCGAAAAAACCAAGTAATCGGGGAGGTCACAAAGTGAGTGCTAAAGTCTTTGATGATTTGAAAAGCAACAAGTATTACAAAATGTGGTTCAAAGTTGCCTACCCTTATGTTGTTGGAGCCATTCTGCTGTCGATTTTCCAGATCTTCACCCTGGCCTCTACCGGGAATCCCTGGGGGGTCTCAGGCCCCTTGGCCAACTGGGGAGCATGGATATATCAAGCCTTCGGTGGCAGTGTAGACAAATGGTATTACTTCAGTAGCGAAGGTGCCAGGGCAACCCTGGAAAACGGCTTTCTAAACGACGGGGGATCCATCAGAAACGTCGGCGTTATCGCAGGAGCCCTTCTGGCAACTCTGATTGCCTCTGAATTCAAAATCAAGAAAATCAAAACCAAAAAGCAGGTTGTCGCTGCAATCCTCGGGGGTTTCATGATGGGTTACGGTGCAAGACTCGGTTTTGGCTGCAATATCGGAGCTCTTTACAGTGGAATCGCGTCCTTTAGTCTATCCGGTTGGGTATTTGGCGTTTTCCTCTTTATCGGAGCCTTTTTCGGAAGCAAACTGCTCGTTAAATACTTTATGTAGATGGAGGTCAAGCTATGCCTAGAGAAAAAAAAGTAGAACAATATGATGTAGTGATTATCGGCGGTGGTGCTGCAGGTCTGACAGCGGGAATCTACTGCGGCCGCGCCCGACTCAATACCCTTTTGATTGAGAAAGCCCTGGTGGGGGGACTGGCCACCTATACCAATGAAATTGAAAACTATCCCGGTTTTCCAGAAGGCACCACGGGACTGGGACTCATGAAGCTCTTTCAGGAGCAGGCCAAGAAATTTGATGTGAAATTCAAGGGCACTGATGTTCAAAAAGTACATCTGGACGGGGAAATCAAAAAAGTTGAAACCTTTAGAAATATTTTTGAAGCCAAGGTTGTCATTATCGCCGCCGGCGGAAGACCCCGTACCACTGGCGCTGAAAACGAGGACATCTTCCTCTACGATAAGGGCATTTCCTTCTGTGCTACCTGTGATGCCGCCGCAAATACCGACAAGGTCGTTGTGGTCATTGGCTCAGGGGATGCGGCTATTGAAGAGGGAACCTTCCTCACAAAATTTGCCAGCAAGGTAATTGTCTCAGTGCTGCACGACGAAGGCATCATGGACTGCAACGAGATTGCCAAGGAAGCTGCTCTGAGGAATCCCAAAATGGAATTTGTGTGGAACAGTGTGGTGGAGCGTTTTGAGGGAGAAGACCATTTAGAGCGCGTTGTTCTCAAAAATATCAAAACAGACGAACTGATTCCCATTGAAGCCGATACCTGCTTCGAGTTCATAGGCTATCTGCCAAACACGGACATCTTCAAGGGCATCGTGGACATGACTGACAGAGGCTACATCAATGTCACCAGAAACATGGAAACCAATATCCAGGGCGTATTCGCCTGTGGCGATGTCACGGAAAAATATCTCAAGCAAGTGGCCACCGCTGTAGGCGACGGTGCCATTGCCGGTTTTGCAACTGAAAAATACATCGCTGAAAGCGAAATCTTCGAGGAGCAGATCCTCACGGAAGAGCTTTCCCTCTCCTACATCTACAATGCCATCGATGGGGATTCAAGGGCCTACCTCACCACCATGGAGAAACTGGAAGATGAGGTTGAGGCAAAAATCAACATTGTGGACGTCTATAAATCGACGGGGATTGCTGACCGCCTCGGGGTCAAAGAATACCCCTGCGTGGTGGTTGTCAAAGACAAGAAAGTCGTTGAAGTCATCAAGGGTCTTCCGTCAAAAGAGGACATTCAATCAAAACTGTAACTCATTAAAAGGGAGCAGGTTCAAAAGAACCTGCTCCTACTTGTTTTTTGATTTCATACAGGTCTCTCTGCAGAAATCCTCCTGCATCCGGCATCTTGCCTGATAGGACCCGCAGGAGGGACACTGATGGAGAAGCTGTTCATAGGGCCCGGTATAGATTTCACCACAGGCCAGGCATTCATACTGGCAAAGATTCAGGGTGTAGTTGCCCCCTTCAATCCGGATTGCCAGTCCTTGTATCAGGGCCCGGGTGACCTTTTTCCTAGCCACATCGATAATCAACTGAAAAGTCTGCCTCGAAATTCCCATTTTCTGTGCACACTCTTCCTGGGACAGTTCTTCAAGATCTTTGAGCCGCATGGCTTCGAGTTCTTCAATCAACAGGTCAATCTCCTCTAAACGAGCAAAGGGAATACCGGCGGGCTTGAAATGGGTGTAGACGGGCAGGTCCTCCACTTTTCTGGGTTTAGTCGGTCGTGACATTACTTGTCCTCACATTCTTTGCAGGTTCCTTCAAAGACAATATCAATATTTTCAACTTGATTGTCGTATCTTTTCTCTATTTCATTTTTGATGTCGATCAGGTTGACCACCAGGTCCGTATCGAAATATTCCTTGATTTTGTTGCAGTTCTTGCACTTGAAATGAAAATGAACCCGTTTGCGACTGAAGGTTTTGAGTTCAAAGAAACGATCCCCATTGATACTGATTTCAGAAATAATGTCGTTGTTTTTGAGAACCTCAATATTCCGGTAAACCGTGGGCAGACTGATGCCTTCTTTTTTCACCGTATAATAAATGTCCTCGGCTTTCAAATGCTTTTCTTCATCAAGAAAACATTTTAAAATTTCTCTTCTTGAAAAGGTCAGTTTATAGTTTTTTTCTTTGAGAATCAGTTCGATTTCCGTCAAACGATCCATTTTTTCACTTCCTCACTTATCGTGATGATGTTCTCCGGCATGCATGTGTTCCTCACAGATTTCTTCTGATGATTCAAGTTCCCCCTGGACATACTTGTTGATGACCTCCAGAATCTCTCCCTCGGCACCGACCACCACGTCAATGCCACTTCTTCTGAACATTTCCTGGGCGGATGCCCCCATGCCACCTGATATGATGACTTCAACCCCCTGTTCCTTCAGAAAAATCGGAAGATACCCAGGCCGGTGGCCGGGATTTTCGACAAAATGAAAATCCCCCACTAATCCATTCTCAAGTCTTAGTACTTCGAATCCCTGACAATGACCAAAATGCTTTGCTACCTCGTTCCCTTCCTTGGCGATAGCTACAATCATCCGTCAAACCCCCATTTCAGATTTTATTGAATCCCAGATTTTTTTGATTTCCCTGCCTGCTATAGATTCATTATAACCTACTAATGGTTTAGACTCAAAGTTTGATTGATTCACCACGGCATCATATGGAATCTTACCCAGAACCACCAGGTCCCTTGACTTGCAGTAAGCCTCTATTTTCTCACTCATATCCGGGTTGAGGTCATATTTGTTAATCACTACGTAGCTTTTCACCCTGAAGTGTCTGGCCACTTCATAGATTCTTGTAAAATCCTCAAAGCCTGACTGGGTGGGCTCAGTCACAATGATACCGTATTCCACCCCGGTAATCGAGGACATCACTGGACAACCTATTCCCGGCGAACCGTCAATGATAATCAGTTTTTCTCTTGCATTTTCCAATTGAAGCGAGGCTTTTCTGATTTCGCTGATGAGTTTTCCTGACCCATCCGCACCCGGAAAAAGATTGGCCCTTGACAGATAGCTTTCATCCTTGAGCACCGTCATAATCATTTCGCCGGAATCCTCTTCTTCCAGAGTAATGGCATCCACAGGACAGACCACCCGGCAGGCATTGCAGCCCTCACAGCTTCTTTCTATGACCTGAAAGGCCTTTTGTCCCTGTTCAATGGCATCAAAGCGGCAGACCTCCATGCACTTGCCACAATTGATGCAGGCATCGGGATCAATGACCGCTTTTTTGGATCCTGAAAAGGGTCGCTTTTCGATATCCCTTCCTTCAAACATCAAATGCAGGTTTGAGGCGTCCACATCACAATCAACCTTGATGCTTTCCTTGCCTGACAAATAGGCAAAGGATGAAACGAGGGTGGTTTTTCCGGTCCCCCCCTTGCCGCTAAGAATGACTAACTGCATGGGACACCTCCTCTAAAACGGTTGCCTTGATTGAATCGAAAATCCCGGCTATCTGAGGGTCCTCACTCAGTAGCCTTCCCTCGGAATAAATCCTTGCCGCCTGCTTGCTGAATGGAATCTTTCCCAAAATCCTGAGATTGGATTCTCTGGCATAATCCTCTATCAAATGGTCGTATTCATTGGACCGGTTGATGACAATACCCATGGGGATTGTCATCTCTTCCACGAGCTCAACCGCCAGTTTCAAATCATGTAGCCCAAAAACCGAGGGCTCCGTCACCATTATGGCATAATCGGCACCATCGACTCCCTTGACCACATTGCAGGATGTTCCCGGGGAACAGTCCACGATGTGGTCGGTTCCCTTGGGAATCCTCCTCTTGATTTCAGTAATGATCGGCCCGGCCATGGGCTCATTGAGGGCCATTTTCCCGCTGTAGAAACCCGATTCATCATAGGTTCCTTCATAAAGAACACCAATCTTTCTTGGATATTCACTGATCGCCTCCTCGGGACAAGCCAAAGAGCAGGCCCCGCATCCGTGGCACAGGTCCTCAAAGACCAGGATCTTTTTGCCGGTATTGGCCAGGGCATTGAACTGGCAAGTCTCTACGCAGATATTGCACAGGGTGCATTTTTCGTGATCGATGACCGGAGTCATTATATTGACATCCGTTTCCTCCAGATTCCGTGGTTTCAAAAAAATATGACCGTTGGGCTCCTCTACATCAAAATCCACATAGGCGATTCCCATGGCGGCGGCAAGATTAGTCGAGACAGTTGTCTTCCCGGTACCGCCCTTTCCACTCAATACTGCAATTTTCACTATAATCTCCCTCTTGACTTGACCTCTTCACCCGGTGTGAGGAGCTCCTTGAGCTTGTTCTCCTTGTAGGCTGCCACATTATCCTCCAGGGTGCCGAAAAAGTTCTGATATCCCTTGATGCCAGCGTCTTTTAGAACCATGAAGGCTTTGGGTCCCAGACTCCCCGTGATTACCGCCTCTGCACCGGATTCGATGACAATCTGTGAAGCTTTTACCCCGGCACCGGAATTTTCATATTGTCCAGGGTTGTCAATCACACTGTATGTCTGTAGCACATCATCATAGAGAATAAAGTATTCCGCCCGTCCAAACCGCTCGTCAATGGGGGATGACGCCTCTTTCCCCTTTGCTGTCAATACAATTTTCATTATTTCAAACCTCCAATAATTTCTAATACCTTGTCTGAGAACACTGCTTTGAATTCCGGATTTACAGAGGGGTACTCCTCAATTCTTCCACTGTCTGTCAATCGCACCAGTTCCGGATCAATGGGCAGCTGTCCCATCAGAGTGAGACCCATTTCCTCAGCCGCACTTTGTACCTTCCCTTCACCGAAAATATTGTATTTATTCCCTGAGTCAGGACACTTGAAATACGCCATATTCTCTACAATACCCAGTACTGGAATTCTCATGGTCTTGGACATGTTCACCGATTTCTTGACAATCAACCGCACCAGATCCTGGGGAGAAGTGACAATCATTATGCCGTTGAGAGGAATAGATTGCATAATGGTCAGTGGAACATCTCCTGTTCCCGGTGGCAGGTCGATTACCAGGTAATCCAGCTCTCCCCACTCAACCTCTGTAAAGAACTGCTTGATGGTCTGGGTAATCAGTGGCGCCCGCCAGATGACAGGAGCTTCTTCATCTTCCAGAATCACATTGATGGAAATCACTTTGATGCCCTTGAGGGCTGTTTCTATCGGTTTGATGCCCTTGTCGGAATAACTGCTGCGCTGACCGTCAAGGCCGAAAATTTTAGGAATGCTGGGTCCGGTAATATCCGCATCAAGAATCCCGACATTGAATCCCTGGTCTCGAAGAGCAATGGCTGTCAGAGCGGCCACGGAAGATTTTCCAACTCCACCTTTCCCACTCATCACAGCTATGATATGATTAATTTTAGAATGCTTGTTAGGTTTCTCTTTTAAAGGGACATTTTTAGTGGGTAAATCAAATGACATAATACTTTTCCTCCTTATTGGCATATGCTAATTAAATTATACTCCTGCTGTCAACCCTGTCAATCCTTTCAATTGTTTTATTGCAATTGTTATTCATTATCATGTGATATACTATTCTTAGCTGAGGTGAATTATGAAAAAAGTCAATATCTATACCGATGGCGGCTGCTCGAACAATCAGGCCAGGGAAAACTTCGGTGGCTGGGGAGCAATTCTTGTGTACGGCGGCCAGGAAAGGGAACTCTACGGATCAGAAAAAGACACCACCAACAACCGGATGGAAATGACCGCCCTGATTGAAGCGCTCAAGGTCTTGAAGGAAAAGGATCTTGAGGTGAATATTTTTTCAGACAGTTCTTATCTTGTCGAGTGTTTCACCAAGGGCTGGTACAAAAAATGGCGGAAAAACAACTGGATGACCGCCAGTAAAAAACCCGTTGAAAACCAGGATCTCTGGATCCCTTTGATTGATTTGGTGGCGTCCTTTACACAGGTCAACTTCCACCGGGTCAAGGGACATCTCAAAAGGGATTCTGAAAAAGAAATGACACACTGGTACAATAAATACAACGAAAACAACCCCCCGGTCACCTCCCGGCGGTTTGAAGAGATTGTTGCCTACAACCACCGGGTCGATGCCCTGGCAAACAGAGGCATCGATGAACTCAAAAAAAAAGCTTCGATCAATTGATCGAAGCTTTTCTGCTTGTCATCGTAGCTTATTTTTCCGGTATCCAGCTCATGACCAGATCTTCGTTTTCAGCCATCCATTGGCGGGCCGTTTCCAGCTCGTCGGCATCGCCGGCATCTGCAAAGGCACCCATCAGGTCACCCAGCTGCTGGCCATCGAGATAGAAGTTCTTTAAGAACTGTGCCACTTCAGGCATTTCATCTTCCAGTCCGACCCGTGCAATGGTATGAATATTTTCTACATCTCCAAAAATCCCCTTGGAATCCTCCAGGAATTTCAGGTCGTATCGGGCGAACTTCCAGTGAGGTGCCCAGCCTGTGACCACAATAGCCTCTTCCCGTTCGATGGCCTTGTCCAGGGAAGCCGTCATAGTGGGACCGCTGCCGGGAATCAGTTCCAAATCCAGTCCGTATTCATCTATGGCCTTTTCAGTCGCTCCCATGATTCCGGCACCGGAGTCAATTCCGATAATCTGACCTTCCAGGTCGTCCACTACGTCATTGAGTTCTTCGATGGTTTCTATGTCCATATAAGCCGGTACCACCAGGCCAATGCGCGCCCCTTCATTGTTGTATCCGAGGTCCACCAGGTCGTCTCCGAAATTCTCCATGTAGCTTTCATGGGTCACGGGCAGCCAGCCATCCATAAAGGCATCGGTTCCGCCATTTGCAATAGAAGTGAAAATAGGTGCCACGTCAGCCATGGTGGATTCAACTTCATATCCCATGTGATCCTCAAGAATCGCTTCTGCAAGGAAGGTCATGGCAACCCCCTCAGCCCAGTTGACATAACCCAGGGCGACTTCTTTGGGGGCTTCCGGTGTTTCCTCTGCGGGTTCTTCAGTTGCCGGTTCCTCCGCTGCCGGTTCCTCGGAAGTTGGCGCCTCCTGAGCGCAACCGCTTAGCAATACTCCTCCCAGCAATAACACTAGAATCAGAATTGTCGACATCATTAAGTTTTTCTTCATGTTCTCATCTCCTTAAAAATTTATTTTAGAAACCACCGATCCTTCAACCGATGATTTCCAAGGGAATTATTTTGTGCTGGATGTTCCCAGGGCCTGGGTAATCCTGTCCAGAATCATGGCGAGTATCACCACTGCGATACCCCCCTCGAAACCCTTGCCAATCTGCATCTGGGTGACCCCTTTGAGCACTTCTTCACCAAGTCCCCGCGCACCGATCATGGCAGAAATGACAACCATGGACAGGGCGAGCATAATGGTTTGATTGACCCCCGCCAGAATGGTCGGCGTGGCCAGGGGCAGTTGTACCTTCAGTAAAAGTTGCTTGGAAGTCGATCCAAAGGATTTGGAAGCTTCCACCACTTCCTTGGGCACCTGCCTGATGCCCAGATTGGTAAGTCTCACCACCGGAGGCATGGCGAAGATGATGGTTGAAAAGGCTCCAGGAACCTTGCCCAGGTCAAAAAAGATTACTGCCGGTATCAGATAGACAAAAGCCGGCATGGTCTGCATGAAGTCCAGTACGGGTCTCATCGTCCTGTCTACACGGTCCTTGCGGGCCATCCATATGCCCATGGGGATTCCAATCACAAGGGCAATCACCGTCGCAGTGAACACTAACGCCAGGGACTCCATGGTTTTGTCCCAGAGTTTCAAATTGTCAATCAATAGCAGTCCAAACAAAGTGAAAAGCGCTATCCGCCGTTTGGCGACCTTCCAGGCAATCAGTGAGATGATGGCAATCAGAATCAGGGCCGGAACAGACAGCAGTGCTGTTTCAAAGCCGCCGATAACCCACATAATCCCGCTTTTGATGCCATCGAAGACCGGTTCAAAATTGTCCATCAGCCAATCAATGAATATCTCAAAATAGCTTCCTATTGGAATTTTAGTCATCGGAATCCTCCTCTCCCAGAATACCTGCAAGCACCGAAACCCTGACAATAATACCAATCAACCGATTGTCTTCACTGGTCACGGCAATAGGGTATTTTGTGTTGATTGCAGTGGGCAGCAAATCAATTATCGGAGTTTCCGCAGAAGTGGTATGTATTTCATCGATAATGATGCTGTCTATGCTGTGGATTTCTTTTTTGAGCAACTCCAGGGCATCATCAATAGTGATAATCCCTTGAAGTCTTCGATCCTTGTCTACGACAAAAATACTTGAAATGCCCGACTCTTTCATTTTTCTTACCGCAACCCGGGTGCCGTCCTTGGAGGAGACAATGGCATCCGGTTTTTTCATAATCGAGGAAGCCGCCACAACCTTCACCCGGTTGACATCCTGAAGAAATTCCTTGACATAGGCGTCAGCAGGCTTGTTGAGTATTTCCTCCGGTGTCCCAATCTGCACCACCACACCATCCTTCATGATGGCAATGCGATCCCCGATTTTCAGGGCCTCGTCAAGGTCATGGGTAATGAATACAATGGTTTTTTTCATCCCTGCCTGGAGGGCGAGAAGCTCATCCTGCATTTCCTTTCGAATCAAGGGATCAAGGGCACTGAAGGCCTCATCCATCAGCAGGATGTCCGCATCGGTCGCCAGGGCCCTTGCCAGGCCCACCCGTTGCTGCATTCCACCGCTCAACTGAGTCGGCATGGATTCCTCATAACCCTTCAGACCCACCATTTCAAGGGCTTCATAGGCTTTTTCCTTTCTGGTGGGCACATCCACGGCCTGGACTTCAAGACCATAGGCCACATTATTCCAGATATTGCGATGGGGAAAGAGGGCGAAGTGCTGAAACACCATGGCCACCTTTTTTCTTCTAATTTCCAGAAGCGTCTCTTTCGAGCAACCTACGATATTTTCCCCGTCAATCAGAATCTCTCCTTCAGTAGGTTCTATCAGGCGATTCAGACAACGGATCAAGGTAGACTTTCCACTGCCGGACAACCCCATGACCACAAAGGTTTCTCCCTCTTTCACATCAAAGCTTACATTGTTCACTCCGATGCCGTGGCCAGTTTTTTCCAGGAGCTCATCCTTTGACATCCCGCCCTTGACCAGAGACAGGGGCTTTTTAGGATGGTTCCCGTAAATCATGTAGAGATTTTTTACTGAAACTTTGTTCATACTATCAACACCACCTTTTTTACAAATTCATTCCATATACAACTGATAAAAAAAAATTCTAACTCTAAGTGAATAGAGTTAGAATGTCTTGAACCAGTCCAAGAGACCGGTTTTTTTCAATATCAAAATTGAAAGCACATGTCCTGCGGGCAATAATCACAGAACCTATGCAGACTCCAGTTCTAAAAGCATTTTTCAACCGCGATTTCACCCGATGCCATCCTGGCACTGGAATACTCCTCGTCGGTCTACTTCATGTTTTTATTAATTTTTCCTACCGTTGTATTCTACTACTTTAAGGCGCCTATGTCAAATCGACTTGCTTAAAAATGCCAGCTGATCACTTTATCAACTGGCATTTTTCCATCATTCGATGTCTCAGTAGTTGGATTCCTTCAACCCAAACTGATTCTGTTTTTCCAGACATGACGGACAGACATTGGGAGCCTCCGGTCCTTCATGAACATAGCCGCAGAGTTCACATTTCCAACGAACCGCACTGTCTCTCTTGAAGACCTTGCCTTCCTTGAGATTCTCCGCCAGCTTCAAATATCTCTTTTCATGCTCCACCTCGACCTTGGCAATCATCAGCCAGGCTGAAGCAATTTCCGAAAATCCCTCTTCCTTGGCCACCTTTGCAAAAGCCGGATACAGCTCGGTGTGCTCTTCATTTTCACCTGCCGCCGCCTCAAGAAGGTTTTCCAAAGTGGTTCCCACTTTACCCGCCGGATAGGCCGCCTCAATGGTCACCATGCCACCCTCAAGGTAGCCGAAGAATCGCGCGGCATGCACCCGCTCGTTGTCTGCGGTTTCTTCAAAAAATCTGGCAATCTGCTCATAGCCTTCTTCCCGAGCCCTTTGGGCAAACATCACATAGCGCTGTCTGGCCTGGGATTCACCCGCAAAGGATTTCAATAGATTCTTTTCAGTTGCTGTTCCTTTAATGCTATTCATCTACTTTCTCCCTTCGTTTCTTTGACTACTCCCCGTCAACGGGTGCCTGGAAACTTCTGCCTTTGAATTCTCTGTCCAGCATCAGAATCCCGTGTTTGTTTTCTCCGAGGAACCGTATCTGTTCGAGGATTTCTGAAGCTGTTGCTTCCTCCTCAACCTGCTCATTGACGTACCACTGTAAAAAATTGCTGGAGGCATAGTCATTCTCATCGGAGGCAATCTTGACCAATTCATTGATCTTTGCTGTGATGTGCTCTTCATGCTTTTGGGTCTGTTCAAAAACCGTCACAATGTCCTTCCATTGATTTTCCGGTTTTTCAATAGCCAGGAGCTCGACTTTTCCGCCTCTTTCGTTCAAGTAGTCGAAAAATTTCATCGCATGGAACTGTTCTTCCTGAGCCTGTATTCTCATCCAGTTGGCAAACCCTGTCAAACTCATGTCCTCAAAAAAAGCTGACATGGACAGATAGAGATAGGACGAAAAAAGTTCTTCGTTGATTTGTGCGTTAATGGCATCTTGCATCTTCTGACTGATCATGTAATCCTCCTATGAAATTATTAGGCTTCGTTTTTCCACAAGCCGTGAATGTTGCAAAACTCCCTGGCGGTCACCTTCCTGGCGTCTGTCTTGAAAACCGCCACTGGTTCCTGACCGGGCTTGAGATAGGCCGTCATCACCACCTCTTCATCGGTGATGAGCTGGATCCACTGGATATAATGGGCATCGGTCATGGGATGAATGGTGGAACCGACTGTAACCTTGTATCCACCCTCTATGGCCTCAATCATAGGCACATGCTTTTCTGTCGTCTGGTCTGCATTTTGTTCCTCTAGCAGCGTCATTTCCTGGCCGCAACAAACAAGAGGAAACTCACTGCCCTCATGGACCTGGACAATGTTTCCGCATTTCTCACATTTGTAAACTTCTAGTCTTTTTGGCATATCAACACTCCTAATTCATTTTCTGGTAGCATTCCTCACAGATTCCTCTAAAAAACAGATCCTTTTTTTTCACGACAAAGCCCTCTGGCAGGTCCGTTTCAAGAACCAGTTCCAGCAGCTCAAAATCATAGACCCTGCCACAGACCTCACACTTGAAATGGCCGTGGTCCTCAACATTCACATCATAGCGGTTTTCTGTGCCTTCAATGGTTACAAGATGAACAATACCCTTTTCCATGAAGAGGTTGAGGGTATTGTAAACCGTCGTTTTGGACAATGTCGGAATTTCACTGATCAAACTGCGATAGATATCATCTACCTTCGGATGTTCTTTTGAATTCAAAAGGTATTCAAAAATTCTTATCCTCTGAAAGGATGGTTTGATTTCATTGGATTTCAAATACTCTCCAACATTGTCAATGACTGTTTTATTCACAAAGAACATCCTTTCAGCTTACTCTACCGGTTCGAACATGTCCTTTCCAACACCGCAGACCGGGCATACCCAGTCTTCCGGAATATCTTCAAAGGCTGTTCCCGGAGCAATCCCTCCATCGAGGTCCCCCAACTCTGGATCATAAACGTACTGACAGGCAGTGCAAACATATTTCATTTTTTTCCTCCCTTTATTTCTATCCTTCATAGATTTCAAACAAATCCTTGCCAACACCGCAGACCGGACAAATCCAGTCCTCTGGAATGTCCTCAAAGGCGGTTCCCGGTGCAATGCCGCCATCTTCATCCCCAAGCTCGGGATCATAGATGTAGCTGCATGCGGTACAAATATACTTTTGCATTGATTTCACCTCACTTTTCATAATCGATGTAATAGTATGATACCCATTGTAAATAAAATTAATGAACTATTTTCTTTCAAAGTTGTAATCATTACATTAATTTTATCATTCTCTTGTTAAAAGGTCAATTCCTCTGTCACCCGCTACTGTTCCCGGTAAAGCCCTTGAACCGGCACAGTTCCCGGATCTATTCCCAATAAAACAAAGGGGGACCCCCGGCCGGGAATCCCCCTTGTCTTCATAATCAATTGGCTCCCATGAACTGAGCCATGATCTGACCTTCATCCAGGGGACCCACAATACTGGCCGTAATGATACCATCAGGGTCAATAAAAACACTCAGGGGAATCGTCCGGGCGCCGTACTTGAGGGAAACTTCGCTTTGAGCATCCATGAGATTAATGAACTCTGCCTGTTTTTCCTCAATCTTGTTCAGTGCATCGTCGCGATTTTTTTCCGCCTCAATAAGGTTGATGCCGAGAATCACGTAACGATCGGGATCAAGCTCCGCATACAGCCGACTCATCTGTGTCATCTGTTCTCCGCAGTAGGGACACCAGGAGGCCCAGAAAAAAAGCATCACGGTTTTCCCCTGAAAGTCCGAAAGCCTGACTGAATTCCCCTCAAAATCCTCAAGCATGAAATCATAAGCCCTCATCCCCGGAAAAGCGCCTTCTTCAACAGCTTCCTCCTCTGAGGCGGCAGGCTTTGCAGGGGGGGTGGCCTCATCGGCGACTTTCACGGCAACCTCAGCGGCACATCCTGAAACAAGCACTACCATGACCATCAATACAGTTGTGAGACTGATAATCTTCTTTATCACCACTACTCCTCCTATACAAAGGGAGCAGGCACTCACGGGCCCACTCCCTTCAATCTCTGTGACTCTCTATCTGCTGCCTATTCTGCTTCTCCCGCTTCTGTAAATTCTGCTTTTTCATAGACATGTCCGCCACAGCTGCTGAGGTCTGATCCCTCTTGGCAGAACTCGATGGAATAGCTCTGATAGCCTCCGGCCAGATTGTAGACCTTGTCGAAGCCGTTCTGTTTGAGAATCCTTGTGGCCACATAACCGGAAACACCCATGATGCAGTAGACCACAATCTTCTTCGAAGCATCGAGTTCGCTCAGTCGATTTCTCAGCATCCCCAGAGGGATATTGACAGATCCGGCAATTTTTCCTCTGGCCTCGACCTCCTCAGGACCGCGGACGTCCAGAAAAACAGTGTTTTCCTTGTCCTGAAGCGCAACCTCGTCGGCAAAAACCAGGTCAATCATGCCTTCGAGAATATTCTCCCCGAAGAAACCGACAAAGTTGACCGGATCTTTTGCGCCATTGTAGGGGGGCGCATAGGCCAGCTCAAGCTCCTTCAGGTCGTAGACTGTGGCGCCAAAGCGAATCGCGGTGGCGATAATGTCAATGCGTTTGTCCACGCCTTCCCCACCAATCCCCTGGGCACCCAGAATTTTGCCCTTGCTGTCAAAAAGAACCTTGAGGGTCATGGCTTCAGCACCGGGATAGTAATCCACATGATGCTTGGGATGAAGCACCATTTTCAAATAGTCTTTTCTGAGTTCAAGGCCATTGCGCTTGAGCATTTTTTCATTGTGACCTGTAGAAGCCACTGAGATGTCAAAGACCTTTGCAATGGACGTCCCTTGAGTGCCATTGTATTTTTCCTTCTTGTCGCCCAGGATATTGTTGGCGGCGATCCTGCCTTGCTTGTTGGCAGGCCCTGCCAGGGGAACCGCTGTTTTGGTTTTCGTGATATAATCCACCACTTCAATGGCATCACCAATGGCATAAATATTCTCGTCACTGGTCATCATATAGTCATCCACGACAATGTGTCCCCGGGGACCAACCTCAAGACCGGCGGCCTTTGCCAGCTCTGTCTGCGGTCTGACGCCGATGGACAGCATGACCATGTCCGCCTTGACTCTGTTGCCGCTTTTGAGGACCACATCGGTTTGCTTGCCTTGATTTTCGAAATGATCCACACCATCACCCAGGACCAGGTTCACGCCATGATCCTTTAGATGCTGGTGAACAATCTGGGCCATATCAAAATCAATTGGGGCCATCACCTGGTCGAGCATCTCGACAATGGTTACACTGATGCCAAGTTCTCTGAAATTTTCAGCCATTTCAATGCCGATAAAGCCGCCACCGATGACCGCTACCTCCCGAATGTCGTTTTCTGTGACATAGCTCTTGATCTGGTCCACATCGGGAATAGTCCAAAGCGTGAAGATATTGGGCGAATCGATTCCGGGAATCGGAGGCTTTAGTGGAACAGAGCCCGGAGAAAGCAGCAAGGTATCATAGCTTTCCTCATAGACCTCCCCCGTTTTGAGATTTTTCACCTCAACCAGTTTCTTCTCTCTGTCTATTGCGGTGACTTCATTAAAAGTCCTGACTGAAACATTGAAGCGACTTTCCATCGCCTCCGGGGTCTGCACGAGCAAGGACTCCCTATCCTCAATCGTACCCCCCACGTAGTAGGGCAACCCACAGTTTGCAAAGGAAATGAATTCGCCCTTTTCCATCATGATGATCTCAGCATGATCATCCACCCTTCTGAGACGGGCTACTGCTGTGGCGCCGCCTGCAACACCGCCCACAACGATTACTTTTTTCGACATGACATCCTCCTCAAATTTGATCAGAAATAAATTCTGTAACTGAATGATCCCGCCGGATGATGGCGGTCTTCAGTAGTGACATTGAGAGTCTTCGACACCCATTATATCTTATTGTGCCGTTACTTATCAACCTTAATTGAGTCATTGCAAGGGATTGAGATTATATTAACAATTTTATAGAACAAAAAAGGACTCCGATAACCTTCGAAGTCCTTTCCATGTACTCTAATCCAGCCGTCTAATGATTGCCTGTTATCCCAAAAAGATTTTCAGATCATTCTCCACATCGCTAATACCGGCGATTCCGAAATTCTCCACCAGGACATTCACAACATTGGGAGAGAGAAATGCCGGCAAGGACGGTCCAAGGTGAATATCCTTGACCCCGAGACTCAGAAGAGCCAAAAGAACAATGACTGCCTTTTGCTCATACCAGGCGATATTGTAGGAGATGGGAAGCTCATTGATGTCATTGAGCTGGAATATTTCCTTGAGTTTCAGGGCAATGACGGCAAGAGAATAGGAATCATTGCACTGTCCGGCATCAAGCACTCTTGGAATGCCGCCGATGTCTCCGAGATTCAGTTTGTTGTATCGATACTTCGCACATCCCGCTGTCAGAATGACAGTATCCTTTGGAAGCGCCTCAGCGAATTCCGTATAGTATTCCCTGGACTTCATCCTGCCATCACAGCCGGCCATTACAAAGAACTGCCGGATTGCGCCTGTTTTCACTGCATCTACAATCTTGTCCGCCAGCTGAACCACCTGGTCATGGGCAAATCCCCCGATAATGGTTCCCTTTTCAATCTCCGTGGGTGCCGGAGATTTTTTAGCCTGCTCAATGATTTTGCCAAAATTCTTATAACCCTGGTCATCGGCTTCGATATGGGGCACCCCCGGATAACCAGCAGACCCTGTCGTATAGATTCTGTCCCTGTAACTGTCTTTTACCGGAACAATGCAGTTGGTGGTCATCAAGATCGGGCCGTTGAAGGTCTCGAATTCCTTGTCCTGTTTCCACCAGGCATTCCCGTAGTTTCCAACAAAATGCTCGTATTGCTTGAATTTGGGATAGTAGTTGGCGGGCAGCATTTCACTATGGGTGTAGATGTGAATTCCCTGGTCCTTGGTCTGCTCCAAAAGCATCTCAAAATCCTTGAGATCATGGCCGCTGACTAGAATGCCCGGAAGATTCCTGACACCGATATCCACCTGGGTAATCTCTGGATTGCCATAGGCCTGGGTATTGGCCTTGTCGAGCAGGGCCATCACCTTGACGCCGTACTCTCCGGTCTTCAAGGTGAGCGCAATCAGGTCCTCAACGGAAACCTCATCCAAAAGCGTAGACATCGTCTCCTGAATGAAGTGGTCGACATCGAGATCAACCTCCTTGAGATTGTAGGCATGCTCGCCATAGGCGGCCATGCCCTTGAGACCGTAGGTGATCAATTCTTTCAGTGAGCGAACATCTTCGTTTTCAATAGAAAGCACCCCGATGGTCTGGGCTTTTTCCTCCATGGCCGGGACATCTTCGGCAATCCATGTAGCGGCGTCATGCAGTCCCTGGTTGTCAAGGCCAAGTTCACTTTTGACAGCCTCTCTCAAACTCAGGGTGGTCTTGATTTTCTTCACAATTGCCTCCTTGTCAAAGTTGGCATTGGTGATGGTGGTGAAGAGGTTGTCTTTGATGGCCACGGCCACCCCGGGATTGTCAAGACCGTTTTCTTCGGCAATGGCATTGACCTTTGCCAGTCCCTTGGTCAGATAAATCAGCAAATCCTGAAGATTAGCCACATCCGCAGGCTTGCCGCAGACCCCCTTGACTGTACACCCTTGATTCCTGGCAGTCTCCTGGCATTGATAGCAAAACATACTCATTTCATTTCCTCCTTAAAATCTACCTCGCAATCCAGTATACTGATTGTGAGACATAAAATATGTAACAGGCGTTACGATTAGGAGGTCCCATGTACAATATCTTGAAGAATTCCCTGCTTTTCAGGGGGCTATCAGAATCCCAGATCCAGCATCTCCTCGGTTTTATAGATACCCAAACTCAGACTTATGAAAAGAATACAATTGTTTTCATGGAAGAAGAGGACTGCAACGGGATTGCCATTGTTCTCAAGGGCGCCGTAGAGCTTCAGACGATTTTTCCCAGCGGCAAGGTAATCACCCACATGGAGCTGGGGGAAAGCGAGGTCTTTGCCGAGGCCATGATTTTCTCCACCCACAACCAGTTCCCTGTCACCGTCCAGACAAAAACCCCCACTACCCTGCTCTTAATCAAAAAAGAGAAACTTGTCCACGGACTGCTCCATCATCCCATTCTCCTGGAAAACTTCCTGATGCTCCTGTCCAACAAGCTTTACCAGATGAACGCCAAGGTAAAAATCCTTTCCCTCAGCACCATTCGAAAAAAAATTGCCATGTATCTGCTGGGGGAGGCCAGACAAAAAAAAACAAACCGTTTCGAGATTCCTCTCAACCGCAAGCGTCTTTCCGAACACCTGGCTGTTGAAAGACCTTCCCTCTCAAGGGAGCTCATCCACATGAAGGAACTCGGTTGGATTGATTTTGAGCAGTCCCGATTCACAATCCTGGACATGGAGGCTCTGGAAGATGAACTTTTCAGATAAAAAAGTCCCCATTCTCTTTGGAATGGGGACCTTTTCCCTTAAGCGAGCAATTCCTGAAGCTTTGCTTTATCGAATCCCTGGACAACTTCTTCGTCCACAATGATTACCGGAACACCCATGAAGCCCTTTTGAATCAACTCTTTTCTGGCTTCAGCGTCGACGGATACATTCTTTTCTGTATAGTTCACACTCATAGACTCCAGAAATTTCTTTGCTGCGTGACAATATCCGCAGGTGTTGCTGGTGTAAATCACGACATTTTTCATATTATTAATCCTCCTTAACATTGACTTTGCGGTGCCCACCTGGCTCTGACCAAAAACCCCTTAGACATCCAGTTATCAGAATAATCGATTTCGAAGTCTTGATAGTCCTCGAAAAGCGATGCCTCTATTACAAAGGGTATCCCGTCCAGGGTGATGAGGTGATCCTCTTGATATTTCTCATCCAGAGAAATGCCGAAGCCGGGCCCTCCTCAGGTAAATCCTTTGAGGAAAATTCTGACAAACTGTTTTTCACTTAAACCGGTCTGTCCCAGTATTTCCCTGATCCGCCCAAGAGCCCTGTCTGAAATTTGAATCGACATAAAATCCTCCGTGAGTTTTTATAGTCTTCGACTATTCTATAAATCTATCACCCTTTTGTCAAGAGCGCAAAAAAAAATCACAGAGGAAGTTATCCCCATTATCCACAAAACACCTGTTCATAAAGTCCTCAAAATCCCGAAAGTTCCTGAAATTTTGTTCGTCTATTCACAGATATCCACAGTTTTCAACCCCTGTGTACAGATTGTCAACAGTTGTATGCACAATTGATTTGCCGGTATGGTATATTGTATCTGGAGGTGAAACCATGACAGTATGGCGAACAAGGGGCCATCGGGGAGATGCGCTTGAGGATTTGATCCTTCTCACCAACGAATACTACAAAAACCATCAATACGCCCTGATAGACAAAGCCAGCACACCCATTAAAGTCGTGGAAATCGACCAGGGCGGCATGATAACCAAGGGATTTTTCGAAAAAAAATCCACTGTGGACTTTGTCGGAATTGTTCAAGGCATTCCCGTGGCCTTCGATGCCAAGGAAACGGATTTGAAATCCCTGCCCCTGTACAATATTCACGCCCACCAGGTGGATTACATGAAGCATTTCACCTACCAGGGGGGACTTGCCTTTATCATCGTCCATTTCAAGTATTATGATGAATATTACCTGATTCCCTTTGAACTCATCCTGGAGTACTTTACTGAATCCAAAAAAAAAGGCAGACAGTCCATCCCCTACAAAGCCATGGCGGATTGTTTCAGAATCAAAAGGGAACACACAGGAATTCTCAATTATCTTCCGGTTCTCAATGACTATCTCGACTATAAAAAATCGTCCTTCTAGGACGATTTTTCAATGCGGTAAAGCTCATTGCTCAGCCTGGCGAATTCTTCAATTGTGAGGGTTTCTCCCCGTCTTGAAGGGTCGATTCCCGACGTTTTCACCGCCTCTTTGACCTGCTCTTTGTCAAAGGCATTACTCAAAGCATTGACAAGAGTCTTTCTCCTGGTACTGAAGGCCGCTTTGACCGTCCTGAAAAAGTGCACATGGCTTTCAAGGATAACCGGAGGTACTGAATGGGGAGTCAGTTTGATGACTGTGGAATCCACCTTGGGTTCCGGAATAAAGGCCCCCCTCGGAACCTCAGTGACCTTTTCAACCCGGGTGTAATACTGGACTGCCACAGAAATTGTTCCATAGGTCTTCAGACCCGGTTCAGAAATAATCCTGTCGGCAACCTCCTTCTGCATCATGACTGTCATGGACTTGAATCTCATTGAGGATTCCAGAAAATGCATGATAATGGGTGTGGTGATGTAGTACGGCAGATTCGCTATGATTTTTGGCTCTGCCCCAGGGAAAAACTGTTTTTCAATCGCCGCAAGATTAACCTTCAGCACATCTTCATGGATAATCCGGACACCAGGATAATCCCTGAGGGTTTGCTCCAGTATCGGAATCAGATGCCTGTCAATTTCAATGCCGATGACCTGTTTTGCCCTTTGGGCGATAGCCTCGGTCAATACGCCGATGCCGGGACCCACCTCAATGACTGTGTCCCCTTCAGTCAGTTCCGCCGAGTCTATGATGCTCTCAAGGATGTGGGGGTCTTTGAGAAAGTTTTGACCCAGAGCCTTGGACATTCTAAAATTGTGTGCCAGGGTGATTTCCTTGATCCTGGTGGCAAGGGAGCCTTTAGTCATATTGATTTCTCCAATTCTTCCAGACCTCTTTGAAATTCTTCTCTGGTAATGCCGTAATGGTTGAGACGATATAAAAACTGCTTGCCGTTGGTGTAGCCTATCCCCAGATAATGTCCCAGCCGGTCTCTTCTGCAGGCGGCATCGGCTTCGCCCACAAGTCCGGCCTGGATGAGGTCGGTCCTGGAAAACAGAGGCTCTTGAATTTCTCCAAAGGTTCTCACTTTTTTCAAAGCCTTGAGAATTGCCTCCCCGGAGGCGTTCTCGATTCCGATATCGTTTCCCCTGGTTGCCTCTTCAGCACTGATAAAGGCGTGCTTGGCCCCCTTGACCATCTGGTTAATCCGTTTTCTGATGGCTTCTCCGGCAAAATCAGGGTCCGTGAAGATGATGATGCCCTTTTTCTGTGCCGCCAGTTGAATTCTGCGGATAGTCTCCTCCCGGATACCGAAGCCATGGGTGACTATAATCTCCGCTTCAACATATTTCTTGAGGTTGATTTGGTCATCGCGACCCTCAACCACTATGATTTCATTGATTCTTTCCTTCATAAATGTTTGTGGCACAAAAACCCACTATCCTTAGGGGCTAGGAGTGCCGTGCTCCTTTCTCTGTTTCACCTGATTCCAAATGCTTTCCTGGCATTTTCCGCTGTGGCTTCCCCCAACTCGTCAAAGGTCATTCCTTTAATCCCTGCAATGGTCATAGCGACAAATCTCACATAATCGGGTTCATTGCGTCGGCCTCTGAAGGGCTCCGGCGTCAGGTATGGGCTGTCGGTTTCTATCAGCAGTCTGTCCAGGGGCACTGCCAGCGCTACCTCTTTGGCTTTTTTTGCATTTTTGAAGGTCACCGGCCCCGCCAGGGAAATATACGCACCCTTGTTGACGTATTCCAGGGCAAGTTCTTTGCTTGCGGAGAAACAGTGCATGATAACCCCGTGGTCAAAGGCCTTGTGGGCCACCAGCATGTCAAAAACCTCCCGATGGGCCTCCCGGTCATGGATGATCACCGGCAGGTCCAGGGAACGGGCCAGTTGAATCTGTCTCTTGAACCAGATGCGCTGAATCTCTCTGGGAGAAAAATCGTAGTGAAAATCAAGTCCGATTTCACCTATGGCCCTGACCTTGGGGTCCCGGGCCAGGTCCTTGATCATTTCCAGGGTCATGTCATCCATGGTCCCGGCCTCGTGGGGGTGAACCCCCACAGAGGCATAAACAAATTCGTATTCCCTGGTGAGTGCCACCCCTGAGACCGAGGATTCCAGGGAGGCGCCGGGAACCAATATCCACCGGACTCCCCCTTCATAAGCTCTCATGATCATTTCGTGACGGTCATCCTTGTAACGTTCATCGTTGATATGGGCATGGGAATCAAATAACATGGCGGCTCCTTATGTGATCGGGGTTCCCGATTCAATATCTGCTGTCAGCAGTTTGAGGTCCTTGTCGTGACTGGCTGCCAGAATCATCCCCTGACTCTCGATTCCTCTGAGCTTCACCGGCTTGAGATTCGCCACCAGCACCACCTGTCTGCCAACAAGTTCCTGCGGATTGAAATACTCTGCAATTCCTGAAACGACTTGTCTGCTGGTATCGCCGACTTTTAGCTGGATCACAAGCAACCGGTCTGCCTTGGGATGTTTTTCAACTCCTGTAATTTCTGCCATCCTCAGATCAAGCTTTTCAAAATCCTCCATGGTGATCTCATCTTTGAAGAGAATCTCTTTTTCCTGTGGTGCCGAGAGGCCATTGAGATATTCAAGCTCCCGGGCGACATCGATTCTCGGGAAAAGCACCTCCAGCTCATTGACCTTTGAGTTGTCCGGCAGCAGACCGAAGGTTGTGGTGGTCTCCCATCTCCTCAGATCCTCCCCGATATTGAAGGCTTTGAAAATCTTTGCCGCTGTATGGGGCATGAAGGGGTTGATAAGACCGCTGATAATGCGAATGCTCTCTGAAAGATTGTAAAGAATCGCCTGGAGTTCCTCTTTCCGGTTCTCATCCTTTGCCACAATCCAGGGGGTGGTCTCATCGATGTATTTGTTGGTTCTGGCCACAAATTTCCAGATTTCCTCCAGAGCATGGCTAAAGGCCATGTCATCCACATGGGCCTCGACCTTGTCTTTCGTTGTGGTCCCCAGAATCTTGAGACTCTCGTCATAGGGGGTCCCGCCGCCGGATTTGACCACAATGCCCTGATTGTATTTTTTAATCATGGCGATGGTACGGCTCACCAGATTGCCCAAATCATTGGCAAGGTCTGAATTCAAACGGTTCAGCAGGACCTCGTTGGTGAAGAGTCCGTCCTGACCGAAGGTATATTCTCTCATCAGGAAGTATTTCAAGGCGTCTACCCCGTAGCGTTCAATCAGTATCACGGGATCTACGACATTGCCCTTTGATTTTGAGATTTTGCCGCCCTCCAGAAGAATCCAGCCATGGCCGAATACTCTCTTGGGGACCGGCTCATCCAGAGCCATCAGAATCGCCGGCCAGATGATGGTATGGAAGCGAACAATCTCCTTGCCGACAAAATGAACATCCGCCGGCCAGAACTTTTTGTACAGCCCCCCGGAATCCCCGGGATAGCCCAGTCCGGTGATATAATTGCTCAGGGCGTCTATCCAGACGTAAATAACGTGTTTCTCGTCAAAGGGCACCTTGATTCCCCAGTCAAAACTCGTTCGACTGACAGAAAGGTCCTCCAGCCCCGGTTTGATGAAATTGTTGATCATCTCATTCACACGGTTTCGAGGCAGCAGAAAATCCGTCTCCTCCAGAAGCTGCTGCAGTCTGTCCTGGTATTTGGACAGTCTGAAGAAATAGGTTTCCTCCTTGGTTTTATCCACCTCCCGGCCACAGTCGGGACACCGGCCTTCCTTGAGCTGGGATTCCGTCCAAAAGGATTCACAGGGGGTGCAGTACCATCCCTCATACTCTCCCTTGTAGATATCCCCCTTGTCATACAATCGTTGAAAAATCTCTTGTACGGCCTTTTCATGATATTCATCGGTGGTTCTGATAAAGTGGTCATAGGAAATTTCCATGGTTTCCCACAGATCCTTGATTTCAGAAACCACCTGGTCCAGATACACCTTGGGCTCAAGACCCTTGTCCTTTGCTACATTGAGAATCTTTTCACCGTGTTCGTCAGTTCCGGTCATGAACATGACCTCGTAGCCCTGGGCTCTCTTGATCCGGGCAAGCACATCCGCCGCCACAGTGGTATAGGTGTGTCCGATGTGCAACTTCGAACTGGGATAATAGATGGGGGTTGACAAATAATAGGTTCCTTTGTTCAATTCAATCACCTCTTCACAAAAAATAAAAAAATACCTTCAGACCCTAGGGGCGAAGCTATTCGCGGTACCACCCTAATTCACTCTTAGATTCCTCTAAAAGCCTCTTTGTGTTCAAAACACTGTACCGTTAACGGCGTCACTCACCGTAGGGATTCACCATGAAAAGCTCATCCGCTCTGCTCAGAGACCATCTTCAATTGCGATTCAGTACCCGGATTCCACCCTTGCCAGGCTCTCTTGTCACCGCAGCGCAATCTACTCTTCTCTTCATCACTTTGTGCCATTATACAACAACCCTTATCACAATTCAAAATATTTATTGCACAGGGGTGTTGTAATTCATCATCGTTTATGATAATAATAAACAAACTATCCGAGTTTTAGAAAGGACGCACAATATGATGAATACCTTGGGTTCGCTCTTGACCTCCTATAAAAAGCAGAAAATCCATCAAATCGACATTTCCGTCAACCAGCAGAAAATCAGGCTGCAGTTCAAGGATCTCGCGCCTATCGAATTCACGGGAGTCCGGTCCTTTTTATATGTCGAAGACGACCTCACCTTTTCCGATGACAAAGAGGTGGGTTCAATTGAATTCTACGAAGAGGGCTTTGTTGAATTTGTCTCCTCTGATGACGAATTTGAAGAAATTTTCTCAGTCCCGAACTTTTCTCTGGACCTCAGGGACAAGTCCCTGCTCATCGAAGCGGAAAATATCAGCATTGGCGGAAAAAACCTGATCCTCAACAAAATGAGTCAATAAACAAGACCCCGGTCACAAATCGACCGGGGTTTTTTAATTGCCTCAAACCTTGATATTCTTAAAAGCCTTTACCTGATTGCGTATCGCCACTTCCGTCGGCAGCCGTTCCACGCTTGAGGCGCCAAAGAATCCCATGACACCCTCGGTCCTCTCAAGAACGTAGGCCGCATCCTCCGGCTCCGCCACTGGCCCCCCGTGGCAGATCACCATGATATGGGGATTCACTTCCCTGCCGGCATCGGCGATTCTCTGGATTCTTTTCACCGAATCATCCAGGCTCAGAGCAGTTGTGGCTCCGATGGTCCCTTTGGTGGTGAGCCCCATGTGGGCTACCAGAACATCGGCACCAGCCTCCGCCATTTTAACGGCCTCCGCTTCGTTGAACACATAGGGTGTCGTCAGCAATCCCAGATCATGGGCCTTATGAATCATTTCCACTTCTTTGTCGTAACCCATCCCGGTTTCCTCAAGATTCGCCCTGAATACGCCGTCAATCAGACCCACGGTGGGAAAATTCTGGACGCCGGTAAAGCCAAGGGCCTTCAATTCCCGGAGAAAAAGCTCCATGTCCCTGAAGGGGTCCGTGCCGCAGACCCCCGCCAGTACCGGTGTATCCTCCACCACAGTGAGGACCTCCCGTGCCATGTCTACCACAATCCCATTGGCGTCCCCATAGGGCATGAGTCCCGCCAGGGAGCCTCTCCCCGCCATACGGTAGCGGCCTGAATTGTAGATGATTATCATGTCGACACCGCCGGCCTCGGCGGATTTTGCTGAAATGCCTGTCCCTGCACCGGCGCCGATTACGGCTATTCCCTGGCTTGCCTGGTTTTTCAAACGCCTGAGGGCTTCTATGCGGTCAATTTTCACTCGATTGCACCTCCATCAGATCAATCAGCCGCTTCGCCATGGCTATGGCAAATGCCGGATCATTGATATCCGTATCCATTGCTTCTACTGTGACAATTCCCGGGTCGATTTCGGCCTGCAGCGTCTCAAAAAGAACCCTGTCCGCTTCCGGGTCATAAAAAGGCTGCCCCTCAACATCAATCATAGAGACCCCCTTAAGCGGCAGGAAAAGCACTGTTTTACCCTTGGATTCATTGAGCTTCGCAGCAATGACTGATCCCAGCTGCCGATTTTCCTCCGGAGTTGTCCGCATCAGGGTGATGGTGGCATTGTGCTTGTACAGATTTCTACTTTTATAATGCTCCGGCACGGTTTGGTAGGGTCCGAAATTGACCATATCCAGAGCCCCGGTGGAGACCACCTGGGGAATTCCCTTTCTGGCGGCAGCTTCCAGCCGATGGGCCCCGGCGCTCAGAACGCCGCCCATGAGTTCATCGCACCACTCTGTCGTTGTAACATCCAGCACTCCTTTGATATAACCCGCTTCTATCAGGCTTTCCATGGCACGGCCCCCGGATCCGGTGGCATGAAAGACCAGGACCTCATAACCCTTGGATTCCAGATACTCTCTTGCCGCTGTCACGGCCGGGGTGGTCACACCGAACATGGTTGCGCCTATGAGTGGTTTTTCCTCAATTTCCATTGCTTTGGCCAGAAGAACCATTCCGGAAATACCGTCCGCCGCATTACTGAGAATCACCTTCGACAGACTGTTGACTCCGGAAATATCCACCACCGAATACATCATGGTGATATCCTTGACATCCACATAGGGACTGGTATCACCGGATGCCACCGTGGATACCATCATTTTGGGAAAACCCACCGGCATGCCCTGCATGGCATAGGACCCAATGGTGGTCCCCGCTGATCCTCCCATGCCGATGACGCCGTGAATAGCCCCGGCCTCATAGAGGTCTTCAAGAACTTTGCGGGCCCCGGTCATCATCACATCCATGGCCATTCCCCGGTCTCTGGCTTCTCTGAGGGCTTCCAGGGACTTTCCTCCCGCCAGGGCTACCTCTTCACTGGCAATGTCAGCGGTAAAAGCCGCCCCTCCCATGACACCGGTGTCAATCACAAGGGTTTGAAGGCCGTTTCCCTCTATTGCATCCTTAATGAACTTGAATTCCCGACCCTTCGTGTCCAGGGTGCCGATAATGGCAATACATTTTTCCATGAATACTCCCCTTTCTTTTTGTGGTGCTTGTTTTTTGTTTATACCTAAAAACCCTGCTTTAAAATAAATTTTTGTTTATTTTACGGATATTGTATAATCAGATTGAGGTGATCTCTTGTCCACTCTTTTCTGGGAACTGCTGACCAAAGTATCCATCATTATTGTCATTTCATATCTTTTCTCCAATTCCAGGGTTTTCAGCAAAACCCTGAACAGCGAAAATTTTCATTTTAAAGAAAAAATCCTGATGTCCCTCTATTTCGGCGCCATCGGAATCATTGGAACCTACAGTGGTATCCCCTACATGGGAGCTATTGTGAACAACCGGGTCATTGGTGTCGTCATCGGCGGGCTTATCGGAGGACCCGTAGTGGGTGTGCTGTCCGGACTCATTGCCGGTGGTCACCGCTTCTTAATCGACATCGGAGGCTTCACAGCTTTTTCCTGCGGTCTTTCCACCCTCACAGAGGGGCTTGTCGCCGGCTTGTTAAGCCCTATCTTTTACAAATCCGATATCAAAGTCGCCTTTGCTTTTGTTGTGGGACTGGTAACGGAGTTTCTTCAAATGGTCATCATTATTCTCACAGCCAGACCCGTGGAGGATGCCTTTGCCCTGGTTGAAATCATAGCATTTCCCATGATTGTCATCAATTCAGTGGGTATCGCCATCATTATCGCCATCATTGAGAACATCAAAAAACAGAACGATGCCCAGGCCGCTTTCAGAGCCCAGATGGCTCTGAAAATCGCCAATAAAACCCTGCCCTATCTCAGCAAGGGGCTAACGGTGGCAGCTGCCGAGCAGACTACCCGCATTATTCACGAGGTGGCCAAAGTGGACGCCATCGCCATCACAGACAACAAGAGAATCCTCGCCCACTACGGCGCCTCCAGCGACCACCATCTGACCAATGACCTGATCCACACCACCCTTACAAAGGAAGTCCTGAAAACCGGCACCTACAAAATCGCCCTGGACAAAAGCGAGATAGGCTGCGACCGCAGGGACTGCACCCTTCAGGCGGCGGTTATCGCACCTCTTAAAATCAACAACCAGACCATTGGAACCTTGAAATTCTACAATGCAAAAAAATCCGAGATCCGTCAGGTAGACCTCGAACTGGTTCTGGGCCTGGCCTCTCTGTTCTCAACGCAGCTGGAACTCAGCAAGCTGGAAAATCAGACAAAGCTGCTGGCCATGACCGAGCTCAAGGCTCTCCAGGCACAGATCAATCCTCATTTTTTATTCAATGCCCTGAATACCATCAACTCTCTGGTGCGCATCGACCCCGACAATGCCAGAAGACAACTTGTCAATCTTGCCGACTATTTCAGACACAATCTCACATTGATGGAGGAGGAAGTCACCCTGGAGAAGGAACTCAACCAGGTGAAATCCTACCTTGAAATTGAAAAAGCCCGTTATCAGGACAACCTTGAGATTGAGTACCACATTGACGCCGACCTCGGAATACGGGTCCCCCCCATTATTGTTCAGCCTCTTGTAGAGAACAGCATCAAACACGGTATCTTCTCCCTCAGAGAAAGAGGAAAAATCATTATTACCTTTAAGGAAAATACTGATACGCTCATGATTGAGGTCTCCGACAATGGCATCGGCATGAACCCCGACACCATAGAAAAACTCCTTGCAGACAATTATTCAAAAACTTCTGTCGGGATTATCAATACCCACAAGCGACTCAAGACGATTTATGGAGAACATCACGGCCTCAAGATCATGAGCAAGCCCTACCAGGGCACCACAGTAAGAATAGAAATTCCTTTAGGAGACAAGATTTATGCATAAAATTCTCATTCTGGATGATGAAGTGCTGGCTATAGAAGAATTGAAATTTCTGCTGTCGGGCTATTCCGACATCGAAATCTCTGCCACCTTCACCAACCCCATGACACTGATTGAATACCTCAAGCACCATCAGGCAGACCTGATTTTCCTAGATATTGAGATGCCCAAGAAATCCGGCCTGGAAATCGCAGAGATGATTCTGGAAAGCTACCCTGACACAAGAATTATTTTTGTGACAGCCTATGACAAATATGCCATTGATGCTTTCAATATCAATGCGGTGGATTATCTTCTGAAACCCACCAGCCAGGAGCGTCTGAATCAAGCCCTTCACAAGGCCCTGCAGATGGAAAAGCCCCTCTATCAGGAAAACATCAAAAGAATGCTCTCAACCATCCGCAATAAAAAAGATTTCATCTCGGTCTACAATAACGGTTATTTCGTCCCCGTCCGCTTCGAGTCTGTCATTTATATCAAATCGGAGGATGGCACCGTGATTCTTCACACCCTTGACAAAACCTACAGCTTCCCGGGCACACTGCTAGCCCTTGAGGAACATATCGACTACCCGTATTTTTTCAGAACCCACCGGAGTTTCATTGTAAACATCAATTTCATTGAAAAAATCGAACCTACTGAACGCAGCTTCATCCTCAAAATGAAGCACTACGAGGAATTGATTCCTGTGGCCCGTTCCAACTCCAACAGTTTCAAGGAAATCATGTCAATTTACTAGGAAAAATGTACAATTCAACCTTCAATCCTGGCCATTGATTCCAATAGGTTCCAGTTTGCAAACCCATGGTATATAATTCAAGTGAGGTGAATTTATGATCTATGATGCATTTCGTGACTATATGATTAAAAGTTTGACTAATAATTACGATATCGAATCCCCCTATTCCGTAGAGGACTGGGAGTTTGATTTTTATGGTCATTTTTATGCCAGGAATTCCAAATATCTCATGTCCAAGAAACTGGAGTATTATTCCTATTCCAATTACGATCATTTATTTTACAAGACCATGGACACTGTCACCCGGGAGAATCTGGAGCAGCTTCTTGCCATGACCAAGAGAATTGTCGATTTCTACTCGAAAATTGACGAAGAACACATGGAAACCTATATTACCTATTTTCTGATTGCGAAGGAATCCCCCTCCGCAGAAACCGTAAGCTATCTGAAACGGAAAACCAATTACCTCAAGAATTTCGCCTTTGGCCTCAACGGCTGGACAAAGTTGAAAATCGTAATTTTGGTCCCCGCCTCCAAGGAGGTTTATACCAATAGATTTGGCAACAGGGACAAGAAGAATTTCCAAGAAATTTTGGAAAATTTCAAATTCCTAAAGGAGGGAAAAGAATGAATTCAGTATTTCTAATCGTAGGATCACTCGTGGCCTTTATTGTGGCCTACGCAACCTACGGCGCATGGCTGACCAAAAAGTGGGGGGTCGATGAATCAATCAAAACACCTGCCCACACCATGACCGACGGCGTAGACTACGTGCCCGCAAAGGCGCCAGTCGTCCTGGGCCATCACTTTGCTTCCATTGCAGGCGCCGGTCCCATCAACGGCCCCATTATCGCAGCGGCCTTTGGTTGGCTTCCGGTAATGCTCTGGATAGTTCTCGGGTCAATCTTCTTTGGTGGCGTTCATGACATGGGATCGCTCTTCGCTTCAGTCAGGCACGAAGGAAAATCCATCGGTGAAGTCATCGGAGACACCATGGGCTCAAAAGGAAAGAAACTCTTTGCCGTGTTTGCCTGGTTGACACTTATTCTAGTTGTCGCCGCCTTTACCAACATCGTTGCCAATGCCTTTGTCGCCTCTCCTTCCGCAGCTACAGCGTCATTATTGTTTATCCTTCTGGCCATCGGTTTCGGTATGGTCGTTTACAGAGGCAATGTCAACCTTGGAATCGGTACTGTGGTAGGGGTTGCCTTGATGGCTCTTTCCATCTGGCTGGGAGTTCAGTTCCCCATTGCCTTGTCCGCTCAAAACTGGATGGTTCTGATGATTATCTACATTTTCATCGCTTCTGTCACTCCGGTTTGGATTCTCCTGCAACCTCGTGATTATCTCAATTCATTCCTGCTCTACGCAATGCTTGCCGGCGGAATCATTGGTCTTTTAGTCATGAGACCCGCCATCCAGCTTCCTGCTGTGACTTCTTTTGCTCCAAGCACCTACAATCTGATGTTCCCCATGCTTTTTGTAACCATCGCTTGTGGCGCCATCTCCGGCTTCCACTCCCTGGTGGGATCCGGTACCACCTCAAAGCAGCTGGATTCTGAAAAAGACGTGAAACTTGTGGGCTACGGCGCCATGCTGATTGAGGGAGTTCTCGCAACTCTCGCCATTATCACCGCCGCCTACATCACCCAGGCACAGCTCGGTGAATTGTCAGGAGCCGGCGGCCCTGTCAACGTTTTCGCAACTGGTCTGGGAACCTTCATGGCCGCCTTTGGCGTTGAATTCGCACTGGCCAAGACTTTTGTCACCCTGGCTGTCTCTGCCTTTGCTCTCACTTCTCTTGATACGGCAACCCGTCTGGCACGTTTCATCTTCCAGGAGTTCTTCGAAGTGGATCCTGAAAAGAATCCGAATGCTGCCGCAGCTGCCAATATCATGACCAACAAATATGTGGCAACCTTGATTACTGTAGTCCTTGGCGGCTTCTTGGCCTTCAGTGGCTGGACAAGAATCTGGCCCATATTCGGTTCCGCCAACCAGCTGCTTGCAGCCCTTACGCTTCTGGCCCTAGCTGTCTGGTTCAAGCAAACCGGAAAAGAATACCGAATGGCCAGCTATCCCATGGCTTTCATGTTTGCCGTAACCCTGGTGGCCCTGGTTCTGCTCATGATCCAGAACCTGACCAACCCACTGCTGCTGTTCTTTGCGGTAGCTCTCTTTGTACTGGCTATTGTCCTGATCCTCGAATCACAAAAGGCATTCAAAGTCATTCCAAAAGAAATCAAGGAATAACAAAGCCCATTTGCAAAACTATTAAAGGAGAGAAGCTTTGGCTTCTCTCTTTTTAGAAGGTGAAAACCATGAACGCTTTAAAGAATTTTATTGAAAACTTCAAACTCTTCTTTCAAGGGGCGACAGACTTCAAGGGAAGAGCCTATGAACTGCTGCAAACCGAAGCCCGCATTGAGATGGACAACTTCCTCTTGATCTGCTACTCGGATTTGCTGGGTATCCCTCTACCCATCAGCTACTACACACTTGAACTTCTACCCTATCTCAATGATGAAATCAATGACTGGGACAAGCGGATGATGAACCGAAAGAGTGTCTGGGAAGAGCGTTGGGCAGACTACGATTTAGATCCTTAAGAAGGGAGATCACACATGGCCAAAACAATTTTTTACGGTGGCAAGGGAGGTGTGGGCAAAACCACTTCTTCTACGGCAAACAGTATCCATTTTGCCGCCAACGGACAAAAAACCCTGCTCATTTCAACTGATCCCGCACACTCGATTTCCGATGTACTGGAAATGAAAATCGGCAAGGATATTACCAAAGTCAGAGACAACCTTTATGGCTTAGAAATCGATCCGGAGTACGAAGCATCACTGTACATCAATAAAATCCGGCAGAATATGAAAACCATTCTATCCAATGTCATCATTGATGAAATCAACACCCAACTTGATGCCGCCATGGTTTCACCCGGAACCCATGAATCGGCGCTATTCGACAAAATGGCGGAAATCATCATAGAGAAATTCGAAGAATATGATGTGATGATTTTTGATACAGCGCCCACAGGTCATACCCTGAGACTCCTGACCCTTCCGGGCCTCCTGGAAAACTGGATGGCTTCACTGATCAAAAAACGAAAGAGCATTGTGGGGATGAACCGGATGCTCAGCAAAAAATACGACGAGAAGGACCCGGTTCTTGAGATTCTTGAAAAACGGCAGCAACGCTTTGGTGAAATCAAGAAAATACTCCTTGACGGCAATGCCCTCGCCCTGAGATTTGTTTTGAACCCGGAACAGCTGGCTATTGAAGAAACCAAAAAGGCAATTGCTCAGCTGGAGAAATTCAATCTCCCCGTAGAAGCCCTTGTCATCAATCGCATCCTCCCGGAGGAGCTCGACAACCCCTTCTGGAAGAAAAAGAAGGAACAGGAAAAACTGTATCTCGAAATCATTGAAAAGACCTTTCCCAACAAGCGACTGATCAGGATTCCCCTGATTGACTCCGATATCAGAAAAAATACAATTGATTCCATAGCCGAATACTTTCAAGATGCCTAGACCCATTCAGCAAAAGCTCTGTGAGATTACCCACAGAGCTTTTGTTGAATGTATTCAGGGTTTCACGCCTTGAGGGATACAAAAACACAACTGCAAAACACTAAAATTATCCATATTAGTGAAATTTAACTTGAAATACCTCCGCCTGACTGTCAACATTAATATATAACTGTTAATTATTTTTTTTTGCTTAATTAGGTCCTTAACCTCTTAGAGGTTGCTATTGGGTGGCAAATTTTTTAAATACATCGTTCTAAAGGAGGCATTACTAATGAACTCGCTTTACTTAATCATTTTCGTCATCATCGCTTTTTTGGCAGCCTACACCACTTATGGCGCATGGCTTTCGAAACAATGGGGGCTGGATCCACAGAGAAAAACCCCTGCCCATACGCAAACCGACGGGGTTGATTTTGTGCCTGCAAAGGCACCAGTCCTGCTGGGTCATCATTTCGCGTCCATTTCAGGAGCCGGACCGATTATCGGCCCAATCACCGCCGCCATGTTCGGATGGCTCCCGGTTCTACTCTGGATTGTTATTGGATCAGTTTTCTTTGGTGGCGTTCACGACATGGGGTCTCTCTTTGCTTCTGTCAGACATGATGGAAAGTCCATTGGAGAAGTCATCGGGGAAACCATGGGGAGGAAGGGGAAGAAATTGTTTGCAGTTTTTGCCTGGTTGACCCTGATTCTGATCATCGCCGCCTTCGTCAACATCGTCTCCCTTTCTTTCGTAGCCACTCCCTCAGCAGCAACCGCTTCCATGCTTTTCATATTCCTTGCCGTCGCCTTCGGTTTGATGGTCTACAAAGGTGGCATGAATCTGACCATGGGTACCATCATCGGAGTTGTTCTCATGATTGCCATCATCTGGGCTGGAGTAAGGTTCCCACTGCTCCTCAGCGTACAAACCTGGATGATCATTTTACTGCTTTACATATTCATTGCTTCGGTGACCCCCGTCTGGATTCTGCTTCAGCCAAGGGACTATCTCAACTCCTTCATCCTGTATGCCATGCTGGCAGGTGGTATTCTAGGTCTTGTTTTTTTGAGACCAGAGATTCAACTTCCCGCATTTACGAGTTTCAAGGTCGGCAACAATTTCATGTTTCCCATTCTCTTCATCACAGTGGCCTGTGGCGCTATCTCCGGATTCCATTCCCTTGTCGGTTCTGGGACTACCTCAAAACAGCTTGATAATGAATCGGATATCCAACTGATTGGTTACGGAGGCATGCTGATAGAAGGTGTTCTAGCTACCTTGGCCATCCTGTCCGCCGCATATATTTCCCAGGGAAGGCTTACCGAATTAATGGGCACCGGCGGAGCTCTGAATGTTTTTGCTGATGGTCTGGGAACCTTTATTGCATCCATGGGTATAAGTTTCTCTATTGCAAAAACTTTTGTAACCCTCTCAATCTCAGCCTTTGCCCTAACCACGCTTGATACTGCCACACGCCTGGCCAGATTCATTTTCCAGGAGTTCTTTGAGGTGGACCCCACTGGAGATGTCTCCACTTCAAATCTCACAAATCTGATGAGTGACAAATTTGTAGCCACCACCATAACCGTTGTCATTAGTGGTGCCTTGGCCTTTAACGGATGGAGTTCTATATGGCCGCTCTTTGGTTCAGCCAACCAGTTATTGGCCGCCTTGACACTCCTTACCCTGGCCCTCTGGCTAAAAAAAGAAGGAAAAAACTACACCATGGCTGTCATCCCCATCGTGTTCATGTTTACAGTAACACTCCTGGCACTGGTACTTCTTATGTTTGCCAATCTATCAAATCCAGTACTACTCTTTTTCCCAATTGCACTTTTCATCCTGGCGGTTATTCTCATCTTTGAGGCCAAAAATGCCCTGACTCCGACGCTTTTAGAGTCAAATGAGAAAATCAAATAGCACAACAATACTGATATCATTATGGTTTAATACACACTATTGCATCAGGTCCTGAACCCTGACACCACCCAATAAAAGGATTCATGAACATTGCCGCTTCTAAAAATCCTGAAGCGGCAATGTTCTTTTATTTCTCATTTTTTTCATTTTCACAGCTGTCAAGCATTTTTTTGTCGATTTGACAGCTCTCACAAGGGTCCTTTATCAAACATTGTCCTAATAGAATAAACTATGGCAAAATATCGAGACCGTCGACTGGCATCACCCCTGGCTGAAGTGGGGGCTTTTAAGGCGACGTTTTGTAGGACTCTCGACAATTAAGTGAACTAAACTGAACTGTCTGTCGTCTAAAGCCTGAACCCTATTTTACAGGAGGTAATAGCCTTGAAAAAGACTACAAAAAAAATCTCAATGCTTCTGACAATCAGCGTAATGATTGTTTTCAGCGCCCTGATGCCCTCCCTGGCGCTTTCACTGCCTGTGGCTGGTGCAGAGAAAGAAACCCCGGCTTATGTCTCATTTTCAGGAATTGTCAAAACCATTGAAGATGAGGAAAATTCCACCACTATCCTGGAAGTAACCCATGAAACACACGGAATGTTTTATCTTGTGATTGAGGATGAAACCTACCTTGTCAATGGAGATGCCCTTGAAGCCGGTGCTGAAGTTGAGGGCTTTTTAAAATCAGATGTCCCTATCACCCTGATTTATCCCCCCCGGTATCCTGCCGAGGTGGTGGTCGTAAAAGAGGCCTCCAGACAGGTCACAGTTGATTATTTCTCGGAGGAACTAATTAGCTCTGACAAGACCCTTAAACTCAATCCTACCGACGACCTCCCCGTCACCGATCGTTTCGGCAGGCCCTTCGAGGGAGATATCGCCTGTCACAACCTCGTTGTCACCTATGGGGCTGCCACCAAAAGTATTCCCGCTCAAACCACGCCACTGGAAATTGTCGTGTTGACGGAAAACGAAAATACTATCTATACTCTCAAAGTAGAGGAAATGCCGATTGTTGTAGAAGATCAAATCATTGAAACTCCCAGGCCTTTTTTCAACGCTGAAGGCTATGTCATGCTTCCCTTGAGAGCTATTGCTGAAGCCCTGGAACTAACGGTCTCCTGGGATGAAAAAAAACGGGAAGTCCTTATTGATGGAAAAATCATCGTTCCTGTTGGCAGGGATCTTTACCGGGACGCCGGAGGCAACCAGCATTCCCTGGGAACTGCACCTGTCATCATCAATGGTCGCACCTTCGTCCCCATCAGTTTTTTTAGAAATGTCCTGGCCCTTAACAACGCTTATGTCTTTGAAGGGCAGATTGAAATCAACAACGGAGAACAGATGCATTAATCCTGTCACTGTCTGAAGCAATGTGTCCTGGAAGCTGAATCCGGAAAATGGATTCAGCTTTTTATTGCTGTTTTTCTTCCATTTATCTGCTGTTGTTAGTAAAATAGAAAAGAGGTTCATGCCATTTCAAGGATAAGCCGTCATGGCAATGGCTGGAAAATTTTCTGACAACGCTTCCAATTCAAATTTTCTAACTTACAAGGAGGTCGCTTTATGAAAAAAGAACTGATTATTATCGGCGGCGGCACAGCAGGCTATGTCGGTGCTATCCGGGGGGCACAGCTCGGAGCCAAGGTTACCCTGATAGAAAAGGCTGACATTGGCGGTACCTGCTTGAACAGAGGCTGCATTCCCACAAAAGCCCTGCTCAAGAATGCAGAAATCCTCAACACCCTGAGCCACATAGATGATTTTGGAATCAGTGTCTCTGACTATACCATTGACTTTGCAAAAATCATGGCCCGGAAAGACCAGGTGGTGAACCAGCTCGTAAGAGGGGTGGAACAGCTGCTCAGAGATTACGGTGTGGAAGTGATCCAGGGTGAAGCCTCCTTTGTCTCATCGTCGAAGCTGCGTGTGAAGACCTCCCAGGGAGAAATCGATCTGGAGTCGGAACAGATTGTCATCGCCACGGGCTCTGTCCCGACACGACCTGAAATTCCAGGAATCGATCTGGACAAGGTCATCACCAGCGATGAGCTCTTGGAACTCAAAGAACTTCCGAAAAGTCTCGCCATCGCAGGCAGCGGCGTAATCGGCATCGAATTCGCTTCAATCTTCAATGCCATGGGCACTGAGGTCACCGTGATTTCCTCGACACTCCTCAAGCGCATTGATACGGAAATCCAGAAGCGGCTTTCGCCCATCCTCAAACGACAAGGCCTTACTATCCTCAAGGACACCCGGGTCAAGGCCGTTGCCAAAGCTAAAGATGGGCTGTCTATCACTGTTTTTGACAAAAAAAAGGAGAAGGAAACCATCCTGGAAGCGGAATACCTCCTCATGGCTACCGGCAGGAGACCCTACTACGATAACCTTGCCCTCGAAAAAGCCGGTGTTGCCTATACTTCCAAGGGAATCACCGTCAATGAGCGGTTTGAAACCAATGTCCCGGGAATTTTAGCCGTTGGCGATGCCATCGGGGGTTTAATGCTCGCCCATGTCGCTTCTCATGAGGCCATTGATGCGGTTGAGGGCCTTCTCGGACACAGTCCGTCAACGAATTTTGACGTTGTCCCCGACTGCGTTTTCATTGAGCCCGAAATCGCCTATGTAGGGATGACTGAGGAAATGGCTGTGGAAAAAGGAATCCCCTTCACCAGCAGCAAATTCCTTTTTGCCGCCAATGGCAAATCACTTTCCATGGGAAACACCGACGGCTTTATTAAAGTCGTCGCCCACGAGGAAACCAAAAAGATCCTCGGCGTCCATATCATGGGCCCCCATGCCTCGGACATTGTCCATGAAGCCGCCCTGGCCATCAACAACGATCTGGATGTCAAGGCCATCGCCCATACGATTCATGCCCATCCTACCCTCTCAGAAGCCTTTATGGAAGCTGTCAACGGTATCACAGAAACCTCGATTCACATGTCCCCGAAAAAGAAAAAATAGTTATTTGTTCCCGGATGAAAATTGTTCTATAATAAAGATATAGAATTGGAGTGATCAAAATGAATACACAGATCGTATTCACCTTGAATGATTTGGGGAAATTTGCCCTCTGGGCTGCCTTGATTATTGTGCTCATTTATATAATCTTTATTCTTAGACGGATTTTTATGTCCCTGCGAGACATCAATAAAGTCCTGGAAGACAATCGAGATCATATCGATGAGATCCTCAAGACGGCGCCAGGGATTACCAAGAATTTTGACAGCCTTTCAAAAAACCTGGCCAAGGATGTGGCTGCCTTCAATGGCACAGTGGAAAATCTTGCTAATATTACCGAAAAAATGACCAATGTCAAGCACATCAAAGAGCGGTTTTCCAAAGAAGAGAAAAAAGACAAACCTGTCGAGACAAATTCCAAGGAAATCGACTAAATACCTAAAGCACACTTTTGACTCCCCCGCACTTTTTGAAATTTCTGAGGGGGAGTTACTTTGCGTGAAAACTTACAATTCGATCAACCCTTCTACCGGGTAGTTTTTACATCTTAAGTAGCAATTTCCATTTTTTATAGACA
>LQBE01000054.1:0-44306 GCA_002029975.1 delta proteobacterium ML8_F1 | reverse complement strand
AAAAAAAAAGGAGGTCCACATGAAATCAACCGGTATCGTCAGAAAAGTTGACGAGTTGGGTCGGGTAGTTTTACCCATCGAACTCAGAAGAAATCTTTCAATTGGGGAGAAAGATGCACTTGAGATTTATGTTGATTCAGACACCATCATTTTAAAAAAATATGAACCAGCATGTATCTTCTGTGGCCAGGCAAAGGGTGTCAGAAATATAAAGGGAAAAAACATTTGTCCTGATTGTCTCGCCGAAATTTCAGCCATGAAATAGGGACTCAAACCTTGTGGAATCATATCACAAGGTTTTATTTATTTTGATGGCCTCTTTGTAGACCTCTTTTTTGGGAATTCCACGATGACCCGCCACCCTTTCAATGGCTTCCTTTTTCGAATATCCTGATGCCATCTCCAGTTCGAGCTCTGCCTTGATTGAAATTCCTGATTCCTCAGGCCCGGCTTCGGGAGTACCGGCAATCACCACCACAAATTCACCCTTTGGAGACTGCTCCTTCATCTTCTTGATAACTTCATCCAGGGGACCCCGTATCACCTGCTCGAATTTTTTAGTCAGTTCTCTGGCCAGGGTGACTTCCCTGGACCCCATATGAAAATGGAGTTCCTCCAGCAACTGCATGATTCGATGGGGTGCTTCATAAAGCACCGTGGTAAAAGGAAAGGCCTTGATGGCTGTGAGTTGGGATTCTCTGGCCTTTTTTTTTCTTTCCAGAAATCCGATGAAGTGAAATTCCCTGGTATCGAATCCAGAAAGAACCAGTCCCAGGATAAATGCGGAGGGTCCGGGAAGCACCTCGATTGCAATTCCTGCAGCAATGCCCTGGGATACAATTTCACTCCCGGGATCTGATATCCCGGGCATGCCTGCATCTGTGACAAGACCCACGGTCTTTCCCTCGGCTATCAGGGCCAGAATTTTTTCGCCGGCACTTTTTTGGTTATGTTGATGATAACTGATCATCGGCTTTTTAATGCCGAAGTGATTGAGTAATTTGAGACTGTGTCTCGTATCTTCAGCCGCAATCAAGTCTACCTCTTCAAGGGTTTTCAGGGCCCTCAAGGTGATATCCTGCAAATTGCCGATGGGGGTAGGAATGAGTATCAGTTTTCCCATTGGTCCATCTCCTTATTATTTAAAAACCGTTATGTTGACCTCTTTATAGATTTGATGAATTTCCCTGGTGAATTCCCCCTGGTCATTGTAGACAACAAGGTGGGGAAGGAATCTCAGTTCCCTGGCGCCTCCCTTGTTGGCGCGTATCAGAAACATATTCGGTGGCTTGTGGACCTTCGGACTGATCATTTGAATCTCCTTGGGTTCAAGACCATACTCATGGAGAAGGGTGATCATCTCTGCCAGTCGGCCGGGTCGATGAATCATATAGAGGTTGCCACCTGGCTTTAGAATCAACTGAGCCTCCCGGATGATATCCTCGAGGGTGACCCGCACCTCGTGTCTGGCCAGGGCTTTGTTTGGATTGGGGTTTTGAATCCCCTCACTGATTTTAAAATAGGGGGGATTGCACACCACGGCGTCCACCGTATGCCTCCCCAGCTCAAGGGAAACAGTCTTTATATCGCAGTTTTTTATGAGGATGCGGTTTTCAAGGCGGTTCATCTCTACGCTCCGGGTGGCCATATCAGCCATGACCGGGTCAATTTCTACGCCGATAATTTTTCCGGCTTGGGTTTTGGCACTCAGCAGCAAGGGCAGTATTCCCGTACCGGTTCCAAAATCCACTGCAACGCCACCTTTTTTGATTCTGAAGAAATAACTTAAAAGTACGGCGTCGATACCGAATTTGAAATACTCCTGATTCTGGATGATTTTAAGGCCGTCCCTTTGCAGGTCATCGACAACCTCACCCTCGAAAATTTCTGTCATTGAATGCCTCCAAAAAAAAGCTTCTACAGTGAGAAGCTCTATTTTCTAATCTTTTTGATTTCATCCTTTGAGTACCACACAACCTCATTGTCCACATTGTCCTGGTCTGAAACATATAATATCTGAACTCTCTGGGAAAAAATATCGACATCGATGACTTTTCCCTTGCCTTTTTTCGTGTTGATGAATTTCCCTTTCTCAGGCAGGCCCTTCTTGAGTTCCACATAGGTTTCATGCTCATACTTCAAACAGCACATCAACCTACCGCAGATGCCTGAAATCTTGGTCGGACTCAATGAAAGATTCTGGTCCTTCGCCATTTTTATGGAAACCGGTTGAAAGTCGCCCAGCCAGTTGGCGCAGCAAAGGGGAAGTCCGCACTGCCCGATGCCATTGACAATCTTTGCTTCATCTCTGACGCCGATTTGTCTGAGTTCTATCCGCGTCCTGAAAATACCCGCCAGATCCTTGACAAGCTCTCTAAAGTCAATCCTGCCATCCGCCGTGAAATAAAAGATGATTTTGTTGTTGTCGAAGGTATATTCCACATCAATCAGCTTCATTTCCAGCCGGTGTTTTTTTATTTTCTCCTGGCAGATTCCAAAGGCTTCCTTTTGCTTGTACTGGTTCTCTGTATTTTTCAAGTCATCATCCGGTGTACTTTTCCGGATGACTTTTTTGAGGGGCTGTATGATATCCGAATCGTCAATTTCCCTTATCGGAATAACAGCCTTGCCATACTCGAGACCTCTGGAAGTCTCAACGATTACCGGGTCATCTGGTTTTATATCCAATCCCTTGGGATCAAAATAATAGATTTTTCCTGCTTTTTTAAATCTCACGCCTACGACTAAACTCATAATATTCCTCCTGTATCTTCAATAAACAGTAGTTCAAGCTGACTACTGGATTGATATTTCCGGCTATCATGCGTTTTCCCTTCTCAAGAATTTCAGCAAAATTCATCAAAACCGGGGTGTCAAATTCAACAGCATGACTTCTCAATGCATTCAGGCGACTCTCATTGAAAACCCCAGTATCCGGACTTTCCTTTAATATACTGATATCTCTAATCCAAGTCAACAAATATTCAATCAATTCAGGGGCGGAGGATACCTCTTGAAGCAGTTTCAGGCTCTGATAGGGGTCATTCCCGACAATAGCGTTGAATATCCGCTCCGGATAACCAATCAGGTTTTGAGTATCCATGGCCCCGGCAATAGCAGCGGCTCTGGCGACTGAACCCTGGGAAAATCTCACACTATAAAGCATTTCCTCCTGGCTCAGTTGATAGTGAACTTGCAAAAAATCCTGGATGTTTTTTTCGGTCAACTCTTTGAAGTATATTCTGTATCCCCGGGACTGGACCGTATCAAGGACAAGGTCCATGTTATCCACTACAAGAATGATGACAACGTATGCCGGAGGATTCTCAAAAATTTTTAGAAGCTTGTTCTGGGCTCCCGTGGTCATTTTATGGGCATCCCTGATCAGTACGACCTTGTAGCGGCTCAAAATTGGTTTCGTCCTGAGAAATTCGGAAACTTCCAGGATATCTTTTACCTTGACGGACTTCTCGTCGATGACTTCCAGGTAGTCCGGATGGGTCTGTGCCTTGTACAATCGACAGGAACGGCACTCTCCACAGGCATACACGGAAGCATCACACAGAATCCCCCTGGCGAAGGATTTTGCTACAAGACTCTTCCCAATTCCGGAAATCCCCTCGAAAATGTAGGCGTGGGAGATTTTGTGCTCCTCCATTTGTTTCAGTATCTCATTTTTTTGCGCCTCATGGCCCAAAATTCCCTCAAACATCCTTTGCCTCATCAGAATTTGTGGTGTTGTGAAACATCCAAAACAAACACAGTGGCCCCTCCCACATTGACCTCCATGGGAATCGGCACGTAACCCGTATCCCCCATGATCGGCGTCGGCGAGACCATTTCCTTGTGGGTTTTGCAGGTTTTTTCAATGATGTCGAGCACCCCTTGAACCTCTTCGGATGGGACGCCAATCAAAAGGGTTGTATTGCCCATTTTCAGAAATCCCCCCGTTGAAGAAAGTTTCGTGACCCCATAATCCTTCTCGGAGAGTTCCCTGATCAAATTATGGGAATCTTCGTCGTGGACAATTACCAGAATCATTTTCATTTGAAATCTCCTCCTATAAAAGTGTGAATTCAAGAAGCGGCCAGAATCTGAATACTGCAACCCCGATAATCTTTTCCTTGTCGATGAGTCCGATAATTTCACTTCGGGAATCCAGACTGACCAGACGGTTGTCGCCCATCACAAAAAATTTGTCCTCAGGAACCGCTTCAATATGCGTATTGCCGTTGGTTCCGGAGTCGATATAATCCTCAATCATGAGCTGGTCATTGACAAATACCTTGCCGTCAATGATATCCACCTTGTCTCCAGGCATCCCGATAATTCTTTTAATTAAATTCTTATGGGTGTCGTCACTGACAAAAATTCTCTTGATGGGGCTCAGGGTATTCAAATCTGCCTGGGAGAGGGTTATTTCCGTTTCAAAGGTAATGATGTCGCCATGGGATATTCCAGCAATTTTACTGACAAACACCATGTCGCCCTCTACAAGGGTGGGAACCATTGACGTATTATAAACTGTTGTGATTCCAAAAAACAGATTGAAAATCAGAACGATGACCAGTGCAAACACAATGGACTTGATCCACTCGAAAATTTCTTTAGCCAAATCAGTTTTCCTCCTCAATCACCGCTACGGATACAAGGCGATTTTTTTCTTTGATTCCCAGGACATTGTACTCAAGTGCAATCATCTGATGGATTCTTTCAATGACCGCCCCGGAGAAAACCTCTCCCGGTACAATCAGCGGAATCCCCGGAGGATAGGGAATTATCATTCGAGCCGATGCCAGTCCCTCTGCCTTGGAAAGAGGAACCCACGTCAGCCTGGAGTAAAAAGCCTCCCGCAGACTTTTCCTGCCGTCAGGCCGGATATACTTAATTGTACCATAATCCCTCGGATTTATCAGTTTCTCAAAATCAACCGCCCATAAAGCGTCACTGAGAGCTGTGAAATCCTCCCGGGTATTTGCGATACCAGTAATCAGCACCAGTCCCTTGTCATAGGAATACTCTGCCTGGATGCGGTATTCTTTTCTCAGCAGGGTTTCCAGGCGATTGAAATCCGTCCGTTTCCCCCTGCGGTTCACGAGAACCAGCCGGGTCAGGTCCTGGGACGGATGGGTCAGCAACTGAAGGTATGGATGCCCGGCCATTGCCGTTTTAAAGTCATCGATGTGATTCAAGAGGGCCTTTCCCAGGACATCTCCCTCTTCCTCCATCAGCTTCAGTCCCAGGTCCAGCGATGCCATAATCACATAGGAGGGCGAGGAAGTCTGGTGGATATTGAGGAGGCTCTCCAGTTTGTCCTGATCCACCCGGTGGGAATTCAAATGAAGGGCCGAGCCCTGGGTCAGCACCGGCAGGGTCTTGTGAAGAGAATGAATCACCAGATCAGCGCCTTGGCAAAGACTGCCCTGATGATTCTGACCCATCATTTTAAGGTGGGCGCCATGGGCCTCGTCGACAATCAGAATCTTGTCAAGTCCATGAAGATAATCGGCAATCTCCCTTACAGGACTCAGGATTCCCAAAAACGTCGGACTTGTAATCACAAGGCCCTTGGCCCCGGGAGTCTTTTCAAATGCCTCTTTGACCTTTTCCAGGGTGACTTCCAGATTGGCGCCGGAATGGTCATCACTTTCGGGATATATATAAGAGGCCTGGATGCCCCCAAGCATCAGAGCGCTGTAAATGCTCCGATGGCTTTCTCTTGAGACAATCAACGTTTCACCCGGGCTGGCCGAAGCCATGACCGCCGCATAAATCCCACTGGTTGAACCATTTACCAGAATATAGGATTTTTGACTCCCATAGTATCTTCTCAAGGCCTCCTGGGTATTTTTGATAATCTCCCTCGGTTCATGGAGATTGTCCGCCCCGGGAATTTCTGTAATGTCATATAAAAAGGGATTGGCAAAAAAGGAAGACACAAGCCTTCCGTTTTTATGGCCCGGCATATGAAAGGATATGAGCCGCTCTGAGGCAATTTTCTTGAGTCCGTCTTCAATCCGCATGATCACTCACCCTCTGCGCAATGGATTTTGCCATCCCGTTTCCCGGCTGGATGACCAGACGAATCAGTTCACCGTCGTGGATGAACTCCAAAAGGAACCATTTGTCCCTGTCCCTGCTTTTGACGTAATAATTTCTTCTTTTGATTTTGATTTTTTCATCCCGCTGCTTGTAGGGAACAAATCTCTTGATGCTTTTGAAATCAATGCTATAGGTGGTGTGATTGGTTTTACTGATAACACGTTCAACAATCAAATCACTGTAGATAATCTTGTAGACATACTCGGCCATGGCATAAAAAATAATGTAATACAGATAAATCATCCCCAGCAAGACAATCCCCAGACCCGCCCAGCTTGCAATATAGGGGTTATGATTCTGCAGGACTCTGATAGTGAAATTCATGAGCCAGACCGTCAGTATCAAAACCGCTCCCACTTTGAGATAACTGACCCGTTCAGAGCCAAATTTTTTTCTCGATGTTTTTCCCATTTTCAACCTCTTATCTGATATAATTTCTAGTGTACTTATTCTATCATAAAATGGTTCTCAACCATATATAGAGGAGGCATCTTATGCTTTGTGAAAGAATCTCTAAAATTACACCGTCCTATACCGTCGGCATTACCACAAAAGTCAAAGCTCTGAAGCGGCAGGGAATCGATGTCATCAACCTGGGTGTCGGTGAGCCCGACTTTCCCACCCCGGACAAGGTGAAGGAGGCCGCCATCAAGGCCATTCACGAGAATAAAACCAAATACGACAACCCCGCCGGGGTTCTTGAACTAAGAGAAGCCATTGTCAAAAAACTTAAAAAGGACAACCAGCTGGATTATGACGCAGACCAGATTGTGGTATCATCCGGTGCCAAGCATTCCATCACCAACGCCCTGATGGCTATTCTCAATCCCCTGGATGAAGTGATTATCCCCATCCCTTACTGGGTGAGCTATCCTGAAATGGTCAAGCTTGTAGGCGGGATCCCTGTGACCGTTGAGACTAAAAAGGAAAATCATTTTAAAATAACACCTGAGGAATTCTCGGCGGCCATCACACCCAGGACAAAAATGATTTTTATCACCAACCCCTCCAATCCCACTGGCGCCATGTACACAGCAGAGGAACTCAAGGCGCTGGTGAAGGTCGCTGTTGAAAAGGACATCTATATACTGGCGGATGAAATCTATGAAAAAATCAATTTCGGTCATGAATTTGTAGCCATCGCCTCAATTTCCAAGGAGGCCTATGATCTCACCATCACTGTCAACGGTCTTTCGAAATCAGCTTCCATGACTGGCTGGCGCATCGGGTACACCGCGACCAACCGCGAACTGGCTAAGGCCATGACCAGTATTCAGGGCCACCTGGTCTCCCACCCCAGCACGATTTCCCAGTGGGCCGCCGTAACCGCCCTGGAAAATTCAGACGAAGAAACCCTTGCCATGCTTGAAGTCTACTGGCAAAGAAGGGATCGGTTGCTGGAGCTCTTCAAGGAAATTCCAGAGATTTCAGTCATAGAGCCTCAGGGTGCCTTTTATTTTTTCATAGACATCAGTGGATTGAAGGAAAAATTCCCAACTGAAAAGAGTCTTTCACTGAAGGTCTGTGATGATCTGCTGGAAAAACACCGCGTCGCCTATGTCCCTGGCATCGCCTTTGGCAACGACGATTTTATGAGAATGTCCTATGCCACAGACATGGCCACCATTGAAGCCGGGGTCAAAGCCCTCAAGGACTACGTGGACTCCCTTTAAGCCTCCCAGGGCTATTCCACCGGATAAAGAATGGCACAATGTTGTCACAAAAACACGATGAAAGCGATGTTTCCATGGAAACATCGCTTTTTAAAGTCAAAGTTTAAAGGAACTCTTGAGTGAAACGGTTTGATTGAAGACCAGTCTCTGGGCTTGATTGGGATCCCTGGAAAAATAGCCATTGCGGATAAACTGAAAGTGGGAAAGGGGCGGTGCCTGCACAATCCCCGATTCAACAAAGCCCAGGCATATCCTCAGTGAGTGCTCATTGACCCTTTCAAGGAAACCCCTGTCTCCCTTCTCTTGTTCATCATCGAGAATGATGGGTTCATACATCCTGAACTCAGCCGGCTGCCCCTGGGTGGCTTCAACCCAGTGAATGGTGCCATTGGGTTTTCTTTCATTGAAGCCACTGCCACTTTTTGTCTGTGGATCGTAGGTGCAAAAAAGCTCGATGACTTCTCCCTGGTCATTGAGTGCCATATCCACACACTTGATGAAATAGGCATTGCGAAGCCTGACCTCCAACCCCGGGGCCAGTCTCTTCCATTTTGACGGAGGCGCTACGGAAAAATCCTCTTTTTCAATGTAAATTTCTTTCGAAAATGGGATGGCCCTGGTCCCAAGTCCTTCGTTTTCAGGATTGTTTTCTGCCTCCAGCCACTCAAGGCGGTCCACAGGGTAATTGGTGATGGTCACCTTCAAGGGATTGATTACCGCCATGGTCCTGGGAGCCTTGAGTTTCAAATCCTCCCGGACAAAGTATTCAAGCATCTGATAGTCAATCAAGCTGTTGCTCTTTGAGACCCCGATGGCTCTGGCGAAATTCTTGATGGCTTCAGGCGTGAATCCCCTTCTTCTGAGCCCTGAAATAGTAGGGAGTCTGGGGTCGTCCCATCCGTCAACAATACCCTCGTCCACTAAAAGCTTCAATTTTCTCTTGCTCATCACCGTGTTTGTCATTTCAAGCCTGGCAAATTCTATCTGCCTGGGAACCGCCTCCATTTCACAGTGTTCGACAAACCAGTCATAGAGGGGTCTGTGGTCTTCGAATTCCAGGGAGCACAGGGAATGGGTGATTCCTTCAATGGCATCCTCTAAGGGATGGGCAAAATCATACATGGGGTAAATACACCACTTGTCCCCCGTCTGATGATGAGTCCTGTGGGCAATTCGGTAAATCACAGGATCCCTCATGTTCATATTGGGGCTGTTCATATCAATCTTTGCCCTGAGAACCCGGGCACCATCCTCAAAATCCCCTCGTCGCATGGCTTCAAAGAGAGCTTTGTTCTCCTCCACGGATCGTTTTCTGTAGCTGTTTTCAATGCCCGGTTCCGTCAAGGTCCCCCGCTGCCTGGAAATGGTTTGGGCATCGGAATCATCCACATAGGCCATCCCTTTTTCTACAAGCTTCATTGCCCGCTGATACATTTCTTCGAAATAATCCGAGGCATACAAAAGCCGGTCCCACTTGTAGCCCAGCCACAAAATATCATTCTTTATGGATTCAACATATTCTTCATCCTCTTTTTCCGGATTGGTATCGTCAAATCTGAGATTGGTCCTGCCCCCAAATTCATCCGCCAAATCAAAATTGATGACAATTGCCTTTGCATGACCGATATGCAGATAGCCATTGGGCTCCGGTGGAAACCGCGTCACGATTTGCGAATGCTTCCCTTCCTTGATATCATCAGTGATGATTTTTTTTATGAAATTCGAGGGTGCCCTGCTGTCCTCCATAAAAACACCTGCCTTTCTTATTTAAAAGTCGGAATCGTCAATCTGATCCAGACTCATTTCGATATCCCGGATTATGTCCTTGATGGTATCAGTTTCAAAAGGATTTGAAAGTTTCCCCGCCCTGAGAATTTCACTATAGGGTCTGCTCCCGGAAACAGCACACATATTCAAATAGTCCTGCCAGGTTTCACCGGGATTGTCTTGAAATTTTTTCTTCAGTTCAAAGGCCGATATTTGAGCCAGTGCGTAATCAATGTAATAAAAGGGCACTTGAAAAATGTGTCCCTGCCTGTGCCAGAATCCTCCGCCCTCGAGGTATGCATTGCCCTTGTAATTTCTATAGGGCATATATTTCTTCTCTATCGCCCGCCATATTTTTTTCCTTTGATCGGGGGACAGCTCAGGGTTCTCGTAAATCCGGTGTTGAAATTCATCCACGGCAGTTCCATAGGGAATGAACTTCAATCCATCGCTCAGATGCATGAATTTGAATTTTTCCTCATCTTGGTTAAAAAATTTTCCCATCCACGGCCAGGTGATAAACTCCATACCCATGGAAAAAATCTCTGCCGCCTCGTAGGTCGGCCAGATCAGTTCGATTTCTTCAATCTCTCTCCCCGAGTAGACTTGGAAAGCGTGGCCGAATTCATGGGTCAGTACCGTCACATCATGATAAGTCCCGTTGAAATTAGAAAATATGAACGGCATCCTGAAGTCCTGGATAAAGGTGCAGTACCCTCCCGCCGCCTTTGATTTTTTCGCAGCAAGGTCCATGAACCCGCCACCTTTCATCTCCTGGAAAAAGTCTCCCGTTTCCACAGACAATTCATTATACATCTCCAGGGCACTTTGCACAATCTCATGGTCATCTCCCGAAGGAATGGGATTTCCGGACTTGAAAGAATAGCCAAGGTCATAATAATACAGTGAATCCACGCCGATTCTTTCCTGCTGTCTTTTCATCAGTCGATTGCCAAGAGGTGTGATATCACGGTACACCGCATTTCTGAATTTTTCAATTTCTTCCTGGGTGTAGTCCGTCCTGGCAAGCCTCTTGTACCCCAGTTCCACATAATTTTGATACCCCAGTTTAACCGCCACTGCGTGTCTCAAGTGAACCAGTTCATCAAAAATCTGATCGAATTCATCCTCCCTTGAAGCCATGAAATCATTCAGTGCCTCATGGGAGGATTTTCTGATTTCCCTGTCTCTGTGGGTCAAATAGGGGCCCAGCTGCGCCAGAGACAACTGCTTCCCGTCGTAGTCAATTTCTGCCGAAGCAATGATTTTATCATAGCTGCTGATGAGTTGATTCTCTCTTTGCATTTCTCCCATGACCGTGTCACTGAAGGTCTTTACCCGGACTTCAGCCAGGTTGAAAAAATGGGGGGGTCTCAGGGTTTTGAGTTCATCAAGGAACTCCGATGCCAGGACAGCTTCATAGAAGCGCTGAACCACTGCGGCAATCTCAGGTCCCGACTCATCGAAAAAATCCTGCTCCTTGTCATAGAAGGGTTCTTGTGTATCAATGGAATGACGGATATAGCACAGGTTTTCCATAGTGTCATAACTTTTTCTGAGCTCGTTGATGTGAGTGATCCACTCATTCTGTTCCCGGGCACTGCGGGCCCCTTCGATTCTTGAAATCGCCTTTGTCATTTGGCCTTTAAGTTGTTCTATATCCGGTCTCTTGTATTCAATTTCACTGAATTTCATCTCATGACTCCTATTTGATTTCCTTGATGCCGCCCATGTAAGGCACCAAAACCTCAGGAACCAGGATGGTCCCTTCTTTGGTCTGGTAGTTCTCTATGATGGCCGCTAGGGTTCTGCCCACGGCAAGCCCTGAACCGTTCAAGGTGTGCAGATTCTCTACCTTCTTTGTTTCAGCGTCCCGATAACGGATATTGGCTCTTCTCGCCTGATAGCCTTCAAAATTCGAGCAGGAGCTGATTTCAAGGTAGCGGCCATAGCTGGGCATCCAAACCTCGATATCGTAGGTTTTGGCGCTGCTTGCTGTCAGGTCCCCCGAGCACAGCAGAACCACCCGATACGGAATCTTGAGTCTTTTGAGAACCTCCTCGGCATTTTCCAGAAGGCTTTCAAGCTCATCATAGGAATCTTCAGGCTTGACGAATTTCACCAGTTCAACCTTGTTGAACTGATGCTGTCGGATAAGGCCCCGGGTGTCTCTGCCGGCACTTCCGGCTTCCTTTCTGAAACAGGGGGTATAGGCCGTATGATAAATGGGCAGCTGGTCCCCGTCGATAATCTCGTTCATATAGAGGTTGGTCAGGGGCACTTCCGCAGTAGGCACCAGGAAAAAGTCTTTGGCCGGAACATGGAACATGTCATCTTCAAATTTCGGAAGCTGTCCCGTGCCGGTCATCGCCTCCCGGTTGACCATGAAGGGCGGTAGAATTTCAAAATAACCATGCTCATTGGTATGAAGGTCCAGCATGAAATTGATTAAAGCCCTTTCCATTTTGGCTCCAAGACCCTTCAGAACAGTAAATCGGGCTCCGGAAATTTTAGCCGCACGCTCAAAATCCAGAATGTCCAGCTCAACTCCCAGATCCCAGTGAGGCTGGGGTTCGAAATCAAATTTCCTTGGCTCTGACCATTTCTTGACTTCTTTATTGTCCGCATCCGTTTCCCCTACAGGCGTTTCGGGATTGGGTGCGTTGGGAATCGCCAGAAGCAGGTCCCTAAGAGCCGTATCCACCACCTTGAGCTCCTCATCAAGCTCCTTGATATTCTCGGACAGCTGTTTGAGCTTTTCCATGAGCGGCGCTGTATCCCTGCCTTCTTTTTTGAACTTTGGAATTTCCTTCGACTGCACATTCTGCTCATTTTTCATCTGCTCGACCTCTTGGAGCAGTTCCCTTCTCTTGTGGTCCAGAACCAGCACCTGGTCGATATCAAAATCACCCTTGCCCCGCATCAACACCAATCTCTTTGTTTCTTCAAATTCATTTCTGAGTCTTTTCATTTCCAACATCTTCAACACCTCCATAAATTAAAAAACGCCCCTCATCTCTTACTCAAAAAGTAAGGGACGAGAAGCACCCGCGTTGCCACCCTAATTGGTTTTTTAAACCCGCTCTATGGTTATATCGGTAACCGCCGTATCACTCCAGGCTAGATTCAAAGATGTGTCCAGCGATTTTCACCAACCATCGCCTCTCTGCAGAAACAGTGACCTTTTACTGATTCCCTTCCCAGTGATTATGAATTTTGAATCATGATATCATATAAATCCTGGTTTTTCAATATATTAAAAGCCAATCGCTCAACTTTTGTGATTTCCTCCACCAGCTTCCTGCCCTTGATCTTGTATTTTTTCCCGATATCGGCAGCCGCCACCGGCCTGTCCATTCCTATACCGTAGCGCATCAAAATCATATCCTTGTGACGCAGACTGATATCCGCTGTCTCAATCGCCTCTTTGATTCGTTCCTCTTCCAGTTTCAAATCCCTTCACCTCTTTAAATTCAGATACCTCTCAAACAACTCCTGGGATTGATGCTTCATCGCCAAAGACTTCGAATTGAGGATGCTGTAGCCTCCGGACCCCTCTTGCGCCAGTATATCAAGCGCTTCGAGCGTCTGCCTGACGTAGTTGACAGTGCCGCTATGACCGTCGAAAATTTCAATCCCATGGGTGAAAAAATCCTCTATGGCCTCTCTCAGGTACAGGAAATGGGTACAGCCCAGGACAACCGACTCTATCTTTTCCATCGGAAAACTCCTGAAGACCTCCTGAAGGACCTTTGTGACTTCGGGTCCCTCTGTGATGCCGGCTTCAACAAGCCTCACAAGCTCCGGCGCCGGAATTTTCAAGACTTTGCCCTTTCCCTTCAAACCCTCGATTAGAAAGTTGAATTTATCCAGTTTCAAGGTCATCTCTGTAGCCATCACAGCAATCTGCCCTCCCCGGTTATGGACCAGGGCGGGTTTGATGGCGGGCTCCATTCCAATAATCGGAATCTCGTATTCCTCTCGAAGTTTTTTCGCGGCGGCACTCGTCGCTGTATTGCAGGCGATGACCACCATTTTCACACCTTCTTGGAGGAGTTTCTCGATGGCTCTTTGAGTAAGGACTGTGACCTCCCCGGGAGTTTTTTCACCATAGGGGGCATTGACAGAGTCTCCGTAATAAATAAAGTGTTCCATAGGAAGGGCCCGGACCAGGTCGGCTAAAAGGGTGACGCCTCCCATGCCAGAATCGAATACCCCAATTGATTTTTTCATTTTTCCCACCAAATCAATAGTTTTTTTTTATTATAGCACATTAATCATCCCAATAGAGTATAATGGGGTTAGAGGTGGTTTGCAGTGAAGTATCCCTTAGAAAAACTGAATCAAGTCGTAGACAATCCCTACGCCCTAATTGAAATCCTCTCCAAACGGTCCAATGATATCCGTCAACAGGACAGCAGCCGGCTGATTTCCAGTGCCATTGACCAGGCCATTGACGAACTCCTGGATGACACCCTCAGATTTCACAATTATAAATAAAGGCCTTCGGGTCTTTTTTTTTGCCTTCCATGACTGCAAACCCTCAAAAATCAATCGATGACGAGGCTAATGTCCAGTGACTTGCTCGAATGAGTCAGGGCCCCCACGGAAATAATATGAATCCCTGTCCTGGCATAGGCTTCAATATTTTCCAAATGGATGCCTCCGGATACTTCAAGAATTCTTGAATCTGCGTTGATTCGGACAGCCTCTTCAATCTCTGCAAGCGACATGTTGTCGAGCATAATGATATCCGCACCGGCTTTGAGGGCCTCAGTGAACTCTCTGAGGTTCTTCACCTCAATCTCAATTTTTGAAGTGTGGGGGATATGCTGCCTGCCCAGTCTGAGCGCCTCGGAAACAGAGCCCACCGCCTGAATGTGATTGTCCTTGATCATCATAGTGTCACTGAGGTTGAAACGATGATTGTAGCAGCCTCCCATTCTCACAGCGTACTTTTCAAGGATTCGAAGATTCGGGGTGGTTTTTCTCGTATCCACCACCTTGACCGGGTATTGCCTGACCTGCCGGGCATAGGCATTGGCGGTGGTAGCGATACCAGACATCCGCTGCAGCAGATTAAGGGCCAGGCGCTCCCCTTTGAGAAGTGGGGAAGTCGCCCCACAAAGCTCGAGAATCTTCTGTCCCTTTGTCACTTTATCGCCTTCTTTGACAAAGACTTTGAATTCAAAACCGGAATCCAGCATTTGAAATACCCTCTGAAATACGGGAATTCCGGCAATGATTCCTGTTTCCTTCGCCCACAGAGAGGCCTGTGACCTCTGGTCTGCCGGTATGAGCAAATCGGTAGCCAGGTCCATATAGCTGATATCCTCTTTCAACCCGCTTTTGATGATTTCGTCGATAATAATCTGATTCATTGATCCTCCTCGATATAGTGGGACCCCATAGAGGATTTGCGGAGCAAAGCCATTGAAATAATAAGCTTTGATACCGCTATCATATTCTTGAACTCTAGAAATGACCTCTCCCTGGAGTAAAACCCACAAAATTCTGCCTGGAGCCTCTGGATTTCCTCCAGGGCTCTGTGAAGCTTTTGACGGGATCTCAGAATATTGGCCGAGTAATCCATCAGTTGCCTGAGACCTTCAACTGCCGGCAGATACTCTTTATTCAGAATTGCAAGGCCGCTGAACTGATGATGGCTTTTGTCCGGTGTGAATGCCCTGCACTGGTTAATATACTGAGCCACCCTGTAACCGAATACAATCCCTTCAGAAAGAGAGTTCGAGGCCAGTCGGTTGGCTCCCTGGACACCGGTTCTTGCCGACTCTCCACAGCTGTACAGACCCCTGATAGTGGTCTTGGCACAAAGATCCGTGACTATGCCGCCCATCAGATAGTGTTCTGAGGGACTCACGGGAACAAGGTCTTTTTCCGGGTCAATTCCCGCCTTCATGCAGGCCTTGTAAATACTGGGAAATCTTTTCATAAATACGCCCTTTTCAAAGTGGGTCACATCGATGAAGATGTCATCATTTCCCTGGAGCTCCTGTTCCATCAGGATACTTCTGGAAACGATATCCCGCGGTGCCAGATCACCCAGGGGATGATACCGGTGCATAAAGGTCTCCCCGGCGGCATTCCTGAGCCGGCCTCCCTCCCCCCTGACGGCTTCCGATATTAAAAAGGCTTCTCCATCCCCCTTCAGAGGCGTCGGATGAAACTGAATGAATTCCATATCCTCCACCAGGGCCCCTGCCCGATGGGCGACAGCAATGCCGTCCCCGGTGCTGACTGCGGAATTGGTTGATCTGGTAAAGATTTTCCCTATGCCTCCCGTGGCTAGAATCACGTGATTTGTAATCACCCACTCCAGCTCATCTCCCCGCAGCATGAGGGCCCCGACAATTTTTTCACCCCGGGTAAGAACATCCACAAGATAGGCATTTTCAAAAATCTCAATATTTTCCCTGTTGGTCACTGTTCGAATCAACTGTTCAAGGATTGCCTTGCCTGTATAGTCCTTTTTGTGCATGATGCGGTTGGTGGAATGGCCTCCCTCTCTGGTGAGGTCTATTCTGCCGTTCACCTGGTCAAAGGTCACCCCGTACCGCATCAGTCGCTCAATATTCTTGCGCCCCTCTTCCACCAGGATTTTCACAGCCAGAGGGTCGTTGTAGTAGCTTCCCGCTTTCAGGGTATCCTCGATATGGGTTGGAATATCCTCCTCATCGAAGGCAATGGCTATCCCCCCCTGGGCGAGATAGGAATTGTTGGTGGTCATGCCTTCCTTGGAGATCAGAATGACCTTGAGTTCTTCTTTCAGATTCAAGGCTGCAAAAAGACCGGAAATCCCCGAGCCAACGACCAGGACATCGGTTGTCGTGGATTTCAGATTCCGGGTATCAAAATTCAAAGTGTATCTCATTTATTGATCCAGCATCCTTTCAAGGGCCTTTTTCCCGCCCCGGGCCACGGCCGGGTCCAATAGAATCTCAGGTCCTTCATCTTCCAGGGCCCTCAACAAATCCTCCAGGGTGATTTTCTTCATGTCCTCACAGACCAGTTTTTCAGAGAGCAAATGAAATTCCTTATGGGGATTTTCTTTTTCCAGAGTATGCAGAATACCCCTCTCTGTCCCGATAATAAACTGCTTCCCGGGACTCTCTTTGACATACGCAAGGATTTGTGAGGTGCTTCCCACAAAGTCCGCCAGATGAAAAACCTCTTGACGACACTCCGGATGGACCAGCACTTCAATTCCCGGATGACTTCTTTTCATGGCTTCGACTTCACTGGCGGTCACCCTGTCATGGACCGGACAAAAGCCCTCCCACCGGGTGATGACTTTTCCCGCCAACCTTTCCTGAACAAAGGCTCCGAGATTCCTGTCCGGGGCAAACAGGATTTCCCGGCTCTCAATCCTGCTGACAATATCCACCGCATTGGCAGAAGTGCAGCAGATATCACTGACACTTTTGACAGCCGCTGAGGAATTGACATAGGTCACCACCACGGTATCTGGATGACTCTCCCTGTAGGATTGAATCCCTTGAGCCGTCACCATGTCCGCCATGGGGCAGCCGGCATCGAGTCTGGGCAAGACCACTTTTTTATCCGGATTGAGTAGTTTGGCGCTTTCAGCCATGAATCTGACCCCGCAGAAGACAATCAGGTCTTCCTGGATTTCCATGGCTTTTCTTGCGAGTTGAAGAGAATCCCCCACATAGTCCGCCAGATCCTGAATCTCACCAATTTGATAGTTATGGGCCAGAACCAGTGCCTGTTTTTCTTTCTTCAGTCTGATGATACTGTCAATAATTTTTTTTCTTTCCATAATCGACTCCTTAGAATATTCTGCTGCTGAAACAAATTATATCACTTAAAAGAAAAAAAAGGCCATCTTATAGCCCTTTTACTGCTTTTCCTGCATTCTTTTGGGATTGTCCGATATGGTAGGTCAATGCCTCTACCGCCTTGTCCACATCCCTGGCATAAAACGCATCGACTATCCTTTTATGCTCTTCCAGGGCCTTTTGGGCCCGACCCTCCATGGCAAGGGATTTCTTTCGGGTTGATTTGATAAACTGCTGAAAATCCTTGAGTACGTGTTCGAGGTAGCGACTGCTGGCGGCCGTGTAAATGATTTCATGAAATTTGGTGTTGAGTTCGAAAATCTTATCTATGTCATTTTTCATGGTGTAGAACTCCATGAGTTCATAGACTTCCTTCATCTGTGCCAGGGCTTCTTCACTGATTCTGGTAACTGACCACCTGGCTACAATACCTTCAACAGCGATTCTCATGGTATAAATATCATCCACATCCTGGGGCGTTATTCCCCGAACAACCACCCCCCGGTTAGGGATGTTTTCCACTAGGCCGTCAAGCTCCAGCTGTTTTAAGGCTTCCCGGACCGGTGTCCTGGATACACCGAGTTCATCGGCGACCTTTGCCTCGACAATCTTTTCATCATTGCGATATTCACCGTTGAGAATATCCTCCCGAATCTTTTCAAAAATCAGGGTGGTGAGGGACTTGTTTTCCCTTTTCTGGTCTAATAAATCCACGCCATCATCCTCCAAAAATCTTTGTTGGTTTCATCTCAATGATATAGTAACCTGATTTTAAAGTCAATTGAATACAGTTATTCTAACCTTCAATTTTCCTAAATAGCCAATAGGAGTATCCGAACAGACCGATGACGATGACCACGACTGCAAAACCTATGACCACAGCGCTGAAAACATTGGAAATAAAGGCACTGGCAATCATCATGATTCCAAATATGACAAAGAGAATTCCGCCCAGTCGATGAGTCTTTTTCCAGACCGTTTCACTGGCAAGGGTCCAGGGTGTCCGAATTCCCACAAAGTAATTATGCTTGATCTGAGTCAGATAATTCCCGATGAGGGCAAAGAGCACCCCCACACCGATAATCACAATTTTCGAGATATCTGTTTCCCAGCCCAGGGAATAGAGATTGGTGAGCCACACCATAAGAATCAGAAAGAGAATTGTTCCCTGCTTTATCATACTGTAGGCCCTGGCATGCCTGGCATAATTGTCCCGTCTGGGATCTATTTTGGGGATTAGAATCATAAAGTAATACAGAACCACTGGCAGGGCTGCCAAAATCAAGGCCATATAACGGCCACTGTAGCGGTCCACCTCCCCCTGGATGTTCCAATGGGTGGGAATTGTCTCGGGAAGGAGGTTGTAAATCCCAAGGGTCCCAATAAAAGAAAGGATACTCAAACCCCACAACCATTTATTTTTCATCATTGCTGTCACTTCCTTTATTCATAAAATCATAAAACCATCGCAGGGTTTCCTGAAACACCGTGGTATTCAGTGAATAGACAATGGCTTGTCCCTGCCTTTCACTCTGAATCAGCTCTGCCTCTTTGAGGATACTGAGATGATGGGAAATTGAAGCCTTGGTGATTGAAAAATTGTCCGCAATATCACCCGCCTTCAAATCCCTCTCTGTCAGCATTTCGAGAATTTTCCGCCGGGTGGGATCTGACAAAGCTTTGAATATGGCATTCAAATGGTTTCACACTCCTTTATTTAGACATATGTCTAAATATATTGTAGGGTTTTTCCGTCAAATTGCAACCCCTATTGACAAAATAAAAAGGTGCGTTATAATGGTGTTACTATATTACATATTTGTACTCATTACAGGAGGTGAAACCCATGGAAAACCTTGAGGTCGTCCTAAATGTCCTTGAAGCTTCTGAAGAACCCTTGAAGGCGGGGGAAATTGCCGAAAGAGCAGAACTGGACAAGGGAGAAGTTGACAAAATCATCAAACAGCTAAAAAAGGAAGAAAAAATCGAATCCCCCAAAAGATGCTATTACACAGCAAAATAACATTGAAAAAAAGCCCTGGGCCATGATATGGCTGAGGGCTTTTAAACAGGTGCTCATCTACTTAAGTGGTGGGTCCTATTTTTTTGCAATTTCAATAATTTTTCTGCGACCGATTTTCTTGTTCTTGAAAGCATGGAGGATGATCTCCGCCTCTACAAAATCCACAGTGATGAAAGAAAACTTGTCCAGAACCTGAACGTCCTTGATTTTGCTGGCTTTGATACCGGCTTCTTTTACAATGTACTTGATCAGCATGTTATTGTCGAAGTTGTCCTTCTTGCCCTTGGCGATGAAGAGACGGGATTTTCCGGATTTGTTCAGTACAATTTCACTGATTTGCTTGTACTGTTTGGGGTCGAGCTCCTCATTGTAGTTGAGCTTAAGGACCGTTGCTAGTACTTCCGTCGGATCATACTTCTCCTGCAGTTCTTTGGCGGTTTCATAGTAGATGTCTTCTTTATAATTTCCGACGGAAACATCGATAGTGTTAAGAATATGGTCAAGCTTGGTACCGATGATATCGTTTACCTGGGGCACCTTGCCCTTGACGATAGCCGTCTTGGTCTTCTGGGTGATGAAATGGAGTTTTTTGTACTCCTGGGGCGTCACAAAAGTAATTGCTGTCCCTTCAAGTCCCGCCCTGCCGGTACGCCCGATGCGGTGTACATAGCTTTCAGGGTCCTGGGGAATTGAGTAGTTGATGACGTGGGTCAGGCCTGAGACATCAATTCCTCTCGCCGCGACATCAGTCGCCACCAGAATATTGATATTCTTGTTTTTGAATTTGTTGAAGATTCTTTCCCGCTGGATCTGTGAAATATCCCCGTGAAGAGCTTCTGCATCGTATCCCCTGTTCACCAGCTGGCTGCTGAGTTCATCGGTGTCCTTCTTGGTTCGACAGAAGATGATGGCATAGAATTCCTTTTCAATGTCAATGATCCGGCACATGGCTTCCAGTTTGTCGGCGTTTTTGACCTCAAAGTATATTTGTCTGGTCAGCTCTGTGGTCATCTGCTTGGACTTGATATCGATTTTTTCAGCATCTTTGAGGAACTTGCGGGACAGGTCGATGATTTCCCTGGGCATGGTCGCAGACATCAAGAGAATATTTTTTTCCGGGTTGCTGTTGGCAATGACAAATTCAATGTCCTCGATAAAACCCATGCTCAGCATCTCGTCGGCTTCATCAAGAACCAGGTACTCAATCTCTTCAAAAAGTCGTTTATTCCTTCTCATGTGGTCCATCACCCGTCCGGGCGTTCCCACCACTATACTGAGTCCGTTTCTGATGGCTTTGAGCTGTCGGTCCATGGATGAGCCGCCGTAGATTGGCATGATTCTCATGGATTTTTCCGGTCTCAGGGAATTCAGTTCCTCAGAAACCTGGATTGAAAGCTCCCTGGTGGGTGTCAGTACTAAAACCTTGGGGGCCTTGGTATCAAATTTGATCTTATCCATAAGAGGTATTCCAAAGGCCGCAGTCTTTCCGGTTCCGGTTTGCGCCTTGGCAATGACATCGGCATTTTTCTCTAAAAGCAGAGGAATCATTTGGGTTTGTATCGGAGTGGCTTCTTCAAACCCCTTTTCATCAATTACCTTCAATAGACGCGGTGATAATCCTAATTCGTTGAATTTCATTGTTTTATTCATATAATCTCCTTTTCCATAACATTTCTAGTTAACAACACATTTGGATAAATGTCAACAAGAATCGACCATTGAAATCAAAAGAATGCTATAATATAATGTATTAAAATCATTGGAGGTACTACCTATGAAAAGAGTTTTTTCTGGAGTCCAGCCCTCTGGAATGATCCACCTGGGCAATTACTCCGCCATGAAGAATTTCGTCAAGCTACAGGACAATCCAGAAAATGATTGTTTTTATTGTATTGTGGATCTGCATTCTGTGACAGTCCCCCAGGATCCGAAATCATTGTATGAACACTCCCTGGAACTGGCAGCCCTGTTTATTGCCATCGGACTGGATCCTATGAAATCCACCCTGTTTCTACAGTCCCAGGTTCCTGCCCACACCGAGCTGGCCTGGCTGCTCCAGTGCAATTCCTACATGGGTGAACTCAACCGGATGACCCAGTTCAAGGATAAATCAGAGAAACTTGTCTCCGTAACCAATGGACTTTACACCTACCCTATTTTAATGGCTGCGGACATACTGGCCTATGACACCCATTATGTCCCAGTAGGCAATGACCAGCAACAGCATATTGAATTGACCCGGGACATCGCTCTCAGATTCAACAACAAATACGGGGATACCTTCGTTGTCCCCGAAGGATTTTATCCCAAGGTAGGCGCCAGAATCATGTCCCTTGACGATCCCACTTCCAAAATGAGTAAAAGCAATGAGAATGCCCTAAGCAAAATCGGTCTTTTGGATTCTGAATCCCAGATTAAAAAGAGCATTATGCGGGCGACCACGGATTCTGAATCTGAAATTCGGCTTGACTGGGAAAACAAACCCGGTATCAGCAACCTGCTTACCCTATATTCGGTTTTCGGCAATACAACGGTTGAGGCATTGGAGAAAAAGTACACTTCCCAGGGGTATGGCACACTGAAAAAAGATCTGGTGGAGGTCATCATCGAATACCTCAAACCCATCAAACAGAGGTACAGTGAACTGAGAAACTCACAGGAGCTCAAGGAAATTCTCATGGCGGGAGCCGCCCACGCCGACGAAATTTCTTCCGAAGTCCTGAAACGGGTCAAGAAAAAAATGGGATTCGTTCAATTCTAAATTTGTGAAATGAAAAATCACCCTGAGTCTGTCCGGGTGATTTTTTTAAATCTCACTGATCTTGTCCAGTTCTTTCTTGAACTTCTTGATAATTTTCTTCTCCATTCGGGAAACCGTCATCTGGGAAACACCCAATTCATCGGCAACACTGACCTGGGTCTTGTTGTCAAAAAATCTTTCATGAATGATTCTCACCTCAACTGGAGAAAGCTTGTCCATGCATCGGTTTATAAAATCCTTGTTTTCAATCACATCAAAATATTTGTCATTGTCACCGATAATATCTATGAGTTGAATATCCTTGTCGTCGGTATTGGTATCATAGGTGATGTCCAGGGATTTTGGTGTATACACCTGAGAGGCTTCCATGGCTTCTATGACCTCTTCCTCAGTGACTGAAAGATACCTGGCGATATCACTGATTTGAGGTGCTCTTTGCAAATCCTGCTGCAGCTTGTTTTTAGCCATGTTGATTTTTTTAGACATCTCCTGGATTCTTCTGGGCACCCGAACAGACCAGCCCTTGTCCCGGAAATATTTTTTGATTTCACCGATAATGGTCGGTGTTGCAAAACTTGAGAATTCAAAACCCCTCGAAAGGTCATAGCGTTCAATGGCATAAATCAGTCCAAGGGAGGCCACCTGAAAGATATCTTCATAGTCTATTCCCTTGTTGATGAATTTTTTTGAAAGAATTTCAGCAATATACTGATATCGCTTGAATATCTCATTTCGGATTTCGCGGGATTTTGTTTCTTCATAGAGGACAAACAAATCTCTCGATCCCATCTCTTTATAGTTCAAGCCATTAGTCATGGTCAGCCCCCAACTCTTATTCCTTGTTTTTGATCAAGGTGATCCTGGTGCCATTTCCCATACCGCTGTCTATAATCATTTCATCCATCAGCGTTTTAATAATGAAAAGCCCCAGTCCCCGACCCTTGTATTCTTCGAGTACCGGCTCGGCATATTCTTCAAAGTCAAAACCCTCTCCATCATCTGTGATTTCTACAAAAAACCGTCCCTCATGAATTTGAAAATCCAAGGTGATGTTTGAACTCTTGTTGCCGTGCATCACAGCATTATTGCAGGCTTCACCAATAGCAACCTTGATATCCTCAATTTCATCTATATCAAAACCCAGGGTATTGGCAATCACCGTCGCTGTCAGGCGGGCAATGGAGACATACTGCGCCTGATTCGGTATGGTCATGGAAATTTTATCCGTCAATCCGTTCACCTTCTTTTCTGATGGTAATGACTTTATTCAGACCAGTGATTTTAAAAATTTTATAGACATTTTCCTGGGGATCGTTGATTACCATGGCATTTTCATTTTTATCCAGTCTGTTGAGAAGGCTGATCATGACTCCCAAACCCGTAGAGTCAATATAAGCCAGCTCACTAATATGAAATTCTATGTCAGATTCCTTCTGATCCAAAATGTCATTGAGTCTATCCTTCAGCGTCACGGAAGAGTTGATATCCAGGTCACCAATCAGATTCACTACCCAGCTTTCTTTGGTCTCATTGTATTTAGCATCAATACTTAAACTCATGGGGAATCCTCCTTCAATACTTTAGTAATAACATTCTAACATACTTCTCCGGATTGCATAGAAGAAAAGCCGATTGCCAGAACAGCAAAATAACTTGAATCCTTATGAATTGATTCAAGTTATTTAAGTGACAACCGTCACATCACAGAGAATCCTCCACAGAAGCCGCTGTCTTGGTAATGGAAACCACCTTGGTGTTTTCAGTTGTCCTCATTAGAATCACTCCGGAGGTATTCCTGCCAATCAGTGATATTTCATCCGTCCTCAGTCGAATGACAATCCCCTCGGAATTGATCACAAGAATTTCATCCCTTTCCTTGGTGGACAGGACATCAACAATATCCCCGGTTTTTTCACTGATATTGTAGGTCAATATTCCCTTGCCACCCCGGATCTGAGATCTGTATTCTGTAACGGCGGTGCGTTTCCCATATCCTTTTTCAGTAACGGCCAGCAGACTCTCATCCTTGCGAATCAGAACCATGGCAATAACTTCGTCTTCATCCTCAAGATTGATTCCCACAACACCATAGGCCGTTCGTCCCATCAAGCGGACCTGGTCTTCACTGAAGCGAATCGCTTTCCCTTTCCTGGAGGCAATCAGAATTTCATCCTGTCCGGATGTGAGGCGGACAGCAATAAGTTCATCCTCGGGATTCCTGAAATTAATGGCATATATTCCTGATTTTCTCGAGGTGTCCAGGGTTTTGAGGGCCAGTCGCTTAATAATGCCTTTTTTTGTAACCAGGACAATGAATCTGTCATCAAAAACCTTTACCGGCTTTACTGCCGTCACATATTCCCCCGGATTGAGTTCAAGGAGATTGACAATGGCCAGTCCCCTGGCAGTCCGCGTGCTTTCCGGAATCTTGTAGGCCTTTTTTTTGTAGACCCGGCCGAAATTGGTGAAATAAAGAATATCTGAATGGGTGGAAGTGTTGAAAATATTCACCACAATATCCTCATCCCGGGTGGACAGTCCTGTTTTTCCACGACCGCCTCTATTCTGGGCCTGATAGGTTTCCTGGGGCACTCTTTTGATATACCCTCTTTGTGTCATGGTGATGGTGACTTCTTTTTCTTCAATGAGATCCTCCATCTCAAAATCCTCTTCACTCAAGGAAATCTCAGTTCTTCTATTGTCACCGTATTTATTTTTGATTTCAAGCAGGTCATCCTTGATGATTTTCATCAAAATCTTTTCACTGGAAAGAATCTCCTGAAACCAGCGAATTCTATCAAGGACTTCTTTGTACTCGTTTTCTATTTTGTCTCTTTCAAGCCCTGTAAGACGCTGCAGCCGCATTTCAAGGATTGATTTAGACTGGATTTCCGAAAGATTGAATTCCCTCATCAGTCTTTCCTGGGCTATGGAGGCATCATCAGAGGCTTTGATTACCCGGATGATTTCATCGATATGGTCCAGCGCTATCCGATAGCCCTCCAAAATGTGGGCCCTGTCCTTTGCGCGGTTCAACTCAAAGATGGTTTTTTTGGTTTCCATTTCCTTCTGGTGTTTGATGTAATAATCCAGGAGCTGATACAGCGTCAAAACCTTGGGCTCCTGGTTCACCAGGGCTATACTGATCATGGAAAAAGTGGATTGAAGCTGTGTGTTCTTGTATAGCTTGTTGAGCATCACATTCGGATTGACGTCCCGTCTGAGCTCAATTACAATCCGGATGCCTTCGCGTGAACTTTCGTCCCTGAGGTCAGTGATACCGTCAATCTTCTTGTTTCGGACCAGATTGGCAATATCCTCAAGCATTTTGGATTTATTGACCTGATAGGGAATCTCAGTCACAATAATCTGGTGTTTGCCGTTTTTCATTTCTTCAATCGTTGTTTTTGATCTGACGACAGCCTTGCCTCTGCCGGTTCGATAGGCAGACCTGACCCCTTCTATGCCAATCAACTCGGCTCCAGTGGGAAAGTCGGGTCCAGTGACAATCTCAAGCAGGTCCTCGGTATCCGCATCATCATGGTCTATCATGAAAATCAGAGCATCAATGATTTCCCGGAGATTATGGGGAGGAATGCTCGTCGCCATGCCAACGGCAATACCGTTGGAGCCATTGACAAGTAGATTGGGAAAGCGACTCGGAAGAACCGAGGGTTCCTTCAAGGTGTCATCAAAATTTGGAACGAAGGGAACGGTTTCTTTGTCAATATCCCGAAGCAGCTCTGAGGCCAGCCGTGTCATTCTCGCCTCCGTATACCTCATGGCCGCTGCACTGTCCCCGTCAATAGAGCCGAAGTTGCCATGGCCGTCAATGAGTTCATAGCGGATGGAAAATTCCTGTGCCATTCTTACCATGGCATTGTAGACTGACTGGTCCCCGTGGGGATGGTACTTTCCTAAAACATCACCGACAATACGGGCTGATTTGCGATGGGCCTTTTCATGGGTGAAATTCTGCTCCTTCATGGAGTATAGAATTCTTCTGTGAACCGGTTTGAGACCGTCTCTCACATCGGGAAGGGCCCTTGATACAATTACGCTCATGGCATAATCGATATAGGATTTTTTCATTTCATCGTTGATATTGATTTCTATGATTCTATCGTTGTTTTCCGTCATTTTTTCCACCTATATATCCAAATTTGTCACTGAAGCGGCATTGTCTTCAATGAACTGTCTTCTGGGCTCTACCTTCTCCCCCATCAGGGTGGAGAAAATAAGGTCTGCTTCAATTGCATCCTCAATGTTGACCTTGACAAGAGTTCGGGTTTGAGGATTCATGGTCGTCTCCCAAAGCTGTTCCGGATCCATCTCTCCAAGACCTTTGTAGCGCTGTATGTCAAATTTGTTTTCTCTGCCCAGTTCATTGAGAATTCTTTCCAGTTCCCTGTCGCTATAGGCATATTGTTGTATCTTTCCCAGTTTTATCCTGTATAAAGGAGGCTGTGCAATATAGATGTATCCCTCATCAATCAGGGGTCTCAGATATCTGAAAAGAAACGTCAGCAGAAGGGTTCTGATATGGGAGCCGTCCACATCAGCGTCAGTCATAATGATGATTTTGTGGTATCTCAGGGTTTCAATTTCGAATTCATCGCCTATTCCGGCGCCGAAAGCCGTGATCATCGCCCTGATTTCACTTGAATTGAATAGTTTTGAAAAATTCGCTTTCTCAACATTCATTATTTTTCCCCTCAGGGGAAGAATCGCCTGAATGTTTCTATTTCTTCCCTGTTGGGCGCTGCCCCCCGCAGAATCACCCTCGACAATGAATATTTCACTGAGACTTGGATCCTTCTCTGAACAGTCCTTGAGCTTTCCAGGCAAAGCCATTCCATCCAGGAGTCCTTTTCTTCTTGTCAATTCTCTGGCTTTTCTGGCTGCTTCCCGGGCCTTTGAAGATCGAATGCATTTTTCAATAATTACCCGGGCATCATTGGGATTTTCTTCAAGAAAGGTTTGAATAATCTCATTGGCTACTGATTCAACAATCCCCCGGAGCTCACCGTTGCCCAGCTTGGTTTTAGTCTGTCCCTCGAATTGAGGTTCTGGAATTTTGACTGAAATAATCGCTGTAATGCCCTCTCTGACGTCTTCCCCAATGATGTTGATGTCCTTTTCCTTGATGATATTCATTTTTCGGCCATAATCATTGACACTGCGGGTCAGGGCGCTTTTAAAACCCACCAGGTGGACACCACCCTCCTGGGTGTTGATATTATTGGCGAAGGTAAATAAATTTTCATTGTAGTCTTCAGTGTATTGAAGGGCAATTTCAATGTTATTTCCTTCCCGGTCCGCCTCTCCGTAAATCACATGCTCGTGAATTCCCTTTCGATTGCGGTTGAGATAGGTGACAAATTCCTTGATTCCTCCCTCGTAGTGGTAGACAACCTCCTGTTCGGTTCTCAAATCCTTATAGATGATTTTGATTCCCTTGTTCAAAAATGCCAGTTCTCTCAAACGGTTGGCAATGGTCTCGTTGCTGAATTCAAGGGTGTCGAAAATTTCCTTGTCAGGTTTGAAAATAGTTCTGGAACCATTGGCTTGTGAAACACCAACCACCTCTAAAGGCTTTGTGGTCACACCACGGGAAAATTCGATGCGATAAATTTTTAAATTTCTAAAAATTTCCACAATAAAATACTCCGATAAGGCATTGACCACCGAAGCACCTACCCCGTGGAGTCCTCCTGATACCTTGTAACCACCGGAACCGAATTTCCCTCCGGCGTGAAGTACCGTATGAATGACCTCGACAGCGGGTTTATTCATTTTGTGGTGAAGGTCTACCGGCATCCCCCTGCCATTATCCTCAACAATGACGGAATTGTCCGTGTTGATGGTGACGATAATCGTGTCACAGAAGCCTGCCAGCGCTTCATCGATGCTGTTGTCCACAATTTCATACACCAAGTGGTGAAGACCCCTGGGACCCGTCGATCCTATATACATTCCCGGTCTTTTTCTGACTGGCTCCAAACCCTCCAACACTTGTATCTTGTCTGCATTATAATCCGTTGTCACCACACTGCTCATTGAAATGACCGCCTCCTAATTTTTCCTTCTTCTACTTCGTATATTTGATAGTCATTGATTTTGTCCAGATGGATTCCCGATAAATCTGTTGCTGTGATAAAGGTCTGATAGTCCTTGACATAATCCAATAAAATATTTTTTCTGTCATCATCAAGCTCTGAAAAAACATCATCTAGAAGCAGAAGGGGTTTTTCCCCCACTATCCTGTGTGTTATTTTCATCACCCCGATGACCAGAGAAAGGGTCGCTGTTCGGATTTGTCCCTGAGATCCAAATATTTTGAGGTCCTTCCCGTCAATCAGAATACTGATTTCATCTCGATGGGGACCTGCCGAGGTATAGTTGTTTTTTAAATCCACACTCAATTTTTCATTTAGAATTCTCTTGTATTCCTCTTCTATTTTATCATAATCCCGGTCCTTGTGCTTGATTATGGGGGAAACATAGGCTATTTTTAAAACTTCTTTTTCTTCAGAAATACGGTGGTGAACCTCTTTGATGATGTCATTGAGTTTCTCGACATAGTCTATTCTCTTTTTCACTACCTTCATGCCGTTTTCAATCAACTGCTCATTGATGGTTTCCAGATATATCAAATCACAGCTTTTTTCATTGTTTTTTTTAAGATAATTGTTTCTCAATTCCAGGACCCGTTGATACTGAATGAGATAGTGATAGTAATTCCGGCTGATTTGAGAAATTTCCCGGTCCAGAAATCTTCTTCTCAAGACTGGTCCTTCCTTGATGATTTTGAGATCGTCCGGAGAAAAAATGACTGCCAGAAATTCACCCAGTATTTCAGAAGTTTTCTTGACGGGTTGATGGTTTATCCTGATTTCCTTCTTGTTTTCAAGAAGCAGTTTGACCTCTATGGTTGATGAACCGTAGTCATGGTCATAATCAACACTGAAATAACTCTTTTCATGTCCCTCTTTGACCAGCTGGCTGTCTTTGTTGTTTCTAAAGGATTTTCCATAGCTGGCATAATAAATGGACTCAAGTATGTTGGTTTTTCCCTGAGCATTTTTTCCTATGATGAAGTTTGTTCCCTCACTGAATTCCACAGTGGTTCTTTCATAGTTTCTAAACTGATAAAGATTCAGTTTTCTTAGAATCACGCCATCTCACTCCATCACTCTTTGACAATCCTGAAGGTCCTGTTGAAATCCTCATCCTCAATTGTCACTTTGACAATATCTCCAGGCCTTATTTTTTTTCCCCTTTCGACTATGTGGTGTCCATTGACCCTGACGCATCCGGACCTGATTAAAAATTTGGAATGTCCGCCACTTGAAGCAATATCCACATATTTCAAAAATTGATCCAGTTTTATAAAATCCTCTTTAATCCCTATTTCCTTCATTTCATTCCTCCAAAAAATCCTCTCTTTCAAGAGGACTCTCATCAACTCGACATTCTGACCGGCAGCACCAGATAGGTATACTGGTCATTGTCAGCCGGCTTGATGATACAGGGACTGAGACTTGACGACATTTTTATTATCACTTCTTCTGAATCAATCACTCTGAGAGCTTCCGTCAGATATCTGGGATTGAATCCAATCTCGAAAACATCCCCTTCAGTTTTAACCCTCACCCTGTCACTGACACTGCCAATATCACTGACGGAGGAAACCTCAAGATATTCACTGTCAAAAGCAATCTTGACAGTGCCTGACTTTGATTCCCGGGTCATGAGAGAGGCTCTTTCAATAGCCATTAAAAGGGCCGTCGTATTGACCACGAGCTGGGTTTTGAAATCCGAGGGAATAATCTGCTCGTATTTAATGAATTCCCCTTCAAGTATCTTAGATACCACCTGTATCTCTTCAATATTGAAGGCAATATATTTGTCTGTAATCTGAACCGTCACGCTTTCACCGCTGCCGCCGCTGAGTATTTTAAGAAGTTCACCGAGGGTTTTTCCTGGAATGACCGTCTTGGAAGATTTTTTCACTGTACTGGCAATGCTTTTCATAGCCAGTCTGTAGCCGTCAATCGCAACCATGGTGAGTCTTTCCTCATTAATTTCCAGTAGAGACCCCGTAAGAATCGGTCTGGTTTCATCTGTGGAAACCGAAAAAATTGTCTGTTTGATCATATTCTTTAAAACTTCCTTGTTTAAATCAATCTCCTGGGGATTTTCTATCAAAGGCAGCTGGGGAAACTCCTCCGGATCAAAGGACATGAGCTTGAATCTTGAATGAAGGCATTGAATATCCATTTGCCTTTGTTCCATGGTGAAGTCAATGGTCGCATCCGGGAGTTTGCGGACAATATCACCAAGCAGTCTTGAATCAAGCACTGCCGCACCCTCTTCCAGAATCTGGGCATCAATGGCGATGGAAATCGCCAGATTGAGATCATTGCCTGTCAGGACAATTTTATCGTCTTTGGTTTCCATAAGAATTCCTTTTAAAATATCCAGGTTGGTTTTTGATGAAACGGCTTTTTGTACGGTATTGATTCCTTCAACCAGATCATTCTGATAGCATGAAAATTTCACTTGAATCCCCCCATAATAATATTTAAATTAAATAACTTTAGATAGTAGTAGTAGTAGGCCCTGTGGAATTGTTGAAAAGGAAGGCAAACCCTTTAAACAACTTGAATAATTCTGTATAAGCCTGTGAATTAATCCTCTGTCTGAAATGAGGTTTTAAACAGGCCTGAAAAAATTGATTTAATCCACTGAATGGCTGTGGATTAATCCGCCTTCATTTTATTGATAAGGTTGTTGATTTCATTGGAAAGATCCTTGTTCTGATGCATATCCTGAAGAATCTTTTCACAGGCGTGCATGACAGTGGTATGGTCCCTGCCGCCGAACTCCTGTCCAATTTTTGGAAGAGAAAGACTGGTCAGTTCACGACACAGATACATGGCTATCTGTCGGGGATGGGAAATGATTCTCATCCTCTTGGGTGAAGTCAGGTCTTCGATGGAGACGTTGTAGGCATTGGCGACAATGTCCTTGATCAGAGAAGGTGTTATTTTAAGAGGACCGTTGTTGCTGATGATTTCTTTGAGGGCTTCCTCGGCAAGTTGAACACTGATGGTTTGGTTGGTCAGTGAAGAAAAGGCAACAACCCGGGTCAAGGCCCCCTCCAGCTCCCTGATATTGGATTTGATTTTTCTGGCGATAAAATCATAGACTTCACTGGGAATTGGCATTTCTTCCAATTCGGCTTTTTTTCTCAGAATAGCAATCCGTGTTTCAAAATCCGGAACCTGGATGTCCGCCAGAAGTCCCCATTCAAATCTGGATACCAGGCGGTCCTCCAGGGTTTTAATCTCCTTGGGTGGCCTGTCACTGGAAATAATAATCTGTTTATTGGACTGATGAAGGGCATTGAAGGTGTGAAAAAATTCCTCCTGGGTTCTTTCCTTGCCGGCAATGAACTGGATATCGTCAATTAAAAGCACGTCAAGATTGCGATATTTGTTTCTGAATTCAGAATTCTTGTCGTCTTTGATGGAATTGATCAGGTCGTTGGTGAAATTTTCAGAGGAGACATAGAGGATTTTTGATTCGGGATTGTGCTCGAGAATATAATGTCCGATGGCGTGCATCAAGTGGGTCTTGCCAAGACCCACCCCTCCGTAAATAAAGAGAGGATTGTAGGCTTTTGCAGGGGATTCCGCAACTGCCAGTGAAGCGGCGTGGGCAAAGCGGTTGCTGTTGCCTATGACAAATTCTTCAAAAATATATTTGGGATTCAAAAGCGGAAAGGATTGAAAGTCACTGTAGTTGTTTCTTTCTCTGCTTTTTTTGGGTTTCTGGGAGGAGGTGTCATTGTACTGGTCTGTGATGAATCTGACAGTGAATTTTTCAGGCGAAGTTTGATGAAGAGAATTTACAATCAAATCATAGTAACGGGTTTCAAGGATGTCCTTATTGAAGGTGTTGGGGGTTTTTAGAACAAAAATATCCTCATCAATGGTGATGGGCTCCAGATTTTTAATCCAGGTGTTGAAGCTGACTGGTGTGATTTCTTTTGAAATGATGCCCAGGGTTTTGTCCCAAATTTCTTTAACTGACATGAAAAAATCCTCCCTAATAATTACTAACAGAATAATACACAAACCGTGGGAAAAATCCTGTATGAGAATTATCCACAGTTACGGGTTAAGGGGTGTTGATAACAATAGATGATTTTGAAAGTGGTAACAGTTTACAAAATTGTTGATAAGATGTATCCTCAGAGTCGAAAGGCTTGAAAAACTCAAAATCTGTGAATAAGACAGGGGTTATTCACAGTGTTATCCACAATTTTCTGAAATGTGGAGGAAATATTTGAATTATCAGCTTATCAACAATAGAATTTTATAGTAACAACATTATACACAAAAAACAACACCAATGAAAGAAATTATCCACAGGACAGGAGACAAAAAAACGATAAAATCATTGACAATCAAAGGGCGGGTGGATATAATAATTAAGCGGACTTTTTGTAAAATATGATGAATTATCAAGCAATTTTATATAAGCTGGAACGACTTAAGGAGGTGTGCTTCGATGAAGAGAACTTATCAGCCGAAAAAAAGACAAAGAAGTAAAGAACACGGTTTTAGAAAGAGAAACAGAACAACGTCCGGTAGAAAAATCTTGAGAACAAGAAGAAAAAAAGGCAGAAAGAAGCTTAGTGCTTAAGACCGCGTAGAGTGGTCTTTTTTTATAATCCTGGAGGATGTATGAAAACGGAGTCTCTTAAAAAGCATTATGAATTCAAAAGAGTCTACAAGAAGGGTCACTCAGTGGTGGGTCGTTATCTGGTGATCTACTTCCTCAGGAATAAAACCGCACAAAACCATTACGGGGTGACTGTCAGCAAGAAGGTCGGCAAGAGTGTGATCCGGAGCCGGGTCAGACGACTGATCAAGGAAAATTTAAGAAAATTTGAAGAGCAAATCCCCCCGGGATATGATATTGTTATAGTAGCACGGGTAGCGGCTGCAAAGGCCGACTATCACAAAATTGGCAGAAATATGGAAGAACTGCTCAAAGGATACTTGAAAAAGCAGGTGAAATCATGAAACAGCTTCTGGTTGCCCTGGTGAGATTGTACAGAAGGTTTATTTCTCCGATCAAGCCTCCAACCTGTCGTTTTTATCCAACCTGTTCAGAATACTCGCTGCAGGCCCTCGAAAAATACGGTGCTTTAAAAGGGAGCTATTTGAGTGCAAAAAGAATATTAAAGTGTCATCCCTTTCATCCGGGAGGATATGATCCTTTAGAATAATAGTTTAGGAGGAGTGCCATTTGAGTTTTATAGCGACGCCCTTGGGAAGTATTCTGGGTTTTATTTTCAATTTTACAAACAGTTATGCGATCGCCATAATTATTTTGACTCTGTTGATTAAAATCGTACTGTTTCCCCTGTCAATTTCCCAAATCCAATCCACGAAGAAAATGAACGAGGTTCAACCCAAAATCAAGGAATTGCAGAAAAAGTATAAAAATGACAAAGAGACCCTGAATATCAAAACCATGGAACTCTACAAGGATTACAAGATCAATCCCTTGAGCGGTTGTCTGCCCCTGTTGATACAACTGCCAATCCTTATCGGTCTCTTTACGGTTTTGAGAGAGCCGACAATCTACGTTTTTGGTGGATCCATGGAAATGGCTTCTGAAATTCTGGGCAAGGGATTTTTATGGTTGAAGGATCTTTCGCAACCGGACCTGATTTCAAATATCTGGCCCAATGGACCAGAAATGATAACGGGACTGCCGGGAATTCTACCGATTGTGTCCTCCGCTACAACTTATATCCAGATGAAAACCATGAACACGGGAGCAGCGCAGAATTCCACAACCAAGACCATGGCCATTACCATGCCCATTATGATATTATGGTTTGGGAAGACCTTTGCGGCGGGCCTTTTGATTTACTGGACTGTCAGCAATATTTTCCAGATGGGCCAACAGTATGTGATTAACAATCACTACAAAAAGGATTAGATTATGGATACCTACATCAGAACCGGAAAAAATGTCAATGAGGTTGTCGAGCTGGCTTTGATTGAACTGGACAAGCAGCGGGATGAAATCGAGATTGAAGTCCTGGAAGAGGATTCAAAGGGAATTCTCGGCATATTCGGGACCAAGGAAGCCAAGGTTAAAATCACTGTGAAGGAAAATGCCCATCTCAAGGCCAGGGAGTTTCTTGAAGGTCTTCTGGAAAAGATGGGAATCAAGGCTGCGGTAGAGGCCACCCTGGAAGAAGGCATCCTGAACCTGGATGTTTCGGGGGAGAATATGGCGTTATTGATTGGGAAAAGAGGTCAGACCCTGGATTCCCTTCAGTATCTTGTCAGCATTGTGGTCAACCGTGGTCGTGAGGATTACCTGCGTGTCATTCTCGACACCGAGGACTACCGCAACAAGCGCAGGAAAACATTGGAACGGCTGGCACAAAAAATGGCTGAGAAATCTAGAAAATTGAGGAAAGACATCATATTGGAGCCTATGAATCCCTATGAAAGAAGAATCATACACTCCACTTTGCAGGGAAATCCCCATGTTGAAACCAAGAGTGATGGGGCCGATCCCAACCGACGCGTAATCATATTCTTCAAGAGATAGTAAAAAACCCAGTCGATACTGGGTTTTTACGCTTTAAAGGTGATGAAAAATGAATGATACCATTGTGGCCATTGGAACCCCCATAGGGGAGTCGGCGATTGGAATAATCAGACTTTCAGGAGAGGATTCCGTCGATCTGGCCAATAGGGTTTTTAAACCAAAAGTAAAAGGGAAGCTAACGGATTACCCACCCAAAACCATGGTGTACGGTCATATTGTAGAGGGGGATACCGTGATTGATGAGGTCCTCGGCGTCTATATGCGGGGGCCTAAAACCTATACCAGAGAGGATATGGTGGAAATCAACTGCCACGGGGGAATTGTACCCTTGAACAGGGTTCTGGCTTTGCTGCTCAGTGAAGGGGCAAGGATGGCCCAGCCCGGAGAATTCACCCAGAGGGCTTTTCTCAGTGGAAGGCTTGATCTGGCCCAGGCTGAGGCAGTGATGGATATGGTCAGTGCCAAGACACCCCAGGGATTTGATGTGGCTTTCAATCAGCTGGAGGGCTATCTTTCGAAAAAAGTGAAGCAGCTGAGGGACCGAATCACAGAAATCATGGCACAAATAGAAGTCGGCATTGATTATCCGGAAGAGGATATAACCGAGATCACTTATCATGAAATCGACCGGCTCCTCGATGAAGTGGTTCAGGATTTGACCCGGCTTCTGGAAAACTCCCAGACGGGCAAGGTGCTGAGAGAGGGACTCCAGACAGTGATTGTCGGCAAGCCCAATGTCGGAAAATCCTCTTTGATGAATGCTCTTTTGCGGGAATCGCGAGCCATTGTCACAGATATTCCAGGGACCACCCGGGATATCATAGAGGAACATCTCAATATCAGGGGAATTCCCTTGAAAATTGTGGATACCGCCGGCATCCGGGAAACCGAGGATATCATCGAGAAAATCGGAGTGGAACGCACAAAGGATTATTTCAACCGGGCCGATCTGATTATCCTGGTCCTCAGCGGCGCTGAGACCATTACGGAAGAAGAAATGGATATTCTTGAACTCATCAGGGAAAGAAATGCCCTGGTACTGATTAATAAAACGGATCTGCCACTGATTATTGAAGAAAAGAGGATTCTTGAGAAAGTCCCCGAGGACCGTCTCTTGAAGGTTTCCATCACCCGGGAACACGGTCTTGATGCCTTGGAGGATCGAATTGTCGATATGGTTTACGGGGGACGGATGAAGGGGTTGATACAGAGTCCCCTGATTTCGAATGTCCGGCATATCAGTGCCGTAGAAAAAGCTTTGAGATTTGCCCGGGATGCGAAATCCAGTGTCCTCGAGGGGCTGCCCTATGATTTTGTAGAGGTCGATATCAAAAATATTTATGACGCCCTGGGGGAAATCTCCGGAGATACCATCGAGGAAGACGTCATTTCAAAAATATTCAGCAATTTTTGTTTGGGAAAGTAGTGATGTGATGAAAAACAATGTTTATGATGTGGCCGTTATTGGTGCCGGCCACGCCGGTGTCGAGGCCGGCCTGGCCGCTGCGAGACTGGGGGCGAAAACCATCCTGTTCAGTATCAATCTCGATTCAGTAGCCATGATGCCCTGCAATCCTTCTATCGGCGGCACCGGGAAGGGTCACCTGGTCAGGGAAATCGATGCCCTGGGTGGAGAGATGGGACTTAATACGGACCGTGCCATGATTCAAAGCAAAATGCTGAATCTGGGAAAGGGTCCTGCGGTGCATTCCCTCAGGGCGCAGGCTGACAAACAGCTGTATCACACTGAAATGAAAAAGGTCATTGAAAAGACGGAAAATCTCCATTTGCGTCAGGCGGAGGTTACGGATATCCTGGTTGAAGAGGGCCGTATCAAAGGCGTTAAAATCGCTACAGGCACTGTTTTTGAAGCCAGGACTGCGATTCTGGCTTCCGGGACTTATCTGGGTGGGAAGGTCTTCATCGGTGACGCGGTTTTTGAAAGCGGTCCCAACGGTCTCGCCCCGGCGAAGAAGTTGACCCAGAGTCTGATTGCCAATGGCATATCTGTCAGAAGATTCAAGACGGGGACGCCAGCCAGGGTGAACAGGCGCAGCCTGGATTTCGACCAGATGACAATCCAACTTGGTGATGAAAAAATCGAACCCTTTTCTTTTTTGACGGAATCCATTGAGATGGATCAGGAGCCCTGCTGGCTCGGCTACACGAATCCGAGGACCCATGAGATTATCAACGACAACATCCATCTGTCCGCCATGTTCAGTGGCAATATTGAAGGCGTGGGACCCCGGTACTGTCCCTCAATTGAGGACAAGATTACACGGTTCAATGACAAGGACCGCCACCAGCTTTTCATAGAGCCTGAGGGACGATACACCGACGAAATGTATGTTCAGGGGATGTCCACCAGTCTTCCGGAGGATGTCCAGGTGGAGTTCATGCGGACCATTCCTGGATTGCAAAATGTTGAAATGATGCGGCCGGCCTATGCCATTGAATACGACTGCATCGATCCCACCCAGCTCAAGCTTTCCCTGGAATTCAGGGAAATAGCGGGTTTCTTTTCTGCGGGACAGTCCAACGGCAGCAGCGGTTATGAAGAAGCTGCAGCCCAGGGGCTCATAGCCGGAATCAATGCCGTACAGTTCCTAAGGGAGGGGGATCCTCTGATTCTTGACCGGTCTGAAGCCTACATCGGGGTTTTGATTGATGATCTGGTGACAAAGGGGACCAATGAACCCTACAGGATGATGACCTCGAGGGCCGAATACCGGCTGGTCCTCAGGCAGGACAATGCCGATCTGAGGTTGACCCGCAGGGGATACGAATTGGGGCTGGCCGCAGAGCAAAGAATGGCTCTGCTGCTGGAAAAGGAACAGGCGATAGCGGAAGAATCCAGGCGCATCGAGACCCTTCATTTCAAGCCTCAGGAAATCAATCCTTTTTTGGAAAAATGGGGATCTTCCCTGGTCAGGAATTCCGTCACCCTGAAGGATTTGTTGAAGCGGCCTGAATTAAATTATGATATACTGTCAGAGGTAGACCCTTTTAGACCCAGCCTCGACCCGAATGTCATCAAACAATGCGAGGTAACGGTAAAATACAGTGGCTATATCACAAAGCAGCTGGCTCAAATCAATAAATTCAAGGGACTGGAAAACAAGAGGATTCCAGAAAACCTCGAGTACAGCACTATTGAAGGACTCAGAATTGAAGCGAGACAGAAGCTTGCCGCCATCAAGCCTTTGAGTATTGGACAGGCATCGAGGATTTCCGGTGTGAGTCCGGCGGATATTTCAGTGCTCATGGTCTTTCTTGAGCAGATGAGAAGAAGGGTTGAGAATGTTTAAGCAGGATTTATTGAAGGAATTGCTCGAGGACATGGGTATTGTCGAGGACCAGGTTTCCGGACCCCTGTTTCGTTTTCGTGAAATGATATTGGATTGGAATGACAAAATCAATCTGACGGCAATTACCGGTGAGGAGGAAATGTACCTCAAACACTTCATCGACAGCTATCTGATAATGAAGACAGGGATCAATCTCAGCAAGAAGAGAATCCTTGATCTGGGAACAGGGTCAGGGTTTCCAGGAATCCCCCTTGCTCTGTACTGGAAGAATTCTGAATTTACCTTGGTGGATTCTCTGGCCAAACGCATCACTTTCCTGGAAAGGGTAGTCGATGAACTGAAGATCAAGAATGTGACCTTGATTCATGGCCGGGCAGAGGATCTTGCCAAGCTCAAGGAATACAGAGAGAACTTTGACCTGGTGGTGTCACGAGCCGTCGCCGAGTTGCCGGTGCTGCTGGAATATGCCCTGCCCTTTGTGAAGAAGGAGGGGGATTTTGTGGCCTACAAGGGAAGCCACTATGTCAAGGAAATGGAGAATTCCCACAATGCCCTTGAACTTCTGGGTGGGGAAATCCTCAATACCTTTGAGTACGAGCTCCCCTTGAATCACGATTTCAGGGCGCTGATTCAGGTCCGCAAGGTCATGAACACCCCCTTTAGATATCCCAGGAAGCCGGGAAAGGCTTCAAAAAATCCCCTGTAGGTGATGTGATGAAACAGGAATCCCGCTTAGTCAAGACCCATTTGATCAAACCCAATCCCCACCAACCCAGGATGGCCTTCGACCATGAGAAAATCAAGGAGCTGGCCTCATCCATACAGGAGGTGGGGCTGATTCAACCCCTCGTTGTCAGAACCGTGGATGCCGGTTATGAATTGATAGCAGGGGAGCGCCGTTTGAGGGCGGCCAAGCTTGTGGGACTGGAGGAAATTCCAGTGATTGTCTATGAAGTGAATGAAATCGGAAGTGCCGCCCTGGCACTGATTGAGAATATACAGCGGGAAGATCTTAATTTTATCGATGAAGCCAATAGCTACAGGCGCTTGATGCATTCCCATAAACTGACCCAGGGTCAGATATCAAAACTCATGGGCAAATCCCAGAGTACCATTGCCAATAAACTGAGAATACTCAATCACTCTCCCCGGGTCATTGAGGCTCTCCAGCACTCGGGCCTGACAGAACGCCATGCCAGGGCACTGTTGGATCTTAAAGATGAACAGGACAAGCTGCAGGTCATTGACACGGCGAGTCAATCAGGGCTCAGTGTCAAGGACACGGAAAAACTGGTGGCTATGAGATGTGAAGCAAATGGTAAAAAAAGGAAAAAAGTAAAAGGGGTATTCAACAATTACCGGATTATTATCAATACGGTCAAAAAAGCCTACGAAGAGATACTCGGACATGGGGTCAAAGCCTACTATGATCTTACTGAGGACGAAAAAGAGTACACCATTGTGATAAGAATCATTAAATGAAGTCTGCAGGGGAAGTATTCTGTCAGAGCAAAAGACCGGCCAGGGGCCGGACTTTTTTTGCTGAATTGCCAAAAAGTATTTTTTATTTTCAAGGCAATCATGAGGGATAATTGCAAAAATTCCTGTGAAGGAGGAAGAATTCAGATATAATAGTAATATCTTTAAAGGAGTTGAAATTATTTTGGGTAAAGTAATCTCGGTATTCAATCAAAAGGGTGGCGTAGGCAAGACCACCACCCAGATTAATCTCAGTGTCGCTATTGCCGGACTGGGTAAAAAAGTGCTAATGATCGACAATGACCCTCAGGGAAACTCAACCAGCGGCATTGGCATCGACAAGCACACCATCGACAACAGTCTCTACGAAGCGCTACTTGAGGAAGCAGATGTAGCGGACTGTATTATTGCCACGAAAATAGAAGGACTGGATATTCTTCCTTCTACGATTTCCCTGGCGGGGGCTGAAATAGAAATGACATCCATGGCGCATCGGGAGTATTTGCTCAAGAACCTCACGGACAGGGTCAAGGACAGATATGATTATATTTTCATTGACTGCCCGCCTTCGCTGGGATTGCTGACCCTCAATTCCCTGGTGGCGGCGGACAGTGTGGTGATCCCCATACAGTGTGAGTTTTACGCCTTGGAAGGGGTGTCTCAGTTGATGAATACCTACAGGCTGGTGAAAAAGAATCTGAACAAGAATCTTGAAATTCAGGGAATTGTGCTGAATATGTACGATTCCAGAAACAACCTGTCGATTCAGGTGGCTGAAGAGGTCAGAAATTTTTTCAAGGCAAAGGTCTACAATGCCATTATTCCCAGAAATGTGAGACTGGCCGAAGCGCCAAGCTACGGTCTTTCCATTTTTGATTATGATCCGGGGTCGAAGGGCGCTCTGGCCTACAAGGAGCTGGCAGAGGAATTCCTCTGGGCTGAAGGAGATGAACTGAAGTGAAAAAAAGGGCACTAGGCAAGGGATTGGGAGCCCTGATACCGGATGGGGATATCTCAGAGCAGATTCTTGAAAGCGATCAGATTCTACAAGTCAGCATTGATGACATTTACCCCAACAGAAATCAGCCAAGAAAAACATTCGATGAAAGCAAGCTAGAGGCCCTGAAGGATTCCATCGAGGTCAACGGCGTTATTCAGCCGATCATAGTGACCAGAGAGTCCAAGGGGTTCCAGATCATTGCCGGGGAAAGACGGTGGCGGTCGGCGAGAAAGGCGGGATTGACTGAAATTCCCTGCATTGTGAGGACCTATGATGACCTCAAAAAAGCAGAAATCTCAATCATTGAAAATGTCCAACGGGACAATCTCAATCCTGTGGAAGAAGCCTTGGCCTACAAATTGCTGCTGACCAACTACCAGCTGACTCAGAATGATCTGTCAAAATCCGTGGGGAAGTCGCGACCCTATATTACCAACATGGTGCGTTTGCTGGATCTTGACGAGGAGATTCTGGAGATGATCAAATCCGGCGAGCTGACCCCGGGTCATGGCAAGGCACTCCTTGCCTACCCAAAGGAAAAGCAGACTGGGCTGGCCCGAAGGGCGGCCAGGGAGAACTGGTCTGTAAGAAGCCTGGAAAACCAGGCAAAAAAACCGGAAAAAAGACAGAACAAGCCCCAAAAAGTTGACCTAGAAGTCAGGAAGCTGGAGGAAATGATACAAGATCAGCTGGGAACCAGGGTTCAAATCAAGTTGAAGAATAAAAAGGGAAACATACAAATTGATTTTTATGATGAATCAGACCTTGAAAGAATCGTCAAATTGTTGTTAAAATAGACAAAACCCATGGGTGGCACCAGGAAGGTGTTTGAAAGGGGAGGGTTCCACGTGGAACATTCTTGCAGCTATCAGTACTATGATGTGTTCAGTTCCAGGGGAACCGGTGGCAATGGCGCTCTCGTAATCGAAGACCAGGGCTTGAGCCGGGATGCCAAGCAAAAAATTGCAACAGGTGCAAAGCTTTCGGAAACTGTCTTTGTCAAAAAAAATGACGGCGTATTTTCCATGGAGTTTTATACTCCTGTTGAGGAAGTGGCCCTCTGTGGCCACGGGACCCTGGCGGGGCTCCATTTTATCAAGGAACACTGGGGGATTGTTCTCGACAGGGTCCAGACGAAGGGTGGAGCAGTCGAAGCAGTCCATGAAGAAGGACTTTTTTACATTCATCTTGGGAAGGCCCGCCTTGTGAAAGAGCTTGTAGATGGGGAGGGTCTCAATGAGGCTCTTGGTGTCCCGTGGGAGGACCTTTTTCTTGAGGGCATGTCCCCCAGGATCTATGCCACCGGAATCAGCGACATCATCTGTCCTGTCAGATCCAAGGAGATTCTGGATCGAATCACAGTCGACAGAGATTGCATGAAAAGGATAAGCAGGAAGCTGGGCGTGGTGGGTTGCCACATTTTCACGATGGCGGAGCCGGGGGTGATTCATGTCAGAAATTTTGCTCCTCTTTATGGCATTGACGAAGAGTCTGCGACGGGCACCTCCAACAACAGTGTTATCACCTATCTCAGAGAAAAAGAGGGTAGACTCGGGGAAAAGGGTATCATTCATCAGGGTCAGGGCTCGTTAAAGGGTCTGCTCCGATTCAGGATTCTTGCTGACAAGATATTCATTGGTGGCGAGGTGGCGAAAATCGACAAGATTTTCGAAATATAAGAAAACCCTCGATTAACGAAGGTTTTCTTTTGACTGCGAAAACTCCAGGGCTTCCTGGGCGTTGTAAGAGCTTCTTACCATGGGGGCGGAAGCGACGTATAAGAATCCTTTGCTTTCACCGACTGCCTTCAATTCCTCGAAAACCTCCGGCTCGATATAGGCTGCCATTTCATAATGGGAATCAGAAGGCTGCAGGTACTGGCCAATGGTCAATATCTCACAGTGATGGGCCAAAAGATCATCGAGGACTTGTGTGACCTCCTCCAGGGTTTCGCCAAGACCGAGCATGATGCCTGATTTTGTCAGGATGTCGGGATCCATGTCTTTGACTTTTTTCAGGACCTCCAGGCTCTGCCGGTAGTCGGCCTGGGGACGGACGGCCTTATACAGACGGGGGACAGTTTCGACATTGTGATTGACGATGTCCGGCTTCGTCGCCACGAGGGTTTGAATAGCAGAGGGATTACCTTGAAAATCAGGAATAAGAACCTCAATGGTGGTTTCAGGATTCAGGGCTCTGATGGCTTTCACCACCCTGGCGAAATGTTCCGCTCCGCCGTCTGACAGGTCGTCCCTGGTGACTGAGGTGATGACCGCATGTTTCAAGCCGAGTGTGCTGATGGCACGTGCGACTTTGAATGGCTCATCCGGATCAACCTGGTCGGGATGTCCCGGTGTGACGTTGCAGAATCTGCAGTTTCGAGTACAGGTTCTTCCCAGAATCATAAAGGTGGCGGTTTTGCGACTGAAACAATCCAGGCGGTTGGGACAATTGGCTTCCACACAAACCGTGTTGAGGCCTGAAGTTTCCAGAATGCGGTTGACGCGGTTGAATTTTGCGGTGTCATTGATCTTGACTCTCATCCAGGCGGGCTTTCTCATGTATGTCAACTCCTATTCGAAAATGACTTTTAAAATTTCATCAGCACTGATATTTTTAAAATATGCGTCAACATCCAGGTCCCGCAGAATCAGTTCCAGGGTGTTTTTGTCATATGGCTTGCCAATCAGGAGTTTTTCCAGGTCGGTCACCTCGAGATGGCCGAAAAAATCGCCGTGAAATTGAATATTTGCGATTCTGGCGTCCTTAATATCGGCATAGACTTCGACAACTCCCCCAGGAAATTTTTGCTGCTTCATGAGGTTGAAACTGGGAGAAGTTCCGAAATTCCATTCCCAGGACAAATATTTCTCCTGCATCAGAGTTTCAATGGCTTCAATATCCTGGTCCGTGAAGGTATAATAGGTGGCATCGGGATAGAGTGTCATGATATGCCGGTTGATGATTTCCCTGAAAGTGTGGATATCCATGGCAGGGTCTTTCAGATGATCCTTGATGTTGGTGACCCGGGATTTGACGGATTTCACAGCCTTGTCGGAGAATTTTGTGGGGCTGGGATTCAAAGATTGGCTCAAATCGAAAATATCACTTGAAAACAGCAGGGTGCCGTGGTGCAGGATTCTCTTTTTGATGCGGTATTGCGCATTGCCGCTGAATTTCTTGCCTTGAATGGTCATGTCATTTCTTCCTGTAAAGGCGGCATCGACACCCAGGTTTTTCAAGACCTGGATGATGGGTGTGGTGAATCTGGTAAAATCTGTCAACACCTTTGTGTTGTCATTCATGATAAAGCAGAAATTCGTATTGCCCAGGTCATTGTAGACGGCGCCGCCTCCGGACATTCTTCTGACCACTTGAATATTCTTTTCCCTGACATAATCCATATTCATTTCAGAATAGGCGTTCTGATTCTTGCCGAGAAGTACCGATGGACCGGCACGCCACAGCATGAAGATTTCATCTTTGAAATTCCTGATCATATATTCCTCTGCGGCAAGATTGAAAGCAAGACTTGTCTGTTCGTTCATCACGATTTTCATGGCGGTCTCCTTAGGGTTTTTAAATATTATAGCACGGAGTGACCGGTATGGATTAAAAAACCCTTTCAAATATTTCGAAAATATAGTAGTATTTTCAAAAGCAAAATAATCGAGAATTGCAATAGCAAGTTGAACTAGTCCATCTGTAATATAGGTTTC
>LQBE01000053.1 GCA_002029975.1 delta proteobacterium ML8_F1 | reverse complement strand
GCGTCATGCTTCTCCGCGGTCTGTCCGGTCAGGGGAAAAAAGACATGGGTAAAGTGGGTGGCGCCCTTTTCAATGGCCCAGTCCTTCATGGCATTGGCCACGATGTCCGCCAGGGCCGGATCCATCTTTTCACCGTATTCAATGGTCTTCTTCAGGGACTTGTACGCATCGCCGGGCAAGCGTTCCTTCATGATCTTGTCGTTGAAGACATTGCTGCCAAACAGATCCGTGGGTTTGGTTTCCGCGAAATTCAACGGGGCCGAGGAAGGCTTGTAGTTGGTCACCGCCGAGATGGCGTTCAATCGCGACTGGATACCGCTCATAATCGTGCTCCTTTGTTCATGTTTGCAAAATCAGGCCAGAAGGGTGTCCGATCCATGTATGTAAGCCAAGATCGGGATGGTCATGAATTCAGGGCACGACATGCAAAACAGGTTCCAACCAAGATAGTGTTTACATTCCAAATGGATAAACGAAACACGCAAACCAGCGTCGCATGAAAATGACAATTTTGGTAACTGCTCAATAACGCCGGGCAACAGCGCCTGGATAGCGGAACGCGCCGGCTTTCGCCGGTATGACTTTGTTGACAATGCACAACATTTTCAAGTCATTCCGACGAAAGTCGGAATCCAGATGATTTTCTTCGGTGTTCGACTGCCCAATGTCATTGAGCAGTTACCAATTTTGGCATCCCTCTTCAAGCCTACCTGGTCAGGAAGGGGGTCAAGGATTGTGAACGGCCCCCGTCTCTCACATATATCCAGAGCAAACACTTCACGCCGATATCTCTTGCAGGGTGAGTGCCGGGGCGGTTCATTTTTCATAGGTATGCTGAGCCGGATGCCCACTGTTTTTAGCGGGAACCGGCGTAATTTCTCAATAATGGCGGGCGAAGGAACACTGATAAAAACACCTGGATTCCGGCTTTCGCCGGAATGACTTGAAAATGTGACGTCGTACCAACTCGGTCCTTCCGGCGAAAGCCGGTGCGTTCCGCTATCCAGAATAAGCTGCCCGGAGCTAGTGAGAAGTTACGAACCGGCCGGATCCTGACTGGCGGGAAGCTGGTCCTCGGCGGCAAGAATGCGATGCACCGCGGCCAACAGGGTCTGAACGGAAAAGGGTTTTTGCAGGAAGTGGACATCCTGGTCCAGCACGCCATTGCGGACCACCACATTGGCCGTGTATCCGGACATGAACAGGGTTCGGATTTCCGGACGCCGTGCCGTAATGAGGTCTTGCAACTGCCTGCCGTTCATGCCCGGCATTACAACATCCGTAATCAGCAAATGAACGGGTCCGGCCTGGGCCTGCTCCATTTCCAGGGCCTGATCGGGGGTGGCCGCGGCCAGGACGGTATAGCCGTTCTCGTGCAGAACCTCGGTGGTCAATTCCAGAATGGCGGGTTCGTCCTCCACCAGGAGCACCGTGCCGCTGCCTTGGGGCAGGGCCTGCTCCTGTGCAGCCTCCGCCTCGGAAAGCGCCGCCTCCCGGGCCCTGGGCAGGTAGACCTTGACCGTGGTGCCCTTGCCGGGTTCACTGTAGATATGCACGATGCCGGCGTTTTGCTTGACGATTCCATAAACCGTGGACAGCCCCAATCCGGTCCCTTTGCCCTGTTCTTTGGTGGTGAAGTAGGGGTCGAAAACATTGCGCAGGGTCTGGGCGTCCATGCCCGTGCCTGTATCGCTGACCGCCAGGAGCACGTATTCACCGGGCCGGCACTGCGCATGGGAGCGGGTATAGGTCTCATCCAGCACCACATTGGATGTCTCCATGCAGATTTCCCCGCCCACTGCCGAGTCTTCCGCGGCCTGCAAGGAGTCCTCCTGGACCTCGCGCACGGCGTCGCGGCTGTTCAGCACCAGATTGGCCAGAATCTGATCCAACTGAACCGGATCAATGCACACCGGCCAGACATCCTTGCCGGGCAGCCAGCGCAGGGCAATGTTTTTATCCACCAGCCGCTCCAGCATGGCCAGCATGGAATGCAGGGACGTGTTCAGATCCAGCACCTTGGGAGAGATGGTCTGTTTGCGGGCAAAGGCCAGCAGTTGTCGGACCAGATCCCTGGAGCGGGCCGCGGAATCCACCACTCGCTGGACATACGGAACATGGACCGCCGAGGGATCACTCTTGCCCAGGGCCACCTCGGCGTTGCCCAGAATGGCCTGCAACATGTTGTTGAAGTCGTGGGCCACTCCTCCGGCCAGCAAGCCAATGGATTCCAGCTTCTGGGACTGCAGGAGCTGGGCCTGGAGATTTTCCCGCTCGCCTTCCGCCTGCTTGCGCTGGGTAATGTCCAGATTGTTGCCTTCAATCCGCAGTGGTTGGCCGTGATCGTCCCGGACCAGACGCGCGCTCAACGAAACCCAGATCTGCTCACCGTTGCGGGTGCGCATGGCAATTTCCCTGTCCCGCACCATGCCCTGTTCCCGCAGATCGGTTACAAACCGGTCTCTGTCCCCGGGATCACCGTACAGGTCCGCGCCGATGTCCCGCACCTCGGCCAGCATCTGCCGCGGGCTGTCGTAACCGAAAATGGCGGCCATGGCCGGGTTGACCCGGATGAAGCGGCCCTCGGGGGTGCTTTGAAAAATACCCTCCATGGCCTGCTCGAAAATAGTGCGGTACTCCTCTTCGGCCTGGCGCAGCGCCTTGGTTTGTTTTTGCAAACGCACGGCCATGTGGTCAAAGGCGCGGGCCAGACGACCCAGTTCGTTGGGCGTGTGATCCAACCCGGTGCGCGTATCCAGGCGTCCCTGTCCCAGACTGTCGGCAGCCCGGACCAGGCCGCGCAAGGGGATGAGCAGGGCCTTTTTGCTCAGCAGCCAGGCCAGAAGCAAGGCTGAGCAGATGGAAAAGCCCAGAAAGGCCATGTTCCGGAAGAGCACGTGCCGGGCCTGGGCCAAAGCCTGGGTACGGGGCACGCTGATATGAAAGGTCATGTAGGCGTCTGGAGCCTGGGGCAAAACCAGGGTTTGAAAAGCGAACAACCGTGGCTGGCGGTCCCCTCCCAGGGCCTCGAAGGCGCCGCTGCGCTGACCGGCGCTGAAGCGTTGCCAGAGATGGGCTGGAATATGCTCGCCGTTGGGATAGTCCGTGGTGGGAGGGAAACGATACAGCCGGCGGCCGTCATGATCGATCACGGCCAGCACCGCGCCTTCGGGCAAACCTGCGCGCATGAAGAGGTTGTCAAAAATGCTGAGCTGGTACCCGGCCTGGAGCACGGCCAACAGTTGACCAGCCTCGTCAAGCACGGGAAAGGCGAACTGAAAGGACGGATCTCCGGTGACGCGACCGAGAACGAATTCTCCCGCGGCCATAGCCTTCCTGTCCACGGCCAGACGGAATTGCCGTGAGTCTTTGTTATTGAAGGGCGGCAAGGGTTTCCCGGTGGCCAACATTTCGCCCGCAGGCGAGAACAGCCCGATATTGGTCAAAAAGGGCAGGCTGTTGAGCACTCCCTGGAAGATCGGCGCGCATTGCCCGGAATCCAGGTCGCGCACCGCGGACAAGTGGGCCAGGGTGTCGAACATGGTGGAGATGGACGCAACCAGCAGGGCCTGCTGCACGGCCATGGAATCCGCCAGGAGCACCGCCTCCTTGTGAGCATCGGCTACAGCTTCAGCGCGTTGCTCCCAGCCGGTATAGAGAATGATCCCAAGGGCCGGGGTCAGGGCCGCGGCCAGCATGAGAAGCAATTTGTCCCGAATGGAGAGATGTCGGAGACGAGTCATGGTCTGACAGCATTCTGGATGCGCGCAAAAAAGGATTCCAAATCCGGCATATGTCCTTCATGGTAAAAGACAACCTTGATCCGGGCATCCGGCTGGATGCGCACCAGATAGATCAGGGGGATTTCGCCGGCCCCCACAGATTCGAACATGACTTGCCGCTCATCGGCCAGCAGGGGATAGGGCACGTTGTGTTCCCGGCGGAACCTGCGCACGCTGTCCATGGAGTCGCCCACGGCCACGCCGATCATTTTCAGACGCCGGGCCAGGCCGGGATCATCCTGGATCATCGCGAACAGACGATCATACAAAGGCAGCTCCTGCACGCATACCGAGCACTGTTCCCCGAAATATTTGAGCAGCACGAACTCGGCCCGCACATCGGCCAGCAGGAAATTGGGCGAGGGCTGATCCAGGCCAAGGTAGGGGAAATCCTGGTCGCGGTCCGTGATGGTCAGCAGGCAGGGGGGAAAGAATTGGCCGGGTTGAAGGCGCTGGGTGCGCACCTCGCAGACCTGCAGATCAGGATATTCCCGTTTCCAGGCCAGATAGCCGGCGGGATGGCGGATGACATTGGTGTATCCCAGGCGCACGGCCCAGGCAGCGGCGATTTCGCTGAGCAGTCAACGAAAGTCGCGGCAATACATCACGATGGCGCGGTCCTTGTCCGGGCCCAGCACCTCCAGCATCTGCTCGCGGCGTTCCCGGGGCAGATCCCCCCGGTCGCGCAAGTCCACGGGCAGGTTCACGGCCCTGGGCATGTGGCCGGCCACGAATTCATAGGGAAAGCGAACATCCACCAGCAGCAGCTCCGTATCGCGGGCCAGAAGCTCCTGGAGTTGATCAGTGGTGATCAACCCGTAGCCTTCCTTTTGCGCCACGCGTTGCGCCTGGGTATACATGGGCGAGGACTCTTCGTCCGTGGAGTAGGCTGTTGCCTGGGCTCCGCTGAGCAACAGAAGAAAAACAACAAGGCCGAACCGAAGCATGAATTGACGGATAAGCATTTCAGCCTCCAGGGAAAGTGTAGCATTGTGCACTGGCTATGAATAAAAAAACGCCCGCGCGGACACAAGCTCCATCGCGGACGTTTCCAGATCAGGCTGTGCGCGGATCAGCCGGATCAGTTGATGCTGAATGCACCGTCCGACCCGTACTCCACGGTGGCGTCAACGTAATAGACTTCCTTCAATTCCGGGCGCATGGCCATGAACATGTAAAAGGCCTCGCCACTGCGCGCACCGGTGGAACAGATGAACACGAGGGGCTTCTCGGCGGTAAAGGCATCCAGCTTTTCTTCCAGCACGTCCACGGTCATGTTTTCCGCTCCAGGGATGTGGCCGGTCTCGAACTCGGCCGGGGAACGGACATCAATCAGCCGGATGCTGTCCAGATTGGTGTTCACCAGCTCGACAAAAAAATCCAGATCAATGGTCCCTTCCGCCGGGCCGGCTTTCAGGCTTTTTTCCGGGCCGGCTTCAACTTCCTTGGTCTCGGCCGCGGCCTGCTCCGAACCATCCGCGGTCCAGATCGTATAGCCCTGCTCCACCCATTGCGGGTCGCCGGCCGGAAAAACTGCCACGTTGGTGTAGCCCATTTCCTCGGCCTTCCAGGCAGACTGGTGGCTCAAGGGACAGTGGGTACCGCCACAGTAGAAAATCAGTTTGGTGTCCTTGTTTTCAGGCAGCACTTCAGCGGCCATTTTTTCAAACTGGCTGTCCGGCAGGCTTACGGCCGTGGGAATGTGCCCCTTGTCGTAGCGCGGCTTCCTGGGCCGGGAATCAATGATCATCACCTCGTCCAGGGGCGTGGCGGACAGCATGCCCGCGGCCACGTAGGGCCTGACCTGGTCAATGGTGATCAGGGTGTGAAAAGGCTCGGGCACCTTGGCCGTATCCAGGGTTGGCAGGGGGTGGCGGGCATCCCGGTCGGTCCAGACCACATACCCCTGCTCTACCCATTGCGGATCGCCGGCCGGAAAAACCTTGACGTTGGTGTAGCCCAGTTCCTCGGCCTTCCAGGCCGACTGATGGCTCAAGGGGCAGTGCAGGCCGCCGCAGTAGAACAGCAATTCGGTGCTTTTGTCCGCGGGCAGGACCTCCGCGGCCAGTTTGTCGAAATGTCCATCCGGCAGACTCACGGCAGTGGGGATGTGGCCCTTGTCGTAGCGCGGCTTTTTGGGACGGGAATCTATGATCATCACGTCCCGGGGCGGCGTGGTGCTGAGCATGGCCTCCATGACCAGCGGCTTGACGTATTCAATGTCCACCAGGGTGTGATACGGATTGGGAACCTTGGCCGGATCCAGCTGGATGGCCGCTGTTTTGCCCTGGGTCCCGGCGCACCCGCCCAGCAGGATCAGCAGCGCAACGGCCGCCATGATGTGCATGATGTGAACGTGTTTGCGCATGAAAGACTCCTTGCGTTGAATGTTGGAGTTCAAAATGATCAGCCTTCAGCCCTCAGCTTTCAGCCTTGTTTTTCCCCGCCACCTGGTCATACCACAACTGGTGATGGTGTTTGGCGTAATGTTGCGGAACCTGGCCCGTGAACATGGACATGAAGGCTGGCCGTTCTTCCTTGGAGATGGCGGCCATGTAGATGTGCACCAGCAATCCGGCAAAAACCAGGCCCACGGTCAGGTAGTGAATGGTCCGCGACCAGGCCACTGGATCCGGGTTGTTCAGGAAGATGGTGGAAAAGAACATGATCATGCCCGTGGCCACGATGACGATGCCGCCCAGCACCGAGGCCTGGGCAAAAAGCTTCTGGCCGAAGTTGTAGAAACCCTGGGGCGGCATGTCCGGAGTCATGTTGAATTTTCGCAGCCCTTTTTTGCCCAGGGTCATCTTGAGATTCATCTTCATGAACCAGACCAGATCACTGGCCGGAGACATGGTGAAGACCTCTTTCAGAAACAGCCAGGTGTCCCTGGGCTTGAGCAGGACATAAAGCACGAATGCCGCGGCCCAGACCATGCCCAGATACTGATGCACGGCCAGCAGGTTCTCCCCGCCGCCAAACAGCGAGCGCATCAGGTTCGGCCACCAGGCGCCGACGGGGTTGAGCTGATCGTTCTTGATCAGGCCCAGGCCGGTCAAAAACAGGGCGATCCAGCAAAAGGCGTTGAACCAGTGCATGAAAATGGACAGCCTGGTGTGGCGATGGATCATTGTATCACTCATGGGGCACCTCTTTGTTCGCTTCCCGGTCGGCGGCAAGGGATTGATGGTCATTGTCGTCAGGATCTTCCGGTTCTGGAGCGAAAATCTGTTTGGCCCACATGCCCACGACTCCCAGGGCGGAGAGCCCCACCGCCACCTTGACCAGCGGATTCACCAGCGAGGCCATGGACTGGTACGCGGCCGGAAATTCCACCTCGCCGGGCCAATCCGCCGGTGCCGTGGCCGCCAGATAAAACATGTTGGGCTCTGTATCGATGCCCTTGCTCAGCACCCGGACCGAGGGGTTATCCCGCAGCAGGCGCGAAACCTCGCTGTCCGGATCATTGAGATCCCCGAATTTTCGGGCCTTGGTGGGGCAGGTGTCCACGCAGGCCGGAGGAATGCCCTTGGCCAGACGGCCGGCGCTGAAGCA
>LQBE01000052.1:46629-51590 GCA_002029975.1 delta proteobacterium ML8_F1 | reverse complement strand
ATTCCTTGATTTCAGAAACGTAAAGACCATGCTCTCTGCAGTAGGCGCTCAATTCCGCTTCGTTCAAGGCGTAGGTCTCCATAACCATTTTAAACTTGTCTTCCTTACGCCATTTTCTCTGATGGGAGGGTGAACTATTGGGAATGCTCTCTCCCTGTTCCCTGGCCTTTTTAATCCAAGTATATAAGGTATTGCGATTGATGCCCTCCTCTCTAGATACCTGAGGCACTGTCTTGTTTTGTGGAGGCATAAGACTCTCCAGTATACCTTGTTTAAATTCTTTCGAATATCGTTTATTTGCTGTCATATGGTTACCAACCTTTCTCAAAGTATTATACCATCCACACGACATCTATTCTGACATATAGGGATCCGTAGAGGACATCCAGAATGTCCTCAAGGATATGTTTGCAGAAACCTTGCAAGGCATGCTGGAAGGGGAAATGGACACCCACCTTGGCTATCAGAAACATGAAGATAGCAGGAAAGAAACGGCCAACCGTCGAAATGGTCATAGCGCCAAAACGGTTCGAAGTGACTACGGAGAAGTCGGTCTAGAGATTCCCCGTGACCGTGAAAGCGACTTTGAACCCGTGATCGTCAAGAAGGGCCAGAGAAACGTGACCGGCATTGAAGATCAAATCATTGCCCTCTATGCGAAGGGGGTCAGCACCAGGGATATTCAAGCTCATCTGGAGCAGTTGTATGGCATCGATGTCTCGCCTACCCTCATTTCAAATATCACAAACAAGATTATGCCAACCATCAAGGAGTGGCAGAACCGGCCGTTGATGCGGACCTACGCCATGGTTTTCCTGGATGCCATTCACTATAAAGTCAAGCAGGATGGGATGATTGTCAACAAAGCGGCCTACATGGTCATCGGTATTGATATGGATGGACAAAAGGATGTTCTGGGCATGTGGACCTAAGAAAACGAAACCTCAAAGTTCTGGTTGGTGGTACTCAATGAGCTGAAGAACCGGGGGGTAGAAGACATCCTGATCATCAGCGTGGATAACCTCAAAGGCTTCAGCGAGGCCATTGCCGCCTGCTATCCTCAGGCCGAAATCCAAAAATGCATTGTTCACCAGATCAGAAACAGTGTTCGTTACGTCAATTACAAGGATCTGCGCAAAGTGACGGCTGATCTGAGGCGCCCAGTGAGGAGGCCGGTTTAGAAGCTCTCGATGAATTTGAAGTCCTCTGGGGAAACAAATATCCTTTGATTATCAGTTCCTGGCGGAACAATTGGGCGGAGCTGACCACTTTCTTCAAATACCCGCCGCAAATCCGTAAAATCATCTACACAACCAATATCATCGAAAGTTACCATCGCCAATTGAGGAAGGTGACCAAAGGCAAAGCAATCTTCCCTAATGACGATGCCCTGATGAAAATGCTGTACCTGGTGACTCAGGATGTGATGAAGAAATGGACCGGTAGAGTCCATAACTGGGGGCAAATCCTACTGCAGCTATGGATTTTCTTCCCGGATCGGGTCAACAGTTATTTGCCTTAATGGAATCAATAGTTAAAAGCACAAAATTATTGACAGCCCCGATATATAGTCCCTATTACTTACAAATATTTACATCTTAATAAAGTTGTCAAATTTTGTGTTGTTGTTGTCATTCCAACTTATTTATCAAGAAAGTTACATAAAAACACTAATATCTGCGATTTTATCAGAATTTATTCTAAATAATGGGAATATAGAAGAAACCGGGCAGAACAACAGCTTCTCGTATTGAGAAGATTATTAGCGCAACTTCAGAATCTTTGGATGACAAATTATAAAAGGGGTGGTAATCATGCATGGTTCCGCACAAATGCTTTTTCAATACATGGAAGGATCGTCTAAGAGGTTTATTATACCTGTTTATCAACGTAACTATGATTGGCAAATCGAACAGTGTAAACAACTGTACGATGACTTAGTTAAGCTAAAAAAATCTGGCGCAAACAGTCATTTTTTTGGCAGTATTGTTTCTGCTCAGGACAATACTACTGGCATGCAGGAATACCTGATTATCGATGGACAACAGCGGCTCACGACCGTTTCTCTTCTTCTACTTGCAACATATAACCTGCTCTCAACAGGTGTCATTACAGCAAAAAAATCGAGATTGCAAGACAAAATTCTTGAAGAGTATTTGATAGACAAGTTTGAACCTGATGATACAAAAATGAAGCTAAAGCCAATCAAAGAGGACTCGATGGCATTTGGTAGTCTTCTGTCCAATACTGAGGATCACGTCAAAGCTTCCAATATTACAATCAACTACAATTACTACTTCAAAAGAATTCAGCAACGAGAGCTAAACGCAGATGAGATATTTGATACCTTCTGCAAGCTACAAATAATCAATATTTATCTGGGATCAGAAGACAATCCCCAACTAATTTTTGAAAGCCTTAACTCAACGGGTATGGATCTTAGCGAAGGTGACAAGATACGAAACTACATACTTATGGGTATAACTCCTTCTAAGGTTCAAGAAAAATATTACGAAAAATATTGGAATAAAATTGAAAAGTGTACAAATTATGATGTCAGTTCATTTATTAGGGATTATTTGAGTGTTAAACTACAGTCAACGCCGGCAATGAAAAATGTATATATTGTTTTTAAGCGCTTTATGGAACAGCATCCGTTTTCTGACAAAGAAGCATTGCTTGTTGATTTGCTTGCGTATGCAAGAAGATATGAGCAACTGCTTAAGGCAAACAGTAAATACCCAGCTGTTAATGGTTGTATCGATAGAATGAATAGATTTGAAACTACTGTAACCCGACCTTTTTTCATGGAGATTTTAAGACACGCAGAGTCAGTTGATGGTACAGAAGCTAGTATAAATCCGGATGAACTTTTGGATATAATTCAAGTTATTGAGTCGTATCTATTTCGTCGTCAGATTTGCGAAATCCCGACAAATGCGCTTAATAAAATATTTGTAGCACTTAATAGCGAAATCATGCGTCTCGACAGTACGGCAGAAAACTATCCTGAAAAGCTGAAATACTCGCTACGTAAGAGAACTGCATCTGGTATTTATCCTGACGATGATATGTTTGCTGAAGCACTATCAACCAAACAAGTTTATCTTATGAGATCTAAGAACAAACAATATCTGATGGAGCGTTTTGAAAACTGGGGAACAAAAGAGGTTAAAGACGTTTCGCAGCTACTTGACAACGGCACGTACTCTATTGAACATATTATGCCGCAAACACTTCAAAATGAATGGAAGGAATCCTTAGGTGAAGACTATGAGAGCATCCACGAGGAGTGGGTTCATAGACTGGCAAATCTTACTCTGACAGCATACAACTCTAAATACAGCAACAGTTCATTTCAAAAGAAGAGAGACAATCCAAACGGGTTTGCCCATAGCGGCATACGTATGAATCAGCTGATTGCCAAGTATAGTAGATGGACCCTTGAAGAGCTTTTAGACAGAAATAAGAAACTGATTGATAAAGCACTACGCATTTGGCCGCTGGCAGAAACTAAGTATGAACCAGTAGTAAAAACATTGGATTCAATCACTTTAGCCGATGATTATAATTTAAAAGGTCGCAGGATTGCCCGATTTTCATTTAAAGGTGCTGAAGAACCAGTTAAAAGTTGGATTGACATGTATGTTAAGGTTGTCTCTTTGCTACACGCAGAAAATCCATTATTATTGGTACAGCTGGCAGAAGATCAATCCGGGGTTGATTTGAGTAATTTTGTTAGTGATACCGAAAAAGCTCCGGACAAGTATGTAAGATTAGAATCTGAGATATATCTGTTTAGCAATACCAACACTGAAACAAAGATATCTTTACTACGCCGTTTTTTTAGTCATTTTGGAGTTGAAGAAGAAGAACTAGTTTTCTATCTACGGGAAGAAAATGAACAAGCAGGAATTGAGCCAGGTGCCCCTGAAAGGTATGCTCATAGGAAACACTTCTGGACCAAAGCACTACCGATTCTAAAAGATTATACAAACCGGTTCAAAAATGTAAATCCAACTACTTCTAACTGGATTAGTACATTTATAGGTAAGGCAGGAATAAATATCAGTACTATAGCTAATATGGATAATCTACGTGTGGAGCTTTACATTGGCACACGCAATCCACAGTTGAATGATCAAATATTTAAATTTATCCACACAAGAAAAGACGCAATTGAAACTTTACTTGGTATGCAACTAGACTGGAAAAATGTACCTGAAAACAGAACAGCAAGAATAAGCATTATTAATGAAAATATAGGTATTGCAGATGAGGAAATGTGGGAAGATTGTATTGATTTCCTAGCTGATGGTGTTGACAAACTTTCTGTCGGACTTTTGCCAGTATTAGAGGATTATTATGACAACAATTAGTATGTCATCATTTTTTAAGAAAATACAGCGATTTATAAAAACAATCAATGGGAAAATATTGCCAACAACAATTGATAGAGCCCAAATAATGGTGAAATAGGATGAGCCACATCCGGAACTTCGGTTTAATAGAAGTTGAAAAGACGACTACTGGGAACGAAAGGAGACAAATATGGCTCAATTCCATTTTTACCGTAGAAAGATAAATCTTGAACGGTCTATTTCCACTCGGCGGTAGAAACAAGCCAATAGCGCTACCTGAGAAGTGACCAACCAAGAACTTGAATCTGAAATGACAGACTAGATTCAAGCTAAGAGGTATGCAAGACCCTCTGACCGTAAAATCTGTCGCAATGGGAATCGAGATCCTCGACTGAGAATCCGCCTAGGGATACCCACGGTACGCGGGCTGTGAAATGGCGGCTTCAGTGAAGTGAATAAGCTCCAGTGCTCTCCAACCTTACACCGGAGCAAAGGCAGGGACTGATGATACAGTATGAAATGGGTTTCAAGGTTTTGTTAAACAATGAAGCGAGGTGAATAAAGTGAAGTGGTCAATGGAGGAATTGGATGAGTATATCT
>LQBE01000052.1:21586-46619 GCA_002029975.1 delta proteobacterium ML8_F1 | reverse complement strand
TCCAGTGCTCTCCAACCTTACACCGGAGCAAAGGCAGGGACTGATGATACTGTATGAAATGGGTTTCAAGGTCTTGTTGAACAATGAAGCGGGGTGAATAAAGTGAAGTGGTCAATGGAGGAATTGGATGAGTATATCATGTCTCATCAGATAGTCTATGAAGATGTATTCGAACGTTATTCGATCAAACGGAATCGCAACCAAGATGCGGCACTCGAATATGTTCAAAGAGAGATGATGAAGGCTGAGAATTTTAAAGTTTTTTGTGGTCACTGATGCGTGAAAGAGGGATTACTTCCAATGCCGTGGTTTACCACAAGGCATTGATTGACAGGAGGCATTTTCACAAACTAATCAATGACAAAGTGGTTCCCAAAAAAGAAACGGTTCTGGCCATTGCCATTGCTCTGGAACTGGACTTGAATCAAACCCAGCAGCTGCTTGAGACTGTGGGTTACACTTTCACCCCCAGCAGTCGCAGGGATCTGATCATCAAATTCTTCATTCACAAGGGAATCTGCGACCGGTATGTAATTGATGCAACTCTGATTGATCTCGGAGAGGAATCCTTGACAGGTTAATTGTCACCTGGCAAGGGACCTCTCCCTTTTATTTCTGTGCTAGACTAACAGTGAGTTATCGCTGACTGTCCAGGCAAATTGGCTTGGAATCGCCATCAGGGCCCTGGATAGTGGAAGAAATCCTATGACCTGGTTTCCCCCAAGGGAGCGAGGGTCGGGGTCAAAGGGGTTATGGATGCTTGGCCAGCGTGTGAAAGCGATAATAAAACTGGAGGTGTACTGGATGTATATTCTGTATGAAGTGACAGGAATTGGAGGAAATCACTATCTGCTGAGATTTGGAGAGCCCAATGATATTGCCAGAATCATGCTCGGCTTTGACAGTCTTTTATGTTTGATGGCCCAGGGGCGGAGTCTGGGTCCGGAGGAAGATCAGAAAGAGTTGAATAAAATCGAAAGGCTCAACAAAGCCTACAAAGAGGACAAGGTAACGAGGAAAACCCTCGAGAAGTTCAGCTACAGCCTTTCCACCGGTGATCACACCTTCCTTGTGTCCGCCGACAAGCCGGAGGAAGTGGAGGCCCTGGTGTCTTACCTGGAAGGAGTCTATGCCAAACGGATCGAAAGGTTCAGGGGTACGCCGTTGGAAAAGAGATTCCTCGAAATCATGTCTGGCATCAGGTCTGAAGGAATGGATCCCAGTGAGAACCTGGTGAGTAAAATCAACTTCACTCAGTTCATCCTTTGAAGAAATCGGCTGATCAGAGAAAAAGGACCGTCCTGGCAGGCTTCGCTTTTGAGTCTCCATGACAAGATAGGGCTGGGCTTGCCGGACAACGTTTCAGGGGCTCTCAATCAATCGATTATGCAATAGTGAAAGGATGCTGGATTCTGTTGGCAGTGGAGCTTTCTTAATCAAGGGGAGGGCTCTTCCCGCATCCTTTGAGTCACTATGCAGGCCTGAATCCAATAAGGAGAAAAGAGGGATAGTGATGAAATTGGTTAAAAAAGAACAAACAAATGGCGACAAGGTTGTCTGGAGGAACTCTGAGGGTGAGATCACTTGTCCCGGGGACAGTTGTCCACAAGCCTGTGATGAATCCTGTCCGATTCATCTCAACACTCTGGCGGCATTGTCCCTGCAGCTGGGAGAAACCGATGAGACCATTGCCTTGTTCAAGCGAATCATAGAAATGGCTCCGGATTACTATGATGCCTGGAACAATATGGCGGCGGTGTGCGGTGGTCAAGGGCATTATGAGGAGGCTCTGGACTACTATGCCAAGGCTCATGAGCTGGCGCCGGATAGAAGTGCGCCGATTCTCGGCCTTGCCCTGGCCAACAAGGATTTGAAAGCGTATCAGGAAAGTCTCAGGTGGTGCGATTTGTACGACACTATTGAGGGAGACCACAAACTAGACACGACCAGAGCCTATGTCACCGCCCGATTGAGGAAAAAAACAGCCCGGTATGTTGCGGAACCTCTGCCTGGGGACTTGATTCTGAAAACTTCCGACGGCAAGTATTCCTTTAGAAAAATCACTACGAGATATTTCTTTTATGAGGGGAATCTGCCCTTGCTCACCCCGGGGGGGCAGCAGGTGACAACCTATTACCAGTCTCTGGCCGAGAGAATTATCAGAGATTTAGAGAGGTTCGGATATGACTTTCGCCCGGTAGAATCCATACTCGAATGGCATTTCACCATGATTGACAGTTTTTCAAAAATGACAAATGAGAGGGTCGAAAGCATCCTCCACGACAGTTACTTGGTGATTCCAGACTGGACGACAACCATGAATCACACCGATGAGGAATGGTTCAATGTTTTTGATTCTTGGGACAATCGCAAAGAATCAATCATGGAATGGCTTGGCAAATGTACCCGCATGCAAAAGACTGCGGTGAGTTTTATAGGGAACGCCTATCACAGTCTCAATATCGCTTATGTACTGGCAGTCAGTTTAGAAGAGAAGTCAAGTGACAAGCGGATGGAATTTTTTGAGAAGCTAGCAAAAATGGTAGCAGAGCATTCCTCATATGGGACAGCCCATGAGGTGTTGGATGTTTTCAAGACCTACGAAATATATTATAGTCTGCATTTGGAAGAATACGGTCCGGTTGTAAATCTGCCGATTCAAGAGAATCATTCCGATGAAGCACTTGAGGACGTTAGTGATTTGGTTGGGAAAAAAGTTTCAATTGAATCATTATTGGGAAGGAACTTCTTCTTTTACTCTGATCACGGGCTGGATGACACACAAGGCAAAGTCGCAGCGGTCAACGACCTGGAACTTGATGAATCCGATGATGAGGAAGACGATTTTGATGATGAAGAAGAGTTATTCTACAGAGAACCCCTTGATTCCGGTTTGTCCAACCACCTTCCAGAAAGCTACTGGCTGAAACGGTATGTGGACCCGGTTGATGCCCGCTACTACTATCTGCTGTATCTGTCGTTGGATGAAAACGGTGTCATTGACTGGGCGGATATGGTGGTTGAGTTCAAAGAAAGCAGCGGATTCGGAATCATCAATCTTCCTGGTGGGAGCAGTGCCGGAGGTGAATCATACGATCCCTCTGACAATCTGAATCATCTGTCAAATGAAATCAAAGAGGATCTTTTGAAATTGATTTGTGGACGGAGCATGCCATTGGATTTCTCCTTCATTGGCAAAAGGCTGCCCCAGGCAATGATTGATGAAAGAAGTGGTGAAAGAGGCCTGATGAATGAAAAGATCAATGCACAGTCTGCCTTTCGCTGTGCCTACATGATTTTGGCCATCAATGTGGATGAGCAGGATAGGATTACGGAATTTGAATATACGACCTACCATTCCAGTGGTGATAGCTGGTTTGACATGTTCAGTCGTCCGATAAAAATCTCAAATCACAGAGATGAAGGAATGGATATGCTGCTGCGTATTCTGGACAGGTATTCAGAGGAGGAATTCCGGCAGATTATCGGTAGTTGATAACTGATTACCATCAAAGAAGAATTCCAGGACGCCTGTCAGGTGAAATTTGTAAGTTGCGATGCCCCGTTGGATGTAAGCTTAAACACTGGTCAACTCTCGATTTTTGAGAGTTGATTTTTTTTCGGGCAGTCGGGATTATTGGAGAAAGGCTTTTTAAACAGATGCCCCTGAATGTTGCAAGAGAAAAACCACTGGACTCAAGAAAATTTTATTTGATGTTGTTCAGTCCGGGTGACATCATTCTGAGATTGCATAATTTTATGACAAATTGTCATAAAATTCAAAGTGTATTGTCACTGAACAGTAAAATTGTTGATACTGCTGAAGTTTACAATGTTGTGTAGAAGGGAGTGGTCTACGTGAAAAAATTTTTGGTGTTGTTATTGGTAATTGGAATAATTCTTAGTGTAGGGTGTTCAAATGAGGCTGGTCAGCCAGAGGCAAATGATCAAACTGATGAACAGGAGGCGACAGCATCTTCTGATGATGTTGTCAAAGGAGAATTTCTGATTAAAGTGGGTCTTGTGACACCGGAGCAGGATATCGCAACACGATCAATGAGATTTTTCGAGCAGGAGCTGGAAAAATTATCTGATGGCAGAATTGAAGTGGAATTATTCCCTGGAGGTGCATTAGGAGGCAGTGCTGACATTTTTAACGGAATTCAGGATGGGAGTATTGAGATGGGTGTGAACATTTATCCTCCCTTTGCGCAGTTTTCCGATGCTTTCCTGATTTATAACCTGCCGTATCTATTCAGCAGCAAAGAGGTCGCTTTTGAATTTTTGGACAGTGATATCGCTATGGCAATAGCAAAAAGTATCGAGGAAAACGGGTTCAAGCAATTGGCGGTCTTTGATGGTGGCTATCGAAATGTTTCAAACAATGAACAAGCTGTCACCCATCCGGATGATCTTAAAGGGCTAAAAATCAGAACCCTGAATAATCCGGTGCAGTTGGATTATTTCAAAGCCTATGGAGCCAATCCGACACCGCTTGATTATGGAGATATTTATGTCGGTCTGCAGACGAAAACGATAGATGGACAAGAGAATAGTTTTAGCAATATTTACAGTATGAAGTTCAATGAAGTTCAGAAATATGTTACGGATACCATGCATGGATTTGATCCGGTAGGCATGTTTATAAACACAGGTGTCTATGAAGCTTATCCAGAGGAAATCAAAGAAATGATCAATGAAGCTGCCATGAGCACGCAGACTTTCAACCGCGAGTTGGCCAAACAACTTGAAGAAGAGGCTATTGTCAAGATTGCAGAAACCACAGAAATAACTTATTTGACGGATGAGCAGCGCCAAGTATTCATTGATATGGCTTTGCCCACCTACAAGAACTTTGAAGAACAGATTGGAAAAGAGTTGCTGGAAAATGCCTTGGAGAAGATTCAAGAGATTGAAGAGAATTAAAACATACGAGGAGTGATAAAGAGCGCCGTATGTGCGCTCTTTTATCTTTTAGTTAGGAGGCAGCGATGAAATGGCTAAAGCGACTGGATGACAATCTAGAACAAGGGATTTTGATTATTACCTACACGGCGATGCTCATCATAGCTTCGGCACAGGTGATTTTCCGTTATGTTATAAACTACTCTATTTCATGGAGTCAGGATTTGCTCACTTATATGCTCATCTGGTCTGTTTTCATAGGGATATCTCTAGCCGTCAAAAGGCGCAGGCACATCAAGGTTGAGTTGATATTTGTATTTCTAACAGAAAAGTATCAATTTTATTTAAAAGTGTTTTCTAATGTAGCTTTTATGATTTTTTGCGTGATTTTTAGCTATTTTGCACTTGTCAAGATCAATAAACTGATTTTTGTAAACCCCCAGATTTCCGAATCAACGGGACTTTCCATGTGGATGATTCAAATTGCTGTTCCGATTGGACTTCTATTGAGCTTCTATAGATTAATTGTGGACACAAGAAATTTGTATTTTGAAAGACAAAAGGAGAATGCCGAAGAGGAGGGGGAAATATGATACTGCTGGTATTGCTTGCGTTCTTCCTGCTGGTATTCTTGACGGTTCCCATAGGAGTGGCCATAGGCATTTCATTGCTGCTGTACGCTTTTGCGGGTGGCACAATGGGAATGGACTATGTATCGCAGTCGGTGTTCTCTTCGATGAACAGTTTCCCTTTGATAGCGATACCGTTCTTTATTCTGGCGGGTTCGCTGATGGAAGGCGGCGGACTGTCCAAGAGGCTGATTAATCTTTCGAATGCGATGGTCGGACACGTGACGGGTGGCTTGGGGATTGTCACCGTGCTGACCTGTATATTTTTTGGAGCAATAAGTGGGTCCGCCATTGCCACCGTGGCAGCGATTGGAACCATAATGATACCAGCCATGGAGGAACAGGGCTATCCCAAACCCTTTGCGACAGCATTGACTGCCGCTGCAGGTGTTTTAGGAACAATAATTCCGCCGAGTATTCCGATGGTTATGTACTGCGTAGCCTTACCGACGGCCTCTCCAGGAACCATGTTCATGGGAGGGATTGGACCTGGATTGTTGGCTGGTGGGGCTCTGATTGTTTTGACTTATTATGTCGCAAGAAAAGAAGGTTACAGGGACTTGAGCGCAAAATTTGAATTCAGAAAAGTCCTTACCGCATTCAGGGATGCTATTTGGGCGCTGTTCGTGCCTGTGATCATCATTGGTGGTATCTACGGAGGCGTTTTTTCAGCGACCGAAGCAGCAGTTGTAGCATGTGTATATGGCTTTGTTGTGGGTCAATTCATTTACCGTGAGTTGTCACTCAAAAGATCATCGGTTGCCTTTGTGGAATCAGCAATTACCGTTTCATCAATCATGATCGTTGTTGCTACAGGATCGGTGCTTGGGAAAATTCTTACCGTTGAAGGTGTTCCGCGGATGGTACAGGAATCCTTGTTGGCAATGAGCAGCAATAAATTTGTATTATTGATTGTAATTAATGTGGTGCTGTTGATTGTAGGTTGTGTCATGGAAACCTTCACAGCCATTATTATTTTGAGTCCGATTCTTTATCCCATTGCAGCTTCGTATGGCATGGATGTCTATCATTTTGGTGTCATGATGATACTGAACCTGTCAATCGGGTTTATCACACCGCCAGTCGGTTCGAATCTCTTTGTTGCGGTCGGGATTACAGGGATAAAATTCGAAAAACTTGTGGCAGCGATTTGGCCGTTTTTAATGGCGCTGATTGTCGCACTGATTATGGTGACATTTATTCCAAGCATTACATTGTTCCTTCCAAATCTCCTTGGGATGTGATCGGTATAAGAATGTTTTTTCAAGAGACTTTCTCTCTGCAGGTATTCAAGAAACACAGTTCATTTTTTTAATGCCAGTGAGAAGTTGTGGGCCGGAAGATGGTTTGTCAAAGAAAGGGGCAGTATATGAGTATTTACGAGAATGATATTGTTTACATTAATTTGACAAAAGGAGAAATTGCACGGAAAAAGATTGATAAGGCGATTGTCGATGCTTATCTTGGCGGCAGAGGCTTGGCGAGTCATTTGTTATTGAAGAATCTGCCTGTCGATGTAAAAGCCTTTGATCCAGAAAACCTGCTGGTGTTTGCAACGGGATTATTCACAGGAACAGGCATGATATCATCCTCGCGCATACACATTTGTACGAAGTCCCCCCTGACCGGCTATATTGGATCTTCCAACGGTGGAGGCTATGTTGCGAATGAATTGTACAAATGCAACATAGCGGCAATTGTGGTTGTCGGCAAAGCACCCTCACCGGTTATGGTGAATATTTCTGATGACGTGGTTGAGATTTTAAATGTTGAGAATATTTGGGGGCAAACGACATCAAAAACGGTAGAAAGCATAAAAGGAATAATTGGTAATGATCGTGCGCATCTGATGACCATCGGAAATGCCGGCGAGAATTTGTGTCACTTTGCATCAATCATGACTGGAATTGGACATTTTGCAGGGCGGACCGGTACTGGTGCTGTGATGGGTTCGAAAAATTTGAAAGCGATTTCTGTGCATTCAAACAGGAAGGCGCACAAGAGTCGAGACATCAGTAAGGTTGTTTCGAATTATTTCAATACCATCAAGGATACGAAATTTTATAAGAAGTATTCAACGGTGGGTTCCACCTATTTGGTGACATGGGCGGATCAGAAGGGGGCCGGATCGGCAAAAAACTACAGCGATGTCAAGTATCGAGACATTGAAGATACCGCTTGGGCTTCTGATGAAGCCATTGTCACAAAGTATAAAGGCTGCTATCAGTGTCCTGTAAAATGCAAGGCAGAGATATTGATAGACCATGGGAGGCATGCAGGAAAGGTCATGGAGCGCCCCGATTATGAACCTTTGATTTCATGGGGTTCTCGATCTGGGAACTCTGATGGAGTTGAAAGCGTCTATTTGCATGAATTATGCAATGATTATGGCGTTGACTCCATTGAAGCTGGGAATATTGTCGCATTTGCAATTGATCTGTTTGAAAGAGGAATCCTGACACGAGAGGAAACGGCCGGTTTAGAACTGACATGGGGAAATATTGATGCAATGGAGGAACTCCTGCGCCAGATGGTCTTTAGGAGCACATACTTGGGAAATGTGTTGGCGGATGGGTTGTGTTCCGCAAGCAAGAAAATCGGAAAAGGTTCGGAAGAGTATGCCTTTCATGTAAAGGGACTTTCGATGACTGCAATGGATCCCAGAGGATTCAAAGCCACGGCACTAGGTTACGCCGTATCTTCCCGGGGGTGTGATTTCACCTATGTTTATGCAAAATCCGAGTATAATATTTCACCAGAAGTGGCACTGTTACACTACGGTACTCAAAATGCGGCTGATCGATTATCTGAAGAGGGCAAGGCGTTAATGGTCAGAAGAAGTCTTGTTCGGGCAGCAGTCGTCGATTCAATCGGCATGTGCAAATTGCCTTATCTGTCAATGCTGATTGACATTGATTACAAGATTATCACGGGCTTGATAAACGATGTATGTGGCCTCAGTTTGACAGAGGAAGAGCTATTTGTTATCGGGGAAAGAATCGTCAATGCTGAGAGACTTTTCAACATTAGATCAGGAGCGACTTCTAAGGATGACAGGCTGCCGGAAAAATTCACAAATGAACCGATCAGTGAAGGAGAGAGTAAAAATTCTTATGTTGACTTGGATAAAATGAAAAAGGAGTTCTATATGCTTATGGGATGGGATAGTCAAGGTATGATTACTGAAAATAAATTGAAAGAGCTCGGTTTGGAAAAAGTCAGCAATTCTCAATGAAAAGAGTACCTTTAAGAACCAGGCAAATCCAGTGAGGAGGCAGTTGAAGGCCATATGGCTCAAGAAGCGGTCATACTGTTTATGGTTTTAATCACTGGAAGGTAAAGTGTTGTACCAGTTCAAGTTTCAAATTCGAAGAAATCCAGATTCTATATGGGACAAGATCAATTGCGGAGGAAGGTTATTTACCGGGTTTGCAACAGGTCTTGTCTACATTGATTGCTTCAGTTCAAATGGCTTCAAATACTTTTAAGGATACAATTGGATTGGCGGCATTTCAAGGGCCTATTCCCGTTTCAGTGGGCAAGGGTTGTTTTGAGAAATCTTCCTGAACGTAAAATTCTGTCATTTCTCTGGGAATCAATTGATGACCGCCAGTGGCGCAGTCTGTTCTGATTGTGACTCTCTCGTGGCCACGGTTGTCATTGTAATATTTGATGACGAAATGTAGAATAAAGTTGAAGAAATAATTTTTTAACCGAAAAGTCGACAGGACAATATGAGATTGCATTCAACGCCTGGATATTCGGCCCCTACGGCTAACGGACACTGACCCCTCGACAAAGTGACCTTGTTTAATGTTGGCATGAACGACCTGTTATTGCAGTTCCAGTTCAATATGGAGTCAGATAGAATAAAAGTCACAATGACAGTGATTTGACTTGACAGATTTGAACTTGGAACTCAGTACAAAGGAGGGAGCACATTGACACGTGTCATGATTGTGGATGATGAGATTGAGATTGCGGAAATGATTGAGGACTTTTTGACGATTGAAGGCATAGAAGTCATAAAAGCAAGTTCAGGTGAACAGGCTCTGGAGTTGTTTGACCAGACAATTGATAGTGTTGTGCTGGATATCAATATGCCGGGAATCAATGGCATACAGACATGTAAGGAAATTCGAAGCAGAAGCTTTGTGCCGATAATTTTTTTGACGTGTAACAATTCACAAAGTGATATGGTTTTGGGACTGGGCCTGGGTGCGGATGATTATATTACAAAGCCTTTCAATCCGGTGGAATTGGTCGCGCGAATCAAAGCAAATCTTCGTCGTGCCAATCGCTACACCGAAAAGCAGATTCAAGGTCGGATAACTGATGAAATAATGACCTTTGGCGACATCGTCATCTATAAGCAGCGGTACAAGGTCTTCAAAGGAGGTGTTGATATTCAGATTACCAGCACTGAATTCAAACTCCTTTTATTTATGGCGGAAAATGCCCTCATCGTACTCACACGAAGTCAGATTCTGAATCATGTGTGGGGAAGTGAGTACTACGATGAGAATCTCGTCAATACAACCATAAAAAGGTTGAGGAAAAAGATTGAGGACGATCTTGACAAACCAGGTTACATCAAGACAATCCATGGTGTCGGATATGTTCTTGAAGGTAAAGTCAGATGATTCGGATCAGCAGAAAAATTCTGGTTGCTTTTTTTGTCATCGGATTCATTTCAATTGTTCCAATTTCCATGATTGGACTCAATTCGATTGTCAGATCATCCCGGGAAATCGCCTTGAATTTTGGTGAAAGGTCTGCTTACTATAACGCTTCGATTATCAGGACCTGGCTGGATGAAAAATCCAAGCTGTTGTTGAATATTAAAGATGAATTGATTGATATCGAAGATGAAGTGGAAATCAGAGGAGAGCTCAATCGCTATGCTGAAATAAACGACGATTTCATATCATTGTATATCGGATTTGATGACAACCAAATGGTCGATGCATATGGATGGACACCGCCTGAGTCCTATGAGATTACTGATAGACCCTGGTATGTAAAAGCAAAAGACAGTGAAAAAACAGCAACCACATCCGTTTATATGGATTTGAACAAGAATGAACAAGTCATTGCTCTTGCTTCTGGAATAACCATCAACGGCCGAAAAGGCGTGATTGCATCAAATGTCTACGTGGACTATTTGGAATCGATCATTGAGGATATCGAATTTGGAGAAAGCGGATTTGTCTTGTTGCTTGACGAAAACGGACAGATTGTTGCAGGTCCCGGTTCTGAATCAAGAATCAGAATCTTCAATGGCATTATCAGCCAAATCGATTCAAAGAGGGATGATTTTTCACTGGAAGTGACATATGATGATGTGAAATACATTGCATCAGCGCACACGATAGAAGGGTATGAATGGAGCATTTTTCTGATAGCGCCTTTGGATGATTTCATTGAATCGGCCCATGCAATGAGTACCAAGTATCTTTATGTGGTTTTTATAGTCATACTGCTGATTATTGCGGTAGATTTCTTTTTAAGCCGGGCCATGTCCAAACCTATCGAACAAATCATGCAAAATATGAGACAGCTGGCTCGAGGTGAATTTGAAAAAACCGTCGAGATCAAGAGCAGTGATGAACTGGGAATTCTCAGTGATGAATTGGATAAGATGAGAATCAACTTGAAAAAGATATTTGATACGATTCGGTATGAAAGTCGAATTCTAAGTATGAATTCCCAGTCTCTAGAAGAGCATCTTGATGAAACCTACAAGGGAACAAGAAATTTCATGGCATTGCTCTCACATGATATTAAGACACCGATTACTTTGATAAAGGGATATTCAAAAGGTTTGCGAATGGGCATTATCGATGATGAAAAAACCAAAGAGTATTTTGAAAGGATTGAATACAGAGCAGACCAAATCGAGAAAATTGTGACGGATATTTTGGATGATACCCACAGTGTCAATGATTTGAAGGTCAATATGGTAGACATCACCATTTCAGATTATATCAATTTGCTGGTTTATAATTCTGAAAGCCTCGTACGAAATTCATTAAAAGAGTTGAATGTTCAAGTAGAAAGCACATATTCAGTTGATGATTACAAAGTTTCAATTGATGTAATCAAGATTCAAAGAGTGATTAACAATCTTATTACCAATGCCATAAAATTTTCTCCAGAGAAATCGACAATTGTATTATTTCTCAGAGCAGAGAATGAGGAATTGTTAACAGCAGTTGTAGACCAGGGAATCGGCATTGATGAAGAAAATGTCGAAAAGATTTACAATATGTTTTATAAAGGAAATAAAGACGCCCAGGGATATGGCTTGGGGTTGTATATTAACAAGGCAATACTTGAAGCCCACGGGGGAAGGGTTTACATTTCTTCAAAGCCAGGAGAAGGCACCACAAGTGGTTATATTTTAAAAATTCATCAATGACATATGATAATTGGACAAGGGAGATGAATATTTGTGAACCGCACCTTCTGAGTGTGCAAAACGGAATATGCTTTTTCTTGAATGTCATAGTGCAAATATTTTTAAGTTGAGAGGGGAAGCAGATATGACAAATGTTCGGCAATCGTAGACTGAATGCTCAAAGAAAAATGCATCAAATCCTTTTGGGATATTCAAGACGTGCCCGAGGAGATGTTCCCAGGGACCCTTCAGGCCATGCTGGAAGCTGAAATGAGTGATTGGCTTGGCCATTAGAAAAACAAGGAAATAAATGAATCCGATTGGAGAAATAGCCATTCCAAGAAAACTATCCGCAGTGATTACGGCAAAAGTGAACTCAAGAGACTGCGTAAAATGGAGGGGTCGTGTTAAGAACTGGGGTGAATCCTTCTTCCATTATCGAGGGTCTGTCCTTATGTTACTGAGGCGTACTGGCATCGATAAAGTCGGAAGCTGGATGATCAAAACAGATTGACACAGATTACTTGAGGTCAGTCATTCCGGCGAAAGAAGAAAAGTGACAATGGCAAAAAACACCGGGGGAATCTAGTGAGGCGTCTTTACGACCCTGACTGGATTTTCCTGCGCAGCGGATTTACTCCTGTGGCCGTTATTGACTGAGAAAGGGGCGATGACCTATGGATACACATTGCATGGTGCCGGACTGGAATTCACAACAGTGGCTGGCGGCATACCGGGCGGCTTTGAGAAACAGGGACTTTGAGACAGTGAGGACTCTCAGAAAATCTGTTTTTGAGCATACGGTGAAGGTGGTCTTGAACGGGGGGTATCGCGACTCCGATGGGGAAGCGGTGAGTGTTCCCTGGGATGAGGAATTGATCAAAGGCACCCGCATGTATCAGGAAGAGTTGCCGCGGTTGTCGCCGAAAAGGCATGCAACAGCTTTTGGCGTCTATCACGGGGACTGTCTTGAGGCGGCCAGGATGCTTTCTTCCGGGCATCAGGATACGGCAGTGCTCAACATGGCCAACCGGCAGAATCCCGGCGGCGGTGTCCACCAGGGTGCCGGTGCCCAGGAGGAATATCTTTTCAGATGTTCAAACTATTTTATCTCCCTCTATCAGTACGTTCACTATGCCGCTCTATACGGTGTGCCGCCGGCTGCCGGCCACCGATATCCCATGGACCCCAACTACGGTGGTTGCTACAGCCCCGGGGTCACGGTATTCAGAGGACTGGAGGAAGATGGATACCCCCTGCTGAAAACCCCCTGGAAAATCAATTTCATTGCTGTAGCGGCCTTGAATCATCCCGATCTGGTGCTGGATGCCGACGGGGAGCCATGGATTGCTGAAGCTCTGGTGCCCGCTGTCAAGAATAAAATGCGGACGATTCTGCGCATAGCCGCTGAACAGGAGATACGGGTACTGGTGATGGGCGCTCTGGGCTGCGGAGCCTTCAGGAATCCTCCTGGTCATGTAGCCAGCCTGTTCAAGGAAGTTTTTGACGAACCGGAATTCAAAGGACAGTTTGAAAAAGTGATTTTTGCAATCAAAGAGGACCTCAATGCCAGGGGAGATGGGAATGTGGCGCCGTTTGTCAGGGTTTTCGGAGAAATCAAGCTTTAAGTCGTGAGGCCACGGAAAGACGCAAAAAAACTGCCGTGAGATTTGCAAATACAATCCCAGGCCGTAACGATTATCGGGCAAATCACTGAATTGACGGTATGGGCGGGTTCATTCGGCTATGGTCCAAAAATCCCTCCAAGGCCTGAGGACCAGTCCCTGCGACCGGACAATTTCCATTGACAAGTCGAATCCAGTGAGCACAAACAACTGAAAAAGCCATGAGGATATTTTCAAGCAACCGTCCGGGCCCAAAAGTTGAATGTCCGACTTTGTTTCATTTATTCACCGCGGTCCATACTTCCTGGGGGTATCCTGCATGTCGCATTTGATGAGCGGCAAGTCTGCCAGTTGTAGCTGCTGGACGAACTCAGGAGTGTCGTCATTCCTTCCCATGCCAGAGCCTGTGATTGGAGGATAATCACAGTAAGTTGACAGAAGAATATTTCTAATTTCAAGGATTAGTTTTTCTAATCTTTTTTTTTGTCAAAAAAACAACAGATTTTTTCACTAGACATAAATAGTGTAATAACCAAGGATATACTGGTAAAGAACAGAGTTTGCTTGAGAAAAGGTGTTTTCCAGATGGGAATTTTTCAAGACGGGTTATCTTGTGGGTAGGGAAATAACACAAATTGTTCGGGGAAGTGAATTCTGGAAAATCAAAAGAAGAGCAAGCAGCTGATGGCTTTCGAAATCCGGGAGGCATACATCTGATTTTCAGAGGTAGCTGCTCGACGTGTGTCCCGCCTCTCGGCACTCTAGTGGCGGTTTTAGTGTCTTGGGTCCAGGAAAAATTCAAGCCGGAGGAATGACCGGTTGAAAACCACTATATCTAGAAAACGCTAGAAGCAGATGGGCACTTTTGACTAGACTGAATAATCAAGGAGGGGACTTCAATGACTTGATCAAGGAGTAAAAAACAGGATGAGCCGATTTTAACAACTGAATTTTGGACTTGTCTGATTGTAGGGCGGCACCGACATGGAGATTATGCGGTGGCTAAACCTGTGAGGTGTTATGTCCTTAGAGAAAGTCTACAATGGGTCAGCGACAGACGAAATCCAATCCCCTTCAATTGGGATTCCATATTGGCCAGCATATCAGAATCTGTGAGCCGGGCTGGGAAAGCTTTCCTACCACATAGGGCTTGGGTAAAGCACCTGGTAGATATCACTAAATGAAAAGATCGAGTTTTTTACAACCAATAAGGTCGGGAGGGAAAAATATGAAAAAAGTTGTCAAGTTTATTGGAATAGGATTTGTTGTACTGGTTGTGCTGACAATGGTTTTTGGAGGTGGAGAAAAAACAACTCAAGCGGATGATACCTCAGATGTAGAAACAGTTGCTGAAGAAAAGACAGAAGCAGAAGCAGAAGCAGAAGCAGAAGCAGAAGCAGAAACAGAAGCAGAAGCAGAAGCAGAAGCCGCCGAACAAAGTGAAGAAATTGTAGTGGTTGAAGCCACGGCTAAGGAAGTATTGGATGCTTTTGACGATAATGAAATAAAGGGAAATAAGTTGTATAAGGACAAAAGAATCAAACTGACGGGTGTGATAGCTGATATTTCCCATAGTGATTTCATTGAAGAAAAGTTCACACTGTCTATAGGAACTGGTGCGGATTTTGAATTGGTTGATATAAAAATTGATGCAGATTTGAACTTTGAAGATGAATTGATGGAATTAAACAAAGGTGAAGAGATTACAGTATTATTTGATTGTGAAGGCTTTGTGGGTGGACTGTATGTAGAGGGGGAATTGGTAGAAATTGTTTATTGATTGCAAAGATAAAAAATTTTCTTGAGAGATTGTCAAATATTATCATTGAGTATGGAAGTCCCCCGCTGGCTTTGCAAAGGCAGGTGGACCGACTGGACTGACTGGGGGACAGGATAAAAAACAGACACCAATCAAAGAATTCACGCCGTTTTCAGCGTGAATTCTTTTGTTTTGCAGGTTGTTGTGGATTCAGATGGATACCTTCTCGGCCGCATGGTCTGGACTCACCTGAAAGAGGAGCACGAGAGCCCTTAGGATCCGCTCCATGACGTCGAAATCGCCTTTGGCGATACACCAGTCCAGGATGATGCCGCGAATCAGGGCGTTGCTGTTTTCAAAAAGGTCTTCGGCATCGGCGGAATTTTTGATGGTGCCCTGCTTCTGAGCCCGATCAATCAAGGGAATGAATAGGTTTTTCAAGTCCAGGTCCAGGGTGAAATAGTCCCGCTGTTTCTGGATTTTCAGCACATAAAAGTGCGACAGAATTTCTAGACCGGGTTCTAGTATATGACCCAGATAGATGTGGTAGATGAGACGCATCTGTTCCCAGGCGTCATCCATGGCCAGGATTCGGGTCATGTCCTCGTGGTTGATAAAGGTGATGTCCCGGTAATAATCTGCGAGCAGGTCGTCCTTGGAGGCGTAGTGATAGTAAAAAGCGCTCTTGGTCAAGCTGCTGGCCCGGCAGATATCATTGATGGTGGTGCCGCGGTAGCCCTTTTCCTTGAAAAGACGGATGGCTTCCCTGCGGACCCGGTCTTTGGTGCGGTTTGGATTCATAATCAGCCTCCTTGCACTTATTATACCAGAAACTGCACCGAGGTACAGTAAAATATTGTATAAGTACAGTTGCTTTGCTATAATTGACTCAAGAAGAGAGAAGGATCGACTGGTATCAGATTGATGCGGAGTGAATTCAAGGAGGGATCAAGATGAATCATGTGGTCATAACCCATGCGCCGGAGGGGGATTATCTCAAGGATTATGTGGCCCTGCCAGGGAGTTACGGTACCGGAGCCTATGAGGAAAGAGAGGATATCCGCAATATCCGACAGGTGGTCCGGGAAAATCTCATGACGCTGGACGGGAAGAATCACTGGACGGACCGGATTCGAAACCGACGGGTGCTGATCAAACCCAACCTGGTTTCTGTCTACTACAGGATGGGCTTCAAGGATGAGGCCTATCCGGAAAGCACGGATCCCAGGGTGCTGGACGCCATCGTGTCCTTTGTCAAGGAATATACCGACGATATTGTAATCATTGAGTCCTCCGGGCGGGGCATGCCTACCCGTACCTCCTTCCAGATTGCGGGTGTGGACCGGATTGTCGCCCGCCATGGCATCAGGATGGTGCCTCTGGAGGAGGAACCCCTTGAACGCTATTGGCTGCCCAAGGCCAGGGTCATGAAGGAAATGCTGGTACCCAGGATACTCAAGGAGGTCGTGGACGGTGAAGCCTTCTACATCTCAGTGCCGAAGATGAAAACCAATCTCTACACCGGGGTGACCCTGGGATTCAAGAATGCCATGGGTTCCATCCCCTATAACCTCAGGCAACGCAACCACAATTACCGCATCAATGAAAAACTGGTGGATATCCTCTACTGCTACAAGCCGGACCTGGTGGTGATTGACGGCATCATCGGCGGGGAAGGCAATACGCCGGCCCCGGTGGACCCGGTGAAAACCCACATGATCATCAGCGGAGACAACAGCGTGGAGACGGACTGGGTGGCCACCCGGATGATGGGGATAGACCCCGGTGAGATTCCCCTGCTAACTGACGCCCGCAGCCGGGGCTTCGGCAGCGATTCCCTGGAAATCACCGGGGAAGAAAGGGTAGTGCCCTTCCGCCGGGCGGACCAGACCCTTCTGAGCGACTACTTCAAGTCCCAGTTTCCCAATGTCCGGTACTTTGTGGGACATCAGTTGCCCCATTCCCCCACCTTCGAATCCCTTGAGGAGGTGACTCCGGAGGCGGTGAAGACCATCGAGGCTTCCTGTATCGGCGGGTGTCTGGCAGCCATGAGGCAGGGTTTCGACATCTTCTACTATCAGGGCCTTGACAATCATTTCCAGCTGGCTCTGGTTATCGGCGGCGGGACTTTGATCCAGGGCCAGAGATACTACTTCGATCGGGAGGCCAGACCCTATACGGCAGAAGAAATCATGGACCTGCCCATGAAAAAGCTGGCCTTCGGCAGCTGTGCCAGGGCCTTTGACAAGAAGGTGGACCTGTACGTTCCAGGTTGCATGCCGCGGCCCACGGATTCCTTCGGTGCCATCCACAAGCTCACCGGTCAGTGGAACCGCCTCTATTCTTTGAAGAACAAGCAATTGTTCAAGCTGGGGGCCGGCGCATTGAAGATGCGGGCCAGCCGGCTCAAACAAGCCAGGCAAGGTCTTTGGGTTGAGGCTCTGCCCGATTATGAAAGCGATACCATCGAGAGCCTGGGTGAGCTGACAGAGGAGGAAAGCCAAATGGATTACATCCATAAACCGTTGCCACCCCTGGAAGGTGCCAACAAGGCGAGATTGATCCGGGACATCAAGAAACATTCATTCTAGGGGGTGAGGGATTGAAAGGCTATACTGGGAAAATACTATGGGTGGACCTGAGTGAAGAGAAAACCTGGGTGGAGGAGATTCCTGAGAGAATCTACACCGCCTATCTGTCCGGAACAGGTCTGGCCAGTTACATCCTTTACCGGGAGATTCCAGCGGGGGCAGACCCCCTGGGTCCCGAGAACGTCCTGGCTTTTGTCAGCGGTCTGCTTACGGGAACCGGTGCCGTGGTGATGGGAAGGTGGATGGTGGCGACCAAGTCCCCCCTCACCGGGGGCTGGGGGGACTCCAATTGCGGGGGGACCTTTTCCCCCGCCATCAAGCAGTGCGGCTATGACGGCATTTTTGTCAAGGGCCAGGCCAGCCGCCCCCTCTATCTCCTGGCGGACCATCGCGAGGCGCGTCTCATGCCGGCCAAGGACCTGTGGGGTCTCGATGCCATAGAAACAGAGGAAAGCCTCATGAAGCGGCACTGGGAGAAAAAGAAGCCCTCGGTGGTCAGTATCGGCCAGGCCGGAGAAAGGGTGTCCCTGATTTCCGGTATTGTCAATGACGGCGGTCGCATTGCAGCGCGGTCTGGTGTCGGGGCGGTCATGGGCTCCAAAAAACTCAAGGCAGTGGTCTTGAAGGGTATCCTGCCCATGGGGGGACAGGATCCTGCGGCAATCCACGCCCTTTCCCGGGAGTTCTCTGACAAGATTCGGCGGTACAGTCTGCCGGGCCTCATCAAGGGCTCCCATGTGGCTCTGGGGGGAAGACTCCTGGGACTATCCCCCTTCAACCCCTCCCTCGACGGACTGATGTTCATGCCTCTGATGAAGAAGTGGGGGACTTCAGGGACCAACGGCATGGCCGCCAACATGGGGGACAGTCCGGTGAAGAACTGGTCGGGCTCCATCAAGGACTACAGCCGGCCCTATGTGGCGGCGGTGAATCCTGACCACATCGCCAAACTGGAGGTGAGAAAATACCACTGCTATTCCTGTGTCATCGGCTGTGGGGGAATCTGTCGCATCGACGGCAAGACCGGGGGCCGCTACACCTACTCCCACAAGCCTGAATACGAGACGGTCTCATCCTTTTCCTCTCTGGTGATGGGGAAGGATCTGGATGCGGTCTATGAAATCAACGAGATGCTCAACCGTGCCGGGATGGACACCATCTCTGCCGGCCATGTCTCGGCCTGGGCCATCGAGAGCTTTGAAAAAGGTCTGATTACCACGGAGGATACAGACGGTCTGGTCCTGGAGTGGGGCAATCTTGATACTATCAAGGCTCTGCTTGAGAAAATGATCCGCCGGGAGGGCATTGGAGACCTTCTTGCCGATGGTGTCAAGCTGGGGTCAGAGCGCATCGGCAGGGGCAGCCAGGCCCTGGCCATGCACTGCGGAGGCCAGGAGCCAGCCATGCATGACTCGCGCCTTGACCCCATTCTAGGGGTCATCTACAGTGTGGACACCACACCTGGCCGCCATACGACAGGTTCCAGCCTCTATTACGGTCTTACAAAACTCTGGGAGCGGGTTAGCTGGGCCCCCAGAGCAGGATGGCACTCGAAGAATTCTCAGTACAAGGCCAGCCGGGAGGAAGCACTCAAGACCCTGGCCTCCGTGGCCTATAAACAGGTGGTGGACGGGGCTGGAGGCTGTCTCTTCGCCATGATCTCCGGAGTCCAGCACTATAAGGTCTTTGATTGGCTGGAAGCGGCTACGGGTTGGGGATTCTCTCCCGATGACTACATGCACATCGGCCGGAGGATTTCGACCACCAAGCAGCTTTTCAATATCAAGCAGGGCATCAATCCCCTGGCATCGAAGATGCCGGACCGGATGGCGGGTCTGCCGCCCCTGACCCAGGGTCCTCTCAAGGGGCGTACGGTACCGGTGGAGGAGATGATTGCCAATTATTTTGAAGTAGCCGGCTGGGACCGGGGGGGCTGTCCGAAGGCGAAGACCCTCGAAGCCCTGGGCATCGATAGTCTTAAAGGGGGTGAGTGCCATGGCCAAGGGTGAAATTCCACAGCTTAAAGCTGGAAACTGCATGTCCTGCGGTATTTGTGAACAGGCCTGCCCCTTTGGCTGTCTTGCTTTGGAGATTCCGGAGGATTCCAGGAACAAAAGACCTCTGCCCCGGCTTGTGACAGCCGATTGCTGTACGGGATGCGAAATCTGCGTCAAGGCCTGTCCCTTGAATTGTCTGGTGATGGAGGTGAGGACATGAATCGTAAACTGCTGCTTCAGGGCCGGATAGCCAGAGCCCTGGTGGGGGTTCTGTGGCTGGGACTCCTGTGGGGGACCTTTTTAGGGCACTCTGCCTGGGCCATGGGACTGCTCTTGGGTCTCGTCGTCCTCCATGGCTACGAGGTACCCAGGTACGGCCTTCCCTTCGGGAAGGAAAGGGGCTTCAGCAGTGGCTATGCAATCTTGATGACCTTGATTTTCGGGATTACCTGGTACAGAATGACCCCCTAGGAGACCCCTGCGGCGGTCGAACCCTTGACAAGAACAGACCTCATGTTTTGTATTTATAATACAAAGTTATAAATACATAACATGAGGTGATTTTTTTGAACAACAGAATCAGTCTTCTGGGTTTGCTGGGATTCGCAGGATTTCTGGGTCTGCTGACCGACAATCCCGGCTTCTATGGTTTTTTCGGCTATCTCAACATCACGCCGGACGAGCGCTTCATGGAGAATGTCCACAGGGCAGTGGCGGGGGCTTTTTTCGCCGGACTTGTGCTCTATCCCCTTGTGGTGGCTGTCGCTGCCGTAACGAAATTTTTTCAGGCCTATGCTGTGGGCTTCTCCCTCAATTTCGCCCTGCAGATTTTTCTTTTCAGTGTGCTCCTCACCTGGTATGAGCAACACGGGACCGACCAATGAAAATCAGGACCCGTATCAAGGAATTCCGCTTGAAAAGCGGCATGACCCAGGAGGCCCTGGCTTCTTTAGTCGGGGTCCGGCGTGAAACCATTCTTCATCTTGAGAACAACCGGTACAACCCCTCCCTGAAACTGGCCTATGCCGTGGCCAGGGCCCTGGATACCACCATTGAAGCCCTCTTCGAATTCGAGGATGACGATTGAAAGCCTGTAAAACAAGGATACGGGGGACTGCCGTTTCCTTGTTTTACAGGATTTTTGTCTTGTCAAATGCCAAAAGGACCCGCCTGAATCCACGAAAAAACCTCTGAGTGTCAGCTCCAGTGATTCTACAGGTTCGACGGAGGTCCTTGAATATTATCTGGGGTAGTAGTTGATGATGATAGTTTTCAAAGTGCCGGAGCCGGTGTTGTGGTAGGTGTGTTCACCCTCGGCAGAGAAGGTGATGGCATCCGCCGCCTCAAGGTGGAAGGTCCTCAGGCGGACCTTCAGGGTCAGTTTTCCTTCCAGAACCAGAAGGTATTCCTCGGATTTTTCAGGGTGTCCCACGGAGGTATGGAAGGAACCCTCCTGGAGTTCCATTTGAAAAAGCTCGAAATTCCTTTCCGGCGTATTGGGGTAGTAGTTGAAAAGGGTATAGGCCTTGTCGGGGGACTGCTGCTGGGGGATGTCCTTCTTTCTGATGATGTGAGGTTTTTTGTCCTGCTGCTCGAGGAGAGCAGTATAAGGCACATTCAATCCCGTGGCGATTTTCCACAGGGTATTGATGGTGGGATTGGCCTCCCCCTTCTCTATCTGGGAAAGCATTACCTTGCTCAGGGTAGAGGCGGCTGCCAGTTGGCCCAGGCTCAGGTTTCTTTCCTGGCGCAGTCTTTTCAGGTTTTCGGCGATGATCAGGTTGATATTCACGGGGCTTCCTCTCCTTAGTCGTTGACAAGGCTGGCAAGTGGGGATACAATAAAATATAATGTACGTTAGTAATATATATTATAATCCAAACTGTTCTAGGAGGCAAGCGTTATGAAAAAGCTACTGGACAACATTTACGAGGCCATCGGTGAAACACCGATGCTGCGACTCAGCAGAATCACGGCCCATTACGGGGTCGAGGGGGAAATTTTTGCCAAATTGGAATACCTCAACCCCGGTTTCAGCAAAAAAGACCGACCGGCCCTTCAAATGGTCCAGGAAGCCAGGGAGCGGGGTGAATTGAAGCCGGGACAGCCCGTGATTGAATTGACCAGTGGAAATACGGGCACGGGGCTTTCCATCGTCTGCCAGGCCATGGGACATCCCTTCATCGCTGTGATGTCCGAGGGAAACTCCATGGAGAGGGCCCGGATGATGCGGGCCCTGGGCGCTGAGGTCGTCGTGGTTCCTCAGGCCCCCAATGCCGTCAAAGGACAGGTATCCGGTGAGGATCTTCAGCTCGTCGAGGCCATGACGGAAAAACTTTCGGTCCGGAGAAAGGCCTTCAGGGCCGACCAGTTCAAGCTGGACAGCTCCTGCCGGGCCCACTATCTGAATACGGCTGAAGAAATGTGGATACAGAGTGAAGGCAGAATTGATTGTTTTGTGGATATCGTGGGCAGCGGCGGGACCTTTGAAGGGTGTGCGGAAAAACTGAAGGAATACAATGAGGCCATCCGCTGCTATCTGGTGGAGCCTGAAGCCGCTGCAGTCTATGCCAAAAAGCCTCTGGTGGCTGAAGGCCGTCACAAAATCCAAGGGTGCGGTTATGCCAGACAGCTGCCCAAGGTCAAAGAAGCCTTGATTGACGGCCTGATTCAGGTCACGGACGAGGAAGCGACCCGGATGGCCAGGGACCTGGCCAGACTCGAGGGAACCTTTGTGGGATTTTCCTCGGGCGCCAATGTCTGTGCGGCTATTAAATTGTTGAGGGATCAGGAAAAGGGTAAAAACATCGTATTGACCCTCAATGACAGCGGGTTGAAATATCTCAGCACCGACTTGTTTGCAGAATAGTCCGGCCCGGTGTAAGAGGAGACTCCTCAGAATATGGGAGGTACAGCGATGAAAAGTGTCATGGAAAAAAAGGCCCGACGTGTTCTCGTGGCCGCGACAGGCATCAACCTGGTCTCGGGCATGCTCTACACCTGGGCCATTGTCAGCCGGGTATTGATTTCGGAAATGGGCTGGACCAACCGTCAGGCTTCTTTGCCCTATACCCTGGCCACCATCGGCTTTGTAATCGCCATGATGATTTTCGGCCGGATTCAGGATACCCGGGGTCCCCGGTTTACCGCCACCATCGGGGTCGCCTTAGTCGGAAGCGGCCTGTTTCTCTCGGGACTTGTCCCGGAGCCGTTTTTTGTCGCCCTGGGCTTCGGTGTGTTGACCGGCCTCGGCATCGGCACCTTGAATGTGTCGACCATGCCGCCGGCACTCAAATGGTTTCCCAAGGAAAAAAAGGGCATGGTGGGCGGCGTGGTGGTGGCTGGTGTCAGCTTGTCCTCCATGGTCTATGCACCCCTTGCCGACTGGTTGACCAGGACCTACGGGGTTTCGACATTTTTTATCGTTGTGGGAATGATCAGCTTTGGTGTCAGCATGGTTCTGGCCCAGTTCCTGTCGAATCCCCCCGGGCTTGAACTATCCGCCGCTCAAGTCCGTCCCGATGCAGGAGAATACGGTAAAGAGTTTACATGGCAGGAGATGGTGCGCACGCCGAAATTCTGGACGGTCTGGCTCATGTTCGGCCTTTCCTCCTCGGCGGGGCTCATGGTCATCGGACATATTGTTTCCATTGCCAGTGTCCAGGCTGCCTGGGAGGGCGGTTTTCTCCTGGTGATGCTCCTGGCACTTTTGAACACCTTCGGAAGATTCGCCGGAGGCAGTCTGTCAGACAAGGTCGGGCGAATCAATCTGATCCGGGGTCTTTTTGTTTTGAGTGCTCTGAATATGCTGGCTTTTTCCTCCTACGTGACGGTGCCGCTTCTCGCCCTGGGGGTGGCCATTGCAGGAATGTGCTACGGGGCCGCTTTTTCGGTTTTTCCGGCAGTCGTTTCAGACCTTTACGGCAATCAGAACTTCGGGGCCAACTACGGAATCATGTTTTCCAGCTGGGGGGTGGGAGGCACCATCGGTCCCATGACCGCCGCCTGGATCTACGATATGACCGGTGGATTCGTCCAGGCCTACAGGGTGTCTGCTCTGCTTCTTCTGACAGGGTTTGTCGTGACCTTCCTCTTTGCAGGATTAAAGTTGCCGGAGTCGCAAAGTCTTGAAGAAGGGACCTTGATGGATCCATAAAAAATGAAGCACGTGATTTTGTTTTGAAATAACTGTTTCCCGGAAAAAACTGGACTTATCCCATTGCCGTGATACCCCCGGGAGTATGGCAATTTCTCAGGGTCCTTTGAAAAGAGGACCGTCAGTGGCCAAGGATTCGGCCTGGAGGTGAAGATGCACAAGAAAAAGTCTGTGAAACCGTTTCTTGTCGTGACGGGGGTCCTTTTAGCGGCGGCCATCAATTTTCCCGAGTACCTCATGGGAAGTCCGGCGACACTGAAAAATCTCCTCATCACTCTGGGATATCTCGGTATGTGGATTGTTATCCCGACCCGGGAATTCAGTCCTGGGGGAAGGTTCTCTTTTATGCTTTTTTGGGGAGGGACTCTCCTGATTGCCCTTGTAACGGCCTGGGTCAGTGTTACAGGGGGATCGGCGGTCTGGGCCATTTTGCCTGCCCTTCCCCTGCTGGGACCCTGGTACGGCTTGATGTTTTTCGCCTCGGATTATTCCGTCATGGCCGCCCTGGTGGCTCTCTTTTCCCTGGGGATGGCGGTGAAGGGGTTCAGCGGTTTTCGAAAAAAGGACCCTGGGAGCAATGCTTAAGAGGTGTTTGACCGGCCAGAGGATGCCCGGTGAAAACGGGACACTGGCAGGGTCCAGATACCGCATGCAGACAAGCTATGAGAAAAGGTATCAATATCTGAAGGAAAAAGTTGAAGGGGTGAAACGGGGTATCAAAGAGACAGATGGACTGGCCGGGGGAGATGAGTGAAATGATGGATTCACACGAAAAAAAAGTAGCCAGGATTGTCAAGCAGTTGAAGGAAAGAGAAGGCAACGACCCGTTGACCTTGAAGAAAAAGACCGTATCCCACGTGGTGCCCAAACCCGGGGATAAAAAATACACGGATGAGAAACTGGATATCAGCGATTTCGATGAAATCATTGCCATAGATCCTGAAAATCTCATCTGTGTGGCGGAACCCGGT
>LQBE01000052.1:4166-21514 GCA_002029975.1 delta proteobacterium ML8_F1 | reverse complement strand
GCGGAGGTCTCTGAACTTAAAACCATCACTATAGGAGGAGCCGTAGCCGGATGTTCCATCGAATCCATGTCCTATAAATTCGGTGGGTTTCATGACAATTGCTTTGAGTACGAGGTGGTGACAGCAAGGGGAGAAGTGCTGGTCTGCACTCCGGACAACGAGAATCAGTTGATTTTTCAGATGATGCACGGTACCTTTGGCACTTTGGGCATCATCACCCTGCTCAAGTTCAGACTCCTGCCCGCAAAGCCCTTTGTCAAGGTGACCTATTACAAATACAGGACCCTTGAGGCCTATAAAGCGGCAATCTGGGACCACTACCAGAAGCGGGATCTGGATTTCATGGATGGAATCATTCACTCTCCGGAGGAATACGTCCTCAGTGCCGGGGAATTTGTGGACAGGGCACCCTATACCCATAACTACGACTGGGCCAGGGTGTATTACCGGAGTACGGTCACTCGAAAGGAGGATTATCTGAAAACCTTCGATTACTTTTTCCGGTACAACAAGGGTGTTACCAATGTCCATCCCAAAAATCCGGTTTTCAGAGTGCTTTTTGGAAGAGTGACCAATTCCAATGTGACTCTGAAACTGGCCAGGGTTTTCAGAAAAGTCCTGCCGTCAAAGCTCATTCCGGTTACAGTGGATACCTTTATCCCCTTTACTGGGATGGAGGAGTTCATGAACTGGTACCGGGAGGAGGTCGGCCATTTCCCCCTGTGGTGTGTTCCCTATAAGATCGTTCGCCCCTATGAATGGATTGCAGACGGCTTTTTAAGCCGGGTCAAGGACGAACTCTTCCTGGATATCGCCATTTACGGGATGCGCAGGAACAATCCTGAACACTACTACCGGATCATTGAGAAGAAACTGACTGAGATTGGAGCCATCAAGACCTTGATTTCCACGAATTTCTACACTGAAACTGAATTCTGGGAAATCATGAACAAGGACAATTACGACAAGGTCAAACGTATCACAGACCCCGACAATATTTTCAGAGGACTTTATGACAAGACCTGCCGGGCGGCAAGGGGACTTTAGAAACAAACCCCTGGCAGCGCGGTGTCGGGCTGACGGCTTCACTCCCTGGAAAAGAGGGAGGATTGTGACAAATCGCATGAAGAAAAACTCCTGGCCCGGGGTCTTTACAGGCTGTTCTTCAGAGAAGACCCGGATTTGTGAATAACTTTCATTTGTGCCAGAATATTCAAAATATTGGGAAAATATGCTACTATGAATCATATCAAATAGTTATCGATTACGATTTCACGGCCCTAAGCTTCGGTAAGGGCCATGAAACGATAGGGTTGTTGAGGAAACAAGGCAGCCTCCCATTGTGGAAAGTAATCAGCCATTGCAGCGTTCTTTGCTTTGATTGCTTTCTTCTACATGGAGGAAGCTTTTTTCATATTCAGAGTGGCAAAAAAAAGAAAAAGGGGGAATTATCAATGAAAAAAGGAACAGGACTGATTTTACTGATAACGATGCTGCTGTTTTTAGCGGCGGGTTGTCAGGCCACACCGGCACCGGAGGTCCCGGCAGAGGCGCCGGAAGAACCCGTGGAGACCGCAGAGCCCCAGGCAGAGGAGCAACCCGGAGAACTTTCGGGTGAATTAGTGGTCTATCATGCGGGGAGTCTCACCATTCCCTTCGCCGAGGTGGAGGCCGCCTTTGAAGCGGAGCACCCCGGGGTGGATGTGCTCCGGACGGCGGGTGGCAGTGCCGAACTTGCCAGAAAAATATCGGAATTTGAGGATGCCGTCGATGTCATGGCTTCAGCGGACTACAAGGTTATCGACACCCTGTTGATTCCTGACTACGCTGACTGGAACGCTCTTTTTGCCGTCAACTCCATGGTCATCATGTATTCCAAGGACAGCCAGTATGCCGATGAATTTTCAGCTGACAACTGGTATGAAATCATTCAAAGGGAAGGGGTCAATTTCGGCCACAGTGAACCCAACGCCGACCCCTGCGGCTATCGCAGCGTGCTGCTGTTCCAGCTTGCGGAGAAGCACTACGGGATTGAGGGACTCAATGAGGCCATCCTGGCCAATCGGAAGGAGAAGAACATCCGTCCCAAGTCGGTGGAACTCATTGCTCTGCTGGAAACCGGTGCTCTGGATTATGCCTTTGAGTATGAATCTGTCGGCATGCAGCACAAGGCTCTGAATCCGGACCTGGATTACATAAAACTGCCAGCAGAATTGAATCTTTCCGACATCGATTTTGAAGATTTTTATGCCCAAGCCTCCATCGAACTCAGCGGCTCGACTCCGGGAGAGACCATCACCAGGGTTGGAGAACCCATTGTCTACAGTTTGACCATGCCGACAACTGGAAAGCATCCAGAAGTGGCTGAGGCCTTCATCCAGTTTCTGCTGGATGAGAATCTGGGCATGAAGATGCTCAATGAAGCCGGACAGCCCATCATGGAGAAGGTCGTGGTTTTCGGGGGAGAAAACCTGCCGGATTCCCTTAAATATCTGGATTAGCCACATTGGGTTGGGGGGGACAGGTGATGAGCGGCAGGACAGAAAAACTGTATATATTATCATTGTTGAGTGGGTGGGTCATTATTTTTTTCGTGGTCTTCCCCATCATCAACACCTTCGCATGGACGAACTATGAGTTGGTGATTGAAGCCATGAAGGATCCGCAAATCCTCAGGGTGATTTTCAGGAGCATGCGCACCGCCACCATCACCACAGGAATCACGGCCCTCTTCGCCGTTCCCTTCGCCTACTATGTGGTCCGCCATGACTTCAAATACAAGAAATTCGTGGAAAGCATCATCGACATCCCCATGGTCATGCCGCATACCGTGGCGGGCATTGCCCTGTTGACGGTCTTGTCACCCAAGAGTTTTTTTGGCAGATTTCTCGTGGCCAACGGGATTGAAGTTCTGGGTACGGAAATCGCCATTGTCATTGCCATGGCCTTCGTCAGTCTGCCCTTGATGTTCGATGCCGCCAAGGAAGCCTTCAAGTGGATTCCGCCGAGGCTGGAAAATGTGTCGAGAAGCCTCGGGGCTTCCCACTGGAGCACTTTTGTCAGGATTACCCTGCCCCTTGCTTCCAAGGACCTGATCAGCGGGATGATTATTACCTGGGCCAGAGCCATCAGTGAATTCGGTGCGGTAATCATGCTGGCTTATCATCCCATGATCGCCCCTACCCTGATTTATGAGCGGTACACCACCTACGGGATGACCTACGCCGTTCCGGTGACTGTCATTCTCCTTATCCTGTCCCTATTGATTTTCGTCATCTTGAGACTGGTTTCTGTGAACCGGTTCAGAAGGGGGGTTTAGGTCGTGATTGAGATCAGGAACCTCAGCATCAGCCTGGGGGATTTTTCCTTAAAGGATATCAGTTTCGAGGTGAAGGAAGGGGAATTCTACATCCTCTTCGGTCCCACGGGTGCTGGAAAGAGCGTTGTCATGGAAACCATCGCCGGAATGCTTGTGCCGGACAAGGGCAGGATTGTCATCGGTGGCCGGGAGGTCACCCGGTTGAAGCCGGAAAAGCGGGACATCGCCATCTGTTATCAGGACTATGCCCTTTTTCCCCATCTGACGGTGGAGGAGAACATCCGCTACGGGGTGAAGTATAAAGACCCGGGCCCGGAGTTTTTTCCCAGACTGGTGGCCCTGCTGGGCATCGGGCCGCTTCTCAAACGGTATCCGGAAAATCTGAGTGGGGGGGAAAAACAGCGGGTTTCTCTGGCCAGAGCCCTTATGGTCCGGCCCGGAGTTTTTCTGCTGGACGAGCCCTTGGCAGCACTGGACAGTCACATCAAGGACCGTTTGATGCGGGACATCAAGCAGTTGCACAAGGAATTCCATATGACCACCATCATGATCACCCACAGTTTTCAGGAGGCCTTTTTCCTCGGAGACAGGGGAAGTGTCATCCATGAGGGGAGGATTCAACAGACCGGCACTATGGAGGAAATCTTTCTCTACCCCAATTCTCCCTTTGTGGCCGATTTTGTCGGTCTGAAGAATGTCTTCAAGGCGGAGGTTTTCCACCATCTCCATGCCGACACCCCCTATATCGGCATACGACCGGAGAATATCCGGCTTCACAAGAAAAAAACGCCGGCTTCCATAAGCGGCGTCGTGACAGATATCTCGGATATGGGGAGCTACTTTGAAATCGTCATTGCCGCAGACATGGGCAGGGTTACGGCCATGACCATGCTGGGCGGCTATGTCAGGGAGCATTTCAAGATTGGAGACCAGGTGTATTTCACCTTCAGTGCCCGGGATATCCAGAGGATTCCAGACTACAGCGATTAGAATATCCAATCGGAGGATGGTTCAAGGGGACAGGCCGGTCATGGTCTGTCCCCTTGGTTTATTAAGGGCTCCCTGAGCCTATTCACTGACAGTGAAATGCTCCAGCAGTTTTTTCATGCTGCTCTGGGTCACAGTGTATTCCTCCTCGGTGAGAACCGAGCGCAGCTTCCGGTCAAATTCAGCTATAATTTCCCAGGCCTTTTCTTCTAAGTCTCTTGAAGCCTCTGTGGCGCGAATTCTGCGGATCCGGGCGTCCTTCGGGTCGGGTCTGCGTTCAACCAGCCCTTTGCCGATAAGGATATCCAAAAGAGTGGTGAGGGATGAGGGTTTGATCCGGGCGTGTTCATGAAGCTCCTTTTGGGTGAGTTCCTCGAAGCGCCAGATCCAGTTGAGCACCCTGAACTGGGAGAAGGTGATGCCGATCTGTTCGAAGGCTTCATTGAGGAGGAAGGTTTCCAACCGGGAGACACTGTCGATATGATATCCCAGCAAGGTCTTGTTGAGATCGGTGCCAAGGTTTTCCTTGAACTGTTTCATCGAAACACCCCGCTAATGATAAGATTTCTTTCATTGTTACTATATCATAAAACAGACGGGAATGGCTCCTGTAAATGAGGCGGGTCCCAGTTGAAAAACGGACCAATTTCTTGTGAAACTGCAAAAACAGTTGACAGGCGGCAGTGGAGGCGTTAATATTTAGGTATCTAAACAATAGTGTTTCAAATACGGGGTTTAAGCGGTATTCACTACTGAAAAAGGAGGAAAAAACATGGCATATGCATTCAAAAAAGGCCTTGAGGCAGCGAAGGAGATGGACCAGGAGGATATCCTCAGGGATTTCAGACAGCGTTTCTATCTCAATGAAGGTGAAATCTATATGGACGGCAATTCCCTGGGGTTGTGTTCAAAGGATGCCGAGGAGAGTCTGCTTTCAGTTCTGGAGGAATGGAAAACCATGGGAATCAATATCTGGACAAAGCCCAAGGTGCAGAAGTTTCTCTACCAGGATCATCTGGGGGCCCTGACGGCACCCCTTATCAATGCCGATACCGACGAGGTGACGGTCCACTCCAATACCACCATCAATATCCATACTGCCATTGGGACCTTCTATGAGCCGACGGAAACAAAATACAAGATTCTCGTGGATGACCTGAACTTTCCCACGGATCGTCATGCGGTGGACGGTCAGTTGAGACTCAGGGGAATCAGTCCTGAAAAGGGCATCGCCCTTCTCAGAAGCCGGGACGGCAAGACCCTGCTGGCGGAGGACATTATTGCCGCCATGACCCCTGAGGTAGCCCTGGTGTTGCTGCCCTCGGTCCTTTACCGCAGCGGCCAGCTCCTGGACATGCAGCGCATCACTGATGAGGCCAGGAAGCGGGACATTGTCATTGGCTGGGACCTCAGTCATTCCATTGGAGCCGTACCCCATGACTTCAAGGCCATCGACCCGGATTTCGCACTGTGGTGCAGCTACAAGTACCTCAATGGCGGTCCCGGAGCGGCAGCGGGACTCTTTATCAATCGAAGACACTTTGAGAAGCCCGCAGGGCTACCGGGCTGGCATGGCAATATCAAAGAGACTCAGTTTGAACTCAACCATCACCTGGACAAGGCGTCCTATGCCGGCGGATGGCAGTCCGGCACCCAGCATGTCCTCAGCATGGCGCCGCTCGAAGGCTCACTGAAAATGTACCAGGAGGCGGGAATCAAAAACCTCAGAGAGAAATCCCTGAAGCTGACCGCTTATCTCCGATATCTGATTGAAGACAGGTTGACGACCTATGGTTTCACGGTGGGGACGCCCTATGAAGACGAGCACAGGGGAGGGCACATCGCCCTTGAGCATGGGGAGGCCCTGAGAATCAATGAGGCTTTGAAGGATGCCGGGGTGGTACCGGATTTCAGGTATCCCAATGTGATTCGGCTGGCTCCGGTTCCCCTTTACGTCAGATTTGAAGACGTCTATGAGCTTGTGGAGAGGATTGTTGACATCATGGAGAACAGGAAATATGAAGCCTACGCCGACAAAGTGGGACCGGTGGCCTGATTCTGGAACAAAAAACGCCCGTAAAGGACCTTTTAAGGGGTTCCTTTACGGGCTTTTTTCTGTTTGAAGGAAGTCTTTGAGCTTCAGTGAGGGTTATTTCATGGGAAAGACCAGTGAATCCTCGAGATGACAGGTTTCGTCGTGGACCCGGATTGTCTTGGGAGAACCCTCCACCAGGGTGATGGTGCAGTTTTTCTGGTCCACCTCAATGCACAACCGGCTATCTCTGTATCTCAGGTTGAAACGGTAGCCCCGCCAGGAAGCAGGGAGCATGGGTCTGAGGGAAAGTCCCGACACCTTGAGGCGCAGCCCAGCGAATCCGTAGACGATGGCCAGGTAGTTGCCGGCCATGTTGGCGGTGTGGATGCCGTCTTTGGTATTGTGCTGAAGATCCATGAGGTCGAGTTTGATGGAGTCTCCGAAATACTCAAGGGCTTCGTCCTCCATACCCAGACGGGCGGCCATGATACTGAAAATGCTTCGTGACAGGGAAGAGTCATGGGTGGTGATTCTGGCGTAATAGTTGAAAGAGTCCTTCATGACATCCTCGGGCTGGGCATCCTCCAGAAGAAAATGGGCCAGTACCGTGTCCGCCTGCTTGCAGATCTGATGGCGGTAAAGATGCAGGGGATGGTAATGGAGCAGCAGGGGATAGTTTTCCTTAGGAATTTCCTCTTTGTTCCAGAGAGGTTTTTTCAGGAAAGCATCGTCCTGGGGATTGATATTGAGCTGTCTGTCGTAGGGAAGAAGCATCTCCAGGGCAGCAAGCCGGAAGCTTTCAATTTCTGTTTCTCCAAGTTCTATGCGTTCCATCATGGCCTCATAGGCGGGATTTTTCCTCAAAAGCTCGTGGAAGGTGACAGCCCACTCCAGGTGATACTTGGCCATGACATTGGTGTAGTAGTTGTTGTTGACAAGACAGGTATATTCATCAGGACCAGTGACCCCATAGAGGTTGAAGTGTCCATCCGTGAAGTTGCCCGTGGACAGCCAGATTCTGGCAGTTTCCAGAATGATTTCGGCGCCTTCGAGAAGAACAAGGTCCAGGTCATTGGTGGCAAGATAATAGGCAATGATGGCATAGGCGATATCAGCGTTGATGTGGTACTGGGCGGACCCTGCCGGGAAGAAGCCTGAGGCCTCCCTTCCCGTTATGGTTCGCCAGGGATAGAGGGCGCCCTTGGGATGTCCCAGTATCCTGGCGTTTTCCCTGGCCATGTCCAGGGTGTGGTAGCGGTATCCGATAAGCTGCCTGGAGATGGCGGGATTGGTCACGGTGAAAAAGGGTTGGATGTATATTTCCGTGTCCCAGAAGTACTGACCTTCATAGCCCTCGCCGCTGAGGCCCTTTGTAGCGATATTGCTGAAGGAATCCTTGCCTGCGGACTGAATGAGCTGGTAGAGATTGTAGCTGAGGGCCAGGTTGGCTTCGTCGTCGCCGTCAATCTCCACCAGACAGTTTTTCCAGTACTGCTCCAGGTATTCCTCCTGTTTCAAGTAAAGCTCGGACAGGGGAATAGTCATTGCCTTGACCATTTCCTCGGCGGCGTGGTTCTTGGGGTTGTCATGCCGCAGGGAGTCTGCAAACACAGCGTATTTTACAAACGTTACAGTTTGGGATTCCTTTAACTCGAGGTCGAATCGGGTGAGGGTGGCCTGGTGGTTGCCCCAGAATTCCGGCTGGGTTCCTTCGGGAAGCAGATGCTGGACGCAGCTTGTCACCTCAAGGCCGGATTTTGAGGTGACAGCGGTGATATAGGAGGTTTCATCCCGGATTTCACAGTTGAGGGGATGAATGTGTCTGGCCTGTTCATTGGCGTTCCTGGGATCTGAAGGATCGTAATAGTTTTCGACATCGACATCGTGTCCTGATTCGACCCGGGCGGTGCCTGAGAAGTTCAGGGGGGTGATGGCGTATTCAATGGTAAAAAGGGAAAGCTGATGGAAGGAGGCCATCCGGGTGATATCGATGACGACTTCGTGACCCTTGGGAGAGCGCCAGTGGACGTGTCTGAGGGTCACCCCCCGATCCATATCGAGGCTCAGCCGAAGCTTGAGGACGGTTCCTGTAAACAGACTGAAGGATTCATTGTCTATCGACAGGCGGATGGTCTGGGTATTGGCGATATCCGGCATCAACTGCTTCTCCCGCACCAGGCCGTAGAGGTTTTCCGGCTGGGGGATGGGGGCATAATCATAGAAGCCGTTGATATATTGGCTGGTGATGGGTTCATATTCTTCAGGGTAGCCCTCTTCAAAATCGTACCGCAGGCCGATGTAGCCGTTGGCATTGTGGAAAAGCGTCTCATGGAGCTGAATGTGATAATTGTCCAGGACAAAATCGGTCACTTCATATATTCTGGGTCTTTGCTTCATGGGTTTACCTCCCCTCTGGCACACAGGGTACCAGCATACAGCAAAAGCAGACTCAATCCTCAATGAACTGCATCAGGAGTTCTCTCAAGGACCGCCAGGATTTTAGGGAATAAGCGGCTATAGAGGCTCCGGCGCCGATATGAACCGAGTAGGCGTCTGAAGGCAGGGCATTGAACAAATCCTCATCGGTGATGTCGTCCCCGGCACTCAGGATGAAATCATAGGGGCCGCGGTTGAGGATCATGGCAGCGGCATGGCCCTTGTTGATCCGGCTGTCCTTCATTTCCAGGACCTTTTTCCCCTCTTGGAGGGTGAGGGAGGTTGTAGAGGCCATACCCATGAGGGTCTCTTTGATGTCGGGAATTTTCTTAGCCGCCATATCGGTTTCGCATCGTCTGAAGTGAAGGGCCAGGGAATACTCCTTTTCCTCCAGCAGGGCGCCGGGCATCCTGTCACAGTACATCTCGAGGATGGGTCTTACAGAGTCTTTCCAGCTGTTTTCCGAAACAGTGGTCATGTGCCAGGTCTTTGTTTCAGGGGTATACAGCCACAGGCCGTGACTGGCGACCAGGGTGAGGTTGGGGATGTTCCCCAGCCAATCGCCCAGGGTCTGCCGGTCTCTGCCAGAAATCACCACCACGGTATTATGAGAGTTCTTGGTCAAAAGCTCGAGCAGGTTCAGGAGTTCCTCATCGGGGCTGGCCTCCTGGGGGGTGGGCTTGATTCCTGTCAGGGTGCCGTCATAATCCAGAAGGAGCAGGCGTCTGGTACTCTGAGTGTAGGCATCGAGAATCAGACGGGTGTTTTTTTCAAGCTGGATTCGATTGTCCATGGCGGTGGACTGGTTCATTGCTTCGTGGAGGGATGCGATGAAATCATGGCCCCAGAAGGACACATTGTAACGTTTGAGACGCTGATGCATGATGCGGTTTTTGTAAATCATCTCTTTTTCAGGCATTTCAAGCGCTTTTTTAAGGCCGTCGCCGATGGCCCATGGATCGTTGGGATTGATGACCACGGCCTCGGAGAGTTCACTTGCAGCCCCTGCGGTTTCACTGATGACCAGCATGCCCCTGAGGTCGGAATGGGCGGCCAGGTACTCCTTGGCCACAAGATTCATGCCATCCCTCAAGGAGGTGACCAGCATCACGTCGGAGGTTCTGTAGAATGCGATGAGCTGGTCCTGGTCAAAGGCCCGGTAAAAGAACCATACGGGCATCCAGTCCATGGTGGCGAACTCACCGTTGACCTCACTGATGGATTCCGTGATTTCCTTCCTAAGCTGTTCATAGGATTCGATTTCTTCCCTAGAAGGGGCGATGATGAGATTCCACCGTATTTTTCCATGGTACTGTGGATAGTTGGCCAGGAACAGGCGAAAGGCTTCAATGCGCTGTGGAATCCCCTTGGTGTAGTCGAGACGGTCCACAGAGAGGATCATTCTGATTCCCCGGCGCTGCTCCTCGTAGATGGTCTCAAGGCTGGGATCCGGTCTTAAAACCGCTCCCGAGAAGCGGTCATAATCGATGCCCATGGGGAAGGCGTCGACGTGGATATAGCGGTCTTCATAGAGAATGCGGTTGAAATGGTCTTCGAGATGAAGAATCCTCCTCACGCTGCTGAGAAAATGCCGGACGTAGTCATAGGTGTGGAATCCAATCAGGTCGGCCCCGAGGATGCCGTGGAGAATTTCTTCGCGCCACATCAGCAGGCGGTAGATTTCGTAGGAGGGGAAGGGAATATGCAGAAAAAAGCCGATTTCATGCTCAGGAAAGGAATCCTTGAGGTGCTTGGGGAGCAGCATGAGTTGGTAATCTTGAATCCAGACAAGATCTCCTTTTTCCATGATGGAAGCCGTGATTTCAAAAAATTCCCGGTTCACGGCCTGGTAGGCCAGCCAGGTGTCGGGATTGTAGGCGACCTTGTCCACAAAGTAGTGGAACAGCGGCCAGATGGTATCGTTGCTGAAGCCGTGATAGAACATTTCGATGGCTTCCCGGGAGAGAAAGACAGGAACACATTGGTATTGATCGACTAGGGTTTTGCGGATGGCGTTCTTTTCTTCCTCCGTGAGGTCGTCGCTGGGAATTCCCGGCCAGCCAATCCACAAGCCTCCGGATTCCCTGTGCAGGCTGCCCAAACCTGTGGCGAGGCCCCCGACACTTTCGTGATAGGTGAGGGTGGAGCCTTCCTTTTTGACCGTTACCGGCAGGCGGTTTGAAATAATAAGATTTCTTTTCATAATAATCAGTCTCCTTGTATCAGTCACAAGCAGTTGTCTCTCCTCGAATCAAAGCCGATGGGTGCTGAAGCCCAACACTTCGAAAGAGTTTTGGAGGCCTGTGGGCCCGGGAGAAAACAGGGCCCCCCATCCTTTGAAAATCAAAAAGCCGCAGGTTGCTGACAGGAATCAACAACCTGTCATCAAACGCCGCAGCTATGGAGTAAGAAATTTTGGGGATGACACTACGACGCCAGGACTAAAGAACAGGCCCTAGAGGTCACCTATATGACTATTGTATCAGAATTGTGGGCTGACTTCAAATGGGAGTCCTGAAATCTCAACAGGCCAGAATCCCCGAAACCTGGCTCAGAGAGCGGGTCATGGGTGTTTTTAAAGCCATGTATCCGTGGTCGAAGGCCTATTCAAGGGTTCTTGATGGCCTTGCACCGGATTCTCACGTAGTCGGCATGCCACTTTCCTTCACGGTAAAGGGATTTTTCAAGATCCAGGAGGGCCTCCTGGATGATGGCCTCCTGTTCCTCCCCGGGAATGTCTATGAAAGGGATTTTTATGAACATTCTAATCCAGTCGTAGAGGCCGTTGTCGCCTTCGAGCTCGGTGAATCGGTCAAAGAGGCGGGCGAAGACCACCTTGAATCCCGCGGCTTCGAGCCTGGGAGTGTATTCACCGATGGAGGGAAAATAAAAAGCGTGGGAATAGGGGTATCCCCGTTTCTCAAAGCCCTTCCTGAGAGCTTCGTGGATTTGAAGGTTGTTGCCGGCTCCGCCGAATTCAAAGACAAACTGTCCCTCCGGCCGAAGGGCGGCATGGACTTTTTCGAGCATCCGGGGATGTCTGTCCCCGTCAATCCAGTGAAGGACGGCATTGGAAAAAACCACATCCACTGGCTTGTCCAGGGAAAAATCTGTCGCATCCCCTTGAAAAAAGACAAATTCCGGGTAGTTGGCCCGGGCGATTTTCAGCTGGTCCGGGGAGGCGTCCATACCCAGGGGGTTCATGCCCCTTTCGTGAAGCTGACAGGTGAGTTCTCCGGTACCGCATCCCAAATCCAGCACCCTCAATCCCCCGGGATTTTCAATGAGCTCCAGCAGGTCCCTGCCGTACTGATGGACAAAGGAGAAGTTTTGAACGTATTGTCCGGCGTCCCATTGTATATTCATGGTTTGAGCCTCCTTCAATGGATAGGTTTATGAATATTCTATCAAGAATAATGCGACAATCAAAGATAATATTCGTTCAGGTCCACAATCAGGGGCAAAAGTTCACCTTGGCGGCAAAATTCTGAGGAATGCCATATTTCAGTCACGGTTGAAGGTTATAGTGAATGGGCTGAGAAGAAAAAGGAGATGAAGATTGTGGAAATGAGGAGAGGAATGCAGGGGATGACCTTCCTGGGAAGTCCCGGTGGGGGGTGGCGGAAAGTCTTTTCCGGGAATCTGCCACGGGAGAAGAGGCCTTTCAACCGGACTTTTCCTGCTAAGCCTGGTCACATTGATGGATTGACATCACGGTACGGGAACCATTACATAGTATTGCCAGAAGGATGGAAAACCCCACTGGATGTCTTGGAGGCTGAATTGACGGAGGCGAAAATCGCCAATGTTGCAATGGTTGAAATCCTTGCGGACCGGGAGTTTTCTGCCATGGTTTTGGAGAATCTGATGAAATCTTCACAAGGCCGGCTGACTTCCCTTGAACGGGCCCTGAAAGGCGGGGAAGGGACCAAAGGAAGTAAATCAGGCTCGAAAGGGTGGATGGAGAAATGAATAATAAAAAAGGCAAGAAACCTGTTAAAAAAAGTATCAAATACCGTTATCTTGTGCAACTGCTGTTCTTTGTCTTGATTGCGGCCATTGCTGTCAACAAGACCCTGGTGGAAACCGGAGGAGGCGTGGCGTGGCTGTCCACTGCTTCACTCCATGCCATATGCCCTTTTGGAGGCGTTGTGACTCTTTATGAGCTGGTGACCCAGGGGGATCTTATCCAGAGAATCCACCTCTCATCCCTGGTGCTGATGGGTCTGGTCTTTACTCTTGCCCTTGTGGCCGGGCCAGTGTTCTGCGGCTGGATCTGTCCCCTGGGAAGCGTGCAGGAATGGTTCAGCAGACTGGGCAGGCGGATCTTCAAAAAAAACTTCAATCAATTTGTTCCCCGAAGGCTGGATGGCTTCTTGCGATACGGCCGTTACCTGGTGCTGGCCTGGGTGGTTTACGCCACCGCCCGGTCGGCAAGTCTTGTTTTTTCCAACTATGATCCCTATCAGGCCCTTTTCAGCCTGTGGGAGGAGGACCTGGCGGTTCCCGGGGCTATCATACTGGCCGTCACCCTGCTGGGGGCCCTGTTTGTCGAGCGGCCCTGGTGCAAATACGCCTGTCCCTACGGCGCTTTGCTGGGACTTTTCAACAAGGTGAGGATTTTCAAGATCCGGAGAAACCCCGGCACTTGCATTTCCTGCAAGCAATGCGACAGGGCCTGTCCCATGAATATCCAGGTCTCTGAAACTGAAGTGGTCAAGGATGTCCAGTGCATCAGCTGTCTGGCATGCACCTCAGAAAGCCAGTGCCCTGTGGCGGATACGGTGAATCTTCAGATCAGAAGTTTTCGAAAGGAGGAGTCATGATGAAAATGAAATCGGGAACGATGGTTATCATCCTGTTGTTGGTCATTTTCGGGGGTATTCTTCTGGCTGAGCAGCTGGGGCTCTGGGTGACTCAAAACGACCAGATTTCCAGCGGTGGAAACAGTGGCCAGGGTCGGGAAGTGGTCCTTGTCCCGGACCCGTCAGAAATCCGGGGGTCGACGACTTTCGCCAGTCTGCTGGAGAGTTTTCCCATCGACCAGTCCGTATTGTATGCGGCCTTCATGATCCCCGAAACCATGGACCCGGCTCTGCTGCGCAGCGGTGATTTAGAGTCCCTGTTTGAAGAAACGTCAATAGAAATCGGGAATGAATCCATGAAAATCTTCATCGCCCTCTACATGGGGCTGGATATTGAACTCGAAGCCACGGGTTTTCCCCAGGCAGCGGTGGATTTGATCCTAAAGAAGCAACCGGAGTTGGACGATGCCATAAGGTCCTATCTTGAAGAAAACACCGTTGATGCCAGACCTCTTGAGAATCCCGAAATCGAAGTCGAAGACCACGAAGCAGAGGCAGAGGAGAATTCCCTAGAGTTGATTCAAATCAGCGGCAGTACTCTGTTCGGGGACTTGCTTGAGATGGGTTTGACCGTTGAAGGCCTCGAGGACCTCTTTGGGGAGGCCTATCCCGGAGACCAGGTCCGGGTCAAGGACTATATCGAGAGCCTGGGACTGGAATACTCGACTGTGAAAAAATCCATTGAAGCGCTGACGGGGGAGGAGTAGAGGCCCCAGTCGGCTTCACTAAATATAGTATATAATAATAATTAGTGAGGTTAAGCGAGGGAGTAGGCGTATGGATACGAATTATAACCGAAAAAACAGGCGTAAATACAGCTTAAAAGCACCTATTGTATTAGTCACCAAATATAGAAAACAACTACTTAAAGGCATCATAATGGAAACAGATAAAGACCCTATTCATTTTCTTATCAGTCATGATACCACCGATAGTATATGCGAGATTGTGAAAAGAATAAAACAAGAAACAACCTATAGATTGTGGCAAAAGCATTCTTTACTCTTATCTAAGCATGATTGGAAAAGAAAAATATTTTGCTCAGATGGTTATTTTCCCTGTAGTATTGGAGAAATATCTTTTGCAACAATCCAAAGATACATTGAAACTCAAGGCTAGAAGGAGCATGGCACTCCTCCCACCACCTAAAGGTAATGGGTTTTTGTGCCACAAAAATTTATGAAAAGCAGGGTGAGCAGAGACTTGCCGCCGGTCTCCAAGTCCGTTAGAATAAAAGCATAGAGGACAATCTTCAAAACAGAAATCCCCCTGCTTAAAGCCTTCACCAGGGCGATGGGGGAGATTCATCGAAGGGGAGGAATTCAGATGGCAAAGCCCTGGTATGTCCAGTTGTTTGAAAACTACGGAGAAAAATATGACCAGGAGGTCTTCACCCAGGGAACGCTGGGGGAATGTGATTTTATCGAGGCGGAATTGAACCAGAACAAGGATTTTAAGATTCTCGATGTGGGCTGTGGTACCGGGCGCCACGCTATTGAACTCACCAGGAGGGGTTACCAGGTGACGGGAATAGATTTTTCTGAGGCCCAGCTCAGGAGGGCCCGGGTTAAGGCAGACCAGGAAAATCTCGCCATCCGATTTTTGAAACATGATGCCAGGAATCTTCCCTTTAAGGGGGAATTCGACGCGGCCATTATGCTTTGTGAAGGGGGCTTCTCCCTGATGGAGACGGATGAAATGAACTATGAAATTCTTAAAAATGTGGCCGGATCCCTCAAAAGGGAGGCCGTCTTCATCCTCACCACCTTGAATGCCCTGTATCCCCTTTCCCACCCCCTGAATGAATTCTACGAGGGCCTCAAGAGTGAAGAAATCGCCTCTTATGACAGTCAAAACTTTGATGTCATGACCCTGAGGGATTTCAACCTCGTCAGCTTCACTGATGACGACGGGGTCAAGCACCAGATCCAGAGTAATGAACGCTACTACATGCCCAGTGAAATGACCTGGTATCTCAGGAGTCTGGGATTTGACCGGGTGGAGATTTTCGGAGCCAAGATCGGGGCCTATTCCAGAGCAGACCGGCTGAGCAAGGAGGACTTCGAGATGCTGGTTGTGGCGAGAAGAGGCTGAAACAATCAATTCTATCAAATACTGACAAGGTGCCCGGGGCTGACCCCGGGCACCTTGTTGGTCTTATTGTCATTCGTATTAGTCGGCGTGATTTCTCTGGCGTCATCCCCGGGAAGAATCAGGGGAGGTCCCCGGCCAGAAATTGGGCAAGGAGAAGATCCACCATGCGACCGTAGCTTTTCACCCCGGCCTGCTGCCGGTTGCTTTTGAGGTAGGTGTCGTTGATCCGGTCCGCCCGGTCATTGATGCGGCCTTCGTAGGACTGCCAGAAGGCCCGGTAGGCGGACAAATCCCGGCTGAGGCCTTCTGAATAGCCTTCCCGGAGTGCGTAATAGGCTTCGGGGCTTTCACGGTAGAGGGCGTTGGTGGTGTGGATCAGGGCAAGGACGGTGCCGGAATATTGAAAGTCGCTGTCCGGATGGTTCATGGAAGAGACATAGGCGATGTAGTTGGCCTCATCCTCCCTGGCAATGCCCATCTGGTGGGCTTTTTCATGCATGGCAGTGGCGGGAAGCAACAGATCCGGGACCCGGATATTGACATTGGCTTCTCCGGTGAAGGGCATGAATACCCCGGTGATGCCGGTGTAGAGCATGGGGCCCGAGGACAAAAGTAGCTTGGGAGGCCCCCAACTGCCGTCGAAAATCGGATGGAGGCCTTTCAAGGGCTCATAGCCGAGACCGGTCCGCAGGAACAGGTCCTTCTGGGTGGAGGCAATTTTCATGAGATCCCCCTGATCGGTGACCTGGTCCTCTCTGAGGGCATTGGCCTGCTGGAGGAGATGCTCGGACAGGGCGTTGAGTTCTTCGAGTCCATAGGGACGGACATCCAGGCCCAGGGTGACCCCCAGGGGCTGCCGGCTGTAGTTGAGTCCCCAGACGAGCATGAAAAGGACGTAAACCGCGGCAAGGTAGACAGCAGTCTTGTAAATCAGTCTGAAGACTCCCCCCTTCAGAAGGCTTTTCAGCAGCAGGACCAGCAGGACTCCCGCCGATGCCAGATGGCCGTAGAAAAGAATTTCAGCCAGGGAAAAGGGCACAAGACCCGTGGCCCGGCTGATGCCCTGCATGAATATTTTCTGCCAGGACAGGGAATAGTATCTTTCAAGGGCTTCAGGATGTGCTTCAAACCAGTGGCCCAGGCCGTAGACCAAAGGGGCGCTGATGAGCCACAGGCTGCTCAAAGGGATTTTCATCCCGGGAACGCGCAAAAGAACCTCTCTCACATGATTCACCTCATTAGAATCATTGTAGGGGAGGTCCTTAACCGAGTCAAGGTATTCAATCCATCAATTTACCGGGTCGGATCATTCATGACCCCGATAAAGAGAGGTGTTCCGGTTTGGGTGTCCATGACGGCGTAGACAAAGGGCCTGTCGAAGACCAGGGCTTCGCTCACCATGGGCGCCGAGGTGAGGGAGACTTCCACGGAGGTGGCGGCGGAGGCCTCCGTGCCGGATTCGTCGACCCTGATAAAGGTCTTGTGTTCTATGCTGCTGATAAAGAGGTCCCGGGCGCGACTGGGCTGCATGAGGGAAAAGTCGGCCTTTTCCGGGTCAAAGGCGGTGGCCATGCCCAGGGCTTCGAGCTCATTCGTGAGATTGTCCTCGTAA
>LQBE01000052.1:0-4070 GCA_002029975.1 delta proteobacterium ML8_F1 | reverse complement strand
GAAGCCTTGAGTATCCATGGCCTTGAGCCACTGCTCCGGTGTCAGACCTCCCTCGGGGAGCAGGGCCAGCAGGGCGGTTTTGCCATCGGCGTAGGGGAGGAGAATCCCCTTGCCCCGGTCATCCGAGAGGACCTCAAGGGTCAAAAGCTTGTGCATGAAATCGGTTTCCAGGCTCCCTTGAGGGGTTTCGAAGGACTGCGGGTAGGTGTTTTCGGGAGAAAAGCCGGTCTGCCAGTCAGCCTTGAAATAGATGGTGTTGATGAGGTACATCACCACTGCGGAATCGATTTCCTTGACAATTTCGTCGATGGTTTCCCGGGTCGCTTCCCTCACCCAGTCATTGATGATGCCGGGAGCCTCAGGAGCGTTGAAATCAAGACTTCGGACTGTCGCCCTGAAATGGTCGGCGTTCCTTTGAAGAAAGGCGGAATCGGCTTCAAAACCGTCTCTGAGCCAGAGACTGTTGGCGATGCTGAGGGTGTAATCCTCCCCCTCAGGGCTGATGGACGGGAGGTAGCTGCCGGCAAAGGTGTTGATGATTTCCGGGCTAAGGTCTGAAGCCGACAGGGCTTTTAGGATCCCCTCCCGGGTTTCCCCCTCTGCCCCGTTGAGGGTCATGGCCAGGGCCATATAGACGGAGATGGGGGAAAGCATTTTGTTTTTTGAATTCTCCGGCAGGGTTTGCATGAGTTGCCATGAGAAATCCTTGAGACTCTTCACGACGGCCTGGTCCAACTCCAGGTCCTCCTCAGGAACCGGACCGGGTTCGATCCCCCTCATCAGATCGGTGGACGGGGAGCTGCAGGCGGTGAGGAAGAGGACGGCTGCCAGGAGCAGCGCTGTCAGTGGCACGGCACTTGAAAAACTTTGATGACGCATGGGATGCCCCTCCTTTTAAGTGGCATGGATTCGGTGGGTTTCACGGTTACCCTTTAGACTGCCGGGGAGTTGGGAAAGTTCCAAGGGTGGAGGGGAAGCAAAGTTCAGGGTAGCGACGGGCCCGAGGCATCACGGGTGACGGTTCTTTTGAGCAAATGACAGCAACAATCTAGGATTGTCCACCCGGGATATTGATGAAATATTGTCAGGAAATTAATAATTATTACATAACTGATGTTCTAACTCATGGTAGGGTCTTGTTAGGAGAAAGAGCAACCAAAGAACTCTGTAGCATCGCACAAGAGATTAACACCCGTTGATGTGATAGGGTTCGGAGAAATCCGTATTGTGAGGTTATATGATGGCCAGGGAAAAAAGAAGTGTTGTCACAGTTTTAATGATTGTCTTCATGATCTTTGCCAGCATTATGAGAGTGATGAATACCATGTCTGAAGAGACATCGGTCATGGATGATGCAACCAGGAAGGTGAATCAGGCGGTGGAGTTAGAGACCTATGATGTCGTGGAGATTGCTCAGGAGGCCTTGGAATCAATAGCCTACATTGATGCCTACGGGGATTTCAAAGAAACCTATGCCGTGCAGGGGTCCGGATTCTTGATGGATAGCAGTGGGATTATTGTAACCAATTATCACGTGATTGAAGGAGCGGCCAGCCTCGTTATTGAGCTCGGTGAAAACCGCTATAGGGATGACGAAATCAGAATTCTGGCTGCTGAAGAGGAATGGGATCTCGCTCTTTTGAAAATTGACGTGCAGATTGATTGCCCGCCGCTGAAACTGGGGCAGGGCATCAGTCAAGTCAGACTGGGTGAAACCGTTGTTGCAATGGGAAACCCGGAGGGCTTGAAGGGTACGGCTTCTGACGGGATTGTCAGCGCTGTTGGAAGAGATGTGGGAATGAGTATTGATTTGATACAAACGACAGCGCCGATTTCCAAAGGGTCGAGCGGGGGACCTCTGCTAAATCTTCATGGCGAAGTGATTGGAGTCAACACATTGACCATAGAGACGGGACAAAATCTAAATTTTGCTATTCCAGCTGAGTATATTCTGGATTTACTGGACAGGGAGCCAATCAATGCTGGGGTTGGTGACTACTTTGAATCCAGGTATCATGCCCAGGGTGGGGAAACAGAGGATTCAGTCAAGGGCGTAGATTATAAATGGATGCCGGGTAACTTTGCTGTGGTCCTTTCCTGGGAGGATTCAATTGATTTGGATTTAGAACTGTGGACCGGAGATTTGGAGTTTGTCGGTCATGTGTCATCTTATGGGAGGAGTCCTGATATAGTTGACGGCAGCCAGGGAGATGAGTGGATCATTCTCAATGATACCGGGATAGAACTGGAGGATTATATCATAGCGGTTTACAATAATGACTGGACAAAAGAAGATGAGACTGAGTTGACTTTGGAAATCTATTATCCCGATGGCCATATAGAGGAAATCTCTGCAGTGATTTATTCTGTCATCCCTTACGATCAGTGGTATGGTTTCAAGCTCAACACACGCACGTTGACAGTCAAGCACCTGGACTTCTTTTTTGATTCAGAGACTGTGGCGCTTCTGGAATGGGACACGGAGACTGACCTGGATCTGGTGGTTTACTCCCATGACCTGGAGCAATGGTTTTTAGCCGGGGATACCCTGGGTCTGGATGCTGTAAACGGCTTAGATGCCATTGAATCTTTTCAATTTGGAAATTATAGCGAGTATGGTGGCCAGGACCTGACTGTGGGCAAAATGGATCTTGTCATTCGCACCTATGAAGCGGTCAGCGTACCAACCAGGGTCATGGTTCAGTTGCTTCATTCCGATGGTACGGTTCTTGAATTCAATCATGTGTTTCAACCAGGGAAGGCGGATGACCTGTGGTATCTGGCCGGGCAGTTTTCTCCGGCTTGGATGACCTATGAAAAACCCGGTGATTAGGGTTGCTTTGGGAGAGAAGTGAAGCAATGGGGTTCAAATCATTGATTTGAAAATTTTGCCAGATTCGGGTGGGAGAGACCAGGGATGAAATTTTTTGGCTGCCTGGCTGGTGATTTGCATTTAATTTTTCAAGGGGGGATTTTGATGTTGATTCAATGCATTGAATGCGGTTATGAGTATTCCGATAAGGCAGCCGCCTGTCCACGTTGCGGATGTCCTACGGAATACACCAAGGGAATGGGAACTGACTATTCCGAAAATGAATCATTTGATGAAGCTTTAGAAAAGTCTAATAGTTTCGATCAACCTGAAGTGGAAAACAAGCCGTCAAGAGACCTGAAGCTCAGGGACAATGTGCAGCCAAGGGAAACGGTTGACTGGCCAGTTGATGCTCAAAAAACCGATGTCGATGAGAACGGTACCATCACTCGGCCGTTGACAGAAGTCCTTCAAGCAGGGCTTGGAGATCAGACCACTGGAGGTGAGGGTACCCACCTCAGTAATTTGAAGTTCACACCAAAATATGCCAACGGAAGGGTTGTTATCGGGGGTTGGCTGGTCCTTCCAGTAATCCATTTGTATTTCAATTTGTTTTTAGTCACACTGGGCTTGCTGATGGACATTGGTCTACAAATCAGCGCCAGAGAAGTCACACTGAGTAATATCGGGTTTTGGCTAGGAGAGTTTTTGGCAGCGGGGTACATTATTTTTTTGATCAATGAAGTTTCACGCCGGACTAAGCGGTCCAAAATTCTCTTTATTGTCTTTTACGGAGGCAATATGCTAATAAGTCTCATATCGTATGAAATAGGCGCTGTCATTGCTGGATTAATCTGGATTGTTTATTTACTGAAATCTGAACGTGTGGCCATGACCTTTACAAAAGACGGAGTCCCTACTTGAGAGACTTCATGATTTAAGAGGAATCCGGGATTCAGACTCATTGTATGTCAGAACAGCTGTGGTGCTTTGATTTGTTTTTTTCTTGTAAAGAGGCTTAAGAGGGACAACATCGAGATAGTCCTGGCTTCTGACCCTCGTCAACAGTCGATTCGACGGGTTTTGCTGATACCTGTTTGAAAGTCGGCAGGGCTTGAATCCCACCCGGGAGTATCTCTGGAATACAGGGATTCCCGAAGCACAAATGTTGATCACATTAATGATGTGGTGAACTACCCCCACATATGGAAGTGGGAGCTTCCTGGTCAATATCCCCAACGGGACAAGTTTTCCCAGG
>LQBE01000051.1 GCA_002029975.1 delta proteobacterium ML8_F1 | reverse complement strand
GACAATGCCCATATCGCATCTTCTTATTACATAGATTACAATATAGCCCGATGACGCTGCCTGCCTATAGTTGCTTAAACGTCGTATTTATAAAGAATTAGACTGAATTTTTCCCAAGACATTCCGGGAATCCAGGTTGCAAGGAAGTAAAGTTAATTGTGAAATTGCATGGTCAGGTTATGGTAAAGGAAAATCAACTGAGGAAATATTCCGTTGAGTGGGTGTTTTCATCAGTTGATTTTGAAAGTGGCTGTCATTCTAACAAATGACTGAAGTAATGGGGGAATGGTAAATGGAAGAGTGTGAATTTACAGCGGAACTAGAAGAAAACTACGGGATTGTTGCACATCAAATGAATACAGCTCTGACAACGATACAGCTGATGCTAGAGAACATTGAGACCCCTCACAGAAAAGAATTGCAATCGGAACTTGTTGCCTTGAAGCGATATGTCGACATGCTTATTCCCTTTTTACAAATTCAGGACAGAACAGGGAAAGAAACCCGGCAATCATTATCATTGGATGACATCGTCAAAGAGGTGTTGCGAAAGTCAGCAATGCAATTTATTGCAAATGATAACAGTTTGGATTTTCAACCGCTGGACTGTGAGGTTTATTCCAATGAGAGGAAACTGGCTTTAGTCATAGATCTGGCTATTTTCGCAGTTTCAAAAAATAGCAAAAGAGATTTGATTTCCATTTACATGGATACAACACATAAAAAAAGACTTGTTATAGAAAATCACACTGCCAACTATAGCCTGGAAGATATTGAAGGCATACTTGCACAGGGGTATGGAGGGTCTGGAACAAAAAGAGAAAAACAGACAACGGGCATCGAGCTGTATGTATGTCACCAAATTTTAAACAGTCTCTCACATCGTATTTATGTCACAACAAACGATTCAATGGGAATGAGGCTAATGCTTCAATTCTAGACCGGCTGGAATTCATTG
>LQBE01000050.1:35259-46109 GCA_002029975.1 delta proteobacterium ML8_F1 | reverse complement strand
GGCAACAGTGCACCGCGCACTGAAAGCGCGTGAATTTTTCACTAAAAAAAACTGTTTCAATTACGGCCTTCCTTTTCTTTGGGGTAATTGTTCATTTCCCTGAAAAGCAGAAAAACAGTGAAAGCAGGGGAAGAAACAGAAAATAACCCTTGAAATTTTTTTATTTTTCTATACTATAGAACTATAACGGGGTGTGGCTCAGCTTGGTAGAGCGCATGGTTCGGGACCATGAGGGCGGAGGTTCAAATCCTCTCACTCCGACCATTGAACAGGCCTACAGAAACAAAGCAATTTGTTTCTGTTGCTTTTTTGTGAGGAATTTTTAATCCGGCAGCTGGGCTTTCGGCAGGGGGGAATTCAAAAGTGGGATATTTTGGTGCGGTTCAGGGAATTTTCAGTCTGGTCATATTGATTGTCATCGGCTTTTGGCTGACCCGCATCAAATGGTTTGATGAGGGCACCTCAGAGATGTTTGCGAAGCTGGTCATCAATATCACGATTCCGGCCATGATGCTCCAGAGCATGTCGGTTTACTTCGATATTGAAGAGATACGGCACCTGGGGATGGGTGTCCTGGCAATTTTTGCGGGAATCATCACCACCTATGTCCTGGCTCATGGGGTTGCGGTTGTTATCAAGGTTCCCAGGGATGAGCGGGGGGTTTTTTCCAGCATGTTCGCCCTTTCCAATACGATTTTCATGGGCCTGCCTGTGAATATTGCGATTTTCGGTGAAGTCAGCATCCCCTATGCCCTGACCTATTTCATCGCCAATACTGCGGTGTTCTGGACTATCGGAGTTTACGGCATCCGTCGGGATACCGATCCAGCCCAGCGATTCAGCCTCGACTCAGTCAAAAAACTGATCACACCTCCCCTGGTGGGTTTTGTTTTTGCCATCCTGGTGGTGGTGATGGAAATCCGGATTCCCAGGATAATTGAGGATACGACCAGGATGCTGGGCGGCCTTACCACGCCGATTTCGGCTTTTTATATCGGCATGGTATTCTATGCGCTCAGTCGTCGCAAAATTGCCATCAACTATAAAATTCTTGTGGCTTCCTTTGGAAAAATCGTGATATCCCCCCTGGTGGTTTTTTTCTTTGTGAGTTTCACCTCCCTCAGCCCTTTGATGAAAAATGTTTTTATCATTCAGGCGTCCATGCCGATGATGACCCAGCTGGTGATTGTCTCCAGGGCCTACGGCGCCAGGGATGAAATGGTGGCTTTGGGCGCCCTGGTAACCACCGGGCTCAGTCTGTTGACGATTCCCGTCTATATGCTGCTCTTCAATATGTAAGAGTCCTGAAATTCAAGCATCCTTCACAATGAGGTGATGCTTTTTCTTTTTTTGATTCCCGGGACCGGGTGTCAACCAGGCTCTGACCTGTTATAATAATCGGGAGGTGATCTGAAGATGACACTGCAGCAACTTGAATATTTCAAAGTCCTGGCTACAATCAGGCACTATACCAATGCCGCCAGAATCCTGCATATTTCACAGCCGAGTCTGAGTTATGCCATTACAGCTCTGGAGGAAGAGCTTGGCACGATACTTTTTGATAAACGCCATAAAAGTATTACCCTGACCCCGGCTGGGAAAATTTTTTATTCCCATGTGACGAAGGTCCTGGCCATGCTTGAGGAAGGTGTGGCGGAAACCAGGGCTACGGGAAAGGCCTACAGGGAACTGGTCCGCATCGGGTCGATCTACAGCATGGCCTTTTCCCTCCTGCCGGTAATCATTGAAGGATATAACCGTGAAACGGGAAGAGACAGGGTGAAATTCAGTTTCGTTCAAAATGTCAATGACCGGCTTCTGGAGGACCTCTATCTCCGCAGAATCGATCTTGCAATCCTCAGTGAGCCCCGGGAGGATCTCGAGTATTTGCAGATTCACCAACAGGAACTGTACGTTCTGGTCAATAGCGGCCACCCCCTGGCGGAAAATGACAGGGTAAAAATTTCCCAAATAAAAAATGAGCCCCTGATTCTCACCACCGGAGAAAGCGGTCTCAGACGATTTATTGACAGGGCTTTTCTTGAAGCCGGGACCAGTTCCAAAATTCTCTTTGAATCACCGGAGTGCAATGCTATCGTTTCTCATGTGGCCCTGAACCAGGGGGTGGGCATTATTCCCGACATTCCGGGGATCAATTATGAAGGGGTCAAAAAACTCAGCATCCAGGGACCGGGATTAAAAAGACCCATCTACCTTGCCTGGCTTCCCGGCAAGGGTTTGACAGGGGCGATGGAAGAATTCATTGATTATTTGAAGAGGAACCCTCAAATGGGATGACAGGTTCCTAGGTGATACAGCCAGTCTATGGAAGTCATCGGCTTTAACTATTATACTTGAACACGGAACCGTGCTATCATAATCACAGAAGGGTCCAGCTATGAGGAGGAGAAATCATATGAAAATACCCGATCGAGTTGTGATATGCGAAGTCGGTCCCCGGGACGGGCTGCAAAACGAGGACCGTATTCTTACGGTTGACGAGAAGGTCATGCTTGTGGAAAAAGCAGCAGAAGCCGGATTCAAGGTCATTGAAGTGGGGTCCTTCATGCACCCCGGGGCGGTGCCCCAGATGGCCACCACAGATGAGGTGTTCAAAAAAATCAAAAGAATTGAGGGCGTGGAATACAGGGCACTCATTGGGAATGCCAGGGGAGTGGAAAGAGCCATGGCCTGTGGCTGCTCCAAGGTGAAACTCAATGTGTCAGCCTGCCGCGAACACAATCTGGCCAATCTCAATATGACTCCCGGGGAAAGTGTGGCGCGTTTCAAGGAATCCACTCTTTTGGCAAGGGCCAACGGCTTGGATATCTCGGGATCCATATCCATGCCCTTTGGTTCTCCCTGGCAGCGCCATATTCCCATAGAGGACATAAAAAGCATTATAGAAGCCTATCTCGACCTGGGCATTACAGAGATTTCTTTGTCTGATGCCTCAGGAATGTCCATGCCTTCACAGGTTTATGATGTGTGCACAAGGCTCATGGAGGACTACCCCGGGGTGAAATGGATTTTGCATTTTCACAATACCAGAGGCATGGGCATCGCCAATATTCTAGCAGCTGTGGAAGCTGGAATCACATGGTTTGATGCTTCCTTTGGAGGTCTGGGGGGCTGTCCCTTTGTGCCCGGTGCGGCAGGCAATGTGGTGAGTGAGGATGTCATCCACATGTTTGAAGAGATGGGAACAGAAACCGGGATTGACCTTGACCGGGCGATAGAAGTCGCCAGGCTAGTCAGAAATCTGGTGGGTCATGAGCTGCCGGGCTTTGTCCTGAAGGCGGGGAAAAACTCGGATTTGCTGAAACAATGATGGCAGCTTGATGGATTGAGAAGTCATTTAAGCAAAATACAAAGACAATGACGGGTCCTCCCAACACCGGGAGGGCCTTTTTTTGTGATCAATGAGAAGTGTAACAACGGTTACACCCTTGAAAACGCCACTATGGTACATTGGGAAAGCAGGCAAGAGGAACACCACTTCTAAAAAAATAGGGAGGCATCACTATGAAAATCGAGAAAAACATGACCATAGCACAGCTGATACAAAGCCGTCCGGAGTCGGTAAGCGTCCTGCTGGGCAACGGCATGGGCTGCATCGGCTGTCCGGCATCCCAGGCGGAAACCATTGAACAGGCCAGCCTGGTACACGGAATCGATCTGGAGCGTCTGATGAAGGAACTCAAGGACAACTCAGATGAAGGAGCCGCTGAATGAGTGCATTTTTGGGGCCCATCCACCACTGGCTCTATCACAAGATTCTCTGGTATGAAGGCCTGGTCGGGGAGATGCTGGCCATGAGGGAAATTGACGGGGCCCTCAGGGATTCCCTGGTGGGTGAAATGGAAGTCAGATATGGCGGACCTGCTGCCGGGGAATTGTCCGGGGCAATCACCCATGACAATATCCACGGATGGCTGCAGGAGAGAATCCACAGTGTCGAGTCCCGGATGGCATTTCTTGTGACTGAACTGCTGAAGCGGGGAGCCATTCCCTTTCAATCCCTGGAGAATCTCTGCCGGGAATATGCACACCGCACGGCTGAGGCACTTGAGGTTCCCGCCGGCACCCCGGAGGAGCTTTTCAAAATCATTTATGACCATCTGATTGAGGGGATGCCCTGTGACGCCATCAATCAACCTGTCATGGCACAGGAAGGAATTTTCGGCTGGAAGGAGAATCGATGTCTCCACGAGGATTATTGGAATCAGGTGGCAGGAGATGTGAATCATTATTACAGGCTGAGGAAGGCCTTGATTGAAGGATTTGTCCTGGCATCGGGAGGTAAAATGGTCTTTGAACTTCAGAGCGATGGCACTAAAGTGATCCGGGAGGTGGTCTGATGACTGGCATTGACCTGATGATTTCGGAGCATGATCTGATTGAGCGGATGCTGAAAGTCATGCGGCAGGCTTCCTTGAAGCTGGTGAATAGCGGCGAAATCAACTACGATGACTTTTACGCCATGGCAGACTTCGTCAAGGTCTACGCAGACGAACACCATCATGCAAAGGAAGAAAAAATTCTTTTCAACCGGATGGTGGAAGAGCTGGGGGAAACAGGCAGAGTTATCATTACCCACGGCATGCTCGTAGAGCATGACCTGGGAAGGCTCCATATGGCAGAACTGAAAAATGCCCTGCAGATGCACCGGGAAGGCACCCGGGAAGCGGTGATTGATGTGGTTGCCAGTGCCGTGGGATATGCCAATCTTTTGAGTCGACACATCGACAAGGAGAATAAAATGGTCTACACCTACGCCCAGAGGGGACTTTGCGCTCAAACCCTGGCACAGGTTGATGAGGCCTGTGAAGCCTTTGAAAAGGTGCAGGCTCAAAAGGGCGTGCAGCAACACTATAGTGAGCTGGTGGCGGCCCTCGAAGACAAGTACTCGCAGTGAGGGACACCCAAGTCCAAAAACTGAAAAGACTCGGCAAAGGAGTCTTTTTTTAATGGGGAAATCAGATTGTAACGAGTACAAACTTATTTTCAGACTATTTAAATCGGGAATAAAATAGTGTAAAATAAATTTAGATAATGCAAAATGTCACATTAAACGTTGAACATTATCCAGTCAGGGGTTTGTTTGAAGTATGGAGGGGATTCAGATGAGTGAAGTCAATCAACCTGCAGCCATTGGCGGATTCGCCATGGATTGTTCCGAGGTGCCAGGATATGTGGTCCTCCTGAATTCCCAGGGGAGAATCCTGTATATCAACAGTTCCTTTGCCGGCAGACTGGGATACAGTCCGTCAAGGCTTGAAAATCTCAGTATTGACGCCATCCTCCCGGAAGAGACCGGGGATTGGTTTGCAAATCTACTGGACAAACCGGACGCCCCCGGGACTAAAGTGCATTTCGAGGGGGAGTTTCTAAGTCACAGCAAAGTCCCGGTGCCAGTCATGGGCGAGATGAGTCTGTTGGAGTCCGGGGAAGCCTTTGCCATGGGTGTGTTTTTTGAGGCTGAATATTCCTACGCCCAAAGAGAAAACCACAGGGTGCTTATTGAAAACAGCCAGGACATTATTTTCAAATTATCCCGGGAGGGTGTTTTTGAATTTGTTTCCAGCGCCTGGGAAAAACTTTTGGGCTATCCCGCAGAGTCGGTGGTTGGCAAAAGCTTTGAAGGCTATGTCCACCCTGAGGACCGGGGACTGTGTTTTGATTTTTTGAAAAAAATCTTTGAAACCGGTGAAGCCCTGGAGGCGATTGAGTACCGGGTGAAAAATAGCCGAGGAGAGTGGCGGTGGCATGCTTCGAACGCCAGCCCCATCAAGGATTCCCTGGGCAGGGTCCTGTATTTCATGGGAACTGCCAGGGATGTCACGGAGGCCAGAGAAGCCAAGGAGAAAGCCAGAGCTTTTCATGAGCTGATGCGGTATGTGATTGAATACAGCCGGGGGGCGGTTGCGGTCCATGACCGCGATCTCAATTATTTGTATGTCAGCAGGACCTACCTTGAAAGCTACCGGGTCAGGGAAGAAGACGTCATTGGCCGGCATCACTATGAGGTGTTCCCGGACCTGCCCCAGAAATGGCGGAAAATCCATCAGAAAGCCCTTCAGGGGATTGTATCAAGTGCCGAAGAAGACCCCTTTGTGAGAGAGGACGGCAGTGTGGACTGGACCCGCTGGGAATGCCGTCCCTGGTATGAGACAAGTGGTCGAATCGGAGGCATTATCATTTATACAGAGGTTATCAACCAGCAAAAGGAAATTGAGCGCATGGTGTACACTGAAAGGGAGCGTTTCAAAACCACCCTCTTTTCAGTGGGAGACGGGGTCATTTCAACAGACAGCTCGGGAAATATCGCCATGATGAATCATATAGCGGAAAAGCTCACAGGCTGGTCTCTAAAAGAGGCGGAGGGGGAGCCTCTGGAAAAGATCTTCAAAATCAGGGACCGGGAAGAAAAAGAAGAGCTTTCTGGGAACATGATCAAAGAAGTCATGGGAGAGGGCAAGACCCTGGAATTTGACGAATATGCGATTCTTGTGAGCCGGGATGGCACAGAGGTTCCCGTGGAGGACAGTGCAGCCCCGATAAAGGATGGTCTCGGAAAAATCAATGGGGTTGTCGTGGTTTTCAGGGATTACACTGACAAACTCAAACGCATCAAAAAGATTGAATATCTGAGTCTCCATGACCACCTGACGGGACTTTACAACCGCCGATACATGGAGGATACCATCAAGCGGCTGGACCAGCCGAGACACCTTCCCTTCACAATCATGATACTGGATGTCAACGGTTTGAAGCTGACCAATGACGCCTTTGGTCATGAAATGGGGGACGCCTTGCTCAAAGCCGTGGCCACCATGCTGAAAGAGGAGTTGAGGGGAGGGGAAATTCTTTGCCGGGCCGGCGGGGATGAATTCAATATCCTTTTGCCCAATACGAGGGAGGATGAGGCTGAAAAAATCAAAAAGAGGATTCTTGAAGCCACCAAGGCAATCAAACTGGATTCAGTGATTGTTTCCCTGGCCATGGGCTATGCGACGAAGGAGAGTGTGGACCAGGACATAGAATTTATTTTCACACTGGCCGACAACCGAATGTACAAGGACAAGCTGCGCTATGGGAAATTGATGAGAAGCAGGACCATTGAAATGGTCCTCAGGAATATCCATTTGAAATACGATTCAGAGCAGGTGCACACTGAACGGGTATCGGAGTACTGTGAAGCGATTGCCAGGGCCATGGGCTTTCCTGAACCTGAAATCCACAAAATCAAAACCGCAGGGGTCCTCCATGACATCGGCAAGATTATGGTGCCCCCGGAAATTCTCAAAAAGTCAGGCCCCCTGACCGCTGAGGAATATGAAATCATCAAGCGGCATCCGGAAACCAGCTATCAGATTTTAAAATCAGTAGACGACTATGCCGCTTTTGCCGAGGATGTCCTTTATCATCATGAACGAATCGACGGCAAGAGCTATCCCGAGGGCCTCAGGGGAGAAGAGATTCCCCTGAATGCGAGAATCATTGCGGTGGCGGATGCCTATGAAGCCATGACAGCGGATCGTTCCTACCAGAGGAAGAAATCCAGGGAAGAAGCCATCGGGGAACTTAGAAGATGTTCCGGCACCCAGTTCGATCCCCGGATTGTCGAGACCTTCATTGAAAATGTTCTGACATAACCAAAGAGCCTCCCGCTGAGGAGGCTCTTTCAACAGGTGTGGCCGGCTCCGGGTCAGGGTGCCCGACCGGAAAAAAAGAGGTGAAGCAATGCCCCACAGGAAAAGAAATCAGATCAGGCCTGGAGACAGTGTCAGGATCGTTCAAAAATCAGACCAAAGAAGCGGTCGGCTGACGACAGGGATTGTGCAAAAGCTGCTGACCAGTTCCAGTGAGCATCCCCACGGAATCAAAGTGAGGCTTGAGGATGGCCGGGTCGGAAGGGTCAAAGAAATCATCAAGGGGCAGACTCCCCCAGAAGAATAGCGGACAAAAAAGGGCGGACCCTGGTTTTCTCAAGAGACTATTCCGCATTGCGAAGGGCCTGGGATATCGGTTATAATGGAAGCTACAATATAACATTGACAATGGAGGAACCAATGAGAAAATTTGGGAATACGATAACCGCTTACATCCTGATGCTGTTGATGCTTTTTTCAGGAGTCTTACCTGGAAGTAAGGGAGCCTTTGCAACAGACGAGGAGGTTCCTCAAGCCTATATTCTGGGCTTTGAATCCGGTAGCATCAGGTCTTCGAGTATCAGGGACCAGATGCTCAGCAGTCTTGGTGGGGAGATTGACAGGCATTTTGATTTCATCAATGCCTCCGTGGTCACTCTGACGCCCTCAGAAGCCAGAGAGCTGGCGGCTACGGAAGGCGTGGCCTACCTGGAACCGGATTATCCCGTCTATGCCCTGGATACCTCTGATCCGGAGTGGATTCCCTGGGGAGTGGCAGAGGTCTTCGGAGAAGCAGCCTTTCCCTATCCCCAGTGGGAGAATCTCTCTATGGAGGACATCAAGGTGGGGGTTATGGATACGGGGATCAGGACAGACCATCCCGAACTCAGTGTGGCGGGCGGTACCAGTATAATCGGGGGAACCTATCAGGACTATTACCGCCATGGCACCCATGTGGCGGGGACCATTGCCGCCGCAGTGAACAACGAGGGGGTTGTGGGTATTGCGCCTGAAATCGGACTCTATGCCATCAAGGTGCTCAATGACTCTGGAAATGGCAGCTACTCTGATATTATCGAGGGCATTGAGTGGGCCATTGAAAATGATATCCATATTCTCAATATGAGTCTGGGTGGCCAAGAGTACAGTGACGCCCTGAAAACCGCCGTGGATGAGGCCTACAGTGAGGGGCTGCTCCTTGTGGCGGCGGCGGGAAACAGGGGCAATGACCATGAGCCGATTTATCCGGCGGCCTTTGAGAGTGTCATCGCCGTGGCAGCTTCCGATGCGACAGGGAATATCGCTGCCATTTCCAATGCGGGTGAGGCCATTGAGCTGATTGCACCGGGAGCCAATATCCTCAGCACCTCTATTGACGAGACCACCTACGGCATGGTTACCGTGGGGGGACAAGGCTACGGCGCAAGTCCCTTTGGAGGGTCCCCCCTGGGGACTGTATCTGATGTGCCTGTGGTGGATATCGGCTACGGCAATGATTCGGACGAGACTAATCAAGCCCTTATAGATGCCGGAGTCGGTGCCGGTGACGACTGGATCGCCCTTTCAAGGGTCTATGACACCACGCCGGAAACGGAAATTGCAGATGCCGCTTCAAAGGGGGCGGTGGGCGTTGTTGTGATTAACAATGATTATGATGAAGACTATGAGATGGGTGCCTATGACGGGACCACTGACATCCCGGCGGCTTCTGTTTCCAATGAGTCCGGGATGGCCATCGCAGGCGGGGACCTTTCCTCTGGGGTACTCAGGATTGCCAGGGGCAGGTATGAGACTATGAGCGGGACCTCCATGGCCTCCCCCCATGTGGCGGGAGTGGCGGCCCTGGTCTGGGCCCAGGACAGGACGCTGACCAACGAGGAGGTAAGAAACCGGCTGAAGGAAAAGGCCTTTGACCTGGGACTTGATGCAAACTACCAGGGCAGTGGTCTGGTGCGGGCGGACCTTGCCATGAAAACGGACCTGGCCCTCAAGGATTTCACCGCCGGGGACAAAATCTACGATGGGACGACTACCGTTACCGGGGCGGCCTTTGCCGTGGATACGGATGAGGTTCTGGATCTGGAATTCTCCTATGAGGCCGCTTTTGAGACGCCCGGAGTCGGAGAAAATAAAAAGGTGCTGTTTACCGATATTGCCATTAGCGGGGGGGAAGACAGGTATTTTTATCATCTTGTGACGGTGAGTGGTGAAGCAGTTGCCGATATCGAGCCTGTGGCCATCACCCTGGCCGGCGTCACGGACAGCAGGGTCTATGACGGCAGTGATGCCTCTGACCAGATCCCGGTGGTGACCGGGTCCGTCGTTTCAGGAGAAATCCTGACGGCATCTCAGAAATTCGAGTCCAAAGCCGTGGGGGAAGGACTCACCCTGACTCCCGAAGCCGTCATCACCCGGGATGGCGAGCCAGTGACTGGCAATTATGCCATCACAGCCGTGCCGGTGACCACCGGGGTCATCACGGCAAGGGACCTGAATATCACCAGCCTGACGGCTGAAGATAAAATATACGATGGCACCACGGGTCCGGTAATCCTGTCCATTGAAGACGACCGGGTGACGGGTGACGTTATCAGCTACAGCTACACGGCATCCCAGGACAACAAGGATGCCGGCACGGGATATCCCGTGGCTGTTTCGGAGCTGTCCCTTGAGATGACGGGGGACGGAGACAATTACCAGTTGCAGTCCTTTGACCTGACTGGGGTGACCCTCGATATTCTGAAAAAGGATCTTACGGTCACGGCACAGATGCAGGACCCCCTCCGCTACGGCGATCCGGTGACGGATCCCGTGCTGGTCTATGAGGGTTTTGTGGCTGGGGAGGATGAAGAGACCCTGGGACTCGATTTTGCTGCCGGCAGTGACTACAGCCTCATGGGGGATGCAGGCCTGTATTCAACCACCCTGTCCTTGACCAGCGATGAACCGGATAATTATGCGATTTCTCTAGTCACCACTACCTTTGAAGTGGTTCAAAGCCCTGTGACCCTTGGGGGAAGCTTTACGGCAAAGGACAAGGTCTATGACGGCAACACCACTGCGACTCTGGATGAGAATCAGCTTACCCTTCTTGGAGTTTATGAGGGGGACGAGGTGGTCCTCGAGAACGTGACCCTGGCCTTTGAGTCGGCGACCCAGGGAAGCTCCAAGACTGTCCTGATTATCGGGGGAACC
>LQBE01000050.1:6443-35153 GCA_002029975.1 delta proteobacterium ML8_F1 | reverse complement strand
GTGGCGCCCATGCCCATGCCGCCGGTTGAGCCGGTTGAAGAGTCAGTGGATCTCCTGTTTGAGGGAGAAAATGTTCTGGATGTGGCCTTTATCACCGGGGATGAAAAGGATTTTGAGGGGGCTGTCATCACCTTCGATGAAGAAGCCTTACTGGATCTTCTTGAGGGCATTGAAGGTCCTGTTACCCCTGGAACCGGACCAATCCTTGAAATACCCGAGGTCGGGGAGGGCGGTATCAAGGTGAGAATCCCCTATGATGGCGTCAAGGCCATGGAAGCCAAGGCCCTGACCCTGACCATCAACCATCCCCTGGGCTCGCACACCCTGCCGCTGGAGGCCCTGAGTCCTGAAACCACCGCTATGAGGGGCTTTACCATAGAAAAAACCTATCTGGAAATCATAATTTCGGAGCCTGAAGCGGACACCCGACTGAGGGTCGGCAACCTCCTGGAGGCCGCTGGCTTAGAAGCGCTGGGAGATCCCCTGGATTTTTCAGCAGCCTATTCTGATGGGGAAAAGAGCTACAACATTACAGGGTATGACCGCTATGTGGAACGCACCCTGATTATTCCAGAGGATACGGACCCCCGGGAAATCGCCACTGTCGTGGTCATCGGAACCACAGGGGAAATCAGGTCGGTACCCACCAGGATTGTAACCACCTACAAAAATCAGGCGGCCGTCTTCAAAAGCCGGAGCAATTCCGTGTATACCCTGGTCGGTCACAGCGACGGGGTGCCCGGGGTGGCAAACCACTGGTCGAAGGCTGCGGTGGAGGACCTGTTCTCACGGCTGGTGATCACTGACCGGGAGACCTTTGACCCCGAGGCGCACATTAGCCGGGGAGAGTTCGCCCGCTACATCACCCGGGCGCTGGGTCTATATGGGTACAGCACCGGGTCGGGAACCCTTTTTACCGATGTCAGGACTTCAGACCCCTTGTTCGAGGATATCCAGACAGCGGTGGCCTATGGCATCATACAAGGCTATCCCGATGGGACCTTCAGGCCCCATGAGCTGATTTCGAGACAGGAGGCCATGGTGATGTATGCGAGAGCCATGGCAGTGGTGGAGCTCATCCCCCTGGACAACAACCGCATAGACAGCTATGAGGATCGTCACCAGGTGGGGGAATGGGCCCTCGAAGGTGTCTCCGAGGCCCTCAGTGTCGGTGTTTTCAACGGCACAAGTCCCACTACGATTTCACCTCTTCTGACCTTCCGTCACGCCGAGGCAGCGACGGCGATAAGAAACCTCCTGATTAAATCCCGGCTGATTTACTAAAGATGCAAAGGATCCCCGCTCGGGATCCTTTTTTTTGCCTGCAAGGAGTGAATTGGGATGAAAATAGGGTAAAAGGATAATAATGTCAGTTGCCATTTAGAAGTTGAAGAAAGAGGTGCAGAATATGAACAGGGAACAAATGAAAGTCATTGAAAGTGCTGACGGATTTATCGCAGCCCTTGACCAGAGCGGAGGGTCCACGCCAAAAGCCTTGTCGGGATACGGCATAGAAAAGGACCAATACAGCAGCGAAGAGGAAATGTTTGATCTAGTCCACGCCATGAGGACCCGGATCATCAGGAGCCCTTCCTTCAAGAAGGAGGCGATTATCGGCGCAATCCTCTTTGAGCAGACCATGGAACGCACCATAGAAGGGATCAACACCCCCGATTATCTTTGGGAGAAAAAGGGTGTGGTGCCTTTTTTGAAGGTGGACAAGGGCCTTGCCCCGGAGGAAAACGGGGTACAGTTGATGAAACCGATTCCCGGTCTGGACCAGCTCCTTGAAAAAGCGAAAGAATACCGTGTTTTCGGGACCAAGATGCGTTCAGTCATCAACCGGGCGGATCAAAGGGGCATCAGGAGCATTGTTGAGCAGCAGTTTGAGATTGGAAAGCAGATTGTCAGAAGCGGTCTGATGCCGATACTGGAACCGGAAGTGTCGATAAAAAGCTCAGACAAGGCAGAGTCTGAAAGACTGTTGAAGGCGCTGATTCTGGAATCTCTCGATACCCTTGAGGGAGAGGATCAAATCATGCTGAAACTGTCCATCCCGACAGTGACGGATTTTTACTCGGAGCTCATCGACCATCCCAGGGTACTCCGGGTCGTGGCCCTTTCGGGGGGCTACTCCCAGGATGAGGCCTGTGAACTTCTTGAGAAGAATCACGGACTCATCGCCAGTTTTTCCAGAGCCCTGCTTGAAGACCTGCGGGTGTCCCAAAGTGACGGGGAATTCGACCGGGTACTGGCGGCGGCGGTGGACAAAATCTACCGGGCCTCCATCAGCTGACAGGAAATCTGAATACACTGCAAGTCACGACCAGGATGAACAGACCTTTTTGCGAGGTCTATTCATTTTCTTTGAGCGACATTTAAAGGCGATATTTTCGTATTCATGGGTATAAATATACAACATAAGAGAAATAAATACAGCAGATTAGCCAAGAAAGTCGACTTAAAGACCAACCTTGGAAAGGGGGAGGACATGTGGTAACCTTTGAGAATGTCACAAAAATCTATCCGGGAGGGGTCACGGCGGTAAAGGACATGAATCTCAATATCGCCAAGGGGGAACTGGTGGTATTGATCGGGCCCAGTGGCTGTGGCAAGACGTCGAGTCTCAAAATGATCAATCGTCTTATTGAACCCTCTTCAGGGAAGATTATTGTCAATGGCATTGACACCCAAAAGCTCGACGGGGTCGAGCTGAGAAGACGCATAGGCTATGTGATACAGGACATTGCCCTTTTTCCCCACAAAAATGTAGCGGGGAATATTGCCACGGTCCCCCGACTGAAAAAATGGCATTCTGAAAGAATCCAGGCCCGGGTGGATGAACTTCTCACAATGGTGGATATGGACCCGGCCCTGTTCCGCAACCGGTACCCATCGGAACTCAGCGGCGGACAGCAGCAGCGGATCGGGGTCCTCAGGGCCCTGGCGGCGGAACCGGAGGTGCTTCTCATGGATGAACCCTTTGGGGCTCTGGACCCCATTACGAGGGAACAACTCCAGGATGAACTCAAGCGACTCAGACAAAAGGTGAAAAAGACAATCGTTTTTGTGACCCATGATATGGATGAAGCCCTGAAGCTCGGTGACCGCATCGTTTTGATGAAGGAAGGCAGGATTGTTCAGGTGGATACCCCGGAGGGGATTTTGCGAGAGCCCGCCAACGATTTTGTCAGAAGCTTCATCGGGGAGAAACGTCTGATTCGTCAACCGGACAAGGTGATGGTCCATGAGGTGATGCTGACCAATCCCACCTGTATCGAAGCGGACAAGGGACTGCATCAGGGACTGGAACTCATGCGGGAGGAATCCGTGGACAGCCTGCTGATTGTCGATGAGCTCCAAGGCTTTCTGGGGGTTGTGGAGGTCCAGACGATACAACTGAATCTGACGCAGAGAAAAAGCCTTGGAGAGATCATGTCATCGTGGCCGAGGGTCCTGGAAAAGGACAGTGTCAAGGAGGTGGTCAAGCTCATGGTGGCGGGGGATTTGAGATTCGTTCCCGTAGTGGATGAGAAGAACCACATCAAGGGCATTGTCACCCGGGCGAGTGTGGTGAACTTTGTCCTGGACTACATGTCCTAGAAAGGAGGCGGAATCTTGACTATTTTTGAATACATGTTTCGTAACGCCGAGCTAATCGCCACCCGGTCGCTGGAGCATCTTTTCATTGCCACCAGTGCGCTGCTTCTCTCAATGCTGGTAGCCATCCCCCTGGGAATATTCCTCACCCGCAGGGAAAGTCTGGCCAAATTCATTCTTGGGCTGGGGAATATCATTATGACCATTCCAAGTCTTGCACTCCTGGCATTTATGCTGCCGATTCTGGGCATAGGCAACAAACCGGCAATTGCCGCGCTTTTCCTCTATGCCCTGATGCCCATCATGAGAAATACCTACACCGGAATCAAGCAGGTTCAACCCTCTCTCATTGAGGCGGCCAAGGGGATGGGAATGACTGATTTTCAGATTCTGTCCGGCATAGAGCTTCCCCTGGCCATATCAGTGATTCTTGCGGGAATCAGAACCACCTATGTGATTCTCATCGGATGGGCGACTCTGGCGGCCTTTATCGGCGGCGGCGGTCTTGGCCAGTTGATCTGGGCAGGACTCACCAATATCAATTACAACTTGATTCTCAGTGGTGCTATTCCGGCAGCCGGCCTGGCCCTTCTTTCTGACCTGGTTTTGGGACAACTGGAATACAAATTGACCCCCAGAGGCATCAGAAAAAGCATTAAAAGAAAGGAGTTGGCATAAAATGGTGAAAAAACAAGCCGCCAGGACAGCCCTCGTGCTGGGACTGCTCCTGGTGATGAGCCTGGGACTCCAGGGCTGTCAAAAGACAAGCGAGAAGGTCACCCTGACAGTGGGTGCCCAGAACTACGCCGAAGTCATCATCATGGCCTATATGGCCGAGGCCCTTATCGAGGACCAGACTGATTATGAGGTGGAGGTGGTGGCGAGACTCGGAAGCGCTTCTGTACTGGACCAGGCAATGAGTACAGGGGATGTTGATATAGGGAGTCTGGTGTTTACCGGAGGGGCTACAGGTCTGCTGCACCCGAAAATGCAGAAGCTTGTGGATGACTTGAAGGACCCCAGATGGCGGGATGCCCGGACCGTCTATGAATTTGTCAAAGAGAACTCCCCGGAGGTGCTCGGAAGAATCTGGATCGATCCCCTGGGTTATGAGAACACCTACGCTGTTGTCGTCAAAAGAGACCTGGCCGAGGCCTACGGTTTAAAGACTGTTTCAGACCTCAGGGGATTGACCTCGGAAATGGTCATTGGAATGGACGATGCCTATATGGACCGGGAGATTGACGGCTACTACCCCCTGCTTGAGACCTACGACCTGGAGCCTTTCAAAGACACTGTCAGCATGCAGATCAACCTTCTCTACCAGGCGCTGCGGGATGAACAGGTCACCGTGGGTGTGGCCTACTCCACGGATGCGAGAATCCATGCCTATGACCTGGTATGGCTGCAGGACGACATGAAGCTTTATCCCCCCTTTGAAGCCGCATACGGGGTCAATGTTTCAGTCCTGGAAACGGCCCCTGAAATTCCGGAAATCCTTGGACAGCTTTCAGGTAAAATCGATATCGACACCATCCGGCTGCTCAACTATGAGGTGGATATCAACCAAAGAGACCATCAGGAGGTCGCCCTCGAATACCTCAAGGAGCACGGATACCTCAAGTGAGTACTCAAAAACAGACCTCCCCTGCCCTGGAGTGCTATTGGCCATCCACTGCAGGGGATTTATTTTTGTCCAGAGGGGGCTTCAAGGGATTAGCGGAAGTGCGATTTTGAAACTTTTTTTATTTGAGGTATTAAAAAAAACATTTAGAACAAAATTACAACTATTTTAAAATTACTACTGATATTTTCTATTGCATTGCCCTTGGATTTTCTATAATCTGAAACTAGCGTATAGGAATTGAGGGCAATGACATGCCCCGGCCGGTTTGTGATGACAAATATTGAGGGAGCCATTATGAGAAAAAGTACGGGTTTGAACCTTTTAGAACACCTGAATATCCCTTCCATTAACTACCAGATGATTTATGATGACAAAATGACTCCTCTGGACCTTGTCTTTCAGGGAGGGATTTCCCACCCGCAGGCTGTCTCTTCCGAGGAGGTGCCGGACGGGTCCTTTATTGACAATTTTGCATCGGAGCTCAAGGCACTCTGCCTTTCAGGGGCCGCGGAACAAAGGGTAGTGACCTTCGAAGTCGGGGACAAGTCCGGGGGAGAGTGGTTCAAGGGGGTGGCGGTGCCCCGGGGGCCTGAAGGAGGCAGTCTCTACTTTAACCGGATGTCGGATTGCAGTGCTTTTGAGCAGGAGAGAGACAGTATCATTTCCGCCATGAGTGATATTCTTTTCGTTGTGGACGAAAATTTCTTCGTCCGAAGAATCTTCACGGCGGACCAGGCCTATAGACACTTTGCTCTGGAAAATATCGTCGGGAAGAATCTGTGGGAGATTTTTTCAGAGGACTTTATTGTGGAACAGCAAAAGGTTTTTGAAAGGGTCAAAGCTACCGGCAGTCTTCAGACCGTTACCTTCCCTTCAGACCTCTATGAGTCGGGTCGCTGGTATGAGGCCAGGATTACCCACCATATCTGGGAGGGCTCCGGCCACTATGTGGTGGGCATGACTGACATCACCTTCACAAGACAGTTGAGCAAAGAGGTGGAGGAGCTTTCGGCTGAAATCAATAATTTTTTTTCTATGGAACTGGTTCTGTTTGCGGTCATAGACCTGCAAGGAAATCTCAAGCGGGTCAACAAGGCCTGGGAGGGTCTGCTCGGCTACCCGGTGGATGAGCTGACCACTAAAAGCTTTGAAGAACTGATTCATCCTGATGACTTGAAGAACACACAAAGAAAAGCGAAGCAGCTTATGGACAAGCAGACCATCATTCATATCACCAACCGGTTTCGCGCCAAAGACGGCACCTACAAATATCTTGAATGGCATTCAAAGCTGGACGGGGATTTGATCTATTCTTCGGTGAGGGACGTCACTGAGGGAATCCAACGCCAGGAAGAAATTGAATTTTTGGATTTTCACGACCAGCAGACCGGACTTTTCAATCGCAAGGCCCTCAGAACGATGGGAGACGAGATTGTCCGCACTTCAAGGGAGGGCCTGCGGTGGGGCGCCTACTTCATTGATATCGACAACTACAGCGCCGTCAACAATGCCCTCGGCCACGCCGAGGGAGACCGGATTCTCGTTCAAATCGCCGACAGCATCGCCCGGCACTTTGAGGAAGAGGGCATCTCCTACCGCTATGAGGGGGATGAATTCGTGGTGCTGAGCCGCTCCGGCGGGACGGAAGAGATGATTGCCCATGCCAAGAAGCTCTTGTCCAGTATTCCCACCCGGATTACCCTCACCCAGCGGGTATTTATGATTACCGTCAGTATCGGCATTGCCCTGGGCGCCGAGGGGGAACGAATCAACGGGGTTATCGAAAAAGCACAGACGGCCCTCTTCAAGGCCAAGCTCGTCCGCAACACCTATGCGGTGTATGAACCCAGACTCGAATTGAACCGCACCCGGGAAATGATTCTGGCCGAGGATTTTCCAAGAGCTTTGGAAAGGGAGCAGCTCAGGATTGAACTTCAGCCCATTCTCGATGTCAAAAAAGGCATTGTCTGCCAGGCTGAAGCTCTTTTAAGGTGGCATCACCCGGAATTTGGAGAAATTTCACCAGTGGAATTCATTCCCATTGCAGAAGCCACCAAGCTGATTGTCCCCATCACTGAGTGGATTGTCCGGCAGGTCTGCGCCATGCTTCTGAGAATCGACACCCACCCGGAGCACAGACTGACCATCGCCATCAATCTATCAGCGATTTCTCTTGAGAACCAGGGGGGCGTCTTCTTTGAACGGGTTCGGGAAATCATAGAGACCACGGGGGTGGAAGCTTCTCAGCTCAAATTTGAAATCACTGAGAGCACGCTGATTACAGACTATCTGGGGATAATGGACACCTTCAATGAATTGAAAAAACTCGGGGTCAAGTTTGCCCTCGACGATTTTGGAACAGGCTATTCCTCCTTTGCTTATTTGAAGGAACTGCCCTTTGATGCCATCAAAATCGACCGGTCCCTGATTTCCAGTCTCAACCGGGATTCCAAGGAACAGATTCTGGTCAGGTCGCTGATTGCCATCATCCACAGCCTTGCCTATGAAGTGGTGGTGGAGGGCGTTGAGACACCAGAGCAGTATGAGCTCTTGAAAGAATATGGCAGCGACTATGTCCAGGGATTCTTGTTCAGCCGGTCCCTGGGGGAGGATGCCTTTGTCGAATACTATCGTGAGGCCCTTTGAAGGGTCTTCAGAGGCCGATTTGCTATAGAAGGCAGGGAGTAGAGGTTTTATTCCCTGCTTTTTTTGTGGTGTTGCGATTCGAAATCACGGTATAATGGAATAGAGGTTTTGTCTGCAAAGTTATCGAAGGGATCCAGTGACTGCTGGAATTTCTGAAGGGAGTGGTATTGAATTGTTGGAAAAAGGATTGGTCTGTACAAACTGTGGGCGCACCTATGAGTTGAATCAGCTGCACTACCGGTGTGAATCCTGTGCAGAGCCCCTGGAGGTGGAGGCCTTTGAAAGCGGCGAAATTATCAGGGGCAATCCCATGACACAGAGCATGCTGATGCGCTACAGGGAATTTTTCCCCTTTAAGACCCTGGATGACTCTCTTTCCCTTGGGGAAGGTTTCACGCCCCTTACAGCTTCGCCTTCCCTGGCCTCCAGGGCCGGGGTCAGTCAGGTTTATCTTAAGAACGAAAGCCAGAACCCCACCTGGTCTTTTAAAGACCGGGGTTCTTTATCGGGTCTTCAGCATGCCTTGAAAATGGGCATTACAAGAATCGGAACAGTTTCCACGGGAAATATGGCCCCCTCTGTAGCGGCCTACGGGGCCAGGGCAAAGCTTGAAACCATCATCCTGGTCAATGAAAATATTCCCGTGGAAAAGCTCGCTCCCATCGGCATCTACTCCCCCCGGCTCATCAAGGTAGCGGGAGACTATGGCAGCATGTATTACGAGAGTCTGGCCATAGGAGCGCGGCAGGGCATCTATTTCATCAATTCCGACGCCCCCTTGAGAGTGGAGGGCTCCAAGACCATTGCCTTTGAAATCTGTGAACAGTTGAATTTCGAGATGCCGGATTATGTGGTGGTCCCAACAAGTGCCGGCGGCAACCTGAGGGGGATTGAAAAGGGATTCCGTGAATTTTTCAGGGCGGGGTTGATCAGCCGCAGGCCAAAGATTATTGCGGCCCAGGCTGCCGGCTGCGCACCCATCGTCAAAGCCTTTGACAAAGGAGAGCTCCTGGTGACCCGGGAGGAGCACCCCCACACCATTGCCCATGCCATTGAAAATCCTCTGCCCCCGAGCGGCAACCAGGTGCTGAGGATTTTGAAGGCCGGGGAAGGCAGGGCGGTATCGGTGACAGAGGAGGCCATCATCGATGCCCAGGCGCGTCTTGCTGAAGAGGGTTTTTTTGTACAGCCGGCCGCAGCCGTGGGTTACGCGGGGGTGTTGAAGCTTAGAGATGAAGGCTTTCTCGAAGCATCCCACCGGGTGGTGGTGATACTGACGGGAGGGGGTCTCAAGTACACGGCGGCCCTTGAAGAGCACAGACTGTCGGCAGAGACCTGTCCACTGGAAAAACTGGCAGAGTGGATCTAAGGGACCGGAAAAAAGAGCGTCCAATTAATGTTTTGTTAACTCGCAAGCAGGAAAAAATGTGATATTCTGTTTTTAGAATATTTTTACGGGGGGATTTTATGAAATTGACACGGGAAGAGCTCTCATGGGTTTTGTATGACTGCGGGAATTCCGCCTATTCCATCGCCATCACCACGGCTCTGCTGCCCACAGTGTTCGGGATGTTCGACAATATTGGCAGCACCATGAATCTGGGTTATTTCAATACCATTGCCAGCATCGTTGTGGCTGTTTTGAGTCCGATTCTGGGGACCATAGCAGACTACAAGGATAAAAAGAAGCGGTTTTTCATTTTTTTCTTTGCCCTCGGGGTGATTTTCACCGCTTCCCTGGCCCTCGTGCCCCCCTCAAGCGGCCTGTGGCAGCTGTTGATTCTGTTTTACATTCTCACTGCCATTGGATTTGCCGGGGCCAATATCTTTTATGATTCCTTTTTAGTGGATGTGACCACGGATGAGCGGATGGACCGGGTGTCCACCCGGGGCTTTGCCTTCGGCTACATTGCCAGTGTCATCCCCTTTGGCATCAGCCTGGCACTGGTTTTCGTGCTGGGCATGGATCAGGCCATCGGCTATCAGATTGGATTTATCGTGACCGCCCTGTGGTGGGGACTGCTTACGATTCCCATCATAAAAAATGTCAAACAGAAGTATTACATTGAGCCGGAGCCACGCCCCGTGGCCAATAGCTTCAAACGCTTGTTTGTGACTTTTCAGAACATCCGGCAGCACAAAACAGTCTTTGTTTTCCTGATAGCCTATTTTCTGTACATCGACGGAGTGGATACCATCATCAAAATGGTGGTGCCCTACGCGACTTCTGTTCTCGGCGCAGACGCCCTGAGTACCTTTGCCTTGCTGGGGATTCTGCTGATTATCCAGATCATCGCCTTTCCCTTTGCCATTCTCTACGGCAATCTGGCAAAAAAATATTCCGCCCGGGCCATGATCATATTCGGAATTTTCACCTATATTGTTTCTTGTATTGCGGCCTTCTATATTGCCAATGTCGCCCATATTTTCATTTTAGGAGCCATGATCGGGTCCGCCCAGGGGGGCATACAGGCCCTGAGCCGATCCTATTATGCTAAAATTATTCCAAAGAAGAATTCCAATGAATTCTTTGGATTCTACAATGTTTTCGGAAAGTTTGCCGCCATCATCGGTCCCGGTGTCATGGCGCTGACCACCACCCTCACCGGCAATCCAAGGCTGAGCATTTTAGCCATTATCCCCCTGTTTATTGCCGGACTGGCGGTTTTTCTGACTCTGCCTACGGACAAGGGGCGGTCTCCGGCAGTTGAATAGTATAAAATTGTCACGTTCAGCGTTTTGCCGACTTGTCGTAAGCCGTTGTTCAAAATACTGACAACGGAATGGATTTTTCCGGCTGCCTTGGGCCAACTGGTCTCAAGACGCTGCTGTCGAATACAAGGCCCTGACCTCTGTATTCCTGTCGATGGTTTTTCCATGTTTGCATAGCACAGCGGTTTCTGGGGGCCATCCTAAAAGCATCATAAGCCTTTCCAGTTGGCGAAGGTCAGTGGCAACAGGGTTGCTGGTTCCCCTTCCATGGGCTGAGGTGTATTTACAAGGTCTGCTACGGAGGTTCGGTGTCTTTGGTAGAAAAAACGGGCAAATTCTTCAAGGAGGCAGGAATCCATGAAAATAGCAATAGCAGGAACGGGTTATGTCGGGTTATCTAACGCAGTTCTTCTAGCGCAGCATCATGAAGTTATGGCACTGGACATCATCAAAGACAAGGTTGACATGATCAACAACAAAAAGTCTCCCGTCATCGATACAGAGATTGAAGAATATCTTGCCAACAGGGATTTAGATTTGACTGCCACAACTGATTATCATGAGGCGTATCAAGAAGCGGATTATGTCGTCATTTCAACACCTACGGACTACGATCCCGAGAGAAACTATTTCAATACAGAAACAGTTGAAGCCGTTGTTGCCAATGTCCTGTCGATTAATCCCAAGGCCGTTATGGTCATCAAATCCACCGTACCCGTCGGTTTTACAGAGGCCCTCAAAGAGAAATTTGATACTGGGAATATCATCTTTTCACCAGAGTTCTTGAGAGAGGGGAAGGCCCTCTATGACAATCTCTATCCATCTAGAATTGTTGTGGGTGAACAGTCAGAGAGGGCGAAAGTGTTTGCCGGACTGCTTGCTGAAGGGGCGATCAAAAAAGATATTCCCGTTTTATATACCGGTTCAACAGAGGCGGAAGCCATCAAACTTTTTGCCAATACTTATCTTGCACTTCGGGTAGCCTACTTCAACGAGCTTGACTCGTACGCAGAGGTGAGAGGGCTTGATACCCGGCAAATCATTGAGGGCGTGGGCCTCGATTCACGTATCGGAACCCACTACAACAATCCTTCCTTCGGATACGGTGGCTACTGCCTGCCGAAGGATACAAAGCAGCTTCTGGCCAATTACCAGGATGTGCCACAGAACATCATGTCTGCCATAGTGGACGCCAACAGGACGAGAAAAGACCATATCGCAGAAAGGATCATCAGGAGACAGCCCAGGATTGTCGGAATCTACAGACTGACCATGAAACGGGATTCTGATAATTTTCGCCAGTCTGCCATTCAAGGGGTCATGAAGCGTATCAAGGCCAAAGGTATCGAAGTTGTGGTATTCGAACCGGCCCTTCATGAGGACGAATTCTACCATTCAAGAGTTATCAAGGACATTGAAGAGTTCAAGAGAATTTCTGATATTATTGTTGTGAATAGGCTCTCCGAAGAGATGAAAGATGTCGCTGACAAGGTCTACACAAGAGATTTGTTCAGTCGAGATTAATGCACAAGAGTGCCTTGCAACAGCGTTTGGGACCCGGGAGCCGGTATAATCTGGAATCGGGGACAGGCTCAGAAGTTCCTGAAGATTTGAGAAAAGTGAAAAGCCATGGGAATGCTCATGAAGGGATGCTGGCAGAAGCAATCAATCCGGTCATGAATTGTTCTGATGGATAGTGTGACCGGTTTCGGACATTGGAAGCAGTCGATTTAGGACCAGATTGCGGTGTTGAACACCCCTATGGCTGGTTGTGGCATTCTTGTCAACAGAGGAGTAAAATCTGCGGCGGTGTGCAACTCAGTAAATCGGCAGCTATTTCATTGGGGATGAAGGATGACGATAATCCAATCCTTGATGGCAGTGCTGGGATCACTCAAAATGAAGCCGTTACGGATGAATCTGATAAAGGAGGAAAACAGATGCCTGAATTTGCCAAGCGCATGAAGACCATGGAAAAATCCGCCAAGGTTATTCGGAACCTCTTCGGTGCCATGTCAGACCCTGACTTGATTTCCCTTGGGGGAGGCGCACCGGCCACAGAAGCCCTTCCCGTAGAGGCGGTCCGGGAGATTCTGAATGACATCATGCAAAGAGAAACTAGAGGCCAGGAGGTGCTGCAGTATGGCAGTGTCATGGGCCTGAAGGATCTCAGGGAAGTGGTGGTCCACAACCTTCTCAGACCCGTGGGAATTGAAGCAGACCTTGATGAAATCATGATTATCAATGGCGGACTCGAAGCGATGAACCTGATATGCCAGCTTTATATCGAACCGGGGGATGTGATTCTTGTGGAATCCCCGACCTTCGTCCAGTCCGTTGAGATTTTCGAGATGTTCGAGGCCAGATGCATCGGGGTGGCAATGGACGAAAGGGGGATGGACCTTGAAGACCTCAAAAACAAGATTGACCGCTACTCGCCCAAAATGATTTACGTGATTCCCACCTTTCAAAACCCATCCGGCAGAACCCTGTCCCTGGACAGAAGAGAAGCCCTCGCCGCAATAGGAAGTGAAAGGGATATTGTTATTCTGGAGGATGATCCCTATCGGGATATCCGATACAGCGGCGAAACCCTTCCTCCGATAAAAACCTTTGATCAAACCGGTCACACCATTCTGGCCAACAGTTTTTCCAAGATTTTCTCGCCGGGCAGCCGGCTGGGCTATATCTACGCTTCAAAGAATGTGATGGACAGGCTCTTTGATGCGAAAACCGCCACCAATTCCCACACGGGGATTATGCCCCAGATGGTTTGTGCGGAGTTTTTCAAAAGAGGCTATTACGAAAGCCACCACAAAATGATCTGCGACCTGTACAGGGAGAGACGGGACACCATGGTCGCCGCTATTGATGAATATTTTCCCGAGGGCACCCGGCGAGTCTATCCCCATGGGGGATTGTTCACCTGGGTGGAGCTGCCCGGGGGCATCAATACCACAGATCTCCTTGAGGAAGCTGTCAGCAACCCCCTGGTGAAGGTGGCTTTTGTGGCGGGAGAAGGCTTTTTTGTCGGGGGTGACGGCAAGGGCAGCAACGCTATGCGGATCAGTTTCGGTTCCGTACCTCCGGATAGAATCATCGAAGGCATCAAACGACTGGGTCGACTTATCGAAGCAAAGCTGTCCCACCCTGAGGCAGAGAGATAAAAACGGTTCAAAGGGACTGCCGCCGGTGTGGGGTAAAACATCGGCAGGAAATTTTCGCTTCCCACTGAATCCGATGGTTGTTAATCTGAGAATAAATATTTTAGCTGTCAAGCTCCAGTGCTGGAAAGAGGTTTTTTTTGAAAGCAAAGACACAGGTTTTCAACAAAAAGATATTTCTGATACCAATGTTTCTCACGACCTTGCTTTTGGTGATTCTTGGCGTCAATTTAAGGAATTACGTGCAGGACCATTTCTATTCGCAGCTGGAAGAGGAATCCCTGCAGCTGGCCCGGCAATACTCCAACACTCTGACCCTGGCCTCTGAAGCCCGCAAGACCATAGATAATTTTCTGGAAGAGAAAATCCGAGGCGCCCTCAAACTGGTGGGGGATGCCGAGGGGGTACAGACTGAAGAATCCCTTGCCTATATCGCAGGGGTTTTTGGCGTGGACAAAATCTATGTCTATGACGCCCAGGGGGTGATTACAGTTTCCCATGGGGGGGAATACCTGGGTTGGAAAGCGCCACCGGACCACCCAGTTTATGATTTTTTGCACAGTGGGGCCACTTTACTCGTGGAGACCATCCGGGCGGATACGGCTACGGGGCTTAAATACAAGTACGGCTACTACAGGACCTCTGATGGCGGCATGGTCCAGGTGGGGATTTCCGCCGGAAGTATCGAAGAATTTCTCTTCGATTTCCAGATTCAGCGCCTGATACAAAGTATTATTGAGAATGAAACCGTCAGAGGGGCCACCTTTGTGGACACGGACTATGTGATTCAGGAGACCAGTCTTCCAGAAAGAAAGGGTGACAAAGTAGAGGACCCGAGGATTATCGAAGCGCTGAAATCCGGCGAAGTCCGGGGACTCATCAACATCGTCGACGGGAGGAGGGTCCAGGTGGCTCTGGTTCCGGTAAGGATGGATGAGACAATCTGTGGGACCCTGGCAGTCACCAGATGGACGGATACGGCGGATGCCTATGTTTTGAGGGTCACGACGTTGGGTTTTGCCGCCCTGGCGGTCCTTTGGGGGTTCTTTCTCTATGCAGTCATTGCCACTGAGAGAAAAAACAGCAAACTGGTTCGACTGGCCTATTTCGACGAGCTGACGGGACTGCCGAACAAAGTGAATCTCCAACAGACTCTCTCAGAGGCGCTCGAGGGTGGGCACCGGCTCAAAGGGGGAATCATTCTCCTCAATGTCGTGAATTTCAAGGAAATCAACATCAAGTACGGTTATCAGGAGGGAGACAGGATACTGGGGGCCATGGGGGACAAGCTCCGTGAATTCACCCGGGAGGGGGATATGTGGTTCAGATTCACGGGACAGCGGTTCATCGGCTGGTCCCAAAGCGCCACGGACAGGAGGGATCTCAAGGCCCTGGCCGACCGCATCAACAAAGTGTTTTCCGGGCCCCTTTACTTCGGGGGACCGGAGGAGCCCGTCAATCTGGGCATGGGAATCCTGGAACTGGCATCGGGAAGCTACAGCAATGTGGACATGATTTTCAGGGATTTGACCCTGGCCCTTTACAACAGCGATGGCGACACGGGCCAGAATTATTCCTTTTTCAATGAGGCTATGGAAACAAAAGCCAACCGGGATAAAATGATTGAGAGCACTTTGAGAAGGATTGTCGAGTCTGAGGACAAGACCGCCTTCACCCTGGTGTATCAGCCCCAGTACTGTCTCAATTGCCGGAAAATAACCGCTTTTGAAGCCCTGTCACGGCTCACCGTCGAGGGACTGGGTGCCGTGTCTCCAGTGGAATTCATCGATATTGCCGAGAAACGACAGCTTATCGTCCCCCTGGGGAATTTAATCCTGGAAGAGGCTTGCGGTTTTATCAAAAGCTTGGAGGCAATGGGTTATCCTGAAACCAAGGTCGCAGTGAATGTTTCAGTGATCCAGCTCCGCCAGGAGAATTTCGTGGAAAATCTCCTGCAGCTTATGAAAAGACAGGGGATTCCCTTCAATTCCCTGGTGCTGGAAATCACTGAATCGGTTCTGATCCACCAGTACGAAAGGATCAATGAACACTTCAAAATTCTGGACGGCCTGGGGATACAGATTGCCCTGGATGATTTCGGAACCGGCTATTCCTCCCTGTCAAGACTCCGGGAGATGAGCATTCATCAGGTCAAAATCGACAAAAGCTTCATTTTCAATATTCATGAGGATTTCAAAGGGGAATTTGTAACCGAAGAAATCATCAGCATCGCCCATAAATTCGGTTTGGAAATTGTTGCCGAGGGGGTTGAAACCCCCATGCAGTGGGACTATCTCGAGGAGCATCACTGCGATATTCTCCAGGGATACTTTCTGAGCAAGCCCCTGGAACCGAAGCAGGCTCTGGATTTCATCAAGGAAAAAAATTCAGGGAAATAGCAGGCGGATACCCAAGTCAGGAACCCCAGGGAAGGGGTTCTTGACCTGTTTTTTGACAAAAAAATTTCTCATTGACAGATAAAATGATATAATCTCACTATATGATGACTTAAAAAACCTTGAGGGGACTCAAGGACGGTTTCAATTGATTTGAAGCATGGGGCAGTGGTGTCTGCCCCTGACAAAAGACAATCCCGGGTCCATCAGTTTTCTTGGGTTTTTTCCGATGGTGCCAGGGACAATCAAATGGAAGGAATGCTCGTGATGAAAAAAGAATCCGAAAAAATGCCTGTGGATTTTTACAAGGGACTTATTGAACATGCGCCTCTGGGCTTTTTCCTGTGCAGGGTACTGGTCGATGAAAAGGAAGAGCTTTTGGATTACGAATTCATTGAAATCAACCAGGCCTTTGAAAAACTTGTCGGTCTTCCCATGGCGGAGGTCATAGGAAAAAAGCGGTCAGAAGTTTTCACTGAAACCCGGGAAAATTTCAACTACTGGCTTTCGCTTTACGGCGGGACCGCCTTGACGGGTGAAGCAAAGGAGGTCAGGGAATACTCCCACACCCTGGGCGGATATTATCGGGAGTATGTCTATTCCCCCGAAAAATACTACTTTGCTGTCCTGATTACGGACATCACCAGGGAGGTCAAGGAAACTGAGGACAAGACCCTGATGCTCAAGGTTCTCAATGAAATGATTTTTCAATTTGACGAGGACTATGTCTTTGCCAGTGTGATCACAGCCAAGGACAAGGATTTGTTTATCCCCAGGGAACAGGTTCTTGGCAAAAGCATCTGGGAAATTTATGAGAAAGATTTTGCCTTGAAATTTGTGGAAAAATTCCAGGCAGCCAGGGATCTTTCGCAAAAACAGACCCTGGTGTATCCTTCTATCCTGGAGGATTCAGAGGCCTGGTACCGGGCGACGATAGAATATCTAAAGACCAGGAAGGGAAACAGATATCTGGTCCAGGTCACCGATATCACTGAAACAAAAAAGCTGCAGGAGGAGCTTGACCGTAAAAATCTTCAACTGGAAGAGTTTTTCAGTCTCAATCTGGATCTTTTGTGCATCACCGATTCCGAAGGAATTTTCATAAGGGTGAATGAGGCCTGGGAGGAGGTTCTTGGTTATCGGGTGCAGGAGCTTGAGGGAAGAAGTTTCTTTGATTTTATTCATCCCGGGGATGTGGAAATCACCAGAAAGGCCCTGCTGCAATTGAATGAAAAGGGCCGAATCATCAATGTCATCAACCGCTATCGCTGTAAAGAGGGTGGTTACAGGCATATCGAGTGGCGGTCCAATTTAAGCGGAGACTTTGTCTACGCCGCCGCGCGGGACATCACTGAGCGCAGGGAACTGGAAGAAGCGCTAAAGGCAAGCAATGAAAGACTGACTGAAATCGCCCATCACAGCCAGTCCTTTGCCTGGGAGGTGGATATCAGGGGCATTTACACCTATGTCAATCCTTCAGTGAGCAATGTCCTGGGCTATGAGGCTTTAGAGATGATTGGCACCTATTTCTTTGACCATCATCCCAGTGAGGGTGTCGAAGCCTTTGCTGAGTCGGTGCTTTTGAAATTTGAGAATCAGGAAGTCATTGAAAAGCTGGTCAATCCTGTGGTGGACAAAAGCAATGCCGTCCACTGGCTGCTGACCAGCGCCTATCCCGTCTATGACCCCCAGGGCCGGCTCACAGGCTATCGGGGCTCTGATACCGATGTCACTGAAGGGTATCTCAGTCAAAGAGCGCTTGAGGAGCGGGAGCTGTTTCTTTCAAAGATTCTGCAGACAACCAATGAGGGTTTCTGGGTACTGAACCTCCAGGGAGAAATCGAGATAGCCAATGAAGCCTATAGCCGGATGTCGGGGTATTCCCTTGATGCACTTCAAAAGATGCATATCAGTGACATAGAGGTCGGGGAGACCCCCCAGGTAATCCAGAGGCGGATGGATACCCTGATTGAAAGGGGTCATGACCGATTTGAAAGCCGACACCGAAAAAGGGACGGCAGCCTCTTTGATGTGGATATCACCGTGAATAAACTGGGGGAAACCTCCCCGGTGTTCATCTGCTTTTGCCGGGACATCACCGAGGAAAAGCGGGCGAAGGAGATTCTTTACAATGAGCGGGAGCTTTTCAAGACCACCCTCTATTCTGTGGGGGATGGTGTGATTTCAACAGATGCCCGGGGCAATGTGGTGGTCATCAATGAAGTGGCCCGACAGCTTACCGGGTGGTCGCTGGAAGAAGCCCGGGGTCAACCCCTGGACAAGGTTTTTGTAGTTGTCAATGAACACACCCTCAAGAGGATTAAAAACCCCGCCGTGGAAGCCATGAAAGTCGGTCGGGCCTTTGATCTTGAAAACCAGGCCCTTCTGGTGTCGAAGGACGGCACGCGGACTCCCATCGAGGACAGTGCCTCACCCATTAGAGACATCCAGGGAGAGATTACCGGGGCAGTCATTGTTTTCAGGGATTTTACCCAGAAAAGAGAAAAGCAGCGACAGGTCGAGCACCTCAGTTTCCACGATCATCTGACAGGTCTGTACAACCGCCGCTATCTCGAGGACGCCATCGCCCGTCTGGACACGCCCAGAAAGCTTCCCTTCAGTATCATGGTAATGGATGTCAATGGACTTAAACAGGTCAATGATACCCATGGCCATGATGCCGGAGACCAACTGCTTCAGGCAGTGGCCTCGGCCATCAAGACGTCCACCAGGGCTGAAGATATCGTGGCGAGGACGGGAGGCGATGAATTTGTGATTCTTCTGCCCAATACCGGAGAAAAGGAGATCAGGGACATGCGGGACAGAATCCTCAAAGCCATCGCAAACTCCAGCTTTGAGGCAGCCAAAGTATCCGTAGCCATGGGTTGGGCGACGAAAAACCGGGTTGAGGAGAGTTTCCTCGACATCCAGAAGAAGGCGGATAATCACATGTATGAGAACAAGATGAAGTACGGAAGGGACCTGATGCGGTGAAAACATTGACAGGGGGGAAAGTATTGACCTGTTGCAGAAAGGGCAGATGACGGGAAAGAGAGAGACAGTTAAAAGGACCCTTAGAATTTATGGGCCCGGCATGCCACAAAGAAAACCTGACTCATCACAGTCAGGTTTCTTGTTTTCAGTGGAATTCTTCTCTTAGAAGCGAGTAGATGATCTGGGATTTGTATTCCCCCGAGGGGGCAAGATAAGCCTGTCTCTTGGTTCCTTCACTGACCATTCCGAGGCTTTCATAAAGATGGATTCCCCTGGGATTGTCAGTGAAAACATCCAGCCACAGGCGGTTGATGTCGAGTGTTGTAAAGGCGTAGGCCATCAGACCCAGAATCACTTCCCGGCCGAAACCCTGGTTTTTGGTTTCAATGACAATCCTTTTGAGCTCCAGAACGTGGCTGTCCGGGTCCAGGACGGCGATGAAGAATCCCTTTGGAAGATTTCCGGTTTTCGGTGTGACAAGAGCAAGGAGCTTTTCCGGGGAGTTGATTTCCTGGAGATGGTCTTCATAGGTCCCTTGAAAAACATAGTCCCGGTTTTCCGGCTGTCGCTCCAGATCCATGATATAGGGAATATCCGAGGGAGTCGCTTCAGTGATTTTGAGGCGTTGGGTTTCATAAAGGGTTTGCATAAAATCCTCCTTTGTGGCGCTCTTGACTTGATTATACCCCCAGGGGCGGGGAATGACAAATTCACAGAGATTTTCAATGAAAAGTGTTTTTTGGGGTAACAATAAGTAATCATGACGTGAAAACACAAAATAATTTACAGGAGGTCGTTTGACCATGGAGGGAAAACTTTACATTGATGGTGCCTTTAGAGATTCTCAAAACAAAGAGAGCTTTGAGGTTAGAAATCCGTATACGATGGAGGTGATCGGCCGGCAGGCTTCAGCGGGAGAGGGTGACCTGAAGGCGGCCTTTGACGGGGCCACTGAGGCCTTCGATTCCTGGAAGAGGCTGACAGCCTATGAGCGGGCGGAGTATCTGAGAAAACTGGATCAATTGATGAAAAGCCATGAAAAGGAGCTTGCCAGGATTATCACCGAGGAAAACGGCAAGCCCTTGGCAGAAGCCCTGGGTGAGGTCCGTTATGCGGCAAGCTATGTCACCTGGTATGCTGAAGAGGGTATCCGGGTTGTGGGAGAAATGCTGCCGGAGCATCTTCCCCACCTCAGGCTCAAGGTCAACCGGGTACCCATCGGACCGGCGGGCATTATCACCCCCTGGAATTTTCCCCTGGCCATGTTTGTCAGAAAAATGGCACCGGCCCTTGCAGCGGGATGCACCGTGGTGGTAAAGCCTGCCGGGGCGACACCGCTTACAGCGGTGAAGCTGTTTGAACTGATTCATGAAGCGGGCTTTCCCAAGGGAGTCTGTCAGCTAGTCACCGGTGAATCCCGGAGCATCGGCAAGGCCATGATGGCCCACAAGGGGATTAAAAAAGTGTCCTTTACCGGCTCTACTGAGGTGGGGAAGGATCTTCTGAGGGCCAGTGGAGAAACCCTTAAAAAACTCTCCCTGGAGCTCGGTGGTCATGCACCCTTTATTGTTTTTGAAGACGCGGACCTGAACAAGGCGGTTCAAGGGGCGATGGAATCAAAATTCAGAAATTGCGGGCAGGTCTGCATTGCAACCAACCGGGTGCTTGTTCAACGAAGTGTCTATGAGGAATTCACAGCGGTTCTTGAGAAGGAAGTCAGGCGGTTGACCTTCGGTGATGGCCTCAGCGGCGTGGACATGGGTCCCATCATCAATGAAGCGGGTTATTTGAAAATTACCGAACATGTAGAGGATGCTCTGAAAAAAGGTGCCAGACTTGTCACTGGCGGCAAGGGCATGCGTTCAAAGGGGGAATCCGGCGGTTTTCTGTTCCAGCCCACCATCCTGGCTGATGTGACAGAGGAGATGAAAATCACCCGGGAGGAGACCTTTGGCCCGGTGCTTCCCATTATGGTTTTTGACACCGAGGAGCAGGCTTATGAGATGGCCAACAGCACCCCCTATGGTCTGGCGGCCTATGCCTACAGCAGGGATTTAAGCCGTTCCTACAGAATTACAGAATCCCTTGATTTCGGGATTATCGGCATCAACTCCGGCAGAATCAGTGCGGCTCAGGCGCCCTTCGGTGGGATGAAGGAAAGCGGATTCGGCCGGGAGGGCGGCACCTATGGGATTGAGGATTATCTGGTGTTGAAATACACCGCCGTTGCCATAGACGTATAGGAGCTTTCCCATGAACGCTCTGGGGACCCCGGAAATGAAACTGACGTTTTTGCCGCCCCTGCTGCTTCAAGTCCATTGAAGGGGAATATTACAAAAGTGTGATATCTTTACCTTTTTCTCGAAAATTCCTGTAAATCCTTTTATAATTGGGCTATGGAAAAAAGGAGCTGAGAAAATGGTCAAGAGAATTGTTCTGGTCGGTCTGGTCCTTTTGCTGGGCACGCCGGCCATGGGCTATGGGTCTGTTCATGAACCCGTTGAAATACAGGTCATGGGTGAAACCCTGATTGCCGAAAATGCGCCTTTCATTGAAAATGACAGGGTTTATGTTCTGGTCCGGGAGGTCAGTGAAGCCCTCGGTGCCCGGGTTGACTGGGTGGGAGAGACAAAGGAAATCACTCTGGTCAGGGAAGACCGTGTCGCAGCCTTCAATATCGGCAGCTTCACCGCCGCAGTGGATAAAGAAGTCAGGACCATGGATGCCACACCGCTTCTGATTGAAGAAAGAACTTATCTCCCGGTGAGGTACTTGGCGGAGTTTTTGGACTTCCAGGTGCAGTGGCTGGCCGATGAACGGCTGGTAAAGATTGAGCTGCCTGAAAACCCGGATTCCAAAGAAGCGGGGGAGGCCCATCCCTATTCCAAAGAGGATCTTCTCTGGTTGTCAAGGATTGTCCAGGTGGAAACCGGGGGGGCTTCTGAAGACATGATGCTGGGCGTTGCCAATGTCGTGTTGAATCGGGTCAAAAGTCCGCTTTTTCCAGACACCATTCACGATGTGATTTTTCAGGTGGATGTCCATACCCAGTTTCCCCCGGCCCATAAAGCCTCTTTTACAAGCCTGATACCCGGCGAACTGGCGATTGAAATGTCCCGCAGGGCCTTAGAGGGAGAAAACAACGTCGAGACCTGTCTGTATTTCAATAATTCCCCCTTCAGGACCAAGGCAGATGATTTGTATCAAATCATTGACGGGGAATACTTTTACTACTGAAGCGCGACTCATTTCGAGCTCTCTCAAGCAGAGGGCTTTTTTTCAGCCGCAAAAGTCCCGATACGGATTCTGTAACCCGGGTATGGAACAGGGGCGTTTACCCTGGACTGGCCAACACGGTAACCGCCTTTGTGCTCATCTGTGGAAAAACAGGTGAGTCCTGTGAATTACAAGGAATACTCTTAAAGCCCCGGGATGCGAAAAGCTTTCAGAGGATGCCTGTGGGCAGGACCTGTACGATCATTTATAACCCCCGGCCAGGCAACTGACCGGGGGTTATTCAATCCGTGGGAGAAAAAATGAGCTGCTGGTCTTTATTGAAGAAGGTTTTATAGCCCAGTTCAACAAAAAGAATGGTGGTGATTGAGACACTGCCGAGAATTCCCAGCATGATAATCAGTTGATATTCTATGGCAGTGATGGGAGAAATCCCCGAGAGAATCTGTCCGGTCATCATTCCCGGCAGAAAGACGATTCCCATGCCCACCATGGAATTGATGGTGGGTAGAATTGCGGAGTCAAAGGCATGGTCAACGATTTCCTTGGTGGCGGCTCTTGGTGTGGCCCCAAGCATCAAGGCAGTTTCAATGATGTGGCGATTGTCTTCCATGCCGGCGCTCAGCCGGGTGACGCCCAGGCTGATGCCCGTCATGGCATTGCCGATGAGCATTCCGCCTATGGGAATCAGGTACTGGGGATCGAACCAGGGCTTGACCCCAAGCACTAATAGGATGAAGAAAAATACTGTAAAAATAGAGCCGGAGGCCATGGAAAAGGCGATAATCCGCTTCAAGGACCTGGAAAGGGGCAATTGAACTCTGGCATAGATGTTCCTGATGGCAAAAACCGTCATCAAGAATATTACGGCCAGAGAGAGCAGGGGATGGGGGTTTTCAAAAAGATAGATTAAAACATATCCCGTGAGAATCAGTTGCAGGGTCATCCTGAGGGAAGCGACAATCAGCTCCTTTTCCCGGTTGATTTTCCTCATTCTGAGAATCAGGAGGGTGACAATCAGGAAAAAAAAGGCCAGGGAGACTTGAAACAGGGAGGGAGTCAGGATCATCTTGGGACCTCCTTGTCACTGAGGGTTTGGTTTTTCTTCAGTTGGATGACTCTCATTTGAAAATTTTCAATGACTTTTTTTGAATGGGTCACCATCACCAGGGTTTTGCCCCCTTTTCTAGTGAAGTCCACAAGGGATTTGATCATCAGATGTTCTGTGGTTTCGTCCAGGGCGGAGGAGGGTTCGTCCAGCAGCAGTACCTGGGGATTCATCAAGAGAACCCTTCCCAGAGCTACGCGCTGTCTTTCACCCAGGGAGAGGTTGGCAGTGGGATTGTCAAGAGTCATTTTGAGCTGGACCAGCTGAAGAATTTTTTCAAGCTCCGGTTCAGTGGCCAGTGGCTTTTCGGAAAATCTCAGACCCATTAGCAAATTTTCTCTGATATTTCCCGGGAAAACACCCGGTTCCTGGGACAGCATGATCACCCGCCGCCTCAGAGCCACGGGATTGATATCCTGAAGGGGAGTCCCCTCGAACAGGATTTGCCCCCCGTCTGGAGTGATCATTCTGTTGAGAAGTCTGAGCAGGGTGGTTTTGCCACTGCCGCTTTCCCCCTTAATACAGGTGATTTCCTGTCGTTTTATGCTGAGGGAATCGATTTTCAGGATGTTCTTGTAGATGACATGATTTAACTGGAAAATGGCAGTTGCCTCCTCTTGAGAGCTCTTTATCTGATAGTATCACAAAAACCACCTGCTTTAAATGTCAACAGGTGGCCGAATCAGTGACTCTGGGTCATGTGTTCAAGATGCCTTCGAAGGGTGAATTCATCCCTGATATTGGTCAGTACCACCAGACAGTCCTCTGCCATGATGAGACTTTCTCCGTTGGGGGTATGGTCTTTGCCGCCCCGCCTGATGGAAATCACCAGAGCTCCGGGCGGAAGTTCTAGATTTTTAATTTTGAGACCGTCAATCCTTGACCCGTAGTGAACCACGGTTTCGATGATGAGTTTTCTGTAGGAATCGGTGTCCTGCTCCCGGGGTTTGACGTTGGTGCCGTCCAGGTTGATTTCGAGGAGAGACTCATAAATGGGAGGGCTTTTTAAAAGATCGGCAACCACATAGGCCAGGATGCTGACAATCGTGAGGGAGAGAAGATGACTGAGGCTTCCTGTCATTTCTGTAAGGAGTACGATGCCTGTGATGGGGGCCCTGACAATGGCTGAAAAATAACCCGCCATGGCGAGGATGACAAAATTGAAAAACAAGTCCGGAGGGACATTGAACCACTGGGTTGAAAGGGATGCGAAACACCCACCCAGGAGGCCTCCGAGGACAAGCAGTGGAAAGAAAATTCCACCAGGGGCCCCGGACCCGAAACTGACCATGGAAAAAAGGAATTTCAGGATAAAAACCATAAACAGCCACTGGAGGGTCTGGTGTTGTCCCATGACATCGATGATGTGATGGCCGCTGCCGAGAATCAAGGGAAAGGTGAGCCCGACAAGTCCGGCAAGCAGAAAAACAATGACTGTGCTTGAATATTGAAATCTCCGGGAGAACTGTTTGAACCGGATGACGGACTGGACCAACACGGCGTTGTAAAAAGCGCCGAAGAAACCCAGGGCAATGCCAAGGAGGACCACCAGGTAATAAAGATTCAGGGGGATGTTGTGGGTGATTTGAAATTGAAAGATGGTGTCAGGCCAAAAACCTGCTTTGATATGAAATCGGCAGTAATGGCGGAGGTCATGGTGGCGAGCAGGACGCTGGGAGACAGATATTTGAAGACTTCTTCGATGGCAAAGATCACCCCGGCCAGGGGGGCGTTGAAGGCGGCGGCCAGACCCGCGCTTGCTCCGCTGGCACACAGAATTTTTCTCTCGGTTCGGGTGGAGGAGATCCATTTTCCGAGACCGCCGGCGCTTAATGCCCCCAGCTGTATGGAGGGGCCTTCCCTGCCCACAGACAAGCCGGCCAGGACTGTGAGAATCCCGCCGGCAAATTTTGCTGTCAATGTGGAGAGCCAGGACATCCGGTAAAGGCCCATAATATGGCCTTTGACCTGGGGAATGCCACTGCCTCCGATGGCAGGGTATTGTTTGATGAGATAACCGATGCCCATGCCCAGAGCCCCCAGGGATATGAAAAGGGGAAGGACCCACAGGCGGTGCTGGGCCACAAACAGATAGAGCCTTTGGCTTGCCTCTTCCGCCAGGACCAGGGCCAGACGGTATAAAATGGCGATGCCTCCTGCCAGGAGACCGATCAGCAATCCCTTTGCCACCAGGGGGACTCGACTTTGTGAATATTGAAGGGCTTTATGAAAATCATTTTTCATTGTAGAGGACCTCGCGGATATTCTGCTGGATGCTCTTCAACATGGATATTGTGATTTTTTTATCACCATCATTTTACAGTTTATTCGCATTATTGTCCAGTTGAAGAATAGGATTCATGAATACGGGTGCCCTTTACCGGGCTGGCTGCAGCTCCCGTGATGGACAGTACCACCGAGGCTCTTCAAAACGTCAACCGGGTAATCCGGAGTCTGTCCTTGAAGAAGATAGGCCGTGCCTGAACAGGTGGGAATAACCCAAAACAAAGGACAGCGCTTTATAAGAGCGCTGTCCTTGATTCTGGATTCAGTCTTCGTAGTGGGACCTTATTTCTGAAATCAACTGGTTCTTGGTGTTCCACAGCTGAACAGAAAGGTCCAGGGGGTAGTCCTGGGGATTGGTCTTTCTTTTATGTTCAGACCAGAATCGGTTTAGGGCAGTAGCGGCATAGCTTCTGATTTCCTCAAGGGAGACGGGGGGCAGGCAGGGCTTGCCCTTTGTGACGACCTGCCGGTGAAGGGGGATGGCTTCGTAGGTTTTTACGGTTTTTCTCTTCCAGATATCTATGGGATCAAAGAGGACGAGGTTCCTGCCCGACAAGGGAAAATTCTCGTCATGGCAGGTCAGATAGTCGGCTTCAGCCTTTTGGGTGTAGGGGTTGATGATTCGGTACAGCTGCTTTCTTCCCGGGTTGACGATTTTCTTGATATCATCTGAAATCTTGATTTTTGGAATGATTTCTCCGTCCTGTTCAATTCCCACGAGCTTGTAAACCCCTCCGAGAGCCGGCTGGTCGTAGGCCGTAATCAGTTTTGTGCCCACGGCATAACGATCAATCTGCGCCCCCTGCATTTCCAATTCCATGATAAGGTTTTCATCAAGGTCATTGGATGCGAGGATTTTTATTTCCCTGAAGCCGGCATCGTCTAAGAGTCTTCTGGATTCCTTTGAGAGATAGGCCAGGTCTCCGCTGTCAAGGCGGACGGCGTCCACAGTGATGCCTTGGGCTGCAAGGCTGCCGGCTGCTGCAATGACATTGGGGATACCGCTTTTCAAGGTATTGTAGGTATCCACCAACAGAACGACATTGCCGGCATTTTCTCTGCCATAGGCCATGAAGGCGGATAATTCATCGGGGAAGCTCTGAATGAAGGCGTGGGACATGGTCCCTACAATGGGGATGTCAAAGGCCTTCCCCGCCGCCACCAGGGAAGTGCCGTCGAAGCCCCCGATATAGGCGGCCCGTGAACCGTAGAGGGAGGCATCCAGCCCGTGACCCCTTCTGGCTCCGAATTCTGCAATGGGCTTTGAACCGACAACCTGTTTGATTCTGGAAGCCTTTGTGGCAATCAGGGTTTCATGGTTGAAGATGTTCAAAAGAGCTGTTTCAATCAACATGGCTTCCATGATGGTGGCGACGACTGTTACGACCGGTTCATTGGGGAAAATGATTTCGCCCTCTGAAACCGAGTAGATATCCCCGGTGAATCTGAAATCCATGAGATAATCCCTGAATTCCTTGCTAAAGCCCTTTTTCTTCAGGTATTCGAGATCCTCCGGGGAAAATTCAAGCCCGGTGACATAGTCCAGGATATGCTGCAGTCCGGCAAACACTGCGTAACCGTTGCCAAAGGGAAGCTCTCTGAAGAACATGTCGAAAACCCCCCTGCGATGATGCAGTCCCTGTTTGACATAAGTCTGCATCATTGTCAGCTGGTAAAGGTCCGTATGCAGGGCTCTGCCCTGTGGGGTTTTCATAGGGCAATCACCTTCACACCGAGGGTGGCCGACATTTCTTTGAGGGCAAAGTCGTGGGCTTCGGGGTCAAAGGAGGCGACAGCCGCCTCATAGAGTGTCACCCCGTAATTGAGCATGCGGGCGTCCGCCGCGGTATAGAGGACGCAGATCTGGGTGCAGACCCCGGCGAGTTCGACTTCTGTAATTTTGAGGTCTCTTAGGGTAAGGTCCAGATCCGTGCCGAAAAAACCGCTGTAGCGTCTTTTTGCAATCAGGAAATCACCCTTCAAAGGCGCGAGGGCTTCAACAATGTCGCCGCCCGGAGTCCCCTTGATGCAGTGGGGAGGAAACATGTTGAATTCGAGGTCGTCCTCCCGGTGCTGGTCCATGAGATAAATGACGGGATGTCCTTCCCGGCGGTGGACCGCGATTCTTGAAGCGACATTTTCGATGAGATTCGCTGAATCTCCAATGGTGAGAACCCCGTCCTCATCCAGAAAATCCTTGAGCATATCGATGACAATCAGTGCTTTTTTCATGGTTTCTCCTCCCTTGATTCTGGTTTCAAATCCCATACTGGGCGAGTCTTGACAATGTGTTCCCGGAGTGTCCGTCTAATCATATAGTAACACGGCGGCACTGAAGTTGCCACTAAAGGGGACCCCCTTAATTTTTAAGGGCAGGAGCTGTTATCATTGATAATTGATATCAATTGTGTGATTTACAAGACAGACAGTCCTTGAATCGTATACAATGATACTCAAATATCAAAAGAACAGGAGGGCTTAAACTTGAGTCTGATCAATCGCATTCAGCATTTCCCCATTTCTTCCTTTTCAATTATTCTAGGGATGACAGGACTCACCATTGCCCTGGAAAAAATCCATGAGATCTATCACATAGACACCGGGATTGATTTGGTGATGCTGCTTGTCACCCTGGGACTCTTTGCACTGATTCTGGGAATGTATCTGATGAAACTTTTGAGGTTTCCCCAGGAAGTCAGGCAGGATTTCGAGGACCCAGTCAGAATGAACTTCTTTCCCACCATTTCTATCAGTTTGCTGCTTCTGAGCATTGCCTTTCTGGCCATACATCCGGGGATATCCAAGGGCCTCTGGATAGCCGGCACCCTGATCCACACCTTTTTCACCTATAAAATCATTGCCATCTGGATGATGCATCCGAAATTTGAAATCAAGCACATCAATCCCGCCTGGTTCATTCCCGTGGTGGGGAATATCCTGATT
>LQBE01000050.1:0-6367 GCA_002029975.1 delta proteobacterium ML8_F1 | reverse complement strand
AGCATCGGACTGGTTTTCTGGATTCTGCTGTTTACAATTTTCATCTACCGCATGGTGTTCCACAGTCCCATGGTGGAAAAACTGCTACCGACCCTGGCGATCCTCATTGCGCCGCCGGCGGTGGGGTTCATAGCTTATGTGAAACTGACGGGAGAGCTTGACAGCTTCGGGAAAAGTCTATACTATTTCGCTCTTTTTCTGACCACTTTTCTTCTGAGTCAGTGGGGACTGTTCTCTAAAATCAAATTCTATCTGTCATGGTGGGCCTACTCCTTTCCCATCTCCTCTATGACGATTGCCACGGTACTCATGTATCATCTGACAAATGAGAGTTTTTTCAAACTCCTCAGTGGCGTTGTTTTCGGAATGCTGTTGTTTTTGATTATCATGCTGGTGCCCATGACCCTGAGGGCCATCAGGCATTGTGAAATCTGCATTGAGGAATGAAAGCACTTTGTAGCCTCAAAACCAGTGAAACCCTCCTGGTGGCTGGGGAGAAAGCAAATCAATGAAACCTGCTGTTAAAGGCAGGTTTTTAATTGTTTGAGCCAAAAACCAGCCAGCCGTTGACAAGCAGAGACAACAAAAGGGATAATATAGTCAGTATCAAAGCAATCATGCCGCCAAAAAGAGAGTGAAGGAGGAATCGACTTGGGGAAGACCGGCCTTATTGTGGGAGTACTTTTGATTCTTTTGACGGTATCCGGTGGCACCTTTGCCCAAAGTCTCTATGGCATCGATTACTCCGATGAAGTTTTCAAAGTGGGGTTCGATCCCAACCTGCCGCCCTACCAGTATAAAGAAGACGGAGAATACAAGGGCTTCAACCTTGACTTGATACGGCGGATCGCCTTGGAATACGATCTCGAGATTGAGCTGATTCCCATGGCACTGAACGAAGCTTTGGTACAGTTCGAGAACAAGGAACTGGATATGGTTCTGGGTATCCGCTTCATCCGGAACATGGAAGAAACCATGGATTTCAGTGATTCCCTGGTCCAGTCCACGGTTTCACTGGTCATTCCCAAAGACCGGGAAGAGGCCATCAAGGAAAAACTCAATATGGAGCCTTTTTTGATTTCTGTGGAGTGGGATTCTCCCGAGTATGAATTTGTCAAGAATATCAAAAAGGCCAACTACAATCTGGCTTTCAACCAGGAAAATGTCATCGACCTGCTCCTGATGGGTCGGGCGGATGTCATGATTGGCGTGCGTCACGTGGCAGAGTACACCTTCGAAAAATTCGACATTGAAAAGGACTACATCATCAGCAATCTCTACGAGAGCCCTGTGGACTACTATGTAGGCATCACAAAGGACTATCCGGGCCTGCTCACCATGGTGAACAATACCCTCAGGGATATCAAAATCAGCGGTGAATATGAAGCAATCTACAACCGCTGGATCAATGACAAAACCCTGGAACGTCAGAAAGTCATTGTTGAATACCTCATGCTTGTCCTGTTTACAGCCCTGGGCATCCTGTTTGTCATTGTCGTGCTGAACCGTCAGTTGAAAAAAAGGATACTGGATAAAACTGAAGAACTGCGGCTGGCCAATCAGGAACTGGAAGAAAAAATCATAGAAATCTGGCAGAGCAATGACCTGAAAAATCTCATTTTGGAGAGCAGTCCCCGGGCCATCATCATCTTTGACACCGAGGGGAAAATCATGATGATGAATGAAATGGCCGTCAAGCATTTCGGTGAGGGAAAAAACAGACAAGGAGAAACGGTCTTCTCCATGGCGTCGGTGAGCCGCATGCTGGAGAACTGTTTTGACGGGGTAATCCACAGGGGTGAGCGCTTCATGGGGGAAGAATATGAGCACCAGGTGGCTGGCAGGACCTGGACCTATCGCTACGCCCTGTATCCTCTGTACAATTATCTGAAGGCCATTGGCGGGGCAATCCTCACCATTGAGGACATCACCGATGAAATGATTGTCAGAGCAGAGGCAGAGGAAAGAAAGAAACATCTGGCCATGACTCAGTTGATTGCCAGCATCGCCCATGAAATAAGAAATCCCCTGACCTCGATCAAGACCTACATGGAATTGCTGCCAAGAAAAATCAGCAACGAGAAATTTCAAAATCAGATTGCCACAGTGGTTCCCAAGGAAGTGGACCGGGTGGACCGTCTGATACAACAGCTGATTGACTATTCCAAACCCAGGGACCAGGATATTGTCGACGTTGAAGTCAAGTCCCTTGTGGAATACTGCCTGTTTTTGTTTCAACCCCTCCTTGAAGAGCACGGCATCCAGGTCAAAACCCGGATCCAGGAGAATCTGATTGTCAGGGTCGATGCCGACCAGATGCGACAGGCCCTGATCAATCTCATTGTCAACAGCATGGATGCCATCAATGAAATGAAGCAGGAGGCTCCTTTGAAGGAATACCTTCTGAGTCTGTCCAGCTTCAAAGAGGGACCTGAGATAAAAATCATCGTTGAGGATAATGGCATCGGGATGACCAAGGAGGAACTTCAAAATGTCTTTGAACTCTTCTATACCACTAAGAGCCGGGGAAGCGGCATTGGCCTGCCCCTGTTCAAGGAACTGATCGAGAAAAACAAGGGCAGGATTGAAATATCAAGTGTCAAGAATGAGGGAACCCGTGTGGTGGTCATTCTTGAAGGAGGAACCCATGAAGAATAGAATTTTAATCATCGATGATGAAGAGGCCATCGGCCTTTCCCTGGCTTTTGCCCTTGAGGACCATTACGAGGTGGAGGTCACGACCGATCCAAGGGCAGGACTCAACTGGATTCTAAAAAAAACCTTTGATCTGGTTCTGCTGGACCTGAGGATCGGCAAGGTGGATGGCATCGATATTCTCAGGGAAATAAAAACCCTGGAGCCTGACCTGCAGGTGGTGATCATGACTGCCTATGGGACCATTGATTCCACAGTGGAAGCCATGAAAACCGGTGCCTTCACCTATTTGACCAAACCCCTGAAACTGGACATCCTTGAAAAAACTGTTCAGGAGGCCCTTAAAGCCAGAAAAGTAGTCCCGCAGACAGAAAAGCTCCCTGGGGAAAATCTCAAATATGGAATAATTGGAAAGAGCAGGGCCATGCAGGAGGTATTTCACTATATCGACAAGCTTAAAGACGTGGATACCAGCGTTGTCATTGAAGGGGAAAGTGGTACCGGGAAGGAACTGATCGCCCGGGCCATCCATTTTGCCGGCAAGCGCAGGGACAAGAAATTTGTCGCCATCAACTGTGCCGCCATTCCGGAAAATCTTTTGGAGGAGGAGCTCTTTGGCCACAAGAAGGGGACCTTTACCGGAGCGGTGGCAGACAAGATGGGCAGGCTTGAGTATGCCAACGGCGGTACAGTGCTCCTTGACGAAATCGGCGAGCTGCCCCTGCCCTTGCAGTCAAAGCTTCTGAGGGTCATCCAGCAAAAGGAATTCAGTCCCCTCGGGAGCAATCAGACGGTTTCTTTGGACGTGAGGTTTGTCGCCGCCACCAACCAGAATCTGGATGAACTTGTTGAGAAGGGGGCTTTCAGAAAAGACCTGATCTATCGCCTCAAGGTTTTCAGTATCAAAATAATGCCCCTGAGGGAGCGGGTGGAGGATTTAGAGCCGCTTCTCAACTGCTATGTCGGTGAGTGCAATCGAAAACTAGACAAAAATATCAGAGGTTTCTCATCCGAAGCGCTGAAGCTGCTGATGGGTTACAGTTATCCAGGGAATGTCAGGGAACTGATCAATATCATTGAGTACAGTGTTCTGATGGCCGGGGACGAGCTAATCAGGGTGGATAACCTGCCCATCAACGTCCAGCAAAGGGGCGATCGCCCCAAAAATCCGCAAATGCAAGGGGATATTGAAAATCTCGCAGGTCTGACCCTGCAGGAAGCAGAAAAGCATTTGATTGTAGCGGCCCTTGAAATCAATGAAGGGCATCAGAAAAAAACCGCCAAGATGCTGGGAATCAGCGAGCGGGGACTTCGCTATAAATTAGAGGCCTATGGCCTCAAACAATAGGCAAATATTGCTTCAAAGGCAATATTTGCCTTTCTTTGCGGGTTGAAAACCCAGTTGCCCTTGGGTGAAAAAAGACTTGGGTGTTGCAATCAGACGATTCAAGCGGATACTGCCAGTGGAAAGGGAATTGGCACGGTTATTGCTCTTACAATGAGTGAAATAAATTTCAAAGGAGAGTGTACGATGAATAAGAGAATGTCAATGCTGTTGTCTTTGCTTTTGATCATGGTGCTGGTTTTCACAGCCTGTGCCGGTGCCCAGGAACCTGCACAGGAAACGGAGACGGAGGTTGAAGACCAGCAAGAGGAGGCGCCCCAGGAGGAAGCCGGCTACAATAAGGATGATTATTTTCTCACCGTGGCAACCGGTGCGACCAGTGGCCTGTACTATCCCATTGGGGGCGCGTTTTCAAACGTCTTCCAGAATAAGCTGGGCTTTAAATCCTCGGCCCAATCCACTGGTGCCTCTGCTGAGAATATCAATCTGATTCTGACCGGTGATGCTGAAATGGCAATCGCCATGTCTGATGCCGTGGCTCAGGCTTATCAGGGTTTCGGGGCCTTTGAAGGCAAGGAACCTGCTGAGAACTTAAGAGCGCTGACTGGACTGTATCCAAACTTTGTCCAACTGGTGACGACAAAGTCTTCAGGCATTGAGAGCTTCGAAGACTTAAAGGGCAAAAAAGTCGGCATTGGCGCCCCAAACTCCGGAGTGGAACTCAATGCCAGACTCATGTATGAAGCCCACGGCATGACCTATGAAGATTCATCAGTGGATTACCTCAATTACGGCGAAGCCATTGACCAGATGAAGAACGGATTAGTGGACGCTGTGTTTGTAACCAGCGGCATCCCCAATGCCACGGTTATGGAGCTTGGGGTCACCGATGAAATCGTCCTGGTTCCCATTGAAGGAGAAGGCCTTGAAAAATTGACCGAGAAGTACCCTTTCTTTGTTCCGGAGGTCATCCCCGCAGATATTTATGACACTGAAGGTGATGTGAATACCGTTACCGTGAGAAATATCATGCTGGTCAGAGAAGACCTTCCGGATGAACTGGTGTATGACCTGGCCAAGGGTGTCTTCGAAAATATTTCAGACATTCAAGCCTCCCATGCAACAGCTGAAAAGAATATCACCTTGGAGAATGCACAAATCGGTGTGGATATCCCCTTCCATGACGGTGCGGTCAAATACTATCAAGAACAGGGTTTAATGGACTAGAATGAGGATAAAAAAGGGTGGGATGAAGCACAGGGGTGCTTCATCCTACATCAAATTAGCGGGTACTGCGGCATTATTTTTTGTGATTTATTTTTTATTAGCAAGTCCTGTCATGGTCATGACCATATCCCATCAGGAAACTGGTGACATCTATTGGTCGCAGAGGGTTCACGCCCGGGATGTACTTGAATATGAATGGATTCATTCCTTCGAACTGATACCTTATACGGAGGAATTTGTCATAGAGGAAGAGGGTTCACTCCGGCTGATGACCATTACGGTGGCTGGCTTCGGTGCGGGGATACCAGAAAACAAGGGGGATATGACCATCAGGGACGGCCTGGTGGTCATGGAAAATATCAATGAAATCTTTGAAGCCATTAAATGGATCCACACCACGACGAATCTGACAAGGATCAATCTCAATGGTGAGGAGATTCTCAAGGGAACTGATCTGCCCCATCACGAGGCATTTTATCTTGAAGTAGAGGAGAGAAGCAGGATATGGACCCTACAAAACTAATTGATGATGAACTGGTTGAGGAGTCGAAGCAGCTTGAGATCCTTGAAAAGTACGACAAGGAATCCAAGACCAGGAAATTTCAAAACCAGAACATTGCCCGCCTGGTCTACTGGCTGGCAGTAATGATTTCCCTGTATCATTTCATTACTTCCTATACCGGTTATCCGGCGACCCATCTTCATCGGTCCCTCCATGTGGGGATGATGATTGCCATGACCTTTCTTTTGTACCCCAGGGGGAAAAAAAGCTCCAGAACGGTCATAGCCTGGTATGACTGGATTTTTGCCCTGCTGGGTGGTGCCGTGGCAGCCTATGTGTGGATTGACTATATAGGCTTCATCAACCGGATGGGAATGCCCAATACCATGGACGTGGTCATGGGGACGATTTTGGTTCTCCTGGTGCTGGAGGCATCGCGAAGAATTTCGGGCTGGCCCCTGGTGATACTGAGTTTGCTCTTTATTGCCTACGGACTTTTTGGCCAGGACATACCCGGCATATTCACCCACCGGGGCTACAATTGGCCAAAGCTTGTCAACCATATTTTCATCAATACAGAAGGCATTTACGGGACCTCTGTCAGCGTGGCGTCGAGCTATATCTTTCTTTTTATCCTT
>LQBE01000049.1 GCA_002029975.1 delta proteobacterium ML8_F1 | reverse complement strand
CTGGGAAAACTTGTCCCGTTGGGGATATTGACCAGGAAGCTCCCACTTCTGTAAGTGGGGGTAGTTCACAGCAACATCTTCTGCCAGTAGCCCACATCGACCCACAGATCAAACTTGTAGCCGACTTCCTTGGCGACACCAACCTTTTTAAAACCCATTTTTTCATGGAAATGGACGCTGTTCCGGTTGGGAAGGGCTATTGTAGCCATCAGGGAATGAATCCCCCTGTTTCTCATTTCCTCGAATAGCGCTTCATACAGCTTTGAAGCGATGCCCATCCCATGGGAGTCCTGGTGGACGTATACCGAGGATTCCAGGGTGAACCGATAAGCGCTCCGGTCCTTCCAGGTGGTCGCGTAGGTATAGGCCACCACTTCGGTACCGCGCTCGTAAACCAGCCAGTGCCCGGTTGACATCCTCTCAAGAATATCCTCCCGGGAGGTGGCTTGCTCATCGAAGGTGAAGCAGGTATTCAGTACATAGTGATTGTAGATTTCACTGATTCTTTCAGCATCCTTTTCAAGTCCCGGCCTAATCAATAAATCCACTCCTTTCGCAGTTTTGATTTCATACCATCAGCCACTTGACTGTTGAGCCTGAATTGCTGCACTAACTGGAATATTTTCGATTGTCGGTAGCCGTCATATTATTTTTAAGTGTACTCGCCTTTTTTTGTTTTGGCAATCAGGATTTTGCCCTAAACACCATGACCAGAGGGGTCCTCAAATTCATGGATTCCCTGAAGTCGCCATCTGTTTCTGTCGAGTTCGTACAGGAAATGAACCACTTGGTCCTTTCGCCTGTATTCCAGGACAATCAGGTGCATTCCCTTTTGTGCCACCCTGAGACTCTCCCCGTCAAAGGTTTCCAGTAAATCGGGATTCTCACTGAACCACTGGCGAATCCTGTAAAAGTTGTAGCTTTCCTCCCCCTGGACTTCTTCTGAAATGACCCGGGTCATACTGATCTGTTCTGCGACAAGTTCCCCGGGGATCATTTGATACAGGATCAGCATGAGGATCAGGGCAAGCAAGGGAAGAGCAAATAATTTTTTCCGGCTTTTCAGATTCTCCAAAATGCTATAGCCGGGTTCGTAGATGGGCACTTGATAGGAAAAAATCACCCAGGCGGCGGGCGTCACGAAAAACAAACAACTGGCGATGAATTCAGATCGTCCCATGAGGTTGGTTGAAAGAATCATGATTGAAACAAACATGAACTGATGGATATGCAACCGATAATCCCTTGCAGACTTCTTTTCCCACTCCAAGGTCTTGATCATCATGACTATCACGGGAAATCCCAGAAAGACTATTAAAGCAAAATGGCTGATGAGCTGCATGATTTCCGAGGTCTTCAAAATTTGTCACTCTCCATTCAAATGTTATGGCTTTGTCTTTTATTATACCTCACTTCACCCGGGACGCAAAAAAACACACGCCTGGGCGTGTGCTTGAGACGGATCTTTCCCAAGGGCCGTGCCCTTTAGCCGTTGAAAGACGACAGCAGCCTGAACAGCTGGCCCGCTACAGCGCCGGCAAACAAAATGTACAGAACAAGGCCCGCCAAAGTCAACAGAAGAAGCGCCCTGAAATAATTCGCCTTCGAAGATTTGGTATTGCTGCTGAAAGCCCAGACAAAGGGCATAATGAGATTGACCAGGGGAATCATCATGATCAGGGAAGTGATTATCCACTCTTTTACCGAAACCGTCTCGGAATTCCGGGCGGCAGCGTCATTGGGTTGCATCGTCGTGTTTTCCATTTTTCGCCTCCAAAAAAAATTTGGGTTGATAGACCCTTTTGTTCAATGGTATCACTTTTTCTGCCCTGCGCAAAAAATAATGCCAATATTCCATATTACGGGATTTTTTCCTGCTCCAATATGGTCAACTGCCTTCAAAACACCCTGTCACATCGCAAAGTACCCTCGCAGCCCCCGCCAAACAAAGAAAACACGACAAAAGTCGTGTTTTCAAATCCATGCACCTTAGACAGGCTTCTGGTTGTCAGGCCTCTATCTGACAGGGCAAACCCCAGTGTCGCAATCGGAATCCCCTATGTCGAAATTGATTTCTTCCTTTTCATATTTTTGAATCAGAGATGGCCTGAAGGGCTTCATCCCCTTGACTCTCTTTTCATATTCCCCCTTGGTTATGGACTCGTAGGGCAGCATCTCGTAGAAATTGTCATCCAGGGAGAGGAAGGAAATCGCCACCAGGTCATCCCAGTTTTTCCAGACCCATTCTTCTACCGCTTCCCACTCGTTTTCTCTCACATGGATTGTCACCGAGGCGTTGTGGTCCACATAATGGGTCATGAACATCTTGTAATTCTCCAGTTGTTCAATGGCGGAGATTTCATATTTTGTCTTGCCTACCGGCGCCTTCACCGGAAACTCCACCACCTTGGTGGTGCAGGTTTCCGGATCCTGTCCCACCTCGGGGAATACCGGGTAACCCAGTTCTTCACAGACCTTGACCAGGGGATCGTGGGAGTTGATTCTAACCCTCCTTATATAATAAGGGGAATGGGAATGATGGACCCCACTCGATACCGTCGGCAGCTGGGAAAGGGTTCCCTCAGGCTTCACCGTGGTCACCAGCAGGGGCACCTCGTCACCGATTTCCATGGCATACATCTCCACCTCTTTATGGGCCACGGAGCGGAGTTTTTTGAGTAGTTCTATTTCTTGCTCCCTGGTCATGCCGACGGCATTGACCATATCCTGCCATCCGGTAAGGGAGCACCCGATAAGCTTGTCTCTTTGGTGTACTTCATCCCAGAAGGGCAGTTCAAGCTCCACCATGGTCATGCGGTAACCCGATCGAGCTGAGATTCTCTGGGCATTGAGAAGCCCATTGACATCCAGAACCCCGTCCTTGACAAAGGCATAGACATTGATGGTGGTTAAATTGCAAAGTCCCCGATTGTCGAGGAGAATCTCTGCACAGGGATTGACCCCCTGAAAATTGGGTCGTCGCTTTTCACCGGCCTCCGCATTGACGAATCCCGGTTCACCGGAATACCGCATCTGCTCAAGCTGCCAGTGGAGTTTTTCCCTTGTGGGCTTGGACCGGTAGAAAATTGAGTTGTTGCTCATCTGCCGGTGAAGAATCTCCTGGTCTACGATCCACTGACCGTCAATCTGCTTGTACAGGTTCGTTTTGGACTCAATGGCATCCTTGTCATCAGGATCCACTAAAATGATCTCAGCGGTCCTTCTGACGCCTCCTACCACGACATTCTCACCGATGATGTTGGCGATATCCAGACAATCGATGGTTCTGAGCTTCAGGCGCTTTTTCTCATTGATCAAACCGGCTTTTTTGATGACCTTGTGGATTTTTTCAAACATGTTTTTCAGACTTTGATGGCCACTTGCCGTTCCTCCGAAGGTTCTGAGTTTTTCTCCCTTGGGTCTGACATTGTCGTAGTTTACAATGACGGTTTTAATATTTCTGTATTCATTGGAGTGAATGAGTTTAAAGAAAAAATCCAGCGACTGGACCCAGCCCTCCTTGGAGTCACCCACTGTGATTTTCACAGTATTGTTGAAATAGAAATCCAAAGAGGTGCTGTCCTCCCGTTCCGATCTGGGAATCGGTGTGTAGTCCTTGTGAATCAGTTCATAGTCAGTCCTGACCTTGGGGAGTTTCTCCACATCGTCCTTGAGTATCCTGAGTCCCACTCCGGAGCCGATCATCAGCAAGTAGAAGATATCCCTGAAGGATTCAAAGGAATTCACCACCTGGAAGGAGCAATTGTAGTTGGACATGGGATAATGCTTGGCCACATCGGTGTTCCCCACCCAGAGGGTTCTGCCACTGAGGAATTGTCTCATATAGAAAATATTGTCAAAGAGCCTTTCCGCCTCATCCCTGGTTGTAGGCACCAGGGATGCGTTGTATTCCACCGCCCTTCTGACAGTTTCCCACCAGTATTCTCTTCTTTTTTCGTTGGGTAGCCACCGGGAATAGGTCCTGTAATAGACGAAATTTCCCAGCTGGTTCATGGGCGAGGTCATGTGCTTGTACTTGCTGATGAATTCATCCGTCAGAATCCGGTTTTCCTTCTTCCGGGCGTTGCGTGTCCTGTCCTTTTCATTCCGATAGATGATATATTTTTTCGCCACATCTTTTCTCGGGCTTGCCATCAGCTGGTTCTCCACCATGTCCTGGATTTCGTCCACCTCGATGGGCTTGTTGCTTTTTTGGAGTTCCTCTTCAATTTTATCAGCCACACTATTGCTGACCTTCGAGTCCACCCCTTTTTCCGTCTCGATCATGGCGTTCTCAATGGCGGTGACAATCTTCATTTTATTAAAGTCAACAACAGCACCATCTCTTTTGATTACTTGCTCCATGAATTCCACTCCTGTCTATATGTTGTATGTTATAAGTGCTAACTACACTACATATTGTATCAGAACCTCATATTTGTGCAATACCGTTAAGCAAAAAAAATAAAAAACCAGAGAATTTCTCTGGTTTTTATCAACCGGCGGCGACCTACTCTCCCAGGCAGTCTCCCACCAAGTACCATCGGCGCAACAAAGCTTAACTTCTGTGTTCGGTATGGGAACAGGTGTAGCCTTTGTGCCATAGCCACCGGATCAGAACCCGAAAAGTGAAATCGTGCGAAGTGAAACGACAACGTGCTTTTGAAAACTGAAGATTAAGTCCTCGACCGATTAGTACCTCTCAGCTCAGTACATTACTGCACTTACACCCGAGGCCTATCAACCAGGTGGTCTACCTGGGGTCTTAACTCATTATGAGTGGGAGATCTTATCTTGAGGAAGGCTTCGCGCTTAGATGCCTTCAGCGCTTATCCCGTCCACACGTAGCTACTCAGCGATGCTCCTGGCGGAACAACTGATACACCAGCGGTGTGTCCATCCCGGTCCT
>LQBE01000048.1 GCA_002029975.1 delta proteobacterium ML8_F1 | reverse complement strand
TCTCCTTGTATACCGAACATGTAGTCAAGCTACTGTTCAAATTAATTTTGTTTTATAATGAACATCGTGTTGTGGAGTGGTGTTTTCTCCTACAGCTTGACTGTTTTAAAGGCTCCGACCACATATCTAAGTTCTTTTATTTAAAGTAAGACGGATAAGATCGATGCTAAAAAATCAATTTTATAATTACGCATCATCGTTCTCCTCAAACATTCATTATATTGATTATAGCAGAAAGTTGGAAAGTTGGAAAGTTGGAAAGGGGAAGCATGTCTTGTTTTAAGGCGGAAAAGAATATGAGCCCCGCGAACGAGGCTCATCCAAAGCTTCAATACTACAACATTTTAAACAATTTAGTTTGACACCGTCAGCGTACCTGAACAAGTATAGTCATCACCATGTTCTCTGACCTGAATATAATACGTACCCGAAGTTGACGGTGTATAATCAATCAAAGCCTCAAGGTCACCTCCACTATCATCATTTTCCTCAATCTGACTTGTCAAGGCCGCATCACTGTAGAAGTACAAGTGTGGATCGCCGCTGCTATTTGAAGTCCAAATTTGATAGGTGTCACCCGCCGTAAGATAGATTCTGAAAGCATCATAATCTCCAACAGTATCCACACTATAGCTTGTCGGTGTATTCAAAGCGATAGTCTGCATGAAATCTAACGACCTTGTCAGGACATCCGTATTCAAAAGATTGTCGCCCAAATCGATTAGCTTCCCCGCTCCTGAAGACTTGATGATGACCTTGATGGTATCGGCATTGTTAAGTGTTACAAGATCGGTCACTTCGATATCAAAGGATGTCGTTGTCCCATTCGGTTGATCCACGATGCTGACACTCAAGGTTTGATCCAATTCGCCTTCTTTTTCAGCCACCACTGTAAAATCGCCATTTTCAAGATAATCATTTTTATCTACCGGTAGATTGAAATGGAGTGTAATCCCACCATTTGAAGTGTTGATGTCAATATCGGTAAAGATGAGCTCTAACACATCTACCGCTACCGCGTTTGTAGACGCCGTATTGTAATTGACTGTATCGCTTGGTGTGAATTGTAGCGTCGGATAATCCGTCCCGGCTGTGGTATAAGTCGTTGAAGGTGATACAAAAGCAAAGGAACCGGTTGGTGTTCCTGATCCACCTGTCAGT
>LQBE01000047.1:30828-36875 GCA_002029975.1 delta proteobacterium ML8_F1 | reverse complement strand
GGGGATATTGACCAGGAAGCTCCCACTTCTATAAGTGGGGGTAGTTCACGAGGGCTTCATTTTCAAAGAGGAAGACCCCAGGGAAAGCTTGTCAGAGTTCTTGAAGGGGAGATATTTGATGTCGTCGTGGATTTGAGAAAACACTCCGGCACCTACGGACACTGGTTCGGCGAGCGGCTTTCAAGTGCCAACAGGCGGCAACTCTACATACCGGGGGAGTTTGCCCATGGATTTTTAGTGTTGTCTGACTTTGCCACGGTGGCGTACAAATGCACGGATTATTACGCCCCTGAGGAGGAGGACGGGATTATCTGGGATGACAGGGATCTGAAAATCCAGTGGCCTCTAGAGGAAGTCAGCCGGGTACTCCTTTCAGACAAGGATGCCGCTCAAAGACCCTTCAGGGAGCTTGTCAGCCCCTTTTGAGTTTTGAAAAATACTTTGAATCCACAGCGACAGCCAGGGGGTTCATTATTCTGGGAGAAAGCTATGAAATCAATTCTTGTAACCGGTGGGGCGGGATTTATCGGCAGTCATTTCATTAAAATCCTTCTGAGCCGCCACGATGACTTGAAGCTTATAAATCTTGATGCGTTAACCTATGCCGGAAATCCTGCGAACCTCAAGGAGGTGGCGCATCACCCGGCCTACCACTTCGTTGAAGGGAATATCGCGGACCCGGAACTCGTCAAAGACCTGTTTGAGGCCCATGATTTTGACTATGTGGTAAATTTTGCCGCTGAGTCCCACGTCGACAGAAGTATTGACGATGCCGGAATATTTGTTCAGACCAATGTGGCCGGCACCCAGATTCTCCTGGATGCTGCCAGGGCCGCCTGGTCTGTCCCCGGGGATGCCCGTGGGGTTCCCCGCTACCGTGACGGGGTGGGATTCCTTCAAATTTCAACCGATGAAGTCTATGGAACCCTTGGAAGCCGGGGCCGGTTCAAAGAGACTTCGCCACTGGCACCCAATAGTCCCTATGCGGCTTCGAAGGCCGCGGCGGATATGATGGCCAGGGCTTATTTCAATACCTACAATTTGCCGGTGATGGTTACCCGGTCTTCAAATAACTACGGGCCCGGTCAATACCCTGAAAAGCTGATACCCCTCATGATTCTTCGGGCACTCAAGAAAAAGAGTTTGCCGGTCTACGGGGACGGGCAGCAGGTAAGGGACTGGATTCATGTCAGGGACCATTGTCTGGGAATAGAAAGGGTCCTTTTCAGGGGCCGGCCGGGAGAAGTCTACAATATCGGGGCGGTCAATGAAAGAAAGAATATTGAAGTCATTGAATTGATTCTCAAAATCCTCGGGGAGGAGACCTCCCTGATCACCACTGTCCAGGACCGGCTTGGCCACGACAGAAGGTATGCCCTGGATTCGCAAAAAATTACCGATGAGCTTGGATGGTCCCCGCAGGTTCCTTTTGAAGCGGGCCTTGAAGAGACAGTGGCCTGGTATGAAAATCATCCCGACTGGTGGCTGGCCGGTTCCGGTGGCAAAGACTGACTGAGGTGACTAAGTGGAGAAATTATTGGAGATTTATTGTGAAAGGTTTCTTAGCCGTATCGAATCCTGTTATGATTATTTTTCGTCCCCCTGAAAAACCAGGGATTTTGGAAGACTCACAAACAGGGCCCCTGATTTCAAACCAGGGGCCCTGTTTAATTCCGGAATCAGGGGCTAAATGGTGGCAATAGCGTCAAAGGCTTCTTTCAACCGATCCACCCCCACAGTACAGGCAATGCGAAGGTAGCCCTCTCCTGAGCGGCCGAAGGCGTTGCCGGGAATGGTAAGGACTCTGGCTTTTTCCAGAATCAGGGCGCTGACTTCGGAGGAAGTCTTTCCAGTGGCCTTGATGTTTACAAAGAGATAGAAGGTGGCCTTCGGGGGAAGGACTGTCATCCAGGGGATGTCGTCAATTCTCTTGGCGGCGTAGAGAACCCTTTCCTTGTAAAGGGCGATAGCGGGGGGTTGGATGGTACGGCGGTGCCTGAGGGCGTAGAGGGCGGCCCTCTGGGAGATGGAAGGCGCTGTGAAAACCACGTTTTCGTTGATTGTCTGGCAGGTGGTGATGATTGCCTCCGGGGCGACAATATTGCCGATCCGCCATCCCGTCATGGTATAATCCTTGGAAAAACTGTTGAGGACAATCAAACGATCGCGGATGTTTTCCAGGGTTATCATGGAAACAAAGGGTTCGTTGAAGGCATAGGATCCATAAATCTCATCGGCAATGATGACGAGGTTGTTTTCAATGCAGATGGCGGCGATTTCCTCCAGTATCTCTCGGTTGAGGACAGCACCGGTGGGATTGTTGGGGGAGTTGAGGATAATCGCTTTGGTTCTCTCGGTAATGAGGGCCTTCAAGTCCCCGGTATCGGGAATAAAGTCGTTGGATTCCAGGGTTTGAAGCTCAACAGGGATTCCCCCGGCAAGCTCTACCTGCTGGGGATAGGGGGTGAAGTAGGGGGAGGGAATGATCACCTCGTCTCCGGGGTCCAGCAGGGCCTCCAGGGAAAGGTACATCCCCAGACAGGCGCTGGTGGTGACCATGATTTCCTTGTCGGAAATCCCGACGCCAAAGGCCTCCCTGTAGTAGTGCTGTATGGCTTCTCTGAGCTCGGGGTCACCTCGGAAATCCGTATACCGGGTATGTCCTTTTTTGGCTTCACTGAAGGCGAAATTGATGATGCCCTCGTCGGTGGTCTGGTCGGGATCGCCAAGGCTCAAATCGATGACCCCGTCGAATTTTTTTGCCAGTTCGTCTACGGCCCCCATGGGGGTGGACCTGTCCTTCCAGTAGCGCTTTGCAATGAACGGATGTTTCATCTTGACCAGTCCTTTCTCCTGTGCTTTTAAAGACCTTTTGTCTTTTTGATGGCGGGATTGCAAATGGATTTTTGAATTGACCGTCACGGGACAAAGATTTCAAGTGCCCCAAAAGTGAGATTAGGCACGAAAGCCATTGCCAGCCTTTGGTTTGAAAAATTTCCAGCGGTCCTTTCAACTGAATTATACTATATCCAGTCATAACTGCAAAACTTCCCCCGGGGGCTTCACTGCCGAAGGTGAAGTTATTTAAAAAATTGAAGCTTTAAACAGTTTTTATAAATTTTCTGAATATTCTTGACATCGGAGGTTGAAGTCCCTATACTAGGTTTAATATTCTAAAGGTGATGACGGAGACAAGCACTCAGAAGAGATTTCAGAGAATCGCTGCCGGTGGAAATGCGATATTTCAAATGAGTGCAGGCTCACTCCCGAACCCCTCTCCTGAAGGGATGACATCCCCTAGGGTGAAGGCGTCTGACCAGCGTTACAGGGTGGAGGGTTTCAAAAAAGACCCTTCTTAAGGGATGTTGAGTAAACTGGTCTCGACATACTTAGAGTGGTACCGCGGATAAGCTTCGTCTCTAATTTGGAGGGGGAGTTTTTTTATATCCACAGGACAGCGATTTGAAAGGCGAAGGAGTTAGGAGAAAATGAGAGTAGCGGATATTGTAATCAAAGCACTGCAGGAAGAGGGAATTACTACGGTTTTCGGGCATCCGGGGGGTGCCAATCTACCCCTGTATGATGCCCTTAGATTATGTCCGGCAGTCAGGCATGTCCTTGTCAGAAACGAGCAGGCAGCGGCCCATGCGGCCAGTGGCTATGCCAGAGCCAGTGGAAAAACGGGGGCCTGCTTTGCCACATCGGGACCTGGAGCCACCAACCTGATGACTGGAATCGCCACCGCCTACATGGATTCCATTCCCATGATTGCCATCACCGGGCAGGTCAAAACCGACCTCATCGGAAAGGATGTCTTCCAGGAAGCCGACGTGGTCGGTGCGACAGATTCTTTCACCAAGCACAATTATCTTGTGAAGGATGCGGCGGATATTCCGCGAATCCTTGCAGAGGCCTTCTATATCGCCAGGACCGGCCGACCCGGTCCAGTGCTGATTGACATTCCAAGGGATATCCTGGATGCTAGAATTCCGTTTTCAGCCCTTCCAGAGGTGAATATTCCCGGATACAATCCCACAGTCAAGGGCCACGCCGGGCAGATCAAACGCGCCCTTCAAAAGCTTTCAAGTGCCAAAAGACCCATTATCCTTGCCGGAGGAGGCGTCATCGCCGCCGGTGCCGTGGTTGAACTCAGAGAATTTGCGACCAGGGGAAGGATTCCTGTCATCAATACCCTGATGGGACTTGGGTCCTTTCCCATGGGGTCCGATCTCTTTGCCGGTCTCATGGGTTACCACGGCGATGACCATGTCAAGGAAATTTTGATGATGTCCGACTATCTCATCATCGCCGGGTCACGGCTGTCAGATAGGGCTACCATGAATTTCAAGGCCCTGAGTCCGGAAACCACCCTGGTCCACATGGACATTGATCCGGCGGAAATCGGAAAGGTTTTCGACCATCAGATTCCGGTGGTGGGGGATCTCAAGCAGATTCTCAAGAAATTCAATGAGAAGGTCACCCTGATGGACACCGGAGAATGGATCGAAACCCTCAAAGCCATGAAACCACGGGAGGAGCCCCTGGTCATAGAAAAGACACAGACGATCTGCCCGAAAACCGCCATGAGGGTTCTGTCGCAAAAGGTTGACTACCGGACAATCCTTGTGGCCGATGTGGGACAGAACCAGATTATCGCCGCCAGAAATTTTCCCTACAGTGGCGAAAGAATGTATATGACCTCCGGGGGTCTCGGGACCATGGGCTACAGTCTGCCCGCGGCCATTGGGGCATCCTTTGGGGCGCCGGGCAGGACTGTGGTCAGTGTCGTAGGAGATGGCGGACTGCAGATGCTCCTCGCTGAACTCGGAACCCTGCGTCAGTCGGGGAACAAGGTGGTGGTCATGCTTTTAAACAACAACCGGCTGGGGATGGTCAGAGAACTCCAGGATGATCAGTTCAGCGGCAACTATTTCGGTGTGGAATGGGAACTTTCGCCGGATTTTTTAAAGATTGCCCAGGCCTATGATATCAAGGGCAGGAGAATTTTTTCCAATGACGAATTGGAGGGAGCCATTGATGAAGCGCTGGCTTCAGAGGGGGCCTTCTTTGTCGAGTGTATGGTAGATCCGGCAGACAACTGCCTTTAGAGAAGAGAAGGAGGTAACCGCTAATATGGAGACAAAACACATGATTTCTCTGCTTGTGGAGAATAATGCGGGAGTGCTCTCCCGCATTGCCGGTCTTTTCACCAGAAGGGGCTACAATATTGACTCATTGACTGTGGGTGAAACCCAGAACCCCAGGAACTCCAGGATGACCATTGTCATGACCTGTGATGAGGCCGCCCTGGAGCAGATCAAAAAACAGTTCAATAAGCTTATCGAGGTCATCAAGGTGACAGAACTGAGTTATGACAATGCCCTGACCCGGGAACTGATTCTGGTCAAACTGGAAGCCGATGAGGAAGTCAGATCCAGAGTCATCGAGATTGCCAATATTTTCAGAGCCAGAATCATCGATGTCACACCGGGCACTCTGACCGTGGAGATGACCGGAGATGAAGTGAAAATCAGCGGATTTCTAGAGATGGTTCGTCCCTTCGGCGTCCTTGAACTGGTGCGGTCAGGTTTTTGCGGCATTGAAAGAGGTTAATGGATGGAGCCCTTCACAGGGCTCTATTTGATTGACAGAGTATTGAAAACAACAGTACAATCAAGGAGGTATCGATAAAAGAAAGGGTGGAAAAAACATGAAGGGTATGGGCCTCTATTTCAGTCCCACGGGGACAACCATGAAAGCCGTGATGAAAACCTTTGAGTCCATGGGAATCGAAGGAGAATTGTATGATATTGCAGATCCGAAACAAAGAAAAAGCCTGCCTGTCATTGGCGACGGAGAAGTGGTCCTTGTGGGCGCTCCGGTTTACTCGGGAAGAATTCCCCTGCTCGTTGAAACCTATCTCAAGGGGCTTCGACTGAAAAACAATCCTGTGGTGATTCTCGGGGTCTACGGCAACCGGGCCTATGAAGACGCCCTTCTTGAAATGAAGGATATTCTTGAACAAAGAGGCGGGGTGGTTTCCGGGG
>LQBE01000047.1:0-30763 GCA_002029975.1 delta proteobacterium ML8_F1 | reverse complement strand
GGGGGGGCGGCCGGACAAGGAAGACCTGATGAAAATCGAGGCCTTCGCCCGGGAGACCCTCGGGAATATTGACAAGGGAATCAGGGTATCAGTGCCGGGAAACCGTCCCTACAGGGAGAGAAAACCCCGGACCCCCATGGGACCGGTTACCGATGAGAGTTGTACCCAGTGCAGGCTGTGTGCTAAGAGCTGTCCCGTGGAGGCCATTGATTTTGAAGATTGCCGGATTGTTGACGAAAACCAGTGCATCAGTTGTCAGCGGTGCATCCACATCTGCCCGGCAGGAGCCAAAATCTTCGACCCGAGAATCACGCCGATGGTAGAAAAACTGGTAAAGGATTGGGGGGGAGTCCGAAGGGAGCCGGAGTTTTTCCTCACCCGGGCCCTGGAGGATTGATGGTTTGGCAATGAATGATACAACCCTCTGAGCGGCAGTGAAAAAGGAACCATGAGGACCTATTTCAATGGGAATCACCAGGCCTCATAAAGAAAGTCTATGCGGCAAGGGGCAGAAGATTTCACCCCCGAGTTTTCGATCTATCAGTACATAAAGGACATTCCTGCTCTTGTCGTCAAGGGGATCAATCCCTTGGTGGATTTTGCAAGAAAAGGTGGACAGTCGTCACACCTATGGAAACAATCAGAAGATAGAAGCCAAGACGCATGATTTTGAGAGAACGCCCTGCAGTAAGCGGTGAGTGGTCAGTGAAAAGGGAGAATCCAATGGATAGAACAAGGCGATGTCTGGATTACCAAAAGATGCTCAGTCTGTTGACGGTGCTTATGGGATTTTTTTTGAATCAGTCAATTTTGCTGTTTCGCATCAATGTATCGATTTCTGATGTGTTTCTGCTATTGATAATTCTCCTTCTTTTTATAAAGGGAGACCTGGTGGTATCCCCTAGACCGCTCAAGTACTTTTTACTGGTTTCCGGGGTCGTGCTGTTCACGGCCCAATGGATTGTTCCCAGATTCTTTCCCTATGACCCGTCCCCTTGGTTGACGCTCAGAGGCTATGCGATTCTTGCGGTCGGCTACCTCTATTTCCTGGTGGGGAGCAGTCTGGGGGAAAAGGGAGGAATGCTGACCCTGATCAGGAGTTTTTCCTATGGGGCTTTAGTGGCGGGTGTCCTGAGTATTTTAATGGTCCTGATCAAAAATATTCCAAAGGACTTCATGTACGCAGGGGGCTTCCGCTTCAAGGGATTTATGATTGATCCCAATTATTTCTCAGTGCTTCAGATTCTTTCGATAGCCTATTTTACCAGGGACACCACTTTAAGTCATAGATGGCGGGGTGTTGCTATTGGGATTCTCGTGATCTCTATCCTGGCAACGGGTTCCAAGACTGGGATGATGACCCTGTTGATTTTTCTGGCTTATCTATTATTTGAATCTGTATTTCAAGAGGGATTGTCACTGAAGCGGATGGTCAAGAACTATTGGTCCAAGGGATTGCCGCTGGTGTGGCTGTTGATTTTTATGGTTCTGGGAATCGACAGAATTGGAGGGCTTTCAGAAATCTTTCCGGCACTTTCCAGAATCAAGATTTTGTTTATGGATTTCGGAGGTGCCGTTACGGCAGATGGCTCCACCCGGCTGGATGCCTGGGGCACCGCTTTGAGACTGATAGTGATTTCTCCTCTCTTTGGCGTGGGTGTCGGGCACTATCGTCAACTGGGGGAATTGATGTGGGGATATGGCAACGTCGCCCATAATACATATCTTCAGTGGATGACGGACTGGGGCCTTCCCCTGGCATTGGTCTGGATGCTCTTTGTGCTGAATCTTTTCCTTGTTCTGACCACTGATAAACGCTATCAGTCTCATGATTTTCGAGTGCTGAAGGATTTTCTAGTGGTGATTATGGTGGGTTCTCTGGCCCTTTCTCTGAATAATATGAGACTCCTCTGGCTTGTCCTGGGAGCCCTGGCAGTGATGACGGATGTTCTGGAGACTTTCAGGTTCAGGAAAATAGTTGCCCTCATAAGAAGCAACTTAAGAATCAGCCTCATGGTGGCCCTGGTCCTGTCCCTGGGGGTTTTATTCTGGCACAGTCACTTTCAGGAGAGTCTTGGCATGGTCCGTCAGGGCACGGCAACCTATGAAATCACCCTCAGTGGGGTTGATGAGCCGCTCATTTCAAAAGAGCTCCTGCTCGAGGTGGATACGTCGGGCCTGGTAGAAAGAAGCAGGGACAAACCGGAAAGGGCCCTGGATCCGGTGATTTTCGAAACCATTTCTGCGGTTTATTCTGAGGGAGAAATAAGGCTCAGCTTCAACTTTCAGCGGGAGGAACAGGTGGATAAAACCCTTAAAATCTACATGAGATTTTTAAGTGAAATAAGTCAGTATCAACAGTACATCGATACCTTTGAACTCAAAGAGGTTGAAAAAAAAGCTGAGTCATTCACATGGCTGAACTGGATAGTTGTTTATGGGATGGTCATAGGGGCTGCCACGGTGGGCAGCCTCATGGTAATAACCCGCCTTAAAAAAAGCACCAGGACATAAGTCTCAAGGGGAAGGCTTATATCCTGGTGCTTGCTATTGCCATGAGGGGAACTCCTCAGGGCACTGGCAAAAAAAAGTTTGAAGAATTAAACCGGATATCAGGTGTCAGATTCTGAAGAACCACCGGGGTTTGAAGTGAGCAGTTTCATTAAAGCGGGAACTACGGCAGCCGTGCTGTAGGGGAGGATATCCCTTTGATTTTTTTGAGCCATCTGCCGGAAAAGCCGGGGATTTGCTAACAAGCCTTCAATGGCCTGGGCTGTCCGCCGGGGATGGTGAAGGGGGACCAGCAAGCCGTTGACGCCGTCTTTTACCAGGTCCCGGTTTCCCCTCACATCCGTGCAGACCACGGGCAGTCCCATGGCCATGGCTTCCATGACAAAGCGAGGCAGTCCTTCATGTCTTGAAGTGATCACGGCTAGATCGGCTTCATGGAGCAGTTGAGGGATGTCCCTTCTGAAACCGAGAAATTTAACCCGATCCTTCAGGCCCTTGCCGTCCACCAGTTGGCGGTAATTGTCCTCCAGGGGACCGTCTCCAACGAGGAAAAGGACACTGTTATCAATCCACTTCATGGCTTCAATCAGTTGCACCTGGTTTTTCCGATGGGTCAGTTCAGCAACGCAAATCAGTTTATGGTGATTCATGGGAGTCTTCAAGAGGCTTTGAGGAGGTTTTTCAGCAGCCGCCGGGGAAAAATCCTCAAGATTGACTCCGATGCCCCGGATATAGTGGATACACTCTTTTTTCAACCGGGAATTGACCAGTTTTTTCTGACTCAAAACATAGTCCTCCCCATTCAGCAGGATGAGAATGTCAGTCCATCGGGAAGCAATTTTTTCAGCAGTGTAATAGAGTATCCAGTTTTTCAGAGAAGCCCCCTGATAGAAGTGATAGCCATGAGCGATATAAACAAGGGTGGTGTTCTTGAAGGATTTAAGGGCCAGGCGCCCTAAAAATGATGGGATAGGGGTATTGAAAACCACTCGTTCAAAGGAATGCTTTTTCATGAAATCCTTGAAAGCCTTGTACCACTGGTAATGAATCCTGCTTAAATTCTTTTTGGAGGTTCTGAGGGGGACCCACTGGATGAACCCATAGTCTCCCTTGTGGTATTCCTGGTATCTTTCGAGGTCCGGTTCAGTCACCACAAAAACCTCGTAGCCTCTTTCGGAAAAGGCCTTGAGATAAGGGAGATGAAAATTGATGATGTGACTCTGGACAGATGCGACATAGCAGATGGCCTTATGGCCCATTTGATTTCCCTCCCATTTGCAGCAGTGTTTTTTTCAAATCCCGGGTGAATGCCATGACTTCGGGAATCCTCAGCGGATAGATTATCAGGCTGTAGCTGATGACTCCCAGGGCAAGCCCTGAAATCCCCTTGTATCGTGACAGCAAGATATTCAGGACAATGTTCACGCCGACACCGATGGTGTTATTTCTCATGGGTGTTCCGGTATCCTGAAGGCTGTAGAAGATTCTGCCGAGCACCTGTTTCTGGGCAATACCCGTCATGCCAATGGCATAAAAAAGCAAAGCCGAGAAGGTCAGAAGGATGGCCTCTGAGTCAAAGGAATTCCTGCCGTAGAGTAGACGGACGAGAGGCTGGGCGAAAATCATGGCCCCTGTGGAGGCGGGAATAATAATGAGATTGTTGCTGATGGCGGCCTTTCGAAAGGTTGTTTTGATGCCGCTGTAATCAAGGGCCGCGGCCTTCTTTGAAATCGCCGGAAAGATGATGGTTGTGATGGACAGGACAAAGATGTGGTGGAAAAAATTGGTCAAACGGTGAGAATAGCTCAGGGCAGAGATGCCCCCGATCAGAATTCTGGAAGCCAGGGTTCGATCGATGAGGATATTGATCTGATTGGCGGACACCCCCAGAATGACCGGGATGCTGATTACAGCCAGCTGTTTCAGATGGGGGTCTCTTGGGTTGAGCACCCAGCGAGAAGGGTGGCGGGTTTCTTTCAACTGGGGTGAAAGAAAGACAATCTGAAATCCCCTCCCCAGCACAAATCCCAGAATCAGCAACAGGGCGGTCATTCTCAAGGTTAAAAAGTCCTTATTCGCATTTAAGCGCTAGTAATTGTATGTTTACAAAAAATCTGTTAAGATAAATAAAAATGATTTCCATCGAGAAGAAGTGTAAGGATGAATCGAGTGCCCAACACCTTTTATCTGGGGGCACAAAAATGCGGAACGACAACCCTGGCCAATATTCTCAGAGAGCATCCCGGCATCTAGTACCGATGCCAAAGAACCTTATTTTTTTGACTAGTGCTACCACAAGGGGATGGCTGACTATGAGCGGAAATTTTTCAACAAGGTCAAGCCTGAGCATATTGTCCGCATCGATTTCACGCCCATGAATCTATTCAGAAAGCCCCTAACGAAAAGGATATGGGAGTCTCTGGGGTTTGACTTGAAGCTTTTTGTAATTCTGAGGGATCCGGCCAGGCGGGCGTATTCCCAGTATCAGATGAGCCTGAGAGGAGGACACGAAGTCTTCCCCTTTGAAGAAGCTATTTATCGGGGAAGGGGTGACCTCGACACGGAATACAAGGACCGGGTACTCAATTACATAGAACGGGGATATTACTTCGATCAGATCAGTGGCTACCCGGAGTTCTTTTCTCTAGAACAACTCCACATCATCATTTTTGAGGATTTCATCGCCAATCCCAAGGATGAAATCATCTAGCTATTGAAGTTTCTAGGGCTTTCAACTTCAGCTGAGCTTGACTACAATCTCAAGAGCAATGAAAACTACCAGATTAAAAGTGCCGGCGATGCCCGATTGATCCGCAATCTTTCCAGAGTCTTCTATGAAGTGAATTTTCGTCCTGAAAGTCTGAGAAAAGTGAAAAAATGGCTGCACAGTTTCAACAAGAAAAAACCATCCCAGGCAATCCGGACCATCCCCCTGGATTTCAGAAGAATCAACAATGAATACTATCAAGAAGATATTGCAAGACTCTCTGACCTGATTCAAAGGGATTTGAGTCAGGTCTGGGAGGTGGACTGGCAGCTTTGGGTTTATTCTCCATCAAACTCCAGTTCAAGCGTCCAATGTCTGAGCTGCTTATTGCCCTCAGGGAGCACCCAGTAGTCGCCATAGTGGGCACAAAGAATTTTATGGTAGTTGGCCGGGGCAAAAAAACTGACATTTTCAAAGGGGAGCGCCACCATGGGCAGGAAATTGTCGCAGGTCAGCGCTTCTGCGCCATAACCGGTGCTTTTGAAAATATCCGAATAGAGTTCGCCGTCGCTGTTTGAGTATTTTTTTGCAAGGGCGTCGGTTTTGCAGTTCCAGTACTCCAAGGATTTGAAGGACAGCAATCTGCCAATCCATTGACGGATTTTCATAATGCCATAGGCCTTCGGGTTGTCCTTGAGAATTTTCATCAGTGCCACTGAAGGATAGCGGTAAAAAGCCGTAGCCAGGGTAGCCTGCCGGCAAAAGACAAACACAGAGCAATGAACCAACCGCCTGAGCTTCCCCTTCGGCAGAGTGTCCAAAGGTGCTATGTCAATGAATATCCCTTTTTGGATGGGAAGTCCTTCAGTTTCATACTCCAGGAAAACCGTATTCTTCTTTCGTATTTTCATTCTTGTAAAACTCGCCTTGGGTTCAGTAGCCGGGACTTGAAGCACATATTTTTCTGATAATTCTGAATCAAACAATTCAATCAGCTTTTCATAGTCATTTCGGAACATCATAAAATCCATATCATCGTCCCAGGGGATGAAGCCCTGATGTCTCACGGAACCTAAAAGGGTGCCATAGGCCATCATCAGTTTCAACTGATGCTTTTCACACACTGTGTTGACATCCAAGGCAATTTCAAGCATGACCCTGCGCAATCTGGCGGATTCCTCCTCTGTGATGGTTCGCAGTTGTCCATAGGCAACCTCGTTGTAGGCCTGGCTCATTCTGAATTTACCCATAAGACAGAACCCTCCTCTGATGAAATGCGATATCACCAGTCAACCATCATAGACAGATAATATTTTTCATTATATCACAGGTTTGAAGGGACAAAGTCAGCAAAATATCCGTTTAAAGGAAGGAATATGGCTTTGATTCGGTTCTGAGGGGCACAGATTTTCAGTGAAGCCGTGGTTTTCACCGGGCTACATGAGAGGACGGCCTTTAGAGCCCTGGGAGGTATAAGAGATGATGAGCGTGATTATTCTGGCAGGAGGACAGGGAGAGCGGTTTGGCGATACTCTGCCCAAACAGTTTCAAAAAGTCAACGGACGAATGGTAATCGAATATACTCTGGATCGATTCAGCCGGCTACTGGCACTTTTATAAGCATTCAAGAATTTTGAGATCTCAGAATGTGGCTGTGCCCTGAAAAGGACTTAGAGGTGGTCCTGGTCATGGTGCCACTCTTCAAGTGTGATTTACTATCTTGGTGAAAGATAATTGAAAATTTCCATAAGTCTAACGGTATTTCACAACAAGAATCAAATGATAATTGAGCCTGAACACTGAATGGTTGTTTGTATCTAAAAGCACAAATATCACAATTACATTATAAACCGCTGAATAATTATGTCAAATTATGGAATATTGGGCGAAAGCTATCCATCCCCACCCTACGCTCTCGCTAAAGCGAGCAAGGTGACTTAGAGGGTGGGGAGTTCCGCTTGTTTTGTTAAAGGCCGGCCGGGGCCGGAAAATGGTGTAGCGGGTGGTCTGCTGTATAGCGTATAATGTTTTCAGAGAAAGCTTTTGACCTAAAAGGGGATTGTGTTGAGGATGAGAGGAAAATTTTTTTCGGAAAAGTCTTTTTTTACACTGCAGCTGCTGGTGGATTACGGGATTATCGCAGTGGCTCTGCTGGCCTCCTATATCCTTGTGAGTGGCTATGAGGGGCTGGCTCTGTTCAGTTATAGGGAGATTCTCCTGACGGCCACAATTTTTTATGGAATTGTTTTTACTATCTACAAACCCTATAACTGCGGGAAAAAAAAGTATTCTGAAACCATGCTCAGTACTCTGGTGGCCCTTGCCGTGCTTCATATGGCCGTGATTATTACAGGGTATTTCTTTAAGGAATCTAAAATTCCCAACGGGATTTTCCTATGCTCTTTTTTCATGAGTGCCATAGTGTTCGCCCTGATCAAAAGGCTGGTGTTCTCCCTGTATTCAAGAATCCACACAAAAGAGCGGGCGGTTATTATAGGCAGTGACCAGACGAAAGAGCGGATTGCGGCGAAACTGATACAGCATATGGACCACCTTCACGAGACCCGCTATATCCTGGATTCGCAATTGTTGAACTTCGAGGAAATAAGGGGTTACATTGACGGCTGCGATATCGTTTATTTGTCCCATGACCTGGATGAGGAGATTAAAACCCAGGTTATGTATTATTGCTATGAAAAACACAAGGCTGTGTATCTTTCCCCGAGTGTTTCCTGGATACTTCAGAGTTCAGGCCGCTTTACCACCCTGGATGACATGCCTGTATTTGTTCAGGACAATCATGTTGCGGTTGAAGAGTTGTTTCTGAAACGCTGTATGGATATTTTTCTGGCCTTCCTGGGACTCGTCCTGACATCGCCCCTGTTGGTCTTGGGCTATATGGGCGTCAAAATTCAGGATGGCGGTCCGGCCTTTTACTCTCAGGAGCGTCTGACAAAGGACAACCGAAGCTTCAAGCTGATAAAATTTCGGTCTATGGTCATGGACGCTGAAAACGGCACGGGCCCCGTCCTTGCGGCTAACAGGGACCAGCGAATTACACCCTTTGGAAGAGTGTTGCGAAAAACACGGATAGACGAATTGCCGCAACTTTTCAATGTGATCAGGGGGGATATGAGCATTGTCGGCCCCCGTCCGGAAAGACCGGAGCTGGCACTCGGCTATATAGCCGAATTTCCCCAGTACAGATATCGGACGAAATTCAAGGCGGGAATGACAGGCCTGGCCCAGGTCTGGGGAAAATACAATACCTCTTTCAAGGACAAGCTCCTTTTGGATCTGTATTATATCAATAATTTTTCCTTTGTGAACGACATCAAGATTCTTTTTTTCACCATAAAAATTGTATTTAAACTTTTTGCATCGGATGGGGTCGGTCAGGTTCAAACCCTTGAAGAGGTGGCCCTTGAAAGAAACTGCCGGGTCATCAGAAGACATGACGGCATCATAGAAATGAAAAGCCTCGAGTCCTAGAGGGTTCTGGGAACTTATCAGGAGAAAAAGATGAAAAAAATTTTATTGGTCAATGCACTGCAAATCAATGAGGAAGACGATGGCATGGGCAAATATGCCCGGAGTGTTGTGGAATTCCTGGAGAATCATTTCACGGATAAAGTGACGGTTTGCTATTTGCTGACAAATAGCGGAAAAAATGTTCTCAAGCACAGAATCCCCCCAGAGCGGATTGTTCCCTTTGATTACGACAAGTCCAGGGGATTTTTCATCAGATTTGTCAAGGAAAATCTTGAAATTCCCCTTTTGCGGCACAGGCTGAGAGCGGATTTCTACTGGTCCCTTGATGGAAAGCTTCCGCTTTACAAAGGAAAGGCCACGAAGGAGATCATCACGCTTCATGACCTGGGATATATGGTCGCCCCCGGGCATTACAGGTTGTCAAGAAGGCTTTACTGGCAGCTGATTTACCGCACAACAGCCCCTCGAAGCGATGCGGTGATTGCCATCAGCGATTTTACGAAGAGACAGGCTGTCGAGTATTTAAGGTTGGAAGCCGACAAAGTCATCAGGCTGAGTCCCCTTGTCAGAGGGAATTTTGTGAAACCGGAGCTGCCCCCTGAGCCCGGGGCACAAAACTATGTGCTTTATTATGGACAGCTGACAAGCAGAAAAAACATAAAGGGTCTGGTGGAAGCCTATGGGATTTACAGCCAAAGTACCACTCATCCCCTGAAACTGTTTCTTGTAGGCGCGGATAAATCCCCGGCCTATGTGGCGGGGATTAAAAAGAGTCTTGTGGAAAGTGGGATGGCGGAGTCGCAGATTGTTTTTATCGGTTATGCATCGGATGAAGAACTCAGACAGTATATCCACAACTGCCGTTTTGTAATCAATCCTTCCTTTTATGAAGGCTTTGGTCTACAGGTCATAGAAGCTTTTCAAATGGAGAAGATGATTCTGGTTTCCCGAAACACCCCCATGGTGGAAATGATTGACCAGCCAGACCGGTATACCTTTGAAGCAGGCGACAGCCGGTCCATAGCTGCAAAAATCATTGAATTTGGCAAGCTCGACCCGGAGGCCCTTTACCGGGAATATCTGATGGAAAGCAGGAAATACCGAATAGAAATTGCTGGAGAAAACATCACCAAGGCCTATCTGGAGGCCCTTGAAGAAATTATGGAAATCCGCTAGCAGGAAAGGAATAGGTTGTATGGAGACACCCAAGGTGAGCGTGATTGTTCCCGCTTATGATGATGAAGCTTATATTGAAGAGACCCTTGAGTCGATACTGGGTCAGAGTCTCAAGGAGATAGAAGTCATCCTGGTGGATGACGGTTCGCAGGATGGCACCCTTGAGATTGTTCGAGGCTATGAAAAGAAGGATCCCCGACTCAGGGTGTTCACCCAGGAAAATTCCGGCGCTTCAGTAGCGCGCAACCGGGGGGCCCGTGAAGCCCGGGGACAGTATCTCTATTTCTTTGATGCGGATGACCTGCTTTACCCCAAGGCACTGGAGATTCTGTATATGAGTGCCGGGAAAACAGACTGTGACTTGATTCGATTTCATGCCGGGGAATTCTATCATGGGCAAAAGGCAGTTTTTGATGACATCCCAGTGACAGAAAACTCCTGCAGGGTCATCAGCAAGCGGGATTATTTAAAGAACCGCAGGGATTACGTGGTGATGCTCTGGCAGTACTTTATCAGAAGAGACCTGTGGGAGAACCTTGCCTATCCTTTCCTGGAGGTGTATTTCAACGAAGACAGTGAACTGACGCCAAGACTTGCAGCCACAGCCAAAAGAATCGGAATCATCAAGGAACAACTTCACCTGCAGAGAATTCGCCAAAATTCAGTTTCCCGCTCTGGCATCAGTTTTTCCAAAGCAAAAAACAGCCTCGTTGTGTCAGAAAGTCTGGATCGATTTGTCCAGGAAATGGGAAATCAACCCTGCCGACCAAGCCTGCACCGGTTAACGGCCAGTGAAGTGCTGGTTGCTATCAGCAGCTCCTTTTGGATGGACTGGCCATATCGAAGGGAGCTCAAGAATCGCGTGAAGCCTTTGCTCCATCATTTCAAAAAATCAGACAGAGGCATTCACCGCATGATGTATTATGGATTCATCGGATGCTACTGGCCCACAGCCTACTCGGTCTACAAATGGCATTCAAGAATGTATCAGACCAGACACAGGCACTTAATCAAAAACAGTTGAAAGGATGGTATACATATGAAAAGGATTCTGGTGACCGGGGCAGCGGGCTTTATTGGGTATCATCTTTGTTTGAGACTGCTGGAATCGGGAAACAGTGTGATCGGCTATGACAATTTCATCAGCGGCCAAAGGCGGCACATCGACCGGCTTCAGGGATTTGAAAACTTCGAGTTTCGTGAGTGGGATATCACAAGGCCCTTCAAAGTCGCCGCAGAGGAAATCTACAATCTGGCCTGTCCCGCATCCCCTCTGGATTACCAGAAATACCCCCTGGAAACCCTCAGCACCAATTTTCTTGGAGCCCTCAATGTCCTGGAGGTGGCCCGGGAGAACGGGGCAAAGATTCTACAGACCTCCACCAGTGAAGTCTACGGGGACCCCCTGGTCCATCCCCAGCCCGAGACCTATTTTGGCAATGTCAATCCCATGGGGGTCAGGAGCTGCTATGACGAGGGGAAAAGAGTGGCTGAGACGCTTTTCTTTGAACACCATCGGCAGTACGGCACTCCCGTCAGGATTGTCAGGATTTTCAACACCTACGGTCCCAATATGCGTCAAAAGGATGGCCGGGTGATTTCCAATTTCATCAATCAGGCCCTGAGGGGGGAGGATATCACAATTTACGGAGACGGCCTGCAGACGAGATCTTTTTGCTACATCAGTGATCTGCTTGAGGGGCTGATTGATATCATGGACCAAAGCGGTGACTTCCCGGGCCCTGTGAATATCGGGAACCCCGAGGAGGTCACAGTGAAGCAGCTGGCCGCCCTTGTCTGTGAGCTGGCGGGGTCGAAAAGCAGACTCAGCTTTTTACCCGGGGCCGAGGATGACCCCAGACTCAGAAAACCCGATATCACCTTGATCAAGGAAATCCTTCAGTGGCAGCCGAAGGTGGGAATACGGGAAGGACTGCAAAAGACCATTGACTATTATGCCGGAATAAGGGATGAGGAGGACAGGGATATTGCCGCGGCCGATGCGGTTTGACCCCCACCACTGCTTTGGGAAACGGTTTCAAAAGCCTCAGGAGACTGCTGCATGAGCTGCACCATCAACCGGCGGGTTTTGAGTGAGGCATCAAATAGACTGTCAGAGGATGTTTCAATATGAGAATACTAATTTTATCAGGTGGGTCCGGAAGACGACTCTGGCCCTTGTCCAATGCAATCCGCTCCAAACAATTCCTCAAAGTGCTTACAGATGACAAGGGGAATCCCCAGTCAATGATCCAGAGGGTTTTCGGGCAGCTGAAGGCCGCCGGATTGTCTGAAAAGGTGAGCATCATTGCGGGAGAAGGTCAAAGAGACCAGATTATTGCGCAAATCGGCGAAGAGGCTGAGCTGATTCTTGAGCCGGCCAGGCGGGACACTTTCCCGGCAGTTCTCCTGGGCTGCGGATATTTAGAGAGTATCAAAGGGGTGTCTGAGGATGAGCCTGTTGTGGTCATTCCGGTGGACCCCTATGTTGAGGACACTTATTTTCAGGAACTTCTCCAGGTGGGGGAGGGGGTCAGGACCCTGGATGGGCTGGTGCTTTTAGGGGCCGTGCCTTCAGAGCCCACGGACCAATACGGATATATTCTGAGAGAGGATACGGACAGGGCCTTCAACCGCGTGATTTCCTTTGTTGAAAAGCCCTCCCGGGAAAGAGCCGGGACGTTGATTGAAAACGGAGCCCTTTGGAATCTGGGGGTGTTCGGGTTCAATCTGAAGTATCTGAAAAAAATGCTGGGAGTGGCAGCCCTGGATTATGAAGAGCTTGAAAGGGATTATGAATCCCTGGAAAAAACCAGTTTTGATTATCGAATTGTTGAGAGGGCTAAAAGTGTCTGGGTAAAAACCTATAGCGGGGCCTGGAAGGATCTGGGAAGTTGGAGGACCTTGACCGAAGTGATGGCTCCGGGGGCCTATGGCAATGTGATTGCCTGCGACAACCTCGACAACACCCACATCATCAATGAACTGACCAATCCCCTGGTGGTTATGGGGATTGAAAATGCGGTGGTGATTGCCACCCACGAGGGGATACTGGTCTCGGACAAGGCATCCACCGGTCAACTCAAGGACCAAATCAAAAGAATCGAATCAAGGCCGATGTTTGAAGAGAAACGCTGGGGAAGCTATTCGGTGCTCAGCGAGGAGACACTTGCGGACAATCGCAGGTGCATTACAAAGAGACTGACCATTGAAAGAGGCAAGGGCATCAGTTATCAATACCACTTTCACAGAGATGAAATCTGGACCATCATCTCCGGAAAAGGGAGATTGACTATAGATGGGGAAGAATCACTCATCGGTTCGGGAGATATCGTCAAAATACCTGCCCATGTGAAACATGCAGTAGTGGCTTTAGAGACCATGACTCTTATAGAGGTTCAGATAGGGTCTGTGGTCTCGGAAAGGGATATCATCAGACTGGACTGACGGTCAAGGATTCTGGCCAAAAGGCAGGGAGGGGTGCCGGATGAGAATCGGGATTAACGGCATTTTCTTGAAAGAGGGACTCAGCGGCATGGGAAACTACACCGTTGAGCTTTTCAATGAACTTGTCAGATATCCAGGTCATGAATACGTTGTGTTTTTATCCTGTCCCGGAGGCCTTGAAAAAAGACTGGACAAGGGGATTCAGGTGGTTTGTCTCAGCCAGGAGGCTAAAACAGGTCTTGGGCTCCTCTTTCTGGAGCAGTTTGTGTTGCCCTTTTATTTGAGACGCCACCGGATTGATCTGGTGTTTGCCCCCGCTTATACTCTGCCACTGCTTTCAGGAAAGCCCTCCCTGGTGACGGTCCACGACATGATTTACAAAATGAGGATTGACGGCGGCAGTTTAAAGGCCTATTGGTATCGAAGGTTTTTTTATACGGCCAGCTTGAAAAAAGCCTGGCGAATTCTTACGATTTCTCAGGCCAGCCGAAGGGACATTATCAAATATTTCCCCAAACAAAAAAATATTTCTGTGATACCCCTGGGTCCGGTCACTTATCCTCTGAGCCGGCAGAAAAAGCCCTCTGGGGTCAGGGATGAGGGGCCTTTCCTGCTGATGGTGGGGGCCGTTCTACCAAGAAAAAACAGCCTGAGGGTTATCAAGGCCCTGCTTTCTCTTGAGGAAAGAGAAGATTTGAAGCTGGTCATTGCCGGTGAGGTTAACGGGCAGTCCCGGGAAGTCATTGATTTTATCCGAAACCAGGGACTCAAAGAGCGGGTCATTGTGACAGGAAGTTTGTCCATAGAGGAGCTGGCCTGGTGTTATGCCCATGGTGAAATCCTGGTTTTCCCCTCACTCTACGAAGGCTTCGGGTTGCCGCCCTTAGAAGCCATGGCCGCGGGGATGCCTGTGATTGCCTCTTCAACGACCTCCCTTCCCGAGGTTGTCGGGGAGGCGGGGATTCTCGTAGACCCCTTCAGTGTTGAAGAAATTGCCCGGGCCATAGAAAAAATATTAACGGAGGCCTCCCTGAAGGAGACCCTTGTCCGAAGAGGCTATGACCGGGCAAAGGCATTCTCCTGGGAAAAGACCGCCCTAGAGACCTTGTCGGTGATAAGGGAACTGGAAAAGTAGAATTACAGGGGGCGGCCGAGTGGATTCAAGACGGGGCACACAAAAAAGCCGTCAGAGAACCATTCGATAAATGACCGGCTGGCATAGAGAGTCCAGCGGGACTGCCGGAAGGAGGAAGTTCTAACTTCTGGGTGACAGCCGGCAATATTTAAAAAAAAAACACCAGGGGGGAGACTATGAAAAAAACAGTCATGATGCTGATGATAATAACCATCACCTCGAAATTCTTCGGTTTTTTCAGAGAAGTTTCCCTGTCCTATTTCTACGGTGCTTCAGAGGTTTCCGATGTCTATCTGGTGGCCACCACCATACCGGGTCTTTTAATGGGCTTTGTGATGGTGGGGATCAGTGCGGGGTTTATTCCCATCTATTCAGAAATCAAGAATAAACAGGGGGAAAAGAAGGCGGAGAGATTCAGCAGCAATCTTCTCAACATCCTGCTTCTGGGGACCCTTGTGGTTTTTGTGCTGGGAGAACTTTTTGCAGGCCTCCTTGTCAGACTGGTGGCCAGTGGTTTTGAGGGGGAAACCTTCACACTGGCGGTTGTTTTTACAAGGATTGCCCTGGCAGGGATTTTCTTCACCACTCTGGCAGAAATCCTCAAGAGTCTTCTCGAGGTCAAGGGGGATTTCAAGACCCCGGCCATGAAAGCCTTCCCCATGAATCTTATCCTGATTGTATCAATCGTCCTTTCAGCCTATCTGGGGTCCTATGTCCTAGTGGTCGGCTTTGTGTTGTCCGGTACTATCCAGGTACTGTATATGTTGCCGAAACTCACAGCCATGGGTTACCATCATTATTTCAGAATGGACTTCAAGGATGAGCATATCAGGAAAATCATGGTCATGGCCCTTCCCCTGATTATCGGGGTTTCAGCGGGACAGATCAATGTCCTGGTGGACCGCAACCTGGCTTCGCGGATTGCTGTAGGGGGGATTTCTGCCCTCAGCTATGCCCACCGGCTTCAGCTCATGGTCCATGGCGTCTTCGGGGCCTCCATTGTGACAGTGATGTATCCCATGCTCTCGAAGTTTGCCGCCGAGAAGGATCTCACCGGTTTTAAAAAGAACATCGGTCTGTCAGTCCTTGGGACCAATCTGTTGATCATTCCCTCCATGGTGGGGATGCTGCTGCTCGCCACCCCTATTGTGACCATGATTTTTGGCCGCGGGGCTTTTGATGCCGGCGCCAAGGCCCTGACCTCCGGTGCTCTGTTTTATTATGCGCTGGGGATTGTTCCCTTCAGCCTCAGAGATATTCTGTCAAAAGCCCTGTTTTCTCTGAAGGATTCCAGAACCCCTATGATAATCGGGGTCATTGGTGTTATAATCAATGTAATTCTGAATCTAACCCTGTCCCCGTTCATGGGAATCAATGGACTGGCCCTGGCCACGAGTCTGGCGGGGATGTCGAGTGCGTTACTCCTGATCCATCATCTCAGAAAAAGAGTCGGTGGCCTGGCACTCAAGTCCCTCGTCGTGCCTCATCTGAAAATTCTTCTGGCCTCACTGGTCATGGGAGTGTCCGTCCGATATTTCTTCATGTTTCTTCTGGGGGTCATGGATTACGGCTTCGCCCTGGTTACGGCAATTGTTTTCGGGGCAGGGGTGTATCTGATACTCATCTACTCGATGAAGATACAAGAAGTGGATGTGTTTATCAAGCAAATCAAGGAGATGATCTTCAAGGCCCCGGTCTAGACCCGGCCGAAGGGCTATGATTAGAAAAGGAGAGTGGACCATTGATAATTAAAAATAAAGTCGTAGAAAGAGAACTGCACAAGGAACAGAAACTGATGATCCTGATGGTACTCCCCATAACCCTCTTTTTTTTCGGGCTGTTTCTCGGAGGCCCCCCTTCAGAGATGCTCGCAGGGCTCAAGAAAATCATGCTGTCTCCCACTATCCTGGTAACAGATTTTCTGGAGGTCGGGGGAATCGGTGCGGCTTTCATGAATGTAGCCGTCATTACCTTTTTCAACCTTTTCCTTCTCTGGCGCTTTAAAATGAGAATCAACGGGCTCTTGATTGCGGCAGTGTTCACAGTGGCGGGGTTCTCCTTTTTTGGCAAGAACATCTTCAACATTCTGCCGATTTACTTCGGAGGTTACCTGTACAGCCGCTATCAGAAAATCCCCATGCGCAACACCATTTTAGTGGTGATGTTTGCCACGGCCCTGGCGCCCATAGTGAGTGAGATTTCCTTTGCCGGCATCCTTCCGGCGCCCTACAGCCTCATCTCAGGGATTGCAGCCGGGATTCTGGTGGGCTTCATCATTTCCCCCCTGTCGGCCCAGATGCTCAAATTCCACGACGGTTTCAATCTCTACAATATAGGATTTGCCGCGGGAATCGTGGGAACGGTACTCACCAGTGTCCTGAGGAGTCTCAATGTCACCATCACCAACATGAATACCCTTTACCTGGCGCATCACCATACTATCACCCTGATGCTGGCCATGTTCTTTGTCTATCTGATGGGGGTGGGACTCTATATCAATCCTGCGATACCGAAAAGCTACAGAATAATTTTGAAGTACACCGGCAGGAGTATCACTGATTTTACCCTGCTCCTGGGATACGGGATGACCTTTTTCAATATGGGTCTTCTTGGACTGGCCGCTCTGGCCTATATCACCGCCGTGGGGGGAGTCGTCAACGGTCCGGTGCTGGCGGGAATTTTCACCGTGGTGGGATTCGGTGCCTTTGGCAAACACCCCAAAAACTGCTATCCCATTGTTCTGGGGGTGATTCTGGCGGCCCTGGTAATCGGCTATGACCTTTCCTCCACTGGAATCATTATCACGGTGCTTTTTTCTACAACTATCGCACCGATTGCAGGCACCTATGGATTGGGTGTCGGCATCCTGGCGGGAGCCCTGCATATGGCCATTCTCACCAATGTGGGATCCACCCATGGCGGCATCAACCTCTACAATAACGGCTTTTCAGGTGGAATTGTAGCAGGATTCCTGGTTCCCATACTGGATGCATTTAAAAAAGGAGAAGACTAGAATGAAACATGAAATAAAAAAAATCTCAAGGATTGTCGATGAACTCACCACTCTTTTTCTCAAGGAAGATACCAATGAAGTTGATTTCAGCATCAAGATTCTTCCCGAACAGACCAGAATTACCATCAGTGCCCATGCCACCCATTTCACTGAGGCGGATGTGGAGCAACTGAAGAATATCCTGGGGGCGCAGCGCCAGTACGAGGTGGAGGAATACTACTGGCAGCTCGCCGGCGAGTGTGATGACATCGACCATGAACTCACCCTGGTGGGGGCCATGGTGGATGAGGCCACGGTAGAAATCAAGGAAGGCTCTCTGTTCATTGAGCTTATCCGTTACACCAAGTGATCTTCTGGACAGGCAGCATAGAGATGAACTGGAGATGAACTGATGAAAAGTTTTTCCCATTCCCTCCGGCTTCGATTCGGGGGGCTTTGTTACCAGAACGTGCTCACGGCCATGCGGTACTATATTAAAAGGCCTTCTGAGGACACCAGGTTTTTTTTGTTTTTCAATGTGAACCGGTTTTTTCTGGGTTCAGCGCCTGGACTTGTCCCGGGACAGCTGGGAAAGTACTTTAGTCCCGACCTCCGGGGAGATATCTATGATTTTGACCTGGCAACAATGCCGGTGATTGACCCGGGCCACCTGGAGGAATTCTACTATGAATACCTGGATCTGATTCTTCCCTACCGGACAGGCGGACTTGAGCTCGGCAGCGAAGGGACCTATGAAAAGTTCGGCCTGTACGTTCACGAAAAAGATGTGGTGATTGATGCCGGTGCCAATATGGGCCTCTTCACCGCTTATGCTTTGAACAGGGGGGCCGGGGAGGTCCACGCCTTTGAGCCAGTGGAAGAGAATTTTGAGATTCTCAAAAAAACCATTGCAGTCAATCTCCTGGGCGAAAGGGTGGTTCCCGTGAAGAAAGCCCTGAGTCAAGCGAAAGAGACCGCCTCTATCAGCGCCAAAGGCACCTCATCCTCGCTGGTGATGATGAAAGAGGGGGACGCTTTGGAAGAAATTCAAACCATTGCCCTGGATGAATATGTCGAGGAGCAGGGCCTTGAGAGGGTGGATTTTATCAAAGCGGATATCGAAGGCGCCGAGAGACTGCTCCTTCAGGGAGCGATGAAGACCCTTGGAAAATTCAAACCCGCCCTGGCCATCTGCACCTACCACCTTCCCGATGACCGGGAGGTGCTCACGGAATTGATTTTAAAGGCGAATCCGGCCTATGAAATACACTACACGACCCATAAACTATATGCCCGATAGAGAGAGGAGTGAGGCCATGAAACCAGCCCCGGTTTCACAGGAAATGATGAATCGTCTGATTTCAGACCAGCAGGACGAAATCACCGCCTACCATCTGTACCACAAGATTGCGGATATCGTCAAGGACAAGGAGAATCAAAGAATCATTCGCGCGGTGGCGGAGGATGAACTCAAGCATTATGAGCAGTTGAAGGGAATCACTCACCAGGAGCTCAAGCCGGAAAGATTGAAAATCTGGATTTTTTATCAAATCACCCGTTTTTTCGGGCTCACCTTTGGAATCAAGCTGCTGGAAAAATCAGAGTCCCAGGCCATATATTCCTACAACGAGCAGCAGGAACAGGTAGAGGGTCTCGAGGAAATCATCAAGGATGAGGAGCGCCACGAAAGAGAACTCATCAATATGATCAGCGAAGAACGCCTGGATTATATGGGTTCTGTAGTTCTAGGACTCAATGATGCCCTGGTGGAACTGACCGGAGCCCTGGCGGGATTCACCTTTGCCTTTCAGAATACCCGGATTATCGCCCTTACGGGTCTTATTACCGGCATCAGCGCCTCCCTGTCCATGGCAGCCAGTGAATATCTTTCCACCAAGCAGGAGGGCGGCAAGGATGCGGCCAAGTCAGCGCTTTATACCGGAAGCGCCTACGTTGCCACAGTGTTTTTTCTAATCCTGCCCTATCTTCTGGTGGCCAATCCCTTTATCAGTCTGATGATATCCCTGGGGGTGGCGGTAGGCATCATCTTTGTTTTCAACTACTATATTTCAGTGGCCAGGGATCTGGACTTCAAGAAGCGATTCTTGGAAATGGCAACAATTTCTCTTGGTGTTGCTGGAATTTCCTTCCTCATCGGTGTCCTGATCAAGGAATTCATCGGCTTCGATATTTAAGAGGACTGCCGGCGGCAGAAAAGATCCACTAGAATAATGACCGGTTCACGTTAAAAGGAGCCTATCTCAGGATAGACTCCTTTTAACGTGTTGCAATAGGGATTTATTCAATCAACTCGAAAGCAAAGTTTAGGGGCGTTTCTTCTAAATAGAGCTTGAGGTCAGCTGCATCGTAGTAGATGTCCTCCAGAGTGAGGACGTATTCGCCGGCTTCCAGCAGATCAAAGCTGCTGAGGGTGATGGTGTTTGCGCTCAGGTCAAGATTGTAGGTGAAGGTTTCATCACCGGTCTTGACGAGGGTGACGTGGTCTAAGGCAGTGGTGTTGTCAAGGGCGTCTCCCGTGGCATCGTAGAAGCCGTCCAGGTCCTCATCCAACAGGAGGGTGATCGACTCAAGGCTGTCAAGGAGGAGTTCCTCCTCCAGGCCAAGGGAAATCTCTTCGGGATAGTTGAAGGAGACTTCCAAGGGGGCTTCGCCAACGGTGAATTCATGGGTCAGCGCCCCTTCGACGCCGTCCAGAATTTCATCTTCATCCACGGTGATTTCATAAGTGGCGCCGTAGGTGAGGTAGTCCCCGACCACCAGGGTGATGGTGGTGGAGTCTGTGTCATAGAGGAGCTCGGCAACATAGGTGACGTCGTCGCCATTCATTTCAAGGGTGACAAAGCCGGCAATATCAGTGACATTGAAGGGGTCCCCCTCCAGATCTTTGACAGCCGTGTCAAACTCGAGGGTGATGGGCTCATCGACTGCCACTTCCTCTCCTTCGGGAGAGAAGGTGAGGTTGCTCAGACCCACGGTTTTGAATTCAAAGGTGGATTCACCCAGGAAAGCTGCAATTTCATCGGTTTTAAGACCTGTTCGGTAAAGGGTGTTATACTCAAGCGCCTCATCAAAGACCAGGGTCCAGACCTCGTCGTTGACATCCACTTCATAATCCTCCTGGGGAACAATCTCCCAGTCCGGTCCGGATTTCACGTAGACTTCAATGGTTTCCATAACCGTCGAATCCAGAACCAGGGTGCCCTCTTCATCCTTTACAGGCTCGGAAAAGGTGAAAACCACCTCAGTATCGAGCGGGACATCCTCCTGGGCATCCGAGGGATCGACTGAAATCAAAGTGAGCTCGTCGTATTCGGGTTCTTCCATGGTGGTAAAGTAGAAGGCGGTCTGTTCTGTCAACTTCTGGCCCTCGTCATCCACGATTTTTTCCCCGTCGAAAATCAGGGCGTAGTCTGTGTCATAGTCCAGAGTTTCTGGTGTGATGGTCCAAAGGTCGTCATCGATGGCAACGCTGTAGTCAATTTCGTCACCCTCAACCTCTGTGAATAAAAGCACTTCCTGGACTTCAGTGGCATTGAAGGTGTCTCCTGGTGTTTCATAGAAGACCTCCTTGGAAAAATGTGCCGTAATAGCAGGGTCTACAGCGACATTGAACCGGGAAGTTTCATCATCAATAAGGAGGGAAACCCTGAGGTTGTCCTCTTCTCCGGTGAGATTTCTCAGACGGTAGGTGTTGCAGTGTCGGTGCATAATCATAGCCATTTCAATTCTTCGGACAGAGGAAGTCGGATTGAATCTGGCGCTGTGGTCTCCAATCATGAGACCGAGTTCCTTCATCTGGTAGACGGCCACCTGATATTTTTCACTGATCAGGTCATCGTCAGTGTAGCGCATTGCAAGGCCTTCAGGGCTCTTCAGCTCCGGCAGATTATCGCCATAGGCATTGACCACGTAGTTGGCAACCTCTTGACGGGTGGCTGGTGACGAGGCTTCAAAGGCATCCGTTTCATCAAAGACACCCATGGACTCGGCAATCAGGACATAGGGGTGTCCCCACTCGGGAATCTCATCCAGATCAAATTTTGAGGTTGCAGGGTAGGTCTCGTCCTCCCAGCCCATCATTCTGACAATCATGGTGATGGCTTCGAGATGGGTAACCGCATTGTTGGGCCTGAAGGAGTGGTCTTCATAGCCGAGGAGTTTGCCGCTGGAGGCCATTTCTTCAGCTTCGTTCTGACCCCAGGCAACGGTCTCCAGGTCTAAGAAGGCTCGTGTGCCACTTTTGCCCCGGGAACTGATATCCGGAGGACCTCCCTTGCCTTCCTGGGCTGCAAAGACCCCGAAACTAGAGCTGACAAGCATCAGAATCAGAGTAAATACCATTAAACGTTTCATCATTTCAATTACCTCCATTTTTTTTGTTGTCCTGTTGGGATTCTTTTCCCTCGTTGTCCTTGTCCTGTCCCGGAGAATTGGGGGTGTCAGGCGAATCCTCTTCGGGACCCATGCCTTCCCCGGGGTTGGGACCTGGTCCCTTTGATGATTTTCCGGGGACTTCAATCACGGGACTCACTGCCTTGCCCTGTTGCACCTCGGTGACAAGCTCTCGAATGCCCTTGGCTTCATGGCTTTGGTAGCGGGCAAGTTCGGCTTCGTCATTGGCGTTTTCCGGCAGGCTGGTGCGCTCCTGGACCATGGCCCCCTGATTGGGCGTTTGAGGACCATTTTCCCTGGGTTCCGGGGTAATCTTGTCAATGAGGTTGAGCTTCCCGGGGGTGATGGATGTTTTTTCTCCAATGACCTGATATCGCTGGTGGTTGGCTTCATTTCCCGCCGTCAGGAAGACATCGTGATTCGAAGGAGTTTCCTTGAAAGAATCATAGACCTGCTGCAGGATTGCCTCCGAGTGCTGCGTGTCGCTGACGGTAATCAGAACCACCCCGGGGGTGGAAGCTTTGAGATACCCCAGATTTTCAATGTCGTCGATGAGTCGGGTCACAGTGTCTGTGAGATCATCGTGCCGATAGGCCTTCAGGTCCTTCGCAATAGCAACGCCGTCGGGATTGAGCCCTTCGATACCCAGAATTCTTTCGAAACGGTTGTAGGAGATTTCCAGGGATGGGTTCACATCGATACTGACAAAGCCCGTGGGAGTGTAGTAGAGTCCATAGCTGATTCCCGAGGTGATGAGCAGAAGAATCGATGCCGCCACGGCGATGAATTTCCGGTAGGGGCTGCCGGCTCCGATCTTTCCAGGCAGGGTGACTTCCTCTCCCATGGCGAAGGAAACCCCGGGGGCTTCATAGTTGATGAATTCCCCCTCCCGGGTCATGAGGATAACTCCCGTGGGAGTTTTTTCAAAGACAATGCCTTTCACTTTCGCCACCTCCAATCGATATAGCCCCGGATATGGTCATAATCCCCGCTGAGGATAATGACCAGTCCTATAATATATATACGTCCCCGTTCCAGGGTTTTTTGAGGTATTTTCTGTAATTTCTTGATTTTTTCTATGGGGAGTCGTTTTTTATCCAGGAATTCTCTGTGAATATAAGGATTTTCGAGAATCACTCTTGCGCTGGTCATATAGGCTTCCCGGAGCCGTTTTTGCTTTGGAGAGTGGTTGACAAGATCCTGCATCGTGAGATTCCAGGCCTTCAAATCCTCCTTGAAGGCTTCGATTTCTTCGGCAATGGCGTTTTTTTCCTCCTTAGAGCTGTGCAGTGCTTCAGAGGCTGCGTTTGCAGCGCCCAGGACCTCAGGAGTCGGAGAAGAAAAATCAACTGAAATGACCCCCTCATTCCCCCGGCTGCTCCGATAATACTGGGTGAGTCTGGAGTTGACGACCAGTCGCAAAAAATTCAAAAAAGGCCCCCTGTTTTTATCGTAGCGCTGGACGGCCTCAGTAAAGGCAAACAATGCCAGATTGTATTCATCCATGGCATCCCTGGAAGTTTTTCCGGTGCGCCTGAGAACGAGGCTTCTGATCAAGGGATCGTATTCCTTCATTAAAGCTTCTATTTCCCCCGGATCATCTTTGATTGTTAAAACCCGTTCTTCTAAGGTGATGGGTGGGGACATGGACAAGCGCTCCTTTTTTCAGCAGCTGAGATAGGGAACCAGAAAAAAATGCTGCGCTGCCTGGCAGGAAGCAACGCAGCATCACCTTTAAGACCTATTGATTTGATTTTGAGGTCAGTTTTTTCGGCATACGGTCCATAAGGCTTGAGTCTTTGAGAAGACTCGTAGAGCCTCTTTCCAGTTCAAAGGGCAGCAAGACCGGGTCTAAGCCGTTGAAGGTTGCCAGGCGGTTGTCGACAACAAGACCCAGGAGATAGCCGGTTTCCTCTGTGAGCCGGTCCAGTTCTTTGGCCTTGAGTCTGTAGCTGTAGAAGTCGGCCAGGAGGATTTCCCGGGTCAGCACCCCCCGTCCCTTGGACTGCAGGCAAAGGGCTTCGAAGGGAATTTCCATGATTTTTTCTCCTGGAACCCCGCCGCCCGAATTTTCGTAGATCACCAGACTGGGTTTGAGGGTTTCAGCATCCTCAAGCCAGAATTTCAACTTCACAGCCCTTCTTGAAAGGGTGAAGCCTGCCGTATCCGGTGAAATCCAGATGCCCAGGAGGTCTTCATACGGCGAGGGCTCCTCCGGGACAAGGGTCAAGGGGATTGGGTCGGGGCTTTCTTCCGGAGTCTTTTCAAATGCGGGTTCATCCGCTTGGAGGGACAGGAACAGCTCCTGAACGAGTTCCCCTGTGTCTATGCTCAGTATAACATGAACTGACGGCTCCTGTCCTGGGTCAAGTGCTTGTATATCGAGTGGAAATGATTTAATAATGGGTTCATCAGACAGCTCCAGGGGATTGATGATCCAGTCATCCTCTGGGGAGGCCGGGACCTCCTCCAGGGAAGCGAGGACCTCCTTGAGGTCAGTAGTGATAGCGTAGCCTGGATTTAGCACGGTTTTCTCGAAGGCTCCGGGTTCCAGGACAAGGGTTTTTTCCAGGGTGACCGGGACCCCTTCTGTCATGGGGATGAGATCCAGACTCAGGACGAGCTCGTCGGGTTCCCCTCCTGTATAGGGGTCAATGACGGTTTTGAGGTTCATCAGAGCCAGTCCATCCTCTTCGAAGATAGTGACATCAAGGTCCCCGGTAGTGTAAAGTGGGGTGAAGTCCCCGGTGGTCCGATTGCCCAGGGTGAGGGAACCGCCATCAAAGGCAAAGACTTCACTGATCTGGCACGACAGGTTCAGGATCAACCGTCGGGTGGCTGCCGTCGTTGTCAGCGAAACCTCAAAGACAGAGGCGGTGAACTTGCCGTCCAGGGTGGGATGATAAAGGAATTCTTCACTGATGGCGCAGTCTGTGATGTCAAGAGTTGATTCCGGAAGTTCCGTCTCTGGAGGCAGGGTTTCTTCGCCGAATCCATAGGCTCCTGTAAACAGGAGAAGGATGACAAGTAGAATTGACAAACTGGTGGTTTTCACTTGAAGGACTCCCTTTCATTAAAATCCATTGAAGTAATTGTCGAAAAATCCCATGCTGATGCGGACAATCTGTGCACGGGTCAGGGGTTGTGAAACCCCTGTGTCTTCATAGAGCAGTCCCGCCCTGGCCGCCAGGGCCACAGCGGATTCCGACCAGAGGGGCACTGTGGGCAGATGGGTCCTGGGGGGCGTCATGGAGGTGTTTTGTTTCATTTCATAGAGCCTCCCCAGAATAGTGATGACCTCAGCCTGGGTCACGGTGCTTTTGGGTCGAAGGGTATTGTCTTCAAATCCCTTGATGATACCGCTTCCCACGGCGGCTGAAACAGCAGGTCTGGCCCAGTCGCCAATGAGAGACTCATCAGCAAAGCCCGTGGGGTACTGGTTTTCACCTTCTGAGGAGATGAGTCTCATCCCGAAGGCAATGAATTCCTCCCGGGTCATGAAATCATCCGGATTGAAGTGTCCCTGGGTGTCCCCCCTCAAAATATCGAGACGGGTGAATTTCATGACGTCATTCTCCACCCAGTGATCCTCGATATCAGAGTATGACCTGAATCCGGGAAGGTTCACAAAGGCAAAATCCGAAAGGTGTCGGGTCGTGCTTGTGAGGACTTTGCCGACAAAATCCACCTGGGTGGGCAGGGGAATCCATTTTCCCGTGGGATTGTCAAGATAGCACAGGTAGGGATTGCTTCCCTCCAGGGTTTTTTCAGTACGGTATTCAAAACCAATGGGTTCTTCCAGTTCATGAACCGGTTCCCCCGCTTTGTCAGACATTTCAATGAGATAGATGTCCTCTGAAACCAGGTCAGAGCCCGGGCCCTCCTGGTCCAGGATTACCCTGGTGATCCGCAGGGTGTTTCCAAGGTATGCCGGGGGAACTGTCAGAGTGAGTGAATCTTCCGGGAGTTGAATCCGGAAGCGTCCCCCGTCAAGCAGAGTCTCCTCCAGTGACCAGGTTTCTTCCTCGAAAATTCCCAGGGGAACCAGGTCCTCTCCGGGCAGTGCCTCAGGGGCCGTTGAACGCCCTGAAGATGTTTTTTCAATAGTGAAAGCAAGGGATTTCTCAGCCGTCAAACCCGCCAGGTCCACAGCGCGAATCTCAAGGGTGTAACGGCCGATCTCGTCGATGATTCTTCCCGGTGTGTAGGGAACGCCGTTCAACAGAAATGTTTTTTGAAGAAAAGTGGCGTCAGTATACCGGTCGGTGATGGTGATGACGGGGCTGACCTTGGGATAATACTTCCCGCCGTCACGGACCCCTGAAACAGTAATTGCCGGTGCGCTTTTATCAATGGTGAAATGGATTGCTTTTTCGGCTTCAAGGCCGCTTGAAAGGTGGGTGCTTTGAATCCACAGGTGATAGACACCCTCCTCGGAGAGAGTGTCTCCCGAGGCGAACCCGTCAATGACCAGGGCGTCCCTTGTCAGGATTACCAGGGTCTCATCCCCGCTGGCCTCGAAGTAGAGGGTGGGGGACTCAGTGGTGACGGCCCCGTCCTCAATGCCCGTCAGGGTAATTCTGGGAACCCGCTTGTCCAGGGTGAAGTCCATGCCCTTGCGGTTTCTGTTACCGGCTGTGTCCAGGGCCTCCACCTTTAGATGATAGTGGTCGGTCTGGTCTCTGGCTTCAATGACATAGGGTTCGGGGTCTTCGCTACTGAAGGTGTCAATGACCGATCCTTCCAGGAAGAGTTCTCCTGTCCAGGTGCCGGGCTCGCTGAGGCTGATGGTGAGAGCGACGTCCCCGGCTGAAATTTCATCCTCTGTGACACCGCTCACGGTGATTTGTGGCGGTTCAGTGTCCAGGACCGTCTCATTTGAGATGACAGCAATCATGCCGCCGTCCCTCATGATGCGTCGGAAAATCACATCGCTGCCCTCGGGACCGGTTTCGTTGTAAACGGCGTAGAAAATCGACCCGTCGGGAGTGAATCTGATCTGGGCCTCAGCCTGGGCGGCTTCCTTCTGACCGGTGTCCTTGGCCAGCCAATCCCACCGCTCGACGGTTTCTCCGGCATGGTGACCAGAGCTCTCGGGTTTGATTTCATGGGTTTCGGTATAATAGGTGGTGCCAAAGTCCTTGGAATAGGAGTAGTAGAGGTCCAGAGGCATGCCGACCTCGCCGGAGATTTTGGTGGGATTGCTCTCAATGCCGTAGGTGACCCAGAAGGCACTGGGATCAATCGTGTCGTGTCTTTGCAGAATATCCCCGGGAATTGAACTGGGAGGGCCGACAAGGCGGGGCTCAATGACGCTTGTTTTGTGGTTGGCAAGGAGGGATAGATTCCGGGCCGGTTCGTATTCTCCAGGTCCCAGGGTAATGAGTTCCTTGACCAGGGATATTCCGGTTTCTTCAGAATTGGGGTCCTTGCGGGTCCTGATGGTTTCATAGCTGAGCTCGCCGACCTGTTCCGGGTCGGTGGTCCAGGTGGCGCCACCGTCGAAGGACCTTCTGACAAACAGGTCATAATGGTCATTGCCGTTTCTGGCGGCAGCCCAGTTGGGCGTCCAGTCATAGGCCAGGGCCAGGAAATCCCCTTTGAGGAATCCCCGGTGGGCTCTGGCATCATCGTAGGGATTCAACATGGAGGTGTCCGTGAGGTTTTCGGCAGTCTGTTCCCATCCAATGACCTTGACGGGATCACGCTTGCCCTTGTCCTCCAGGGTGCTTTGACTGTCCTGGTTCACAGCGGTACTGAGGACACTGACACTGCTGAGGTTCTGCAGCTCGTCCAGCATGTAGTCCGTGGCATAGGGATTGCCGGGATCTGTCGCACTGACTTCCCATCGGCGCATGAAAATATCCGAGGGCCGGCCCTGTCCTTCCTCGCCCATTTTGAACACACAGACCATAGTGGTGCCCCGTTTTGCCTCGTTGGCCACGGCACTGCTCTTGGGCTGGAGGATGATTCTGGGACGTCTGGCATTTTCATAGGCTGGAATCAAATCGCCCTTGTAGTCATAGAGGGGATTGCCGGTTTCATCTTCGAGATACACCGGGTTGCCCAGTTCGTCTGTGACTTGGGGATTGATGATTTCCCCGGCACTGACCAGGTCGGGATTTTTAAAATCAAAGGTGTGGAAAATCACATTCTTTCCATTGTCTGGGAAATAACGGCTGTCGCCGTCTCCCTGGCCTTCACCGGTGCCCTTTTCCCCATCCTTGGTATTGTCAGTGTCTTCTCTTTCCGGAGGGCCAGATCCCACGCCCTTGGTCTCTTCGTAGACAATCACGGCATAGGCGCTGGTTTTTGTGATTTCACCCTCTTTATAGGTGTATTTCTGCATCATGATATTGGGACGGGAGGCCCCGGTATTGCCGTCTAAGAGACGACCGTCGGCGGTGACGAAAACACTTTTGGGATCTTCGTTGTGGCTGGTTTTCTCGTAAAGCCAGTCATCCCCGGAAAAATCCACAAGTCCCGGCACCAGGGCGCCGTAGCTGTGGGTCCCCAGGTATCTTCCGTTTTCGTCTCTTTCAAGATCCCAGGTTCCACTGGCGGAGTCAAAGGTCCCCTTGATATTGTCGAGGTTCACCACATCGTTGTCGGAAATTCTCACCGGCATGGTGAAGGGTACCAGGGGCTGGGGTCTGGTGACTTCTTCAGTGTAGGTCCCAGAGTGGGACATTTTCCCCTTGGATTCAAAGTTCTCATCAATCAGGGCGAAGTCCTCCCATGGGATATAGGCGTACCAGATATCGGTTTTATGGTTGGTGGTGGCACCGCTCCAACCTTCACCGGGTCCGGCTTCCTGACCGGGTCGAAGGCCCTCGGGATCCTCCTGCCAGGTGATGGCAAAGCCCGCTCCCGGCACACCGTTCATCATAATCTGGTTGGCATCCCGCCGGCCGGAGGTCAGGCGTTCCGCCTTGAACCAGGTGACGTCCCCCGTGGTCTTGTCAATGACGCCCCGGGCGGCCCATACGGCGCTGAAGGGGATTTCACCGACTTGTGGAAAGTCCTGTGAGGCATAATCCACTGAGCGCTGGGGACCGGCCACGCCGAAGGTATCCTCTTCATAATAAGGGTCGTCGTAAGGATAGTCATCCGCCAGGGATATGGCGTAGCGGGGTTGTCCGGTTCTGGCATAGGTGCTGGTCCAGACCACGAGGATATAATTGTCCTTGACCTTGATCTGGGGTTTTTTACAATTTCCGGGGTATTCATAGCCGTTTTTCAATGTGAAGGAGGAACGATTGGCGGATTTTGAGATATTCTTGGTTTTCCAGGTCATTCCTTCATCAAGGGAAATTCCCACAATGATATCAGCGGCATCGGTGTCCGGTTGCACCTCGGTATAGGCGCTGATGAGGGGTTTCGCGACGTCAGAGGAATCGTACAGAGTAAAGACATCCGGTTCGGGTTCATCGTAGTATTCAATGGTGACGGATTCTCCATTGGCTTTTTTTGCCGGCACATAGCCCATCATCATCTCGATTTTTGCCTTCTCATTGAGATATTCAGAAGTTTTAGAAATGTTTTTCCTGACAATATCACTCTCAAGGCTCTTGTCGAGATTCTGTTTGGCCTCATCCATGGAAACGGACTTCAGAAGTGTGACGGAGCCCTGGTTGTGTTTCTCGACAGTCAGGTCAATGAGGGCACCTACGGTTTCAGAGCTGCTGTAGTCCAGCTCGGCCATGCCCATTTCGGCCATGGCGGCTTCCAGGGAATCAGTGCCCCGCTGGGTGATGGTGATGCCCTGTCTGGGATTCTGGTCGTCGTCAAGACTTTGAAGAATCCTGGCCATGTTGATAACCCTCACATCGGAGGAAGTGTCACTTCCAAGAAGGTCGAGGGGAGTGATTTTATGCTGGCCCACAACAGTCCCCAGGTTCAGACTGCCCAGGGAGAAGGTCACGAGTTCACCGGGGATGTAGTCAAAGGATCCTCCTTCGGCGGTTTTTCCCTGATGGGTGGGGGTGCTGAAGTCTGCTCCGGATACCGGAGAGTCAAAAAGATGACCGCTTTCCGGGTGAACCAGTAGATAACGGGTCCACCACCCCCATTTGGAAGGGGTTTCATTGAAGCCCAGAGCGCAGGCATCGTCGTGGCGCGTGGTTTTCATTCCGTCTGCGCCAGCGGTCTCCTTAACGACCTTGGCGTAGACGCTGACATTCCAGACACGGTTTTCCCGATCCCATTTGCCCCAGGTAAAGTCAAATGCTTCTTCAAGGCTCAGTTCGATCTCATAGTGGGTTGCGGGTTCGCTCAATTTTTCCTGATAAGGAAATTCTCCGATTTTCAAGGTCCCGCTTTCAGAGACGGACATCGAAGTATCTCCCTCAAGGACTACAGGTACCGGGTCGTAGCCGAGATAAATGTAGACATGAGTGAGTTTCCAGCCATCCTCCGTATCAATACTGGCGACAATGGTCTCCCGGGTATTGAATACCTCGGTCTTTCCAATCTTTACGTATTCGGCAGTCTGGTTTCTTTCGTGCTCCTCCCGAAGCACAAGATCTGTCGTGAAGAGCCCGGGACCGGCGTCGTATTCCAGGTCCTCAGGCAGCGGATAGAAGGAAGCTCCTGAAACCGCCTGGGGTGCAAACCCCCCATCGCCTGTGGGTTCGTATTGAAGGCAGGCAGAGTAGCTTATCATGGGCATCACGGAGCTCATGACAAAAACCAGAGTGAACAGAATGATTAAAATACCTTTCCGATTCAATTTAAATCCCCCTTGTAAAAGATTGCAACGTCCGTTAAAAAAGCTTTTCCTCCTTTCACTTTTTTATGTAGATGAGTCAACGGACTTTACTAAAGGGATTTTTTGTCAAAAAAACAACCCGCAGAAGGCGGGTTTCAAATAGAGGCAAATAGAAGGCAC
>LQBE01000046.1:15243-40039 GCA_002029975.1 delta proteobacterium ML8_F1 | reverse complement strand
AAGGTGGCCGCACCGTGGGCGCCGGCAGCGTTATCGAGATTTACGAGTAAAAGCTTACGGGATCCTTTGAAATCATTCAAAGGGTCCCTTTGTTATAAGTGGGACTGATAGTGCTTTCAACAAACGATTAGTGAAATAATTGACAAACATTATCAATTGTATTACCCTTGAATTGTTAAAAAAGTATCGTGATACGACTCATGAGAATGCCATGCCAAGGAATATTCTCAAAATTCAAGGAGGTAAGGAAATGATCAAAACAGATGTTTTAGTTATCGGGGGAAGCGCCACGGGACTGGTTGCGGCCATGACGGCAAAATCAAATTTCCCCGATAAAGAGGTTACGGTGGTCCGTAAAGAGGAAAAGGTGATGATTCCCTGCGGAATCCCCTATATCTACGGTTCAGTGGGAAGCAGTGACAACAATATTCTTCCCGATGGAGGACTAATCAGCCTCGGTGTGAATATCGTGGTGGATGAAGTCACGGATGTGGATGTGCATAAAAAAACAGCTGCCACAAAGGGAGGCAAAACCTTTAGCTATGAAAAGCTGATCATGGGCACCGGTTCCCTGCCGGTGGTACCGGGCTGGCTCAAGGGCGCAGACAAGAAAAACGTCTACACGATTCCCAAGGACAAGGTCTATCTCGACAGCTTCCACGAAAAACTGGAAGGCATGAAAAAGATTGTGGTTGTCGGGGCCGGCTTTATCGGCGTTGAAGTTTCCGATGAACTCAACAAGATTGGCAAAGAGGTGACTCTTGTCGAGGTACAGGACACGATTCTGGGAGCGACTTTTGATGAAGAATTCGCCCTCGAGGCGCAGAACCTCCTGTCCGAGCGTGGCGTCAATGTAATGACCGGGGTCGGGATAGAAGAAATCGTGGGAGAAGACCAGGCGACACAAGTAAAACTCAACAACGGGACAGAGATAGCAGTTGATGCAGTGATTCTCTCCATGGGCTACCGACCCAATACAGACCTGGCTGCCCGCATGGGCCTTGGGCTGAATGAATTCGGCTTCATCAAGGCGGACCAATACAGAAGAACGGATACACCGGATGTTTTCGCCGCCGGCGACTGTGCTTCAAAGGTTGATTTTTCGACGGGAAAACTTTCGAGAATCATGCTGGCATCCACTGCCTGTACTGAAGCCAGGGTAGCCGGGATGAACCTTTATGACCTGTGCACCTTCGGCACCTTCAGGGGAACCGTCGGCATCTATGATACCTGCATCGGAGAAACGGCGCTGGGAGTTGCCGGCCTGATTGAAAAAACCGCCAGAAAAGAAGGATTTGAGGTAGTCACCGGATCCTTTACAGGAATGGACCGTCACCCGGGTCAGATCAAAGACGCCCACAAGCAGACGGTCAAGCTCATCGTTTCAAAGAAAAGCGGCGTGATCCTGGGCGGCGAAGTGCTGGGTGGCAAGTCGGTGGGGGAACTCACCAATGCCCTGGGAATCGTTATCCAGAATCACATGAATGTCCATGATTTATTGATGATGCAGATAGGGACCCAACCGCTGCTCACCGCATCACCAGCGGCATATCCCATGGTCAAGGCGGCAGAGGCTGTGGAAAAAGCGCTCAGATAGCGGTATCAATAAAATTCAATAAAATCAAGCAAAAACCTTGCTAAACGCAAGGTTTTGCTATATACTATTTTAGTGTGTGAAACTGTGCGATGAGGCAGAAGGTTACCAGGACTAATGGAGAACTTTTGCGGAGTATGTCTACTCACGAAGTGGGCGATGCGGGCTGAATTAATTAAAAAACGACCATGGAACACCAGGGTTAGTTTACGCCCCATCGTATGAAATCATGCGATGATAGGAGGTAAAAAAATGGCAGGTTTACAAAAAATCAGATTGGTACTCAAGTCTTACGATCATCAAGTCCTTGATGCATCCGCGGCAAAAATTGTGGAGAGTGTGAAAAGAACCGGTTCAGAGGTTTCAGGTCCCGTACCCCTTCCCACAAAGAAAGAAATTGTCACGATTCTGAGGGCGGTTCACAAGTACAAGGATTCGAGAGAGCAGTTTGAAAGAAGAACCCACAAGCGGTTGATTGATATTCTCAATCCGACCAAAGAGACCAGTGATGCTCTCAAACGTTTGGATCTACCCGCTGGCGTACACATTGAAATCAAGTTGTAAGCGACTAAGTATGAGTTCAAATAGATCTCAGATTTTAGGATGATTGCATAGGGCAATCCGCTGTAAGATTTTTGGGAGGTGTAGGAATGTTAGGAATTTTAGGAAAAAAGATCGGCATGACCCAGATTTTTGATGAAAACGGAAAATTCATGGCGGTCAGTGTGATTGAAGCCGGACCGATGTTTGTCACACAGATTAAAACAGAAGCCACGGATGGTTACAATGCAGTCCAGGTAGCCTTCGAGGACAAAAAGGAGTCAAGGGGCATCAAGCCTGAGAAAGGTCACTTTGAAAAATCCGGTGTTTCCTTGAAGAAACACTTGGCGGAGTTTAGAGTCGACAATCCCGAGGCCTTCACCCTGGGTCAGGAAATCAAGGTGGACCTCTTTGAAGCCGGGGCTCAGATTGATGTCAGCGGCGTCTCCAAGGGCAAGGGAACTGCCGGAGCCATCAAAAGATGGAACCAGTCCAGAGGGCCGGAAACCCACGGTTCAAAATACCACAGGGGGGCCGGGTCACTGGGATCCTCAGCCTATCCGGCACGAGTCATCAAGGGAACCCATATGGCTGGTCGAATGGGGAATGAAAAAGTGACGGTTCAAAACTTGGAAGTTGTTAGAGTTGATGCTGAAAAGAATCTGCTTTTGGTCAAAGGTGGAACACCAGGCCCCAAGGGTGGAATTCTGACCATCAAAAAAACTGTTAAGAATAAATAACAGCTGATGAAAGGAGGAGTGACGATGCCTAAGTTTCGTGTATATAACCTTTCAGGTGAAGGTTTGGAAGAAATCGAATTGAGTGAAAAGGTGTTCGGTATCGAGCCTAATATACCTGTAATGCATGACGTAGTAAGAAATATCCTGGCCAACAATCGCCAGGGAACACAATCCGCCAAAACAAGAGCCGAGGTCAGAGGTGGCGGGAGAAAACCTTTCAGACAAAAGGGGACCGGTCGAGCGCGACAGGGAACCATCAGAGCACCGCATTACAAAGGGGGCGGCATTGTGTTTGCGCCCAAGCCCAGAACCTACGGGTACAAAATTTCCAAAAAAGCCAGAAAGCTCGCCATGCGTTCAGCCCTCAGCGGCAAAGCGGTGGACCAGGAATTGAAAATCGTTAATGACTTTACCCTTGACGAAATCAAAACAAAAAATGTGATTGCCATACTAAAGGCTCTTGAAGCCCAGGGAAAAGCGTTGATCGTGACTGCGGGAAAAGAAGACAAGGTCGTCCTGTCTGCCAGAAATATTCCTGGTGTTCAAACAAGTTTTGTGGACACCCTCAATGTTTACGATGTACTCAATCATGAGTATCTTATTCTTACCCTGGATGCGGTCAAGAAAATCGAGGAGGTGTACGCATAATGAAAACGCCTTACGATGTCATTATCGCCCCCATTGTCACTGAGACCAGTGTGGACCGCACCGCTGAGAAAAAGTACACGTTCAAAGTGGCGCGGAGTGCGAACAAGGTGGAAATCAAGCAGGCCATCGAAAAAATATTCGATGTAAAGGTTTTGAATGTCAACACCATGACGGTGAAGGGCAAGAAAAAACGACAAGGCAAATTCGTAGGACTCAGACCGACCTGGAAGAAGGCGATCGTGCAGCTTTCTGAAGACAGCAAAGAGATCAAATTCTTCGAGGGCATGTAATAACAATAAAAGGAGGCTGAAATCATGGGGATCAAGAGTTATAAACCCACTTCTCCCGCTGTAAGACACATGACGGTTTCAACGTTTGAAGAAATCACCAAAAAGAAACCCGAAAAGTCTTTGGTAGTTGCCATAAAGAAAAACTCAGGTAGAAATAATTCCGGAAAAATCACTGTGAGACACCGCGGTGGCGGAAGCAAGATCCAATATAGAATCATCGATTTCAAGAGGAACAAGGATGATGTGCCCGCCAAGGTTGCGGCCATCGAATACGATCCCAACCGAAGCGCCAATATTGCGCTGCTCAATTACGCCGACGGGGAAAAGCGGTACATCCTCGCACCCAACAAGCTCAAGGTGGGAGATGTCATTTTCTCCGGCGAGAAATCAGACATCAAAGTGGGCAATGCGCTGCCACTGGGAAAAATTCCTGTCGGCACCATGATTCACAACGTTGAACTCAAGCCCGGCAAGGGTGGTCAGATGGTCCGTTCAGCCGGCAATTCCGCCCAGCTCATGGCCAAGGAAGGCAATTATGCGCAAGTGAAGCTGCCCTCCGGCGAGGTGAGAATGGTTCGAATTGAATGCCGGGCCACCATCGGCCAGGTGGGGAATCTGGACCACGAGAATATTTCCATCGGTAAAGCCGGGAAAAAACGTCACATGGGCATCCGGCCGACGGTCAGAGGTTCTGTCATGAACCCCAACGACCATCCCCACGGTGGTGGTGAAGGTCGGGCACCGATTGGCCGTCCCTCTCCTGTAACCCCCTGGGGGAAACCGGCACTTGGCTACAAAACGCGAAAGAAAAACAAGGCTTCTGATAAATATATTGTCAGATCACGCAAGAAAAAATAGGTTAATTTTGAAAGGAGGACGATTCAAGTGGGAAGATCTCTTAAAAAAGGGCCTTTTGTCCACCAGGGTTTACTCAAGAAAGTTGAGAGCATGAACAATTCCGGAGAGAAAAGAGTCATCAAGACTTGGTCAAGAGCTTCAACTATTTTTCCTCAAATGGTTGGACACACCATTGCGGTATATGACGGCAGGAAACATATTCCGGTCTACGTGACTGAGGATATGATCGGGCATAAATTAGGGGAATTTTCACCAACTAGAACCTTTCGATCCCATGCCGGCGACAAGTCGAGCAAGGTCAGATAAATATAGTTGGAGATCAACTGAAAGGAGGCTACAAAATGCAAGCTAAAGCTGTAGCGAAGTATGTCAGAGTTTCCCCCAGAAAGATGAAGCCTATTGCTGACCTGGTGAGGGGAAAGAGTGTAAGCGAAGCAAAAGCGATACTTAAATTCACACCCAACAAGGGTGCGGAGATATTTCTGAAAGTTCTGGGCTCTGCCGTGGCAAATGCTGAAAACAATCACGGCATGGACCAGGAGAATCTGATTGTCACCGATATCTACGCTAATCAGGGTCCCACAATGAAGCGTTGGAAGGCCGGTTCAATGGGTAGAGCCAACCCCATCAAACACAGAACCAGTCATGTCGGTGTTGTTGTGGCTGAAAAAGAGTAAAGGAGGGAACGTTGAATGGGTCAAAAAGTAAGCCCCCATGGGTTAAGAGTCGGAATTATCAAGGATTGGGATTCAAAATGGTACGCTGACAAAAAGGATTTTCCGGCACTGCTTAAAGAGGACTATGATATTAGAGAATATATCAAGAAAAAATACTATACCTCTGGCATTGCTAGAGTTTATGTGGACAGAACAGCGAACAATCGCGTTTTCGTCAATATTTTCACGGCCAAGCCGGGCATGATTGTCGGCAAAGGCGGAGAAAACATCAAGGCCATCCGGGAAGATCTGGAAAAAATCACTAAAAAGAACATTCACATCGATATTTCCGAGGTGAGAAACCCTGATCTTGATGCGCAAATCGTTGCAGAAAGCGTCACTTTTGGACTGGAGAGAAGAATCTCCTTCAGAAGAGCCATGAAGCAGGCGATTCAAAGGAGCATGCGCGCCGGTGCCAAGGGAATCAAGATCGGCGTTTCCGGAAGACTTGGCGGTGCGGACATGGCGAGAACAGAGAGCTATTCTGAGGGCAATGTGCCATTATCGACTTTGCGGGCGGATATTTCCTACGGTTTCGCGGAAGCTGATACCACTTATGGAAAAATCGGCGTCAAAGTATGGATGAACAACGGTGAAGTCCTTTCAAAACCAGGACAAGGCAAAGTGCTCAACCGGTTGGCGGCAAGAAAGCCTGGAGATAAGCGACCTACGAGGGATCGCAAGCCCAAACGGAACACCAACAGCCCAAACAATAAAAGAACCAACCAACGATAATATTGCAGGAAGGAGGCAAAACCATGTTAATGCCTAAAAGAACAAAACACCGTAGAGTCCATCGTGGCCGAATGAAAGGGCAAGCGCAAAAAGGCAATACGGTGACCTATGGAGAATACGGACTGGCTGCTATGGAGCCTGCATGGATCACATCCAATCAAATTGAAGCGGCAAGGATTGCGATCAATAGAAGAATCAAAAGAGGGGGCAAGGTTTGGATTAAAATTTTCCCTCACAAGTCAGTAACACAGAAGCCGGCGGAGACTCGGATGGGTGCCGGTAAAGGTTCCCCCGAATACTGGGTAGCGGTCGTTAAACCGGGTCGGGTAATGTTTGAGATGTCCGGGGTTTCAGAGGAAGTTGCCCGGGAAGCGATGAGATTGGCTGCGAACAAATTACCGATCAAGTGTAAATTCGTTAAAAGAGACGAATTGGTGGATAAGGGCGGTGAATCTGATGAAAGCTAAAGAATTCAGAGATATGACAGGCAATGAGTTGAATACCAAATTATTGGATTTAAAGAATGAGCTTTTTAATCTAAGATTCCAACTGGCTACAGGGCAATTGGACAATACCAGTAAAATCAGACTGGTCAAAAAGGACATTGCCCGTGTTAAAACGGTTTTAAGGGATATGGAGTTAGAAGCTTAAGCTAAAGGAGGTTTGGCTATGAGTGAAAGAGGTTTGAGAAAAGTCCGGGTCGGTCAGGTGGTTTCTGACAAAATGGACAAGACAATCGTTGTAGAGGTTGCAACCACAATCAAGCATCCAATCTACGGCAAAAGAGTCAAAAGAACAAAAAAATTCAAGGCCCATGATGAAGACAACACCTGTGCCATCGGGGATAAAGTAAAAATAATGGAAACCAGACCACTTAGCAAAACCAAGGGATGGAGATTAGTCGAAATCATTGAGAAAGCTAAGTAAGATAGGTTGTCAGAGGAGGTAAATCCATGATACAACAGGAAACCCGTTTAAGAGTGGCGGACAACTCCGGTGCAAAAGAATTGCTTGTCATCCGCGTCTTAGGTGGTTCAAAAAGGAAATATGGCAATATCGGAGATACGGTGGTTTGTGCCGTTAAAAATGCAACACCAGGTGGTGTTGTAAAAAAAGGCGAGGTAGTCAAAGCAGTGATTGTTCGATCCAAATCAGGCATCAGACGCAAGGATGGCATCCATCTGGCCTTCGATGATAACGCGGCAGTTATCATCAAGGATGATCTGAATCCTGTGGGAACGCGAATCTTTGGCCCGGTCGCTCGTGAACTTAGGGACAAGAAATTTATGAAGATTGTTTCTTTAGCTCCTGAAGTACTTTAATAGGAGGTGTCAAAAGTGGATATAAAAAAAGGTGATACAGTCATTGTCATCTCGGGAAAAGACCGGGGTAAAAAAGGCAAGGTCCTTCAGATCAACAAAGCTGACAATCGCGTGATCGTTGAAGGCGTCAATATGGTGACAAAGCATCAGAAGCCTACTCAGAAAGTACAGCAGGGTGGGATCATTCATCAGGAAGCACCGGTGCATGTATCCAATGTCATGTACTATGATTCCAAGGTTAAAAAAGGAACCAGAATCAAACATCAAATATTAGATAACGGTAAAAAAGTAAGAGTCTCCGTCAAAAGTGGAGAGACATTAGACTAATCCTTACTTTGAAAGGAGGTAAATCAAGTTGGCTAGACTTAAAGAAAAATACAACAACGAAGTCAAAAAAGCGTTAATTGATAAATTCCAGTATTCAAGTCCGATGCAAGCTCCGCGATTTGAGAAGATTGTCGTCAATATGGGCTTGGGTGAAGCAAAAGAAAACACGAAATACCTGCAAAGCGCCGTAGAGGAACTTTCTTTAATCACAGGTCAAAAGCCCATAGTGACCCAGGCGAAAAAGTCGGTCGCTAACTTCAAGGTCCGTGCCGGAATGAACGTAGGGGCCAAGGTGACTTTGAGAGGGGAAAGAATGTATGAGTTCTTCGACCGGTTCGTCTCAATTGCCCTTCCTCGGGTACGTGACTTCAGAGGCGTGAATTCCAATTCCTTTGATGGTAGAGGTAATTTCTCGATTGGCGTTAAAGAACAGCTGATATTCCCTGAAATCGTGTATGACAAGGTGGATGCGGTGAGGGGAATGGATGTGACCATCGTAACAACGGCAAAGACCGATGAAGAATCCCGTGAGTTGCTGCGTTTGATGGGAATGCCATTCAGTAAATAAAAGGAGGGTGTGCTGTGGCTAAAAAAGCTTTAAAGATAAAACAATCCCGCGAGCAGAAGTATTCGACCAGAGAATACAACCGATGCTCTATCTGCGGAAGACCCCATGCCTATTTGAGAAAATACGGTGTCTGCAGAATATGCTTTAGAGAACTGGCTTATAAAGGCGAAATACCAGGAGTGAGAAAGGCAAGCTGGTAAAGTTTGAAAGGAGGTTATAACCATGATGATAACAGATCCTATCGCAGATATGTTAACCCGTATCAGAAATGCGAACAGCGTTAAACATAAAAGCGTAGAAATACCTGCTTCTAACATGAAGACTAAAATTGCCCAGATTCTTTTGGATGAGGGTTTCATCAAAAATTTTGACGTACAACAGGACAACAAGCAGGGTATTGTTAAAATCGAATTAAAATACGGACCCAACAATGAAAAAGTAATCAGTGGACTGAAAAGAATTTCTAAGCCGGGTTTGAGAGTCTATGTGAAAAACACAGAGGTTCCCCGGGTTCTTGGAGGTCTTGGTATTGCAATTATTTCAACATCTGAGGGCATTATGTCAGACAAGGAAGCAAGAAAAAAAGGCGTAGGTGGCGAAGTACTTTGCTACGTATGGTAATCAGGCTTAGGAGGTGTAATGATGTCTAGAATAGGTAAACTTCCGATAGATATCCCCCAGGGTGTCGACGTTACGATTGACAAGGACAACCTTGTTTCAGTAAAAGGACCCCTTGGCACATTGAGTGAAAAAATCGACAGGAACATCAAAGTCGAACTCACAGACAATCAAATCGTGGTGACCCGTCCCAATGACTTGAAGGTGAACCGATCCATGCACGGTTTGTATCGATCGCTCATCGCCAACATGGTAGAAGGGGTTACAAAGGGATATGAGAAGAAATTGGAAATTGTTGGCGTCGGTTATCGAGCCACGAAAAAAGGTAATGATCTGGATCTTCAGCTGGGGTTTTCACACCCTGTTGTCATGACGGATCCCGATGGCGTCACCACAGAGGTCCCCGTACAGACTGAAATCATCGTCAAGGGGATTGACAAGCAAGTTGTAGGGAACTACGCAGCCAAAATCAGAGACCTGAGAAAACCTGAGCCCTACAAAGGCAAGGGCGTAAGATATGCTGGCGAACATGTACGAAGAAAAGAAGGAAAAGCTGGTAAGTAGGAAGGAGTGACAACATGATCAATAAGATCGGCAAGAATAAAAGCAGACAATCCCGCCAGAAACGTGTGCGGGGGAAAATATCTGGAACTCCTGAACGTCCTAGGTTGAATGTGTACAGAAGCAATACCAATATCTACGCACAAATCATCGATGACGTTAACGGAAACACCTTGGTTTGCGCTTCATCCCTGGACAAGGAACTCGAAGGCAAATTCAAAAACGGCAGCAACAAGGAAGCCGCAAGGTTCGTAGGAGAACTCGTAGCTAAAAAAGCCATGGAAAAAGGACTGTCCCAGGTGGTTTTCGACCGGGGTGGATATCTTTATCACGGCCGTGTGAAAGAGCTGGCTGACGGTGCCAGGGAAGCCGGACTGAAATTCTAAAAAGGAGGGATAGAATGGTTCAAAGTAGAATCGATGGATCGAAATTAGATCTTAAAGAAGAAGTAATCAATATCAATCGAGTCACTAAGGTTGTCAAGGGTGGCCGAAACTTCAGATTCAGTGCCCTGGTCGTCGTCGGCGATGGCAATGGACATGTGGGTATCGGCAAGGGCAAAGCCCTGGAAGTGCCTGAAGCAATCCGAAAAGCCATTGAGAATGGCAAGAAGAACATGATTTATGTGCCTACCTTGGGAACGACCATCCCTCACGACATCAGGGGAAGATTCGGTTCCGGAGTGGTGTATCTCATGCCAGCGAAAGAGGGTACCGGAGTAATTGCGGGAGGTCCCGTGCGTGCGGTACTTGAGCTTGCCGGCATCAGAGATGTCAGGGCAAAATCCTTGGGCTCAAATAATCCTAGAAACGTTGTCAATGCAACGATGGAAGGGCTCAAAGGGCTTAAAACTGCGGCAGAGGTTGGAAAACTTCGCGGCAAGACGGTAAGAGAAATTTTAGGTTAGGGGGTCAATAGCCTTGGCTAAGACTTTAAAAATCAAACTGATTAAAAGTACAATTGGCACTAAACCTGTGCATAGAAAAAATATTGAAGCCCTGGGCTTGAAGAAAATTGGTCAAGTCGTTGAAAAAGCGGACAATCCTCAAATGCGGGGCATGATCGCTAAGGTAGTGCATTTAGTAGAAGTTGAAGAAGTTTAAAAAGGAGGTGCAAACTCAATGAGACTACATGACTTAAAGCCTGCTGAAGGTGCGAGAAAGTCTAAAAAAAGAGTTGGCCGTGGTACTGGATCTGGCTTGGGAACCACAGCTGGACGAGGGATGAATGGACAAAAATCCCGTTCAGGTGGTGGCGTGAGACCTGGATTTGAGGGTGGTCAGATGCCCCTTTTCAGAAGGATTCCAAAGCGCGGATTCACCAACGCCAGATTCAAGAAGCAGTGGTCTATCGTCAATGTTTCTGACTTGAACCAGTTCAGAGCCAAGACGAAGGTAACCCCTGAGCTTTTAGTAGAAAAGGGCTTGGTAAAAAGCCTCAACAATGAAGTGAAAATTCTAGGCGACGGAGAATTAAATAAAGAACTGACCATTTCCGCACATAAATTTACTCAGTCTGCTAGGGAGAAAATCGAAGCAGCTGGAGGGAAGGTTGAGGTGATTTAATTGCTTTCAACACTTAAAAATGCCTGGAAAATTCCCGATTTGAAAAAGAGAATCCTGTACACCCTGGCAATGCTCATCATTTTCAGATTGGGTGCCGCAATTCCAGTGCCTGGAATCGACAAAATGAAACTGGCCACCCTCTTCACTGCGGACGAAGGACTTATCGGGTTTTTCAACCTGATGTCCGGTGGTGCTTTTAAAAACTTCACCATTTTCGCACTGGGGATTTCTCCCTACATTACGGCATCAATTATCGTGAACCTTCTTCAGATCGCCATCCCAAGTCTGGAAGCCATGGCGAAGGAAGGAGAGGCGGGAAGAAAAAAACTGGCGCAGTTCACACGTTACGGGACAGTGATTCTAGCGTTGATTCAATCCTTTGGCATCAGTGTCGGATTTTTCCGACAGGCTTTTATCACCTATAATGCACAGTCTGTGGCGATTTCTGTAATCACCCTGACTGCCGGGACCGCCTTTTTAATGTACCTGGGCGAGAAAATCAATGAAAACGGTATCGGCAACGGTATTTCACTGTTTATATTTGCGGGAATCATTGCCGGCATCCCGGATGCTACAATCCGCATCGGATCCCAGTTGATGGCCGGCGAGCTCAGCATTCTCAGCATTATGGTTTTCCTGATTATCGCTGTGATTGTCATCATGGGTGTCATTTATATCCAGCAGGGAGCCAGAAAAGTCCCGGTGCAATACGCTAAACGGGTTGTTGGCAGAAAAATGTATGGGGGTCACAACACCCACATTCCACTGAAAGTCAATCAGGCCGGCGTCATACCGGTTATCTTTGCCATTTCACTGCTCATGTTCCCGATCACTATCGCCCAGTTCTGGCCGTCCTCCGGATTCTATCTGTGGATTTCCACCTACTTCAACTCAACGACATTGCTGTACAATACCCTCAATGCTGTGTTGATTATCTTTTTCACCTATTTCTACACTTCTGTAATTTTCAATCCCATGGAAGTTTCTGAGAATATGAAGAAGAATGGCGGATTCATCCCTGGAATCAGACCGGGTCGACCGACGACAGAATATTTGACCAGGACCATGAACCGGTTGACCATGGCGGGAGCTGTCTTTCTTGCAGCCATTGCAACCCTGCCCAATGTGATTCTGGCCCTGGGTGAGTTGCAGATATCCTTTGGAGGGACTTCCCTGCTGATCGTTGTTGGTGTGGCACTTGAGACCATGAAACAGATTGAAGCGCAAATGGTGATGAGACACTACCAAGGATTTTTGAAGTAGAGGTGTAGAATGAAGCTAGTGCTTTTAGGCCCCCCGGGGGCTGGAAAAGGAACACAGGCGGCAAGTATTTCAGAGCGGTACCAGATCCCTCATATTTCAACGGGGGACATCTTTAGAAAAAACCTGAAGGAAGGCACCGCCCTGGGTCTTAAAGCGAAAGAATATATGGATCAGGGGGAACTGGTTCCGGATTCCCTGGTAGTGGACATTGTAGTGGATCGCCTCAAGGAACCTGACACTCAAAAGGGCTATCTGCTGGACGGATTTCCAAGAACTTTGAACCAGGCGATTGCCCTGGATGAGTACCTGGAAGGGGTTGGTGACAGCCTGGATTGTGTCATCAATGTGGTGGTGAATCCCGAGGTGCTTGTGCAAAGAGCTGTTGGCAGAAGAATCTGTAAAAATTGCGGAGCGACCTATCATGTGACGTTCAATCCTCCGAAGGCTGAGGGGATTTGTGACAAATGCGGTGGTGAGCTTTACCAAAGAGACGATGACAACGAGTCAACGGTTGCCAATCGAATCAAAGTGTATCAGGACGAAACCTCTCCGCTGATTGATTATTATGCCGGGAAAGAACTTTTGGTTGATATCGATGGACACAAAGAAATATCAGAAGTATTCCAGGATATTGTCAGCATACTGGGTGAATAGAATGATAATTGTGAAATCAAACAGGGAAATTGAAATCATGAAGGAAGCTGGGAAAATCGTGGCTTATACCCATGAGGTTGTCGCTCAGCATGTGAAACCGGGCATTTCCACCTTGGAGCTGGACCAGATTGCAGAAAAAGTCATACGTGACCATGATGCGGTACCGTCTTTCAAGGGATACGGCGGTTTTCCGGGAAGCATTTGCAGTTCGATCAATGACGAAGTGGTGCATGGGATTCCCACCGGGGACAGGATTCTGGAACCGGGTGACATTATCAGTGTGGATATCGGTGCCCTCTACAAGGGGTATCACGGGGACGCCGCCAGAACCCATGGCGTCGGAAAAATCAGTGATGAAGCCCAGCGACTGATCGATGTCACCAGGGAGAGCTTTTTCAAGGGTCTGGAATTTTGCCGGGAAGGCTATAAGCTTTCCGATGTATCCCATGCCATCGGTACCTTTGTCGAGAGCCACGGGTTTTCAGTGGTAAGAAATTATGTCGGTCACGGCATAGGACAATCCCTTCATGAAGATCCCCAGATTCCCAACTACGGAGAACCCAACAAGGGACCCAAGTTGAAAAGCGGCATGGTATTTGCCATTGAACCTATGGTAAACTATGGGGGATACGATGTCAGAACCCTTTCCAACGGGTGGACGGTGGTAACTCTGGACAACTCATTATCGGCTCATTACGAAAACACCCTGGCAATCACACCGGGTGGACCTGAGCTCCTAACCGTTCTTTAAAGTGAGGTGTTTATATTGATAAATACTTCCAAGTTTTTACCAGGACAACTTGTTATTTCCAAGGCAGGTAGAGACCATGGAAAATATTTCGTCGTGATTAGCGTCATCGATGAGAATTATGTCTATCTGGTGGATGGAGACTTGAGAAAAATCGAGAATCCCAAGAAGAAGAAAGTGAAGCATCTGCTGTGGACGGACCAGACGAGTCAGTTTATTTACGAGAAGATCAAGAAGCAGGAGAAGATAACAAATTCAATGGTAAGACGGGAAATTGCGAAACTTAATTTAGAGAAGGAACTGAGTTAGGAGGTTCACAAATGGCGAACAATGATTCGATTGAAGTCAAAGGTGTGGTGATTGAAGCTTTGCCCAATGCAAACTTCAAGGTCAAGCTGGAAAACGGACATATCGTGTTGGCGTATATAACCGGGAAACTAAGAATGAATTATATAAGAATTTTGCCTGGAGATATGGTTACCTTGAAATTGTCTCCCTACGATTTGACCAAAGGGCGAATCGTGTGGCGTGGAAAGAAATAAGGAGGTATAACATGAAAGTTAGACCATCAGTGAAACCCATGTGTGAAAAATGCAAAGTCATCAAACGCAAGGGAAAAGTCATGATTATATGCGAAAATCCAAAGCACAAACAAGTACAGGGGTAAATGCTTTTGAATGATAACCGGTGCGGCTGATTAACCAGATATGGATTAAACCGTTGTCATTTGATATATAATAACTTTTTGCTATTAACCAGGAGGTGTAAGTAGATGGCGAGAATCGCAGGTGTTGACCTTCCGAGAGATAAGCGGGCTGAAATTGGACTGACTTATATATTTGGAATTGGACTACCAACATCACAAAAGATTTTGAATCAAGCTGGCGTCAATCCGGATACTAGAATCAAGGATCTGACAGAAGAAGAGGTAAGCAACTTAAGACAGATAATCGATTCGGAAGTCACTGTTGAAGGTGATCTCAGAAGAGAAGTAGCGATGAACATCAAACGACTTAAAGAGATTGGTTGCTATAGAGGCATTCGACACAGAAAAGGTCTTCCTGTAAGGGGACAAAAGACAAAGACCAATGCGAGAACCCGTAAAGGTCCAAAGCGTACTGCTGGACGAAAGAAAAAGTAAGGAGGTTTGCTAGATGGCGACTAAAGGAAAAAAAGTCCGAAGAAAAAAACGTGAAAAGAAGAATATTGAACGCGGACAAGCGCATATCCAGTCTACATTCAATAATACCATTATCACTTTGACTGATCTTGATGGCAATGCCATTGCCTGGTCAAGTGCCGGTGCCCAGGGATTCCGTGGTTCAAGAAAATCCACACCCTTTGCGGCTCAAATGGCTGCTGAAGCAGCTGCCAATGAAGCAATGGAGCACGGACTCAAATCCGTTCAGGTATTTGTCAAGGGTCCTGGTTCCGGTCGTGAGGCGGCAATCCGCTCTTTACAGGCCGCCGGATTGGAAATCAATCTGATCAGCGATGTGACGCCAATCCCCCACAACGGATGCAGACCACCCAAAAGAAGAAGAGTATAGTGACAGGAGGTGTAAATTTATATGGCAAGATATACAGGACCATCTTGTAGACTCTGTCGTCGCGAAGGGGAAAAACTATTCCTCAAAGGTGACAGATGTTATTCTGATAAATGTGCAATGAACAGAAAGGCGAGTGCTCCGGGACAACACGGTACCCGAAGGGGCAAGCTGTCTAACTACGGGATGCAGTTAAGAGAGAAGCAGAAGGTCAAGCGTTACTACGGCTTGCTGGAGAGCCAGTTCCGGGGTATCTTCGATCAGTCAGTCAAGATGGAAGGCATCACCGGAGAGAATTTTCTGAGATTACTGGAGCTTCGGTTCGACAATGTGGTTTTCAGAATGGGTATGGGCAGTTCGAGAAAAGAAGCCCGACAATTGGTGACCCACGGTCATTTTACGATTAACGGCAAAAAAGCAGACATTCCTTCAATGACTTTGAAAGTAGGAGACGTTGTTCAGGTGAAAGAGAAGTCGCGTTCTAGTGAGAAATTCAAGAGCCTGGCTGAAAAATCTGTCACCGCACCCCACTGGGTTGAAGCGGATCTTGAAAAGTTAGAAGGTAAAATTGTAGCTCTACCGGCTAGAGAAGACATTGAGCTCCCCATTGAAGAGCATATGATCATTGAGCTTTACTCTAGATAGGTATCCGCCGATTTTTACCCTCATTACTAAGGTTAAGAAGGAGGGTCTTGAATGATAGAAATTGAAAAGCCAACCATAGAGGTTGTCGAATATGATTTAGAGAACAACTATGGAAAGTTTATAATTGGACCTCTTGAAAGAGGATATGGAACGACTTTGGGCAATAGCCTGAGGAGAATTCTTTTATCTTCGCTTCCGGGGACGGCGGTAAAATGGGTGAAGATTGACAATGTGCTTCATGAATTCTCGACCATCGACCGTGTCAAGGAAGATGTCGTGGAAATCGTGCTGAATCTGAAGGACTTGTCGGCCAAGATCCATTCCGATGACCAGATTAAAATCATCAGGATTGAAACGGATCAACCGGGCCCGATTACTGCCGGGGACATTATCACTGATGCGGACGTGGAGATACTGGACACGGACCTGCATATTGCAACCCTGGAGGAAAAGGGCTCCCTGAGCATGGAAATCGCCATTGCAAAGGGCAGAGGCTATGTTTCCGCCGATGCCAACAAGGACGAAGACACCCCCATCGGGACGATTCCGGTGGATTCGATTTTTACTCCAGTGAGAAAAGTCAATTTTGCCGTGGATAAAACCAGGGTTGGACAGAATGTGGATTATGACAGTCTGACGTTGGAAATCTGGACGGATGGCAGCATCAAGCCTGACGAAGCGGCTTCCCTTGGGGCGAAAATCATGAAGGAGCATTTAAATCTCTTCATTGACATGACGGACCATGTGGACAACATGGAAATCATGTTTGAAAAAGAAGAGGGCAAAAAAGAAAAAGTTCTTGAAATGACCATTGAAGAACTGGATCTGTCAGTGCGTTCCTACAACTGCCTGAAGCGTGCGGGGATCAATACCGTCGAGGAGCTGGCTTCGAAAAGTGAAGATGATATGATGAAGGTCAGGAATCTTGGGAAGAAATCCCTTGAAGAAGTTAAAATCAAACTAGAAGAACTTGATTTAACCATGAGATCAAATGACGAGTAAAGGAGGTTGAAAAGTGGCAGCTTACAGAACATTAGGAAGAAAGCATACCCATCGGGAGTTGATGCTTAGAAATATGACCACCCAGTTGCTGATGCATGGCAAGATCACTACCACGGAAAACCGCGCCAAAGAAATCAGAAAAACCGCCGAGAAAATGATCACCCTTGGCAAACGCGGGGACCTGCATTCAAAGCGGCAGGCTCTGTCCTATCTGACGAGCGAAACAGTGGTGAAGAATCTATTTGATGAAATTGCCCCTAAGTATGAAGAGCGAAATGGCGGCTATACCCGAATCATAAAAACGGCACCTCGACGAGGGGATAACGCACCAATGGCGATTATCGAACTACTTTAAGGGACTATTCATTAGTCCCTTTTTTTACCCGTTTAGGACTGGATGAGGATTGAAATGATAAAAATCAATAATCTGACCTACCGCTACAGGACAACTGAATACGATGCGCTGGCAATCCAATCCATGAATCTGGAAATTGCCAGGGGAGAGTTCGTCGCCATAATCGGCCATAACGGCTCCGGAAAGTCAACCCTGGCAAAATTGATCAACGGGATACTGCTGCCCACCGAGGGAAAGATTTTTGTAGCCGGCCACGATACCGGCGATCCCGAGACCATCTGGGAAATCCGCAAAACGGCTGGCATGGTGTTCCAGAATCCTGACAATCAGATTGTCGCAACGGTGGTGGAAGAGGATGTCGCCTTCGGTCCGGAAAACCTTGGCATTCCGTCAGGGGAAATCAGAAAAAGAGTGGACAGTGCCCTCGAACAGGTCCACATGTGGGAGCATCGACTCAAACCCCCTCATCTGCTTTCCGGCGGTCAGAAGCAGCGGGTGGCCATTGCCGGGATTCTGGCAATGGAACCCGAGTGTATTATTTTTGACGAGCCCACTGCCATGCTGGACCCTATCGGCAGAAAAGAAGTCATGGAGACTGTGGAGACCTTGAATAGAGTCAAGGGAATCACGGTGGTCTATATTACGCACTTTATGGAGGAAGCCATGAGAGCGGACCGGATAGTGGTTCTTGAACAGGGCAGGGTGATTCTTGATGGCAGGCCCCGGGAAGTGTTTTCCGATGTGGAAAGACTGCAGGATATGGGCCTGGATGTCCCCCAGGTGACTTTGATGGCCCATGGACTGAGAAAAGCGGGATATCCCCTGAGTGAGGATATTCTTCATGTGGAGGATATGGTGGAGGCGCTATGGCAATTGTTGTAGAGAATTTAACCTATGTGTATGACCAGGGGACGCCTTTTCAGACCACAGCCCTGGAAGACATCAGTCTGACCATTGAAAAGGGTGAGTTCATAGGGCTTATCGGCCATACGGGTTCTGGAAAATCAACCCTGATCCAGCATTTCAACGGTCTGATCAAGCCCTCAAGCGGCAAAATCATTATCAATGGTCTGGATATTTCGGGGGAGAAGGTCAAGCTCTCAGAACTGAGAAAGAAGGTCGGCCTGGTTTTTCAGTACCCGGAATATCAGCTTTTTGAAGAAACGGTCTACAAGGACATTGCTTTTGGTCCTTCCAATCTGGGTCTCGATGACTCTGAAATCCAGCGACGGGTCATCTACGCCATGGACCTTGTCAATCTGGATTACGATGAGTTTAAAGAGAAATCTCCCTTTGAGCTCAGCGGTGGCCAGAAGCGAAGAGTTGCCATTGCCGGAGTTCTGGCCATGGAACCCGAGGTGATTATCCTTGACGAGCCTACAGCAGGACTGGACCCCCGTGGCCGGGACGAAATCCTTCAACAAATCAAGAGACTCCACGACGAACACCGGGTCACGGTGATTCTGGTGTCCCACTCCATGGAGGATATTTCGCGGCTGGCCAATCGAATCATTGTGATGCATCAGGGCAGAATTGAAATGAGCGGATCAAAGGAAGAAGTGTTCTCTCACGGAGACCGCTTGGAGGCCATCGGCCTCGGGCTGCCTGAAATTCTCTACCTGGTGAAGGCCTTGAGAGAAAGGGGAGTTCCCATTGATCAGGGGGTTATCAATTTTGAAGGGGTTGAAAAGACCCTTATCAACCTGCTAGGAGGTTCCAGATGATTCGTGATATCACCATTGGCCAGTACTATCCTGTGGAATCACCCATCCATCGATTGGATCCCAGGGTTAAAATCCTGGCGAGCATGTTGTTTATCATTTCTCTGTTCCTGGTGAAGGATTTTTTCCAGTATATCCCGGCTCTTTTATTTGTCTCAGTTACTGTCAGGGTGTCGAAGGTCCCCTTGAGCTATATTCTCAAAGGACTCAAGCCCATCCTGGTTATTCTGATTTTTGCCTTTGTAATCAATATTTTTCTGACGCGGGGCGAGGTGATTTTTACACTGGGTCCCCTGAACGTCACCAAAGAGGGAATCTATCAGGCTTTCTTCATGATGCTCCGGTTGATTCTCCTGATTACAGGCACTTCTCTTTTGACCCTGACCACCAGTCCCATTCTTCTGACGGACGGTCTAGAGAGCCTCTTGAATCCCTTCAAAAGAATCGGGCTTCCGGCCCACGAGCTGTCCATGATGATGACCATCGCCCTGAGGTTTATTCCCACCCTGCTTCAGGAAACGGACAAAATCATGAAGGCCCAGATGGCCAGAGGGGCTGACTTTGAAAGCGGCAATCTGATCAATCGGGCCAAAAGTCTGATTCCCCTGTTAGTGCCGCTGTTTATCAGCGCCTTTAGAAGGGCTGACGAACTGGCCATGGCCATGGAGGCAAGGTGCTACAGAGGCGGCGAAAACCGCACCCGTCTGAAGGTGCTGCGGTATACCAAAGGAGATCTGGTGGCTGGCATCTTTTTGATTGGTTACATTGGGATGATTGTCGGAGCGAGGTTTTATCTATGAAGAACATTCACATGCTCATCGCCTACGACGGCAGCGGGTTCCAGGGCTGGCAGCGCATCCCCGGGAAAATCACCCTGCAGGGCTATCTGGAAAAGACCTTCAGTCGCCTTCTAAGAGAAACCATTACCATCAATGGCTCCGGGCGAACGGATAAAGGGGTGCATGCCCTGGCCCAGAGTCTCAGTTTCTACTACAAAGGCACTATCCCCACAGAGCGACTGAAGCTCTTTCTGGGGAACAAGCTCGATGAAAGCATCAGGATTCTGTCGGCAGCGGAGGAAGCGCCGGACTTCCATGCCCGCTACAGCGCCAAGGAAAAAACCTACCTCTACAAGATAAATTTCAAAGAGGAGGAATCTCTCTTTTACAGGAAATATTTTTGGTTCGCAGGGCCCCTGGATTCCCAAAAAATGAAAACCGCCGGAAGCCTCCTGGTGGGTCGGCATGATTTCACGGCTTTTTCTTCAAGGAGAGACCGGGTCAAGCCAATCAACCCTGTCCGGGAACTCAGAGCGATTGAGTGGATTGATCGGGAGGGCGAGCTCTGGATACGCTTCAGAGGCAACGGCTTTCTCTACCATATGATCCGTCTGATGGTGTTCCACCTGGTAGAGGTCGGGAAAGGCCACCGTAGCCCTGAAAGTACCCGGGAGATACTTAGCAGCCGCTCAAGGCAATTCACCAATAGACTGGCACCGGCATCAGGCCTTTATTTGGAGGGTATCACCTACTAAATATTCTTGACAAAAGAGGGCAACTATTATAGAATATTACTTGACTGTATAGAACACAACCCAACTAGCCCCGGGTTTTTATATAGGTGAAAACAAGGAATGTCAGGAGGTAAGCAATGAAATCTTACGTAGCGAAACCATTGGAAATCGAGAGAAAATGGTATGTAGTCGATGCAACAGACAAGACCTTGGGTCGTTTGTCCACTCAGATTGCAACCATTCTCCGAGGCAAGCATAAGCCAATCTATACGCCCCATGTGGACACAGGGGACTTTGTGATTGTAATCAACGCTGAAAAAGTCAAAGTGACCGGGAACAAGGCCAGTGACAAAATGTATCGCTGGCACACAGGGTATCTAGGACATATGAGGGAAAGAAACTACAATGAAATGATGGCAAAAAAGCCTGAGGAAATCATCCGTCTTGCAGTGAAGGGCATGATGCCGAAGAATTCCTTGGGACGTCAGATGTTCACAAAATTAAAAGTCTATGCAGGGCCTGAGCACAAGCACAGTGCGCAACAGCCTGAAGCACTAGAGCTGTAGGGAGGTAATTTGATGGCTATTGAACAATACCAGGGAACAGGCAGAAGAAAAACCTCCGTTGCCAGGGTGAGACTATTGCCCGGTACCGGAAAAATTACAATCAATCAAAAAGACATTTCAGAATACCTCGACTACGAAATCCTCAGAAATGAAGTCAAAAGACCCTTGGTTCTCACTGAAACCCTCGGGAAATACGATGTCATCGTCAGAGTTCACGGCGGCGGGTTTACGGGCCAGGCCGGCGCTATCAGGCACGGTATTTCCAGAGCGCTGCTGGAAGTGGATTCAGAATATCGGGGGACCCTCAAAAAAGCAGGTTTCCTGACCAGAGATCCTCGAATGGTGGAAAGAAAGAAATACGGTCTAAAAAAAGCCAGAAGATCACCTCAGTTTTCAAAGAGGTAGTTTTCTTGAGAATAATCGCAAAGCAAAGCCTCCCGGGAGTGTTACCGGGAGGCTTTTTTATGCGGTCCGCACAATGTTAATGAACTGTTAATCCCTGGTTTAATCCTTTGAAAACATTCTGGGGTATACTCATAGCATCAATCATAGAAGAGGTGAACCCGGATGACCAAGATAAAAAGAATATTCAAAGAAAAGCGGCGGATGATTGTCTCAGGGACAATTGTCGCAGCTGTTCTCGCAGGGGCCCTGATTTTTCTGGGAGCCAGCAGTAATGCCCGAACCGAGCAGAGTCCACAGCTGTTCACAATCGCCAGGGAGAACATCGAACAGACCTTTGAAACCACAGGGACGATTAATGCCAGGGAGGAGGCAACGGTTGTCGCCCCATTTGCCAGTGATTCACTGGAGCTTGAAGTCACCATCGGCCAGACCGTTGAAGCGGGGGAGCTTTTGGCTTCTCTGGATACGGCGGCCATTGAGGAGAAAATACTTGCTTCAGAAATCAGTCTTCTCAATTATGAATCCCAGAGAAAACAGCTGTTTTCCCAAAGCAATCTATCTTATGTCAACAGTATGGCCGTGTCCAAGGCCAACTACCAGGATGCGCTTGAGGAGTATGAAGCGAACACTTCCCTTTACGAGAAGGGGAGTATTTCAAAAGTGGCGCTTGAGCAGTCCCGGGACAAAATGGAACAGGCATACAATGAGTATACTTTGAATCAGAAAAAATATGAGGGGTATGACGTTTCTTCCGAGATTATGATTCTCGACAAGAATATTGAAATGGAGTTCAAAAGACTCGAGGAACTCAAGGAGGATTTTGCCGGGGCTCAGGTCAGGGCACCCATCAAGGGAACGGTTACAAGTCTCGATGGTGAAGATCTTGAAGCCATAGGAGACAAGGCCGCCCTGATGACAATTACGAATCTAGAGGCGCTCGAAGTTGAAGCGGCTGTCAGTGAATACGAAGTTCAGGGCATCCGGGAAGGGCAGCCGGCCGTGGTATACGCTCTGGCGAACCCTTCAGAGCGCTATGAAGGAGTAGTCACTCAGATTTATCCGGTCGGTGACACCACGGGAGGTGAGGTGACGGTTACAATCATTGTCAGTCTTGATAACACTGATGAAAATATCAAACCGGGCTTTTCCGCCGGTCTTGAAATCCTCCTTGCACAGGCAAGGGATGCGCTGGTGGTCCCCTATGATGCAATTGTCATCACACCCCAGGGAGAAAACGTCATGAAAATGGATGCACAGGGAGAAGAAACACTGGTTGAGGTCACAACAGGCATTGAAAGCAGTTTGATGGTTGAGGTCATCAGTGAATCACTCCATGAGGGAGACCAGGTCGTGGTCTACAGCACGATGGATTTCGCCCAGGAGAGGACCGGCGGACTTCCGATAATGGGAGGCGGCCGGTCCAATCCCGGGAATGCGCAACCGCCAATTGACTAAGGAGGGGACAGAATAATGTTGAAGGTCAAAAATCTGGAGAAAATCTACGGGCAGGGAGACATTCAAGTGGCGGCCCTGAAAAAAGTCAGTTTTGAAATTGCAAGGGGAGAATTTGTCTCCATTGTGGGACATTCCGGCTCGGGGAAATCGACATTGATGAATATTCTGGGATGTCTCGACAAACCGACCTCGGGGGAATATATCCTTGATCAAAGAGAAATAAAGGATTTGACGGACCAGGAACTCGGCGTGGTGCGCAACAGCAAAATAGGTTTTGTATTCCAGTCCTTCAATCTGCTTCCCCGGCTCAGCGCCTTCAAGAATGTGGAGCTGAGCATGATTTACGCCGGCATAGCCAGGGAAGAGAGAATCAAAAGAAGCGAGGAAGTTCTCAAAAGAGTGGGTCTTGGGGACCGGATGCATCATCTGCCCACAGAACTCTCCGGAGGCCAGAAGCAACGGGTAGCCATTGCCAGAGCTCTGGTGAATTCGCCGGCGATTCTTCTGGCCGATGAACCTACGGGGAATCTTGATTCGGAAAGCACCCGGGAGATCCTTGAAATTTTCAAAGAACTCCACGGTGAAGGTGTGACCATTCTGCTGGTGACCCATGAAGACGATGTAGCGGCGATTACCAATCGTCGGCTGTTTTTCGCCGATGGGGAACTGGTCAAGGATGAGGAGGTTTCTCATGACTATTCTTGAAGCTTTTAAAATCGCCATGGGGGCTATCTGGAGCAACAGAATGCGGTCCTTTCTTACCATGCTGGGATTGATTATCGGTATTTCCTCAGTGATCACCATTGTTTCTCTGGGCAATGGCACCCAGGCCCAGCTAGAGGAAAGCTTCTCAACCCTCGGGGTCAACAATGTCACCCTCAGCATTTCCAGGGAAAAACCCCTTGCCCCCGGGGATTACTTTACGGAAGCGGATATGGAATTTCTTGTGGAGGAATTCGATGCCATCAGCCATGTCCTCCCGAGGATAAGCCTTGCCACATCAATCATCGGGGATGTTGAGGAGAAGGGAATGACCCTCACGGGGGCCGCAGAAACTCTTATTGTATCGGAAGACCTAGAAATGGTGTCAGGGCGGGGAATCAATGAATTTGATCTAAAGGGATATAAAAAAGTCATTGTCATCGATTCGGAGCTGGCACAAGGGTTGTTCGGAGAAAAAGACGCTGTGGGACAAACCCTGATGGTGTCGTCGGGTCGTGCCAGCAATGCCTTCACGGTTGTCGGGGTTTATGCCGCCGAGGAATCCCTGCAGGGATTTACCGGTTATACCGGCTATGTTCCCTACAAAACACTGATGATGATCAACAATACAATAAATTTCAGCGGGCTCACCATCACCTTCAAGGGAGATGCGGACCAGGCAACAGAAACCCAGAGGATTATTAGCGCCCTGGGGCAGCTTCACAACAATAGTGAAAAGGCCCTGTATGAAAGCTATAGTCCTGAAAGTGTCCTTGAGATGGTGAACAGCACCATGAGTATGGTCACCCTCTTTATCAGTGCCATTGCGGCCATTTCCCTGGTTGTGGGGGGAATCGGGGTCATGAATATCATGCTGGTGTCGGTGACTGAGAGGACCAGGGAAATCGGGATTCGAAAGGCTCTGGGCGCACAACACAGGGATATTATGGTACAATTCTTGATAGAAGCCGTGACGGTTTCCCTGCTGGGAGGACTTATCGGTGTGGTTGTGGGAGGCTTACTCACTGCTGTGGTGGGGAGCCTGGTCAGTATACCGGCGGCCATGAGTTTCGACGCCCTGTTGATGGCCTTTGGATTTTCTATTACCATTGGGATATTTTTCGGAATTTATCCCGCC
>LQBE01000046.1:0-15202 GCA_002029975.1 delta proteobacterium ML8_F1 | reverse complement strand
TCACTGTCAGTGAACCACGTCTCTGACAAATACTAATATACAAGGAGCAAAGCCCATGAGCCTCAAGAAAAAACTTGTCCTGGTCTATATCCTCTCCATGCTGATTCCCCTGGTGATTTACATGGCTGTCATCGGCACGATCCATCAGAGTCTCCAGGAGGACTATTCAGAGGAAATTGACTTTTTTCTCAAATCAGAGGAAAAAGACTTTGAGGTTCTTATTGAGGGTTATTATGAGCAGGCGGTTGCAAAAGAAATCGGTGAAAGACAGCTCTTGGAGGAACTGGGTCTGATCAATGAATTTTCTGAAGTGGCATTTGAAGTGACCCGGGGAGAAAAAGTGATCATGAAATCCGAAGACTTCGAGGCACTCATGGATTTGAAGGAGAAGGCTCTGTTCACTGACACCCTTGTGCTGGAGGGGGGAGAGATTACGGTGCGGGGGGTTTCGCCAAAGCCCTGGGACATTGCAGACGTCAGGCCTCCAAAACCCCCTTTGATTCTCTGGCTGATGGTGGGTTATGGGGTGATGCACCTGGTCTTTTTGAGTATTTTTCTGAGGAATACTTTAAAGCCCCTGGAGGCCATGAAAAATGCCGCCAATCATATTGTCAAAGGGCAATTCGACTACCCTCTTCCCCTAGACAGGGAGGATGAGATTGGAGAGGTTTTTGAAGCGTTTTCTGAGATGCAGCAGGCCCTGGGAGAAGCCCAGATGCTCGAGCTTCAATATGAAGGGCAGCGCAGGGAACTGATTGCCAATATTTCCCATGATCTGCGCACCCCAATCACGGCGATACAGGGATATGCTGACGGCATTTCGGACGGGGTGGCCGACACCCCGGAAAAGATTGAAAAATATCTGCAGATTATCCGCCGCTACACCAGGAAGATGGAGAAACTTGTGGAAAACCTGAGCACCATCAGCCGCCTCGATGTTTCACAAATCAGCTTTAAGATGGAACCCGTGATTCTCTATGACTATCTGCGGGATTGTCTCAGGGAGTATGAGATTCAGTTTTCAGACCGGGGGATTGCCCTTGAGCTTCAGTTCATGGCGGACAAGCAGGTCAGGGTGGAGGCGGACAGGGATCAGATCAGAAGGGTCATTGACAATGTGATGGAGAATGCACAGAAATTTTTCGACAAGTCCGCCAAAGAGATTGTTATCCAAGTCGAACCGGAAGAAGAATGGATGATTGTCTCAATTGCGGACAATGGCACAGGGATTCCGACGGACAGGCTCAAAAGAATATTCGACCGGTTTTACAGGGTCGACGAAGCCCGTTCCGGCCAGTTCAGCGGCAGCGGCATCGGACTTTCTATCGCCAAAAGCATTGTTGAAAACCACGGGGGAGAAATCTGGGCTCAGAGTGATCCGGGCCAGTGGACCAAGATTAGTTTTACCTTGAGGAGGTTGCCGTGAAACACATTTTGATTGTTGAGGATGAAGAAGCCATTGCAGAGCTTCAGAGGGATTATCTGGAGATTGAAGGCTACAGCGTTCAGATTGTAACAGATGGCGCCGAAGGTCTCCGCCAGGGACTCGACGGGGACTTTGACCTGGTGATTCTGGATTTGATGCTCCCGGGCATTGACGGGTTCTCAGTCATCAGGGAACTCAGAAAAAGCAAAAATGTCCCTGTGATCATGGTATCCGCCAAGGGCCAGGATATTGACAAAATCAGGGGGCTGGGAATGGGTGCCGATGATTATGTGACAAAGCCCTTCTCTCCCCAGGAACTCATTGCCCGGGTGAATGCCAACCTCCGCAGATATCATTCCATGGGGGATTCACGGAAGGCGCCGAAGGAACTTTTCATCGGCAATCTGACAGTAGAGGTTGAGGCAAAAAGGGTCTATCAAGGGAAAAAGGAGTTGATCTTGACCAACAAGGAATTTGATACTTTTTTGTTTCTTGCCCAGAATCCCAACGTCGTTTTCAGCAAGGAAGAACTTTTCGAAAGAATCTGGGGTATGGAATCCATTGGAGATGTTTCGACCATAGCCGTGCATATCCGGAGAATCAGGGAGAAGATTGAAGAGGATCCGGCGAACCCCAAGTACATTGAAACCGTCTGGGGCTCGGGGTATCGATTCAAGAAATATTGACCAACAAAAGAGGCCGCTCTCAAAAAAGCGGTCTCTTTTGTTTTCTTGAGGGGGAATCCTCCTGGAGTGTCGGTCGGCGCAGTGGGTATAAAGGAAAAGGAAGGAGTGATCATATGAGCTTGCTGGCAGCCTATTTGACCCCTCATCCCCCCTTGATCATTCCCTTGATCGGCAGGGGAGAGGAGAAGAAGATTCAAAGAACCATTGACAGCATGGAAGAGGTGGGCAGGAGAATTGCCGCTTTGAAACCGAAGACCATTGTTTTTATCACCCCCCATGGCCCGATGTTTTCTGATGGCATCGGGATTTACAGCGACCCTCAACTGGAGGGGGATTTCCACCGTTTTGGAGAGAACACCCTTTCCTTCTCAATGGGAAAAGATGATTCGCTGATTCGGCAGTTTCAAAAGGAAATGCATTATGAAGGGATTGCCACCGCCCTGATAGACAAGGAATCCGCCAGGGAGTACAGGGTATCGAATCATCTCGACCACGGCATTCTGGTGCCCTTGTACTTTATCCAGAAATACTACAAAGACTTCCAGGGCGTGGGGCTCACTTATGGCCTTTTCAGCTATGGAGAGAATTACCGGGTGGGGGCGGCCCTGGGAAGAGCCATTGAGAAGAATCAAAAATCAACGGTAATCATTGCCATTGGAGACCTTTCCCACCGTCTGAAGGAAGAAGGTCCCTACAGCTACCATCCCGACGGCCCTGAATTTGACAACCAGCTCCAGGAGAAGATACTCACAAAGAATCATCTTGGGATTGTAACGATGAGTCCAACCTTCTGTGAAAAGGCGGGGGAGTGCGGGAAACGGTCTGTGGATATGCTTCTGGGTGCCTTGGATCAAAGTGTTTACACTGTGGAAAGTCTCAGTTATGAGGGTCCCTTCGGCGTCGGTTACGCTGTGATGGCCTTTGAGGATATCCGATCCGGTGGGGACAGCATCCTTGAAGAAATTGTCGAGGACCGACGCGCCCATGTCGCCCGGAAACGTTCCAGTGAAGACATCCATGTCAGGCTGGCCAGAGAAACCATAGAAACCTATGTCAGAACGCACCGGGTACTGGATCCTTCAAAGTCGCCCTACGGGGATTGCCAATGTTTTGAGACGAAGGATTTTGGTGCTTTTGTCTCCATCAAGAATTCCCATGGATTGAGAGGCTGTATCGGCACCTATCGCCCGACAAAGAAAAATCTGGGGGAGGAAATCATACACAGCGCCATTGCAGCCGCCACGGAAGACCCCCGCTTTGAAGCCATCACGAAAGAGGAACTGGGGGATCTGGTGCTGTCCGTGGATTTGGTCCATCCTCCGAAGTCGGCTGCGGGAATTGAAGACCTTGACCCCCTGAAATTTGGTGTCATTGTCAGAAGCGGTTACAAGAGCGGACTGCTGCTGCCGAATCTTGAAGGGGTGGACACTCCCGAAGAACAGCTGCGGATTGTGCTTGGCAAGGCCGGGATTCGGGAGCATGAATCCTATGAAATCGAAATTTTTGAAGTCGAGAGATACGAATAGTGAAAGAAGCCGGCTTCTATAAGAAACTGGGCCACGGCAGGGTCCAGTGCGGGATTTGCCCTCATCATTGTGTTCTAGAGGCAGGGGCCACCGGTATTTGCTCAGGCATGAAGAATGTCTCCGGGGTGCTTTACAGTCTCAACTACGGGAAGATTACGGCGCTGCATCTTGATCCGATAGAAAAGAAGCCCCTTTTTCACTTCAAGCCGGGATCCATGGTCTTGTCCCTTGGATCCTTCGGCTGCAATTTCAGATGTGGATTCTGTCAGAACCATGCCATAGCCCTGGATCCCGATCCGGTCTCTGTGGACATGAGCATAAAGGACCTCCTCGCAAAAGCCCTGGAGACTCCGGGCAATATCGGACTGGCCTACACCTACAATGAACCCACCGTGTACTTTGACATGGTCCTTGACCTGGCTGAAGGCATCAAGGCCCAGGGACAGGACAATATTTTCGTAACCAACGGTTTTATCGACCCCCGGCCCCTGAAAACCCTGATACCTTTTCTGGATGGCGTGAATGTCGATATCAAGAGCTTTGATGAGAATTTTTACAAAAGGGAAATCAAGGGAGGACTCGGGGAAGTGCTTCGGACCGTTGAAGCCCTGGTGACAGCGGGAGTTCACGTGGAAATCACTCATCTGCTTATAGAAGGGGTCAATGATGAACTGGAATCTTTCAAGAGGATGGTCGAATGGATCAAGGCGCTTTCAAAGGAAATTCCGCTTCATGTGAGCCGGTATTTCCCCGCCTTCACCTATACCATACCGGCTACGAGTCCCGGTCGCATCAGGGACTTTGTCCGGGAGGCGAGGGGCAGCCTCGATTATGTCTATGCGGGGAATCTTGTCGGGGAGGACATTGATACTTATTGTCCGAATTGTGGCTATCCAGTAGTGGAGAGGGGTTACAGGACTCTCAGCAGACTGAAATTGGGGCATTGTCCGCATTGTGGACAAAAAATTCCTGTGATATAATGAAACAGTATTTATTCTGAAAGGGAAATGGTCCCGGTTTGACTGCGGGCTTTTCAAGGGTGTTGTATGACAGATCGTGAAATGGCAAAGGAACTGCTTGAGAAGGAATTGTACGCCTGTGTGATGGTCAAGGACCAGCAAGTCGTCTATACCTCCAAAGCCCGGGGAATCTATCCCCTTTATGAAGCAAAGGAGATTCTGGGCCTTGATTTCAAGGGGGCCTTTCTTGCGGACAAGGTTATTGGAAAAGCGGCGGCCATGATTGCCGTCGAAGGCGGCGTTGCAGGCATCTACGGTGAAGTCATGTCACAGCACGCCCTGGATTTTATTGATTCAAAGGGGATATTCAGGGAGTACGGCAGACAAACCCCCTTTATCAAGAACAGGGAGCTTGACGGTATGTGTCCCGTGGAAACCCGGGCCATCACCACAGATCGATACGATGAACTGGTTCAAAGAGTTGAGGCGTTCCTGGCCTCCGTGGACATGAAGATCATGCACAATACGCTGGTGATCATTAAACCGGATGCCTTCTCAAAGGGAAAGGTCGGACAGATTCTCAGCGTTTATGAGCAGGAGGGTTTCAGGATTGTGGCGGCCCGGGTTGCCGAGGGAGAGGGAAGTACGCTCAGGGCGCACTACGCTGAACACAGGGGGAAGCCCTTTTATGCCTCCCTCCTTGAATTCATGGGGAGTGGTCCCATGCTGGTTCTGATTCTCAGAGGCCTTGACGGTATTGAGAGGGTCAGACAGCTCAACGGAGATACAGACCCTTTGAAAGCGGCGAAAGGTACTATCAGAAGAATCTATGGGCAAGACATTCAGAAAAATGCAGTGCATGGGTCGGCAACCCCGGCAGATGCCCTCAGAGAAATTGAAATCTGGTTTCCCCATAGAAAAAAAGAGGAGAATAGTCAATGAAAAGAAAAACCAAGGATGTGATTCTGGCCGGTGTGCTTCTGGCCTTTGCGGTAATCGTTCCCTACATATTCCATACCAGCGGTATCAGTGGTGCCGTCTTTCTGCCCATGCATATTCCGGTACTGATCGGGGGTTTTTTCCTGAGTCCCCTGACTGCGGGGCTTCTGGGAGCCCTCAGTCCGGTAATCAACAGCCTGATATCAGGCATGCCGGTGATGTACCCGATTGGGGTCATCATGGTGGTGGAGCTTGCAGTCTACGGCATTTCGGTGTCATTGCTGAGTAAACGAGCTGGAATCTACATCGCTCTTGTCAATGCCATGGTGCTGGGAAGACTTGCCGCGGCCTTGACGGTCTATGGGCTGCAGAGCTTTTTCGGCCTGAAGCTGAATTATCTGGTCTACATCCAGGGGGCTGTAGTTTCTGGCATTCCGGGCATCGCCATTCAGATTCTGCTGATTCCGATTCTTGTGAAGGTGCTCAGGAAAATATGATTAGAATCAGGAACGTGAGTGTTCCCTATGACCAGGGTGAGGGCCAGGCCTTTGCCAAGGCCTTGAAGACAGCGGGGATTTCCTCTCATGAAGTCCTGGAGTACAGGGTGGAAAAACTGTCGGTGGATGCCAGAAAGAAGCCGAGGGTCTGCCAGGTTTATACCTTCCAGCTTTGGCTTGAAAATGAAAAGCCCTATGGGAAATGGCGGGTAGAAGATGCCGGCAATCCCCTGGACTATACCCGGGTGGCGAGCCCCTTTGCCCACCCCCCCATCATAGTGGGTGCCGGGCCGAGTGGCCTCCTGGCTGCTTACTACCTGGCAAAAAGAGGACTCAAACCGCTGGTGTTCGAGCGGGGAGAAAAGGTGGCCCCGAGGACACAAGCCGTAGAGCAGTTCTGGCGGGAAGGAATTCTGGACCCTGAATCCAATGTTCAGTTTGGCGAGGGGGGGGCGGGAACCTTCTCCGACGGCAAGCTCACGACCCGAATCAAGGACCCTCTGGTGGGGGAGGTTTTACAGATCCTGGTTGACAATGGGGCGCCAGAGGATATAATATATAAAAGCAAACCCCATCTAGGAACAGATCGACTCAAGAGCATTGTGACCCGAATGAGAGAAGCTATTGAATCCCTGGGTGGTGTTTTCCATTTCAAGTCAAGGATGACGAATCTGCACATAGAAAATGGCCGGGTTGCGGGAATCACTGTCAACGGTGAGCGTTTTTTTGAAAGTTCCGTGGTCATCCTTGGCATCGGCAACAGTGCAAGGGACACCTTTGAACGGCTTTATGACCTGGGGGTTCCCATGGCGGCCAAGCCCTTCGGAGTGGGGTTCAGAATGGAGCATCCCCAGACGGTCATCGATTCCAGTCAGTATGGTGACCATGCAGTCGCCACCTATCTTGGTGCGGCGGATTACAGGCTGACCTTTCAGGCCAGTACAGGCAGAAGTGTCTACAGCTTTTGCATGTGCCCCGGGGGAGAGGTGATCGGAGCCGCCAGCGAACCGGGACATCTCGTGGTCAACGGCATGAGTGAGCATGCCAGAGACCGTGTCAACGGCAACAGTGCCATTATCGTAGGTGTGACTCCTGAGGATTTTGAAGGGGACCATCCTTTGAGGGGCATGAGATATCAAAGAGAATTAGAGAAAAAAGCCTATGCCCTCGGCGGAGGTGGGTACCTTGCTCCGGTACAGAAAGTATCGGAGTTTTTGGGAAAGAAAAAAAACCATGAATTGAGAGAAACCTCCCCGAGCTACCGGCCGGGTGTTCGATACACTCCCCTGAAGGGAATTTTCTCAGAGGAACTGGAAATTTCCCTGATGGAGGCCCTGGAGGATTTTCACAGGAAAATCAAAGGCTTCCAGGAATGGGACGGGATTTTGACTGGCGTGGAAACCAGGAGCTCTTCCCCGGTGAGGCTGCTTAGAAATCCGAAGACCTATGAAAGTGTTTCAATCCAGGGACTCTATCCTGTGGGGGAAGGTGCCGGCTATGCCGGAGGCATTACCTCGTCGGCGGTGGACGGACTCAAAGTTGCCAGGGAGATTGTTATAAGATTTACAATTATTGCGAAAATTTAGCTGATGTGCTAAAATCTTAACAAGTGTTGCAATTATTTTTTAAGTCCGGTAACGATTTGAACAGTCAAATGATTGTTTAAATAAATATTTTTTCCAAAGGGGGAAATTTTGTAATGGACAATAACAATGTTCAAAGAGATGGTTTTAGCAGCAGGCTCGGAGTTCTATTCGCGGCTGCAGGCTCGGCTATCGGTCTGGGTAATATTTGGAAATTCCCATATATTACTGGTGTCTACGGTGGTGCTGCATTTATTCTAGTTTATCTCGTTTGTATCGCCTTGATCGGACTGCCGGTCATGCTCTCTGAGTTTACCATCGGTAGACGTGCCCAGAAAAATGCCATTGGTTCCTTCAAGAAATTGGCAGGCGGAACCCCATGGTTCCTCACTGGCTGGGCTGGATTTTTAGCCGCCTTTACGATCCTTGCTTTTTATGGGGTTGTCGGGGGCTGGACTCTGGACTATATCGTCAAAGCCCTCACGGGTGCCTACGTCGGCGCTGATGCCGATGCCATCGGCGGCATGTTCGGTGCCCTGATCAGCAGCCCCGTGGCTACAGTCGGCTACCAACTGGTCTTTATGGTGCTCACGGCGGCCATCGTATACGGCGGTGTCAAGGACGGGATTGAGAAGTACTCCAAGATTCTGATGCCCCTGCTGCTGGTTATCATCATCATCCTGGATATCAGAGCGGTAACCCTCCCCGGAGCAGGCGCAGGTGTTGCCTTCCTCTTTACTCCTGACTTCAGCAAACTTTCGGCAGCAGCGATTCTATCGGCTCTTGGCCATGCCTTCTTCTCACTTTCCCTTGGTATGGGTACGATGATTACCTACGGATCATATATCAGTAAAAAAGAGGATCTGGGTTCCATGACCCTCCAGGTCACGATTGCGGACACTGCAATCGCCCTGCTGGCAGGTCTTGCCATTTTCCCGGCGGTATTCGCCTTCGGCGTTGAGCCGGCTGCAGGCCCCGGTCTTGTGTTCATTACTTTGCCCGCCGTCTTCAACCAAATGGCCGGCGGCATAATCTGGGGAGTTCTGTTCTTTGCTCTTCTTGCCATGGCCGCCCTGACTTCGGCAATCTCCATCCTCGAAGTGGTTGTAGCCTATCTGGCAGAGGAAATGAATATGCCCAGAAAGAAAGCCACGATTTATGCGGCAACGGCAATCACAGCCCTCGGTGTTCTGGCAGGTCTTTCCTACACGCCGGTGCTGGGCGATGTGATGATTCCACTTCCCGGATCCGGATCGCTTCCGATTTTCGACTGGTTGGATCTTTTCTCCGCCAACTACCTGCTACCCCTCGGCGGACTCTTTATCTCCCTCTTTGTAGGCTTCAAGATGAAAAAAGAGGACGTGGAAGACGAAGTCACCAACAGTGGCGCTCATCCGGCTTCCTGGCTGGGTGGCTACCTCTTCCTGGCAAAATTCGTTGCACCCATCGCCATCCTGATTGTTTTCCTCAATGGCGTAGGCGTCTTGAAATTCTAATCCGTTACAATTTAAAATACCTGCCGGCATTTGCCGACAGGTATTTTTTTTACTTGAATTTGACCTTGGTGATTTCTTCACAATAGCTGCACTGGTACTGGAGTTCCCCGTTCTGTCCGACAAGGGTGAATACTGGCCGGGCATAGTCGTCGGTGTGAGAAATGCACCGGGGATTTTTGCATTTGATCAGGTCAGATACTTTTTCCGGTACCTCAACAAAGATTTTCTTTACGACCTTTTCATTTTCTATGATATTGACGGTGATGTTGGTATCGATGAGGCCTAGAATCTCGTGGTTCAGATGGAAATCCCCCTCGATCTTGATGATGTCTTTTTTGTTCAGATGATCGCTTCCTACATTCATCAGCAGCACCGTGGTGTTTTCGATGGTATCGAGTTTGAGTTCATGGTATACCGTCAGTCCCCGTCCCTGGGTGATGTGATCAATCACAATACCGTTTTTGATTGCGTTAACGAGTCGCATAATCGCCCACCTCCAGCATTTTGCAGATCAGTGCCATTCGAATGTAGACTCCCAGTTTTGACTGTTCAAAGTAGACGCTTCTGGGATCCTCGTCGATATCATAGGAGATTTCATTGACCCTTGGCAGAGGATGCATGACAATGGCGTCTTCTTTGGCCTGCTTCATCTTTTCCCTGTCAAGAAGGAAGGAGTCCTTGAGTTTGATGTAATCCGCCTCATTAAAAAAGCGCTCCTTTTGGATTCGTGTCATGTAAACGATATCCGCTTCATGAATCACATCTTCAAGATAGTGCGCCTCTTTGATTTCTATTTCCGGGTGGTTTTCCCGGAGGAATTTCAGCAGAAAATCAGGGAGCTTCAGTTCGTCGGGAGATACCAGGATGAATTTTTTTGAATTGAATGTCGCCATGGTCTTGATCAGAGAGTGGACGGTACGGCCGTACTTCAGGTCGCCGACAAAGGCGATGCAGTGATTTTCCAGGGTGCCCTTGAACTGGGAAATGGTGATGAGGTCCGTCAGAGTCTGGGTAGGATGATTATGGCCCCCGTCTCCGGCATTGATTACGGGAACCTCCGAGTATTTTGAGGCCAGTAGTGGGGCCCCCTCCTTGGGATGGCGCATGACAATCAAATCCGAGTAAAAACTCATGACCCGGATGGTATCGGCAAGGCTCTCTCCTTTTTTGGCGGAGCTGGTATCGGCGTCGGCAAATCCGATGATTTCCCCGCCCAGTCGCAACATGGCGGAGTCAAAGCTGAATTTGGTGCGGGTCGAGGGTTCGAAAAACAGAGAAGCCAGGATTTTCCCCTTGGCGACGCCGTGGTAGGCCCCGGGGTTTGTGACCATCCGTTGTCCGGTCTCGATGAGTCTGAGCATTTCAGCATTGCTCAGGTCCTTTGGTTCAATCAGGTGTCTCATCTGGAATGATTCCTCCTTTTGATTTCACAGAATCCTAGAAAAAGGCATAAAAAAAATATGCTCAAGGCATAAGGGTTTTGGGATTTTTTATGCCTTACTGACCTCACGGGGTCAAGTTAAAGGATGCTCGATTTTTTTCATCATATCACATCCCGTGGCAAGCATCAAGATGTATCCTCAATTTGACATTGGCGTGGGTTTGTGATAATTTTATAGCAATTACAGACTTTAAATAGGTACGGGATACCTGTAAGCAACCACAAGTTAAGGCACTTAATGAGCCCTTGCAGAATTCTCTGTGATGGGCTTTTTTGATGGAGGGTTTAGAATGAGAATTTTAATCAAGGGCGGCAGTGTCGCAGACTTCAAAACCAACAGATTTTTGAAAAGGGACCTCCTCATTCAGGAGGGGGTGATTCGTAAAATCGGCCAGAATCTTCTCCCGGAAGCCGCGGACCAGGTGGTTGAGGCCGAAGGGCTTTATGTTTCACCGGGATTCATTGATGCCCATGTGCATTTAAGAGAGCCCGGAGGAGAACACAAGGAAACCATCGAGACCGGGACCAGGGCCTGTGCGGCGGGGGGATTCACCCATGTCTTTGCGATGCCGAACACCTCTCCGAGTCCTGACAGCGTGGGACACCTCAAGGACCTGTATCGGCGCATTGAAAAAAGCGCCTTGATCAAGGTGACCCCTATTGCCAGTGTCACCAGGGGAATCGCAGGCGAGGAGCTTGTGGACCTTGAAGCCCTTTCCAGGGAGGATATCGGAGGCTTCAGTGATGATGGCCATCCTGTCACAAAAGTGGATTACGTCTATCAAGTCCTGCTCAACAGCGTCAAGACCCATAAGCCTCTCATCACCCATTCCGAGGACTTGTCGACCTTTGAAGTGGGGGCAGTGAATCGGGGGCCACTCAGCGAATTCTTCGGTGTGGATGGCATTCCCAATGAGGCTGAAACAAATATGGTCGCAAGAGATGTGGCCATCCTGGAGGAAACTTCAGGTCATCTGCATATCTGCCACGTCAGTGCAAAGGAGACTGTGGAGGTCATCCGGGAGGCGAAACTCAGGGGTCTGAAAGTCACCTGTGAAGTGACGCCTCATCATTTCAGCCTGACAGAGGAGATGCTTTACCACAAGGGCACTCAGGCCAAGGTGAATCCGCCTTTGAGAAAAAAGGAGGATGTGCAAAGAATCATTGCCGGAATCCAGGAGGGGACGGTGGACATCATAGCCACTGACCACGCACCTCATGACCGGGCTTCCAAGGAAACCGACATGGAGCGGGCCTCCTACGGGTTCACTGGAGCGGAACTGGCTTTTAGCATCGGCTACACATATCTGGTAAGGCAAAGACATATCGATTTGATGACATTGCTCAGACTGATGTCCTACAATCCGGCAAAAATCTTCGGACTTGAGCAGGAGGGGGAGATAATAGAAGGCGGCTTGGGGAATCTGGTTCTGCTGGATTTGACCACCGGGTTCAGGGTAGAGGCCTCAAAACTGCTTTCCAAGGGCAAGAATACCCCCTTTGACGGCAGTCTTTTGTACGGCAGGGTGAAAAAAACCCTGTATCAGGGCCGTTGGGTCTACGAGGAGGAGTAAATCATGAGGCTTTTGATTGAGAAAATGAAGGCAAAGGATTCCGTGGTGGTAGTGGGCATCGACCCGGTAATCCAGAGATTTCCGACGGAGATGCTGGAGAATTTCCCGGACACCTATGGCAGGCTCATGGCCTTCGGCACTGAAATTATCGAAGGGGTTTTTGACCTGGTGCCGGCTGTGAAATTTCAGAGTGCCTATTTTGAAGCCTGCGGTCTGGAGGGGATGAGAGCCCTCAAGGATCTTATCGCCAGGGCCAAGGACAGGGGTCTTTTTGTCATCAACGATGTCAAAAGAGGCGATATAGGAAGCACAGCGACGGCCTACGCTGAAGCCTACCTTTCACGGGGAGCGGATTTTGAGGTGGACGCTATTACCATCAATCCCTACCTGGGGGATGACTCCAATGAGGCATTTTACCGGATGGCCAGTGAAAATGACAAGGGACTGTTCCTGCTGATCAAAACTTCAAACCCCTCATCAGGCCAGCTTCAGGATCTGGAGTTTGGAGGGAAAACCCTCTATGAGCGGGTGGTGGAGGATTTGAAGGCCAACCGTTTCTACGGGGGGAACAATGGATACAGTTTTATCGGAGCCGTGGTGGGGGCGACTTATCCCGTCCAGCTGCATCGTCTCAGGGAGGCGCTTCCCAGAAGTGTGTTCCTGATTCCGGGATACGGCGCCCAAGGCGGCGGCAGCGAGGACATCAAAGCCGCCTTTGGTCCGGACGGCTATGGTGCCCTGGTGAATTCTTCAAGGGGTATTATCTATGCCTACGAGAAAAATCCCGGGGGGATCCGCCAGGCTGCCAGGGAAGCAGTGGTGGCCATGAACAAGGACTTGAACCAATGGAGGCGGCCATGAGGCTTTTAACGGGAAGGGTCACAGAGAATGCCGCCGTAAATGCCCAGGTGTTTCGAATGGGTGTAAGGATGGATGAACCCTTTGAATTTTCTCCAGGGCAGTTTGTCAACATCAGGGTGAGCGAGTATGATGTGCCCTTGTTGAGGAGGCCGATTTCCATCAGCCGGAGAATAGATGAGACTACCATTGAATTTCTTGTCAAGGTCGAGGGCATTGGGACCCGGCAGATGGGACAGTGGTCTCAAGGGACCCGGGTTGATTTGATTGGTCCCCTTGGCCGGGGCTTTGACATTGAGGGGTTTGACAAAAAAGCGCCACTTTTGATCCTGGGGGGCGGCATCGGGACGGCCCCCCTCAAGGGCCTGGCACAGGAGCTGGCTGACAGGGGCTATGAAAGGGTCTATGTGCTCAACGGCTTTAAGGAAGATCCCTATGGGAAAGAGGATTTCAAGTGCTTCGAGTACCGGGTAATCGATGAGTCAAAGGAGCCAGTCTATGTAACGGATTATCTGCTGTCCCACTGGGGAGGAATTGCTTTCCAAGGAGTGTTTGCCTGTGGGCCCATGGCGATGCTGAGAAGGGTCAAGGAGATTTTCCGTGAGGGAGAGATTCCGGTTCAGATTTCTCTAGAGGAGAAAATGGCCTGCGGTGTGGGGGCGTGTCTGGGATGTGCCGTGAAGATCAAATGCGGGAATTTTCAGCACAGGTATCAGAAGGTGTGTGTGGATGGACCGGTTTTTGACGCTTCGGAGGTGATTTTTGAATGAACCCCCTCAAGACGGACCTTAACGGGTTGAAACTCAAGAATCCGGTGACGGTGGCTTCAGGCACCTTTGGATTTGGCAGAGAGTACAGTGAATTTTTCGATTTGAGCACCCTGGGAGGGATTTCAGTCAAGGGGCTCACATTGAAGGAAAGACTGGGGAATCCCGCCCCTCGAATTGTTGAAACCCGCAGTGGCATGATTAACAGTGTCGGACTTCAAAACCCCGGAGTTGAGAATTTTATCCGTGAAGAAATCCCCTTTCTGAGACAGTTTGATACAAGGATTATTGTCAACATCAATGGGGATGAGCCTGAAGACTACGCCAGGATGGCACAGATTCTCCAAAGGGCGGATATTGATTCCATTGAGGTCAATATTTCCTGTCCCAATGTGAAAAGTGGCGGCATGCTTTTTGGAACAGATCCCGAAATTGCCTATCAGCTGGTCCGGAGAGTGGTTGAAAACACCCGACACCATGTCATGGTCAAGCTGACGCCCAATGTGACGGATATCAAGGTGATTGCCAGGGCTGTGGAGGAGGCGGGGGCCAGGGCGGTTTCCCTGGTGAATACTTTCAATGCCATGGCCATAGATATCCATACCCAGAAGCCGGTGCTTTTCAGAAAAACCGGGGGGTTGTCAGGGCCCGCCATCAAGCCCATTGCCCTCAGGCTGGTGTATGAAGTTTATGAGGCGGTCAGTATTCCTATTCTTGGGATGGGTGGCATTACAAATGCAGAGGATGCGATAGAGTTTATCCTGGCCGGAGCTTCCGCTGTGGCTTTGGGCACCTACATTTTTGTAGATCCCATGGCGCCGGTAAAGACCCTTGAGGGGATTGAAGCCTACCTGAAGGAAAAAGACGTCAGAAGCCTCTCGGAAATCATCGGAAAAGCGCATGAGTGATGCGCTTTTTGTTTCTTCTGCTGCTTTGCGGGGTATCAATTAAACCCTATGAAAACAGTGGAGGTGCTTATGGTCATATGGCTGGGAAGGTTGACCCTCTTGATGGTTTTGGCGACCCTGGGGAAAGTGGTCTTCAGAAGATTGCCTCGAAGTGCTTTCCAAAAGAAAGGACTTGAAATTTTTACAAAAGTCCATCCCTGGGCCGGCGTCCTTGCCTTGGCTGTGGGGATGTCCCATGGCCTCCTGGCCTATGGTCCGAATTTTCTCTTCACCGGCCATGTTCTCTGGCTGATGATTTTCCTGGGGACCCTTACGGGGTATGTCCTGGACCGAAAAATTGATGGCGGCGTGCTGAGGGTGCACCGGCTTTCAAGCCTTGGGGTGATGGTGATGCTGCTGGTTCATATTGTTTTTCGAGACCTGATTTGAGCCCTTTGATATTTTAACAAATTCTTTACTTAAGGCTTGACACCCGGTAGTGGAGGATGCTATTATAATTAAGTCGCCACACACGGCGGAGAACCTTGAAAACTGAAGTAGTG
>LQBE01000045.1:38864-54488 GCA_002029975.1 delta proteobacterium ML8_F1 | reverse complement strand
AAAAAACAAAAGGTATTATGGTTACTTCGCTATGCTTAGCAATGAAAAGATGGACGCTATGACTGCGCTCGATCTTTACCGAAACAAAGATTTTGTGGAAAAAGCATTTGGGAATATCAAGGACCGTTTAAACCTCCGAAGACTAATGGTTTCATCGGAAAGAAGTCTTGATGGGAAGATCTTTGTGGCGTTTGTAGCTCTAATCTATGCTTCATATATTAAGAACAATATGCAAAAGTCAGGTTTATTTCAAAACTATACTTTTCAAACACTCTTAGATAAACTGGATGTCATTGAATGTTTTGAAAATCCCGGATCTGATCTTAGAGTCAGTGAAGTAGTCTCAAAACAAAAACAGATTTATGAAGCACTTGGAATTAATCCGCCAACATAGTTATGTGTTGGCGGGAATCCAGGATACAAGTCTCTGTAACCTTAAATTTTAAAGCCTTTGGACCTTTAAAAATCAATAGGCCTAAAAGTTTTAGTACATGTGGCAATTGCCTTAGCAATGTGCCACCTTCAAATATGGATGTTTTTTCAATCACTTCATGGTCTCGTTTGGATAACCTATTAATCACTTGTACAATCTTTTTATCTGCCTCATTAAGAGTATTTTGAATTTCAATTTCTGTAAATCCCATATTTCCCACCGCATTGTGGGGCATTTTAATTCCATACCCATGAGTGAGTTCGCTTCCTAAATGAGATACAGTATTCTCAAAATGCTTTAAAGAGGAGGCCAGAGCAACGCCATAAGTGGCAATGCCAACGACTTTGTCAGCCTTTAAATGCTTTAAATGCCGCAATTTATCTGTAACAACTTTGGGTGGTTTCGAATCGTAAATCGGGAAGACAAAGGCGATAGTATCAGCTGTCACAGTGTCCTCATCGCTTATCAATACAATGGGGGCCATTCCTGCATTTAAATACTCTGATATACGCTTTGCAACATAAAAGGAGTTTCCCGTACCAGAAAAATAATATACCTTATTCAAGTTTTTTTCCTCCATTCCATTGCTCTGATATGTCCTTTGCACTAAACTTAGGGTGATGATAGCGGCCAAGCTTTTTTGTATAATATTGAACTCCGATGGCTTGCTGAGGGCAATAATTAAAGCAAGCGTAGCAAAAGTAACACTTGTCATTTATCCATTTGGCTTTCGTGTTAACCAGCTCAATGCGTTTCGTTGGACAAGTTCTTTCACAAATACCACACCCAGTACAAGTATCTTCATCTAGTACAAAATCCAATTTATGTTTTGTATGATCACTAAGAAACCATACACCATTCATTAGTAAATAATTTAATTTTTTTATCCCTTTAGGAATGTTTTGCAGTGTTGTATTGGCTTTTTTTGTGATACCTTCAATCGCTTCGTTTATTCTTATTTCAGCTTCCTTTAGAGCCATTTCAATTTTTTCTCTGGTGATGTCACGTTCCCATTCAAGAGACATTAAAAACTTTGGTGCAACTCCCTTTGGTGTGTTGTTGACCATTTTAATTTCATAATAAGCGTTCAAATGAATCCCTTGTTGATTAAGTATTTTGCTAAGATGAAGTCCTGTCATACCTGGAATGCCTCCATGGGTTGCAATGGCAAAATAATAGGCACCTTGCACTGGTCGAAAACTTTTTATGAACTCAACAACCACTTTTGGAACGGCATTCATGTAGGTAGGAAACACGATTCCTATAAATTCAGCTACAGTGTAATCAACCTCATATGACTCACTAGATAAAATGGAAATGGCTTTTGCCTCAGGTAGTGTACTTTCAATGGCTTTTGCTACAGCCATAGAATTCCCTGTGCCAGAAAAATAATAAACCAAAGTCTTAAACATACTTCACGCTCCTTCTAATGCTAAAAGCAAAAAAAATTAGGATAGCATCAATTATACTTAATTTGCAAATGCCAATAAGAACTGCAAAAAAACAGCAGTTCCTGCCAAAACCAACAGTAGGGTTTCACGATTTTCACCTAATGCCACTTCATCAGACGTCATAAATGGCCTTGGTTTAAGCCATACCCAAAGCATAAAAAAGGCTGTGACAAAACCTGAATAGCCAAAGATATACTGGAAAAATACAACAAAGAAGCCTTCTGGAAAGCCGAGAGGATGCCAAAATGCCAAAGGGACATTAAAAAGCACGCTTAAAACATAAGGTAAAATGAGCACTTTTAACCCAAGCGACAAACGCGCTTTGTCATCCATTCTTTCAATGGATGTCAAAAACATTAGAGGCGCTTTTCCTAGCCAAAAAAACAATCCCATATAGCCTATGGCACCAATCAGTATAATGGCAATTCTCAATACACCATTGCCATTTAATAAGTCAAGTACTGCTTTCCAATCCCCGGCAGCCCCTGGTGAGTATAAAAGACCATCAAAAAGAAGGTAACCAAAACCCATCATGCCGTGAAAACCTGCCATTAGCATGGCAAGTAGTTTTGCATAAGCCCCTTTTAGATTGTAAAACATCCCTATACTCGCAAAGGCAATGATTATATTTACAATTGAAGCACTGGCCTCCACCATGATCACTTCAAAGATTCGATCTTGAGGATTTCCAAATTGAATGTTCACTGCAAACAAGTGAAAACCCAAAACTTCAAAATCATATAAGAGTCCAACTAAAAAATGTACCATTTCATGAATGACTTGTGCTGAAAAAAAGGCAATAATAGCCGCACTGATGATGTTTAAGTTTCGATTTCTTTGCTCTGTTTTCATTAATTATTCCTCCAAATATTTTAAATTATGAACAAGGTTACTATGCTCAAAACCACTACAAAGCCATATGTGACTTTATTCCAATCATAGAGTCGTTTGCCTCCAAAAGATGCAACTGGATTGAAGGGGATAAGACTCAGCACCATCAGAAATGATGCTAAAAATGTTACTAAGTTCAAGAAATCACTTTGTTGAAACACAAAAGCATTCAGTAGTATTACCATATATAAGGACAGCCATTGACCTAAACTCGCAAGTCCTAAAGTTTGTTTAAAAGTTTCGCTTTTGCTATAAACCTTAGGATACCAGTTCCCACATAAAAAATAAACACCTCCAAACAAGGATGCAATCAGTGGAATCAAGTAACCCCCTTCCGAGACCCTAAACGACCACTCTTCTTTAGTAAATCTTGTTAAGAGATATCCACCTAGCATGCGTATGAGGAGCGTTGTGATGAGCGCTAAAATCATTTGAAATCCATAGCTTATGTCTTTAACTAACAAGGGGATTATCACTAAGCTTGACACAAGAAAATAATGACCCAATTGAAAGCTTGTGGGCGTTATAGAATCTTTAACAAAAGGTTTATCAATCTTCACATAATAATCCATGCCAGTGGCAAATCCAAAATGTGTTTCAAATAGCTGTTTCATGGTCTCTTTAATGCCAAATAAACTAATTAACGGTTTAAACTGAACCCGTTCAAAGCCCCTGTCTAAAAACAACTTCCAAGATGCCACATTGTCATCTCTAATAATTGCGGAAAAACCATTACAATTTTCATTAATGCCTTGGGCCATACAAGCGTCTAATAATTTTCTTCCAATTCCCCTACTGATCGTATTTCCCCTTACAAAAATGAACTCTACATATAAAAGCTTCACAGGTTTAAGAGTCAGGTATTTATAAATGACAGCTCCAACAATTTCTTCATTCTCAAGCGCAACGATGCAATTTTTAGGTTTTGAAATCATCATTGCATCAAAAGGCTCAAATAACTGCTTTCCTAACTTTTGAATCACTACTGCCTCTTCATTTTTCATAGTTCTGATTGAAATCATGATATACATCACCTCTAGTCATTCAAAATGCTTATAAAAGAAATATGTTTCGCCTTTGTTTTAATACCCATTGTATTCAACTAATAACTTTATAAAAAGTAATTCTTCGTTTTCAGATCGAAATTTTAAGGTGCGAAAATATCTCTCGAATTTTGTCTTTAAAGTATCCATCAGAACCGCAGATTCCTACAAGGTTCTTTTGAATCACTAAAAAAATGCATAACAAGCTTAGGAAAGACATCGATACATTCTCCACATAATATAAAATCAATACGCATTATTTTTTTTTAACCAAGTCCTGTAAATTATGGCACATAGGACACTTTTGATTACATAGGCTACAGCTAATACATTTTTCTAATTCTACTTTCAATCTAAGACCTAGAAATCTAATTAAGTCTTTGGTAATATTTCCAAGTGCCAAAACAGTGCCATCCAACAAAATGAATGACAGAAAGATCTTCTTCCACCAGTAAGTGCTAGGCTTATAATCAGTATTAATACTGCATAATAAATAATTCATATAAGGATTATGCAGTGATATTCTAGACCATGTTTGATAAAAAAAGTCAATTTTCTTAATGCCACCAGCATTGATTAGTAAAGCACCTATCAAAATGATCCAGGGAGTCCTGAGAATATACTTGCCCCATTTTCACCCATCTTAAATATGCATGCATATCTTAGATTACCTTGATCCATAATTTTATTAAGTTTTTCTCTATCCATTTTGATTCTCCTCATAATCAAGATTAGAAATAAAAAACACAACTAATTTAGCTGTGGCACTCTTTCATTTTTAAATTTCTATTTGCTTGAATCAACATTTTAAGAGAAATTTAAATGGGCAAGAGTTCAACTCCCCCAAAAGGTTAAATGTTAGCTCAATTTTGAGCATTATTATTTTGAAAAGAAAATAGCCGAGAAAGTTTGATAACAGTGGCATTGATGCCATGTTAGCTTTCTTGACCGGCATTCTTAGTGGAGATGAGGGGAGTCGAACAGCCGCTTCGTGTCAGCCCCTCTCGCTACGCTCGAGTTCGGCAGTCAAAATTATACGCCATATACATTTTCGCAACACATATACACCCGCCCCCAGTCGCTCCGTTGTTACAGGGTCTAAACACATACACATGGGGAGTCGAGCAGCCGCTGCGTGTCTGCGGCTCTCGCTACGCTCGAGCGTCGCAGTCGAAATTATCACCTTATACATTTTCGCAACACATATACACCCGCTTCCAGTCGCTCCGTTGCTACGGGGTCTAATCATGTACATATGGGGAGTCGAGCAGCCGCTTCGCGTCAGCCCCTCTCGCTGCGCTCGAGCGTCGCAGTCGTAACAGCTTGCGCTGTTTCTTGGTGCTCCGCCCACTTTGGGGTTCGACCTCCCCTCATCTCCACCAACGAAATGGACCGCCATAAGGCGGTCCATTTCGTTGGTGGAGGTGGAGGGAGTCGAACCCTCGTCCAAGAAACCATAAAAGCAACTTTCTCCGAGCGCAGTCACTTTTTTAAATTTCGCCCCAACCACCGGTTAGTGACCATCCACATGGCTGAGACTAGTCCTTGATTACCCCTTTAGAATAGGACGCTTCTAAAGTTTGTCCCTTGCAAAGGTTGTTCGTACCCCGGCGGCAAGAGAGAAAGGCCATGGGCAGAACTGCTGCTAATTAGGCAGCGTAAGCAAATTTATCGTTTGCGTTTGTTTTAGGTCACCCAGTTCTTTAACGTGTACCCCAGGTGGAAAAACACGGCTCGCTTATTACTCCTCGGATTCCCTGTCGAAACCATTTCACCCCCAGATATCAATCCCTCTGGGATTCTTTGAAGGCTTTTTCGATGGCTCTTTTGGCGTCCTTCTTCGCCATAGTCTCCCGCTTGTCGTAAAGCTTCTTTCCCTTTGCCACAGCGAGTTCAAGCTTCACCCTTCCCGAGTCATTCAGATAGATGGAAAGGGGCACCAGGGTATAACCCTTCTGGGTGATGTAACCGATCAACTTGGCGATTTCCCGCTTGTGCATGAGGAGCTTTCGCTCTCTCAAGGGGTCTACATTGTAGATACTACCCATTTCATAGGGAGATATGTGCATGCTGACCACAAATATTTCAGCATTTCTGACCTCGGCGTAGGCTTCCTTGAGACTCACTTTTCCCTGTCTGACGGACTTGACCTCAGTTCCGGTGAGTACAATCCCCGCCTCGTAGGTGTCCTCAATATAAAAGTCAAACAATGCTTTTTTATTTTTGGCTAATACCTTCATATCCCTTCAACCCCCGCTAGAGTATTCTAAACCATTCTCACTCAATAGTCAAATAATATCAGCTTTTATCAGCCATCCAGCAGATTGACACATCACCCCATATGGGTTAAACTGATGGAAATTTCACCCTCAAGGAGGCGGTTACATGAGCACCCACATCCATCAGGAACTGACACGCTGCCTGCAGTGCAAGACCCCTTTCTGTGAACAGGGTTGTCCGGTTGGCACCCCTATCAAAGAAGCCATTCATCTTGCCAGGAACAATCGACTGTTTGAAGCAGGGGAACTCCTTTTCAACAACAACCCCCTTTCCATCATCACGGGACTTGTTTGTCCCCATGAAGACTTTTGTGAAGGTCACTGTATTCTGGGAAAAAAGCAAAGCCCCATTGATATCGGGTCCATTGAATATTATATTTCAGAATACTATCTCAATCAGATTTCCTTTACCCCGGCCGAAAAACTGAATCAAAAAATCGCCATTGTGGGATCCGGTCCCGCCGGCCTCACCGTGGCAATCATACTGGCCAGAAAAGGGTACGACATCACCATCTTTGAATCCCATGACAAAATTGGCGGGGTCCTCCGCTTTGGTATCCCTGAATTCAGATTACCCAAACAGATAATCGACCGCTACCAGGAGCTGCTCTATCAAATGGGGGTCAAGATACGGCCCAACACCCTGATTGGTCCAGTCCTGACCATCCAGGAACTTTTCAGAGACGGCTATGCGGCCGTTTTTATCGCCACCGGGACCTTGAAGCCCAAAAAACTGGATGTGACAGGAGAAAGTCTGGGACATGTCTTTTATGCCATCGATTATCTCAGAAACCCGGGAAATCACGCCCTCGGCAGGCGACTGGTCATCATCGGCGGGGGAAATGTGGCCATTGACGCCGCCAGAACCGCACTCAGAAGCGGCACCCAGGAAGTCACCATATATTATCGTCGCTCCGAGGAGGATCTGCCCTCCAGTCAGCATGAAATTACTTATGCCAAAATGGATGGAGTCAAATTTGCCTTCAACTACACGCCGAAAAAAATCGAAGACACCTGTGTAGCGTTTGTCAAAACCCGGGCCACAGCACAGGGCCAGATTGAAGAAATTCCCGGTACGGAAATCTGCGTCGAAGCCGATTCAGTAATCATCTCCATCAGCCAGGGCCCTCAAAAAAACATCGTCAATTCCATAAAATCCATGAAACAAATCAAGCTCGACCGCTTTGGCCTTATCGTTATTGATGAAACCGGGAAAACCACTCTGGACGGGGTATTTGCCTCGGGAGATGTCGTCACTGGGGCCAAAACCGTCGTGGAGGCAGTGGCCAATGCAAAAATTGCAGCCGAAACCATCCATCAGTATGTGCAAAGCCAGGGAAAATAATTTCCCTGGCTTTTAGCTTCAGGCAAGTTGAAAGTCGATGGTCCTCGAGTCCAAAGACACCGCAGACACCTTGATGGCAATTTCATCGCCGATGCGGTAAACCTTCTTTTTCCGCTCTCCCACGAGTTCGAGCCTGGCGGGGTCAAAGCGGTAGAAGTCATCCTCTAAATCCACCATTCTGACGAGCCCCTCCACGGTGTTTTCAAGTTCCACAAAGAATCCAAAGCTTGTCACCGAGGAAATCATTCCCTTGAATTCCTCACCGATTTTATCCTTCATGTATTCTGCCATCTTGAGATCATCCACATCCCTTTCTGCCTTTTCCGCAGTTCTTTCAGTGATGGAGGTGGATTTCCCAACTTCAGGAAGAATTTTCTCGTAATGTTTTTTTCTTGAAGCTGTCAAAAGGCCACTCAGATCCTCCTTGATAATCCGGTGAATCATCAGGTCCGGATATCTTCGAATGGGGGAGGTGAAATGGGAATAATACTGGGCCGATAAACCAAAATGTCCCAGTTCCTTGTGGTAGTATCTGGCCTGGGTGAGACTTCTCAGCATCAGCTTGCTGATGATGTGCTCTTCTTTAGTGCCCTTGACCTTTTCAATCAGTTCCTGAACCGCCTTGGGGTGAATGTTTTCTGATGATCCTTTGAGCTTGTAGCCGAAATTGTAAATGAATTTGTTGAAATCGTCGATTTTTTCCGGCGTCGGCACCTCATGGACCCGGTATAAGAATGGAATTTCCCGGGTGTTGTAGTGCTCTGCCACAGTTTCATTGGCGGCAAGCATAAAGGATTCAATCAGGCGGTGCCCCACGCGACGCTCCCGATTCTGAATCGTAATGGGCCGGCCGGTTTCATCCAGTTCGATATAGGACTCGGCGAAATCAAAATCTATGAAGCCCCTCTCGTATCGCGCCTCAGTGAGAATGTCTGATAGCTTGGCCATCAGCATGAGCTGGTCTTTGATAGCCTCAAGCTGGGGCTCATCTTGAGTCCCCTCAATAAGATTCGAAACCTCATCATAATTGAGACGATACCGGCTGTTGATTACGGACTGGAAAATCTTGTGATCTACGACCCTGCCCTTTGAATCAATCTCCATCTCGACACTTTGAGTGAGACGGTCCACCCTGGGATTCAGTGAGCACATTCCATTGGACAGGGCTTCAGGGAGCATGGGCAGCACCCGGTCAATAAGATACACCGAAGTGCCCCTGAGAAAAGCCTCTTCATCGAGAGCCGTCCCTTCTTTCACATACTGTGCCACGTCGGCTATGTGGACACCAAGAAGATAATTGCCGCTATTGAGGACCTTCAGACTGATAGCGTCGTCCAGGTCCTTTGCATCCGCCCCGTCAATGGTGACAACCAGTTCATCCCTTAAATCCCTTCTGCCTTCAATGGCAGCAGCGGGAATCTCCATGGGAATTTTTTGGGCTTCTTCCATGACATCCCGGGGGAAATCCTCTCTGAGCTTGTGCTGTTTGATGATGGACAGCACGTCCACGCCGACATCATCCTTGTCACCCAGGATTTCAATGATAGTTCCCTCAGGGTTTCTTCTTGCGTCCGGATAACGGAGAATTTTTGCAACCACCTTCTGGCCGTTTGATGCCCCGTTGAACTGACTCTTGGAAATAAAAATATCTTGATTGATTTTGGGGTCGTCCGGCACCACAAAACCAAATTTCTTGCTGGATTCAAAATTGCCGACAATTTCTGTGAACTTTCTTTTGATAATCCGCTCTACCTTGCCCTCGGGTTTCTTACTGTCAAGACTTTTTTCTGTCAGGGTGACAAAAACCTCATCACCGTTCATTGCCCCCATGGTCATGACGGCCGGTATAAAAATATCCTCTTTTTCCTCATCATCAGGTATCAAAAATCCAAATCCCTTCTGGGTAATCTGAATTCGCCCCCGAATCAGACCAAAGCTTTCAGGTGGACCGTATTTGTTTTTTTTGGTTTTGATCAGGTACCCTTCTCCCAGAAGACCCTCCAGGCAGGCCCGTAGATCTCCAATCTCCTTCCTGGGTATTTTCAGAATTTCAGCGATTTCCGTGTCTGTGATGGGACGGTCCAGATCATTCAATAATTCTATCACGCGATCTTTATAATTCATAAATTACCACCTTCCTGTCTCTATTATACAATAAAAAAAAGAGTTTAATGCCCAAGGCATTAAACTCTTAGTTTTGCGTAATCTTCTTTGAGTCGTTCCAAGTCCGTCAACCAGCCTTCGATATCGTCCTCATGCTCGATTTCATCATTGAGGATTGTGATGGCCATTTGATGGGTGGCATGGTCCTTTCCCTCGGTGAAGCTGGCGATTTCGTCATAGCGTTGGATTGCACAGCGCTCTCCTTCAAGATTCTGAAGAAGAATCTTTTCAATGTAGGGATCCTCAGGCGATTCATAGGCGCATCGCGCTTTTTCCACCCATTGATCCGGATTGAGAATTGGCGTGCCACCCAACTGGATGATGCGGTCAACCACAAGTTCTGCGTGACCGAGTTCTTCAGTGGCATGAACCAAAAGTTCAGTTTCCACCTCAGAGCGCATCGGCCCTTCCATCAGCCGGGCACCGATCCAGTACTGGTAATAGGCCAACCACTCTTCGGCCAAGGCTGCGTTGAGCATTTCAATCAACTTTTCAACATCAAGATTAGCAATTTCTGTTCCTTTTCTTCCCATAATATCACCTCCAACCTAATCATAACACAAAAAACGCCGTAAAAAAAAGGTTCTTGACCATAAAATCAAGAACCTTCTCATTGGCTATAGCAAGCCGCCGAAATGCATGAAAATCGGTGCAAAAACCAGGGCGACGATGGTCATGAGCTTGATGAGTATATTGATGGAAGGGCCTGAGGTATCCTTGAAGGGATCCCCTACCGTATCTCCGACCACAGCTGCCTTGTGGGCTTCAGAACCCTTGCCACCGTGGTGGCCTTCTTCAATGTATTTTTTCGCATTGTCCCAGGCACCACCGGCATTGGCCATATAGATTGCCATGACCACCCCTGTCACCAGGGCACCGGCCAGCATGCCGCCAAGGGCCTCTGTTCCCAGTACAAGACCGACTGCAATGGGCGCAATAACCGCCATAAGACCTGGTGCAAGCATTTCCTTGAGCGCTGATTTCGTACTGATGGCAACACATTTTGCATATTCAGGTTTTCCAGTTCCCTCCATGATTCCAGGGATTTCCTTGAACTGGCGTCTTACTTCTTCAATCATCTCATTTGCCGCCTTGCCCACAGACTCCATGGTCAGTGCACTGAAAATGAAGGGGAGCACTCCGCCGATAAACAGACCCACCACAACGGTAGGATTGAGGATATCAATCACTTGAAGACTGACTGCCGCCGAGTAGGAGGCGAAAAGAGACAGGGCTGTCAACGCCGCACTTCCGATGGCAAATCCCTTGCCGATGGCTGCCGTGGTATTGCCCACTGAATCCAGCTTGTCCGTAATGGCTCTGACTTCCTTGGGCATGTTGCTCATTTCAGCAATGCCACCAGCATTGTCGGCAATTGGTCCATAAGCGTCTACGGCTACTGTGATTCCCGTAGTGGAAAGCATCCCTACAGCGGCCAAAGCAATCCCGTAGAGTCCCGCCATATTGAAGGCGACCAGGATGGCCACAGAGATGAAAAGAACAGGCCAGCCCGTTGACATCATTCCCACGGCCATGCCACTGATAATGGTGGTGGCGGGCCCTGTCGTCGACTGCTGGGCAATTTTCTTGACTGATTTGTATTCTGATGAGGTGTAGATTTCCGTAACCTGACCAATGGCAATACCGGCGATAAGTCCTGCGGTGATGGCCAGGGCAAAATTGAATCCGCCGAAAATGTAGTTGCTCAAGGTGAAAGCGGCTACAAGCACAATGGCGCCGCTGACATAGGTGCTCATTTTTAGGGCTTTATGAGGGTCCGAACCCTCATTGCCTCTTACAAAAAAGGTTCCGACAATAGAAGCTACGATGCCGACTGAAGCCAGAATCAAGGGAAAGGCAGCACCCATGGCGCCATGGGCCAGAAGACCCAGGGTGATAGCGCTGATAATGGACCCTACATAGGATTCGAAAAGGTCCGCTCCCATGCCGGCCACGTCACCGACATTGTCTCCCACGTTATCGGCGATAACCGCCGGGTTCCTTGGATCATCCTCCGGGATTCCTGCTTCCACCTTGCCGACCAAGTCAGCCCCCACATCGGCAGCCTTGGTATAGATACCTCCGCCTACACGACCAAAGAGGGCGATTGACGAGGCCCCAAGTCCAAAGCCAGTAATAATCTGGGGATCCTTGAAGATATGAAACACCACACCAAGACCCAGCAGACCCAGACCCACCACGGACATTCCCATGACGGCACCGCCGCTGAATGCAACCGAAAGGGCTTTGTTCATGCCGCTTTCTCCGGCCGCATTGGCGGTTCTCACATTGGCCTGCGTCGCTACCTTCATCCCAAAAAAGCCAGCAAGAGCGGAAAAAATCGCTCCAATAAAGAATGATACCGCGGTTTCATATCCGAGTCCCAGGAGAATTACGCCTCCCAGAACCAGTGAAAACACGACCAGGTATTTGTATTCCTGTTGTAGAAACGCCATTGAACCTTCTTGTATGTATTTGGCGATTTCCTTCATCCTGTCGGTGCCTTCATCGACAGGTTTGATTTTGGTGTTGACCAAAAAAAGCGCAAAAAACAGCGCAACAACACCGACCATTGCTGCAATCAATCCATAACTCATGAAATTATTACCTCCCTAAAAGCGAATAGTGTGATTATTGAATAGCGACCAGGATCAATGCAGAAAGAATAAACAGTATTGCAGAGATTTTTGTCGCCCGATCGAAGATTTTATCATATCCCCGGCCTTTCTGCTTTCCGAAAAGCTGCTCAGCACCACCGCCGATGGCTCCCGACAGACCCGCACTTTTCCCGGACTGCATCAACACAGAAATAATAAGTCCCAAACTGGCCAGCACCAATACTATAGTAAAAAACAAAGTCATTTACGTAACCTCCTCCCTGAAGTTTAACACAGTAATTCTAACACATGGCAACCTTTAATTCAACACCAAACTTCATATATTTGGGGGCGATAGGCCCCTGATTCTGCGGTTTTCAAACCCGTCTGGCGGCAGGTTTCACACCGGTTTTTCTGAGACTGAAAAATTGAATTTTGCCAGGAATCCATCCAGTCCCCGACACCCTGGCAAAGGCACTTCCATTTCAGTGAGACATTTCTTCAGGGCCGTTACGAACTTCTCAGGCGCCGGTTTTTGTTTTTTCCATTCCCTGGACAAGTATCAGGGCAAAAATTCCCAGAGAAACAAGACTCAAATAAATCCCCGTATTCTGAACTGCCGGAAATCCCAGCCCCAGACGTGACCAGGCATTGATGGATGCGTGCATCAGTACAGCCAGGGCAATGCTTTGAGTCTTGAGAACCAGATAGGTCAAAAAACCTGAAAACATCACCGTGGAAAGCATGTAGGCAAAGCCATTGAAATTTCCGGAGTTGCCTTCCTGAATAAAAAACATGGGATAGTGCCATAGCGCCCAGACGACTCCGGTGAATATCACAAGATTTTTCAAGGACATCCTGTTTTTTAAATGGTCCAGCAGGACCCCCCGCCACCCGATTTCTTCGAGTCCACCGGCAAAAACACTCATCACGAGGAATATCGGGAACCTCATCCAGTCCGAAACCTGCGTGCTCATATTTCCCAGATTGCCATAGGTCCACAGGTGAATATAGACTAGAATCGCCAAGGGCCCCAGGATGGCGTAGACCCACCACTTGAGCGGCACCCTCAGAAGCAGAAGCCGGCGGTAGAAATCCTTTTTCAGAATTTCACTGTCACTGATTCCCACCAAAACAAAAGCAGCTATGGTGGGAGACCCGCCGCCCAAAAATTTCAGTATCCCTATGGCAACATGGCCAAGGGGCACCCCCATCACCTGCCTCAGAAAGATGCCTGTGGCGCTGGCTCCCACCATGATTGCAAAGGTCAGGACCAGGAACTTCTTCGGGGTGATTGCTCTGTCCATTGCGTGCTTTCTTCAGGCCCGTCAGGTATCCGCCATAAAAATTTCATGGCTCTGACACTAATCAGAGCCATGAGATTATTTCAAATTGTAAAAAGCCCCCATGCCCGGATATTTGGCCATGACATCGAGCATTTCCTCAATGCGGACCAGCTGATTGTATTTCGCAACCCGGTCGATTCTTGCCGGGGCTCCGGTTTTGATCTGGCCGGAGTTTACTGCCACCGAAAGATCGGCTATGGTCGTATCATCCGTCTCTCCGGACCGGTGTGATATCACTGTGGTGAAACCCGCCCGCTTCGCCATCTCAATGGCATCAAGAGTTTCTGTGATAGTCCCGATCTGATTGAGCTTGATCAAGATGGCATTGGCCGCTTTTTCCTTGATTCCTCTGGAAAGCTTTTCGGTGTTGGTGACAAAAAGGTCATCTCCGACAATCTGAATCTGGTCTCCCAATCGTTCCATCATAAGCTTGAAGCCCTCCCAGTCATCTTCATCCAGACCGTCTTCAATGGATACGATGGGATACTTCTTCACCAGTTCTTCATAATAGTCCACCATCTGTGCCGCAGAAAGCTTCTGCCCTTCACTGGCGAGATGATAAAGCTTTTCTTCTTTATTGTAGATTTCCGATGCCGCTACGTCCAGAGCAATTCTGATTTCCTCTCCAGCCTTGTATCCGGCCCTGGCAACGGCCTCCAGAATGACCTGGATAGCCTCTTCATTGCTGCCCAGGTTCGGCGCAAAGCCACCTTCATCCCCGATGGAGGTACTCAGACCCTTTTCTTTCAACACCTTGGCGAGATGGTGATAGATTTCTGCCCCCATTCTAAGGGCATGGGAAAAGTTTTTGGCTCCCACCGGCATCACCATGAACTCCTGGATATCCACGTTGTTGTCTGCATGGGAACCGCCATTGAGAATATTCATCATCGGCACCGGCAGGGTCTTGGCGTTGGTGCCTCCAAGATACTGGTAGAAGGGCATTCCCAGGGAATCTGCAGCCGCCTTGGCCACGGCTATGGAAACTCCGAGAATGGCATTGGCTCCCAGTTTTCCCTTGTTGAGGGTTCCGTCAAGCTGAACCATGAGTTGGTCGATCTCCACCTGGTCCAGGGCATCCCTCCCGATGATTTGAGGGGCGATGATTTCATTGACATTGTCCACTGCGTTTTGAACCCCTTTTCCCAGATACCGCGATTTGTCACCGTCTCTGAGCTCCACGGCTTCGTACATACCGGTGGAGGCTCCTGAAGGGACCCCCGCCCGGCCGAAGCCGCCGTCCTCCAGGTAAGCCTCTACCTCAATGGTGGGATTTCCTCTTGAATCCAGAATCTCTCTGGCGTAAATGCCGATAATTGATGCCATTACAATTCCTCCTTCTTTTTAAACAAAATTTTTCCTGTCATTTCACTGGGAATTTCCAGTCCCATCATCTGCAAGAGCGTCGGAGCCAAATCACTCAGCCGACCGGTCTCCTCCAGGACAATCCCCTCCTCTCCCAGGAAAATCAGAGGTACTGGATTCACTGAGTGGGCGGTCATGGGATCCCCAGAGCCCTCAACCAGCATATGCTCTGCATTGCCATGGTCAGCTGTAATCAGCGCTTTACCGCCCAAAGCCAGAATCCTGTCCACTATGCGTCTCATATTGCGGTCCACAGCTTCCACGGCTTTTTCAGCGGCTTCATAGACCCCGGTATGTCCCACCATATCGGCATTGGCGTAGTTTACCACCACAAAATCATAGACCTGTTCATCCAGGGCCTTGAGAAGACTCTGGGTCACCTCATCCGCCGACATTTCCGGCTTGAGGTCATAGGTTGCCACCTTGGGTGAAGGAACCAGTATCCTGTCTTCACCCGGATACTCCTTTTCAATGCCTCCGTTGAAAAAGAAAGTCACATGGGCGTATTTTTCAGTTTCTGCAATGCGGAGCTGTTTTTTTCCAAGACCGCTGAGATACTCGCCCAGGGTATTGGCTATCACCTGCTGTTTGAAGGCGACCTCCACGTTCTTGAATCTAAGGTCATACTGGGTCAGGGTCACATAGCAAAGGGGGAAAAGCTCTCTTTGAAAGCCTTCAAAATCCTCCTGGGTGAAGGCATCAGTCAACTGC
>LQBE01000045.1:35044-38777 GCA_002029975.1 delta proteobacterium ML8_F1 | reverse complement strand
GGCCTTCCCGCCTTCAAAACCACACTGGGACGGATGAATTCGTCGGTAATGTCCTTGGCGTAGCTCTCAGCCACAAGTTCGGCCGCACTGTCCGAGGTGACACCTTTGCCAAAACACAGGGCGTCATAGGCCAGGCTGGTCCTTTCCCATCGCTTGTCCCGGTCCATGGCGTAATAGCGTCCAGAAATCGTGGCAATCTCCCCCACCCCCCGGTCTGCCATGTACTGCTCGATTTCTTCAATATAACCTTTGCCGTTGAAGGGGGAGGTGTCCCGTCCATCCATGAAGGCGTGGAGATAAACCTTCTTGAGATTCTCCTTCTTGGCCAGATCGATCAGGCCCTTCAAGTGTTCCATATGGGAATGGACCCCGCCGTCAGAAAGCAGTCCCAGAAGATGGAGGCCCGTATTCTTTTCCCTGGCGTGTTTTACCGCTTTGAGGAGACTGGGATTGCTGAAAAAATCCCCCTCTTTGATGGACTTGCTGATCCGGGTAAGCTCCTGGTAGACAATTCTGCCGGCACCTATGTTGAGATGACCCACCTCGGAATTGCCCATCTGTCCGTCGGGGAGGCCGACATCCTCACCGCTGGCCTTCAAGGTCATGTGGGGATATTGCTGTTTCAATTCGTCAAAGTTCCTGGTATCGGCACTCATTACCGCATTGCCGTAGGGGCTCGCACTCTCACCCCAGCCATCCAGAATAATCAGTACTGTTGGTTTATTCATTTTTCACCTCTAAAAGTTGACAAGCTGTATGAAAGAATCCGCCTCGAGACTGGCTCCTCCCACGAGGCCGCCGTCAATGTCCTCCATGTCCATGAGTTCTTCAATATTCCCGGGTTTGATACTGCCGCCGTATAGAATCCTTATTTGCTCTGAAATTTCTTCAGAATACAGGTCCTTGATCTGATTCCTGATAAAGGCAATCATCGTATTCGCCTCCTGGCTGGTAGCGGTTTTACCAGTACCAATGGCCCATACTGGCTCATAAGCAACGATCACCCGCTTGAGACCCTCGGGCCGGATACCTTCAAAGGCCTTGACCAACTGGTCTTTTACCACTTGTTTTTCCCTTTGAGCCTCCCGCTCCTCAAGATTTTCACCCACGCATACCACTGCCGTAAAGCCTGTTTCAACCGCTTTTTTCAGTTTCAAGTTGACGGTGGCATCGGTTTCTCCAAAGAACTGCCGTCTTTCACTGTGACCGATCAGGGTGGTTTCAATCCCGATTTCCCTGAGCATCTCATGGGAAATCTCCCCCGTAAAGGCACCGGAATTCTCCTGGTGCATGTTCTGGGCTCCGATGACTATGCGGGTCCCTTCGGCGTGGGTTTTCAAGGGTGCCAGGAGGGTGTAGGGCACAAAGAGCATCACCACCACGTCAGTGCCTTCAATACTTGAGGTGATTTCATCGATGAAGAGCCTGCCTTCCCTAATGGTTTTATTCATTTTCCAGTTGCCTGCAATCACGGGTATTCTCATTGGTTTTTTTCCTCCTTCAAATCGTTCAGTGCCGCAATGCCCGGGAGGACCTTCCCCTCGAGAAACTCCAGACTTGCACCGCCCCCGGTTGAGATGTGGGTCAGTTGATCTGCAAACCCAAGCTGGGTCACCGCCGCGGCGCTGTCTCCCCCGCCGATGATGGTAATCGCACTGCCCATTGCCAGGGTCTCGGCGATAGCCAGAGTCCCTTTGTTGTAGTTCTGAAATTCAAAAACGCCCATGGGACCATTCCAAAGTACTGTCCGCGCATTGTGAAGGGCTTCTGAAAAGAAACCGATGGTCATTTCACCTATATCAAGTCCCATGTGTCCCTCGGGAATATTGGCATCCCGGGTCAAAATCGCCGGTACGTCCTTGAACTCTGTCGCCACCCGATGATCAATGGGCAGCAGCAGCTCCACACCGGACCTGTGGGCCTTGGCAATCATTTCCCTGGCATACTCAAGGCTGTCCTCTTCCACCATGGAGGTCCCAACGGCATAGCCCTGGGCCTTTAAAAAAGTGTAGGCCATGGCGCCGCCGATAATCAAGCCGTTGACCTTGGACAACAGATTGTCGATGACCTTGATTTTGTCAGACACCTTGGCGCCGCCGAGGACCGCCACAAAGGGTCTCTTGGGCGCTTCCACCGCCTTTCCCAGAAAGGCCAGTTCCTTCTCAATGAGAAATCCACTGACCGCCGGTCTTAAGAATTCAGCAACCCCCACCGTAGACGAATGGGCCCGGTGGGCCGTTCCAAAGGCGTCATTGACAAAAATTTCGGCCAGGTCAGCCAGGTCTCTGGAGAATGCTTCACCGTTTTGTGTCTCTTCCACCCTGAACCGCGTGTTCTCAAGGAGCATCACCTCGCCTCCCTTGAGGGCTCCGGCCCGACTCTGGACCTCGGCATCCACCACCCTCGGTGATGAGACAAATTCCACCGGCTTTCCAAGAAGCTCTCCCAGGCGCACGGCCACTGGAGACAGGGAAAGGGAGGGCACATACTCTCCCTTGGGTTTTCCCATATGGGAACACAGAATCACCCTGGCCCCCTTCTCCACCAGATACTCAATCGTCGGCATGGCTCCAAGAATCCGGGTTTCATCGGTGATAACGCCATCCTTCAGGGGAACATTGAAATCACACCGCACCAGTACTTTCTTGTCCTTGAGCGCTACATCTCTGATTGTCATTTTATCGAACATATCCAAACCTCCACATGAGTATGCCCGAATCCAGACTATTGGGGATCCGGGCATTTTTTTATAATCCCTTATTGACAACAAACTGAACGAGATCCACTACCCGGTAGGAATATCCCCATTCGTTGTCATACCAGGAAATCACCTTGAGCATGTGATCCCCCATGACCATGGTGGAAAGGGCATCGACAATGGAAGACCGGTCATCGGCCTTGAAATCCATGGAAACCAATGGTTCATCGCAATAACCCAGGAATCCTTTCATTTCATTTTCCGATGCCTTTTTCAGGGCTTCGTTGACAGCTGCCACTGTCACCTTTTCCCTGGTGCGCATCACCACATCAACCAAAGAAACCGTGGGGGTGGGAACCCGGACTGCCATGCCGGTGAATTTTCCCTTGAGTTCAGGAATCACCAGGGCCACTGCCTTCGCCGCGCCTGTCGTCGTGGGAATGATGTTCTCAGCTCCCGCCCGGGCTCTTCTGTAGTCCTTGTGGGAACCGTCGAGAATCACTTGGTCGTTGGTATAGGAATGAATAGTGGTCATCAGCCCCTCTTCGATTCCAAAGGAGTCATTGATGACCTTGGCCACCGGCGCCAGACAATTGGTGGTACACGACGCATTGGAAATGATATGGTGGTTCCGAGGCTCGTATTCCGCTTCGTTGACACCGAGAACCAGGGTGATATCCTCATCCTTTGCGGGGGCTGTGATAATCACCTTTTTAGCCCCGGCCTCCAAGTGCTTTCCTGCCAGCTCGGCCTTGGTGTACTTTCCAGTGGACTCGATGACAAGGTCAACCCCCAGGTCCTTGTAATCCCATTTTTCCGGGTCCCTTTCGTTGGTCACGGCAATTTTTTTGCCATTGACCACCAGAAAGCCCTCCTCAACCCTGACCTCCCCCTCGAATTTTCCAAAGAGGGTATCGTATTTGAGCAGATGGGCGGCACCTTCCACGTCCTTGATTCCATTGATGGCAACAACCTCGAAATTGGGATTCTCCTGTGCTGCATAAATCCTGAACACCGTTCTTCCAATTCTTCCAA
>LQBE01000045.1:0-34984 GCA_002029975.1 delta proteobacterium ML8_F1 | reverse complement strand
CCCTAATATTCTAATGATTTCCCGGACACACTGGTGATCTGTCACCAGCACCAGGTTTTTGTTGATATTGGTCACAGAAACAATGGCCTGGGCCTTTTCCTCCCCCCCTGCTATGGCAATGAGCCTTTTCAGGCTCTTGACCTTCTCCAGGGTGATGCCAATTGTGGGGATTTCATGAACAATCTCCCCCTTTCGGTTGAAATAGTAACCGAAGGCCTCAGACACCGCACCGCTGGCCATAATCTCATTGTAGACAAGATTCGAGAGATTGCGCCGCCTGGCCATGACATCCGCCTTCCCGATTCCAAATACCAGCAGATTGATCTCTCCAATGGTATCAATGGCTTTTTTGATAGCCGGGTCTTCCTTGAGGTATTTCATGGCTTCATCACTCATGGAGTCCGGGGTATACAGGGGAACGTATTTCCCCGTCATTTTCTGGGCAAGATTCTCAGCAAGGGTATTGGCCTGATACTTCGTGGTGGCGCCCAGTCCTCCCCTTGCCGGCACCAGGGTCACCGGGGGTTCCAGGACCGTCTGCTGCCTGAAATTCTCCACCAGATGATAAATAGAAGTGCCTCCAGTGAGGCCGATAATATCCCCCTCCCTCGTCATTTTCGTCAAGAGTTTGGCGCCCTGTATGCCCATGCGCTTCAAGGTGTCCTTGAAATTTTCCCTGTGGGCGTCTACAATCACAATGTCTTTTATACCCAGATTTTCAATAATTATTTTTTTCCACTCCATATAGCCATTATAATATTCAGAAATTCCCTCGAGGACTTCAAGAATCTCCACCCCCTCCGGGGTGATGACCATGCCCTCCATCTGGTAGCTGATGAGGTTGCGTTCCTTGAAAAAATCCCCGTCATTTCGCACCTGGCGTTCTGATTGATTGCTTTTCAAAGAGAGATTTCTTCTGCCAATGGGCCCGTAGACCTCGATATGTTTGAGCAGATCATAGCGTCTTTGAAAAATCTCCCTGGTCTCCGGGACCAGCAGGTCAAGTTTTTCAAAATCTTGGTTTTTCGTCATAAGGCCTCCATTTGGTACATATTTGTCCCTGCACCTAATAATTGTCCCAACCACCACGCAAAGCTTTCCTTTCTTAGATACCCTTCGGGCCCGCTTAGAAACGCTTTCTTTTCGAGGAACCCAGAATACCCATTTCATCCCGGTACTTCGCAATGGTTCTTCTGGAAATCTTGATTCCCATGACATTGAGTTCATTGGAAATCTGCTGGTCCGACAGGGGTTTTTTGGGGTCCTCTTTCTCCACCATTTCCTGGATACTCATTTTGATGGTTTCCGATGAGATTCCCTCACCATACAGGCTGTTGACACCGCTTTGGAAGAAATACTTCAGTTCGAACAATCCGCTGGGACACTGCATGTATTTCCCGTTGATCGCCCGGGATACCGTGGATTCGTGCACCCCCACCACCTCTGCGATATCCTTCAAGGTCATGGTTTTGAGATACATCTTCCCTTTGACGAAAAAATCAAGCTGATACTTGAGAATCGCCTCCACCACCTTGTGAATCGTGGACTTCCTCTGGTCGATACTCTTGATCAGATACAGGGCAGACTGGATTTTATGGTGGACGTACTCCTTCACCTTGGGGTCCACATTCTGTTTTTCCAAAAGCTCCTTGTAATACTGGCTGATTCTCAATTTGGGCGCCGTGTATTCGTTGACGGCAATCTGGTATTCCCCTTCAACCAGGGTCACTGTGACATCGGGCTTGACGAACCGGATGTCTTTTATGCTGGAGTAGGCCCGACCGGGCTTGGGTTCAAGATGGCGAATAAAGTCTACCGCCTCCTGAATCTCGAGAATGGTTTTATCCAGTTGTTTGGCAATGTTCATAAGGCGGTTGTTGGCCAGATCATCCAAATAATCCCTTACAATAACCAGTGCCAGCTCTGATTCATCGACATCCAGGTATTCCATCTGAATCAAAAGACACTCCCGGATATTTCTCGCCCCCACTCCCAGGGGCTCAAAGGTCTGGATGGTCTGGACGATATCCTCGAGCTTCGACTCATCAATGGCGTACTGCTTCATGACAAAATTTTCATCGTAATCCAGATAGCCGTTGTCATCAATGTTCTCTATCAGATAAACCGCTACCTTTTTGTGGTATTCATCCAACAGGGTGAACTGCAGTTGAAACAGCAGGTGCTCTCTGAGGGAATCGCTCTTGGGAATGAAGTTCAGGTAATCATCCTTGCGGTCATCATTGATGTCCTGGGGCTCATAATACTGGTTGGCGAAATACCTCTTGGCAAAGGCATCGAGATCCATATCCTTGATAGTTACCTCGTCAACCATTTCCAAAAGGGGATTCTCCAGCATTTCATCTTTGATGTGGTCGTTGAGCTCTATGGAATTGTACTGCAGAATCTCAATAGCCTGTCTGAGTTCAGGGGTCAGGGCCAGTTTCTGCGTCTGCAGCATCTGCAGACCGTAATTCATCTTCATCCGATTACCTCATCATGTTGGGGACGGCCTGAGGCTCCCCATTAGTTGTGGTGCCAGGAAAACACCCGTAGAATATCCAAGGTGACACACTAACAGTATATAAAAAAACCCTCTTTTAATAAAGAGGGCTCGAAAATAAATATTATTCTGCAGGCAGCAGGATATTGAGCAGAATGCCCGCCATCGCCGCCAGGGCCATTCCGGCAATCTCCAGGTTCAGGGTACCGAAACTGATGGGCATGACAGCGCCACCCAGTCCCAGGACCATTATCGCAGCAGCAATTATCAGATTACGGGAAAGATTGAAATCCACCTGGTTTTCAATCAGACTCTTCGCTCCAATGGAACCGATCATACCGAAGAGAATAATGGAGATGCCTCCAATGACCGCTGTGGGGATGGTTTGAATCAATGCCCCGAGCTTGGGGCTCATGGCAAGACCGATGGCAATCACCGCCGCAAGGCGCATAATTCTAGGGTCCCAGGCCTTGGTCAGTGCCAGCACTCCGGTGTTTTCTGAATACGTGGTGTTGGCCGGCCCGCCGAAAAAAGCCGAAACCGAGGTGGCGATACCGTCACCGACAAGGGTGCGATTCAGGCCGGGGTCCTTGAGGAAATCCTTGTCCACCGTCGCCCCAATGGCGACCACATCGCCGATGTGCTCCACCATGGTAGCCAGGGCAATGGGCGCCACCACAACCACGGCTTCCAGAGAAAATCTGGCCATGGTGAAATTAGGCAGGCCGAAAAGGGGCGCCTCCTTCACCAGGGTGAAATCCACTCCTCCGAAAAGCATCGCTACAAGATACCCGCCGGTCATGCCGATAATGACCGGAATCACCCGGATGAAGCCTTTTGCAAACACACTCACCACGGTTACAATCCCAAAGGCGACAATCGCCAGGGCCCAGTTGTCTGAAGCCATGTCGATAGCGGTTGGAGCGAGCTTGAGTCCGATGACGATAATCATGGGCCCCGTCACCACCGGAGGAAAAAACCGGATGATTTTCTCTACTCCGAAAAAACTGATCAATAGGGAAAGCAGGAGATAGATGAGTCCGGCCACTACCAGGCCCCCCTGGGCATAGGCCAGGCCGCTGGCTGCGGATACCGTTAGAATAGGGGCAATGAAGGCAAAGGAAGATCCCAGGAAAGCCGGGATTTTTCCCCTGGTGATCAAATGAAAGATCAAGGTGCCGACGCCGGCCATAAAAAGAGCAACTGATATATCCAATCCCGTGATTATCGGAACTAGAACAGTTGCTCCAAACATTGTGAAAACATGTTGTATGCCCAGGGTAGCGGTCTTGTACCAGGGCAGTGCATTGACATCGGTGATGGCCTCTGTAACCTTGGGAACTGTGTTGCTTTGCATGGCAAGCCCTCCTTTTTTTCTCAAAGACCATTATATCCCTTTTGGTGGAAAAAAAAATATATTTCAATCATCCTCCTTCATTTTGTATAGTTTTTACAAAGGACAGCCTCCAAGAAAACCCTCCGACCGACCGGCCGGGTCCGGTTGACTATTCGTCTTCACTCCCCAGAAAATAAGGCAGCCCGGGGAGGCTGGCATAGCTGACCTTTCCCGGACTGCCTCAAAATAAATCGTTTTATCGGCACCTGCCCGACAGATGCCACCTCCAAGCGGCTTCCCTATCTTTTTGAAACGTCGTAGGGTTCTCCTGCCGCCTTCGGTCCCACACTCTTGTTACTGAAAACCACCAGGGCAATAATCGTGAGGACATAGGGCAGGCCATAGAAAAATTCCTGGGGCAGACCCTGAAGTATTTCGAAATCGTTGGAGTAGATGCCAAAGACCTGGGAAAATCCGAAGAAAAGACTGGCCCCAAGCAAACCCCAGGGATTCCATTTCCCAAAAATCAGCGCCGCCAGGGCAATGAATCCGGTCCCATGGATTGTTCCTATGGTGTACTGGGTATCCTGGGTCAGCACCATAATGGCCCCTCCCAGTCCCCCCAGCATTCCAGACAGGACCACTCCGTAATACCGCATTTTCCTTACACTGACTCCCATGGAATCCACAGCCTGTGGATGCTCTCCACAGGCCCTCAACCTCAGGCCGAAGGTGGTTCTGTAAACCACGAACCAGGTCGCCAGCACAATAAGCAGGGCAAGATACACCGTCAGGTACATGTTGGTGAAAAGGATCGGCCCGACAACCGGTATCTCCGAAAGTACGGGAATAGTGGTTTTGACCAGTCCCCTGCTGAAGGAATCGGTTCTCTGCTGGTTGAAAATGATCTGAGCAAAATAAATGGTCAGACCGATGGCCAGGAGATTGATGGCTGTCCCGGAGATAACCTGGTCCGCCCTGAGGTCCACACTGGCATAGGCGTGAATCAAGGCAATCAAGGCTCCGAAAAAGGCTCCGGCCAGAAGCCCGATCCAGGGGGCGGCGGGGGTGAGGGGTTCAAGGATTACCGTCACCGTGGCCGCACTGAAGGCCCCGATCATCATCAGTCCCTCCAGGGCAATATTGACCACGCCACTGCGTTCGCTGAAAAGGCCCCCGAGGCCGGTGACAATGATGGGTGCCGCGAAAATCAAGGTCAATGTCATAATCGAATAGAATGTGTTCATTGTTCCTCCTCCTTCAGTTGCTTTTTAGCATAGTACCTCAGGAGCATTTCAAAACCGTACTTCATGGCGACAAAGAGAACAATCAAAGAAGAAATAATCTTCGCAATCTCCATGGGGATTTTATTGGCCTGCATCAGGGGCTGGGCACTTTTGAGCCCGCCGAAGAGCAGCCCGCTGAGAAACACCCCCACGGCGGTATTGCCACCCAGCAGGGCCACGGCAATGCCGTCGAAACCGTAATTCTCAAACCCCACCAGGACCCGGCCGTAATTGAAGGTGCCGATGGAAAGCATGGCCCCCCCGATACCGGCAAAGGCACCGGAAATCATCATGGACAGGACCATGTTCCTGGTGACCTTCATCCCGGCATACCGGGAGGCATGGGGGTTGAAACCCACAGATCTCAATTCGAAACCAAAGGAGGTTTTTTCAATAATGAACCAGAAAAGAATCAGGGAAAGTATCACCACGATGAATCCCCAGTGAAAACGGGAATTATTGGTCAGGGCCTTGAGAAAATCACTTTGAAAGGTCCCGCTGGGCAGGGACTTGACGGTTTTTACCTGGTCGCTTCCCGGCAGGGACTTCAAAACGTAATTGGAAAGATGCAGGGCGGTATAGTTCATCATGATGGTCACCACCACCTCGTGCACGTTGAACTTCGCCTTGAGAAAACCCGGCACAAATCCCCAGGCCGCCCCCGCGGCGGCGGCGGACAAAACCACCAGGGGAAGGTGGATTATCATTGGCAGCTCCAGAAGAATACTGACAATGCTCGCCGCCATGGCCCCTACCATCAGCTGTCCCTCGGCACCGATATTGAAAAGCCCGGTCCGAAAGGCGAAGGCCACGGCGATTCCGGTCATGGTAATGGGCAGGGCCGTGGTCAGAAATTCTCCCAGGTAGCGGGCATTGAACATCTTGTCTGTAAAAAGCTGGTCCATGTTGATGCCGGTCATGGTCCTGACCAGGGCCTTGAAGGCGCCTACCGGATTGATTCCTGTAAGAATCATTACCAGGGTCGCAATCAGGAAACTGAGGAGTATGGCAATGACAGGCACTGTGATTTTGTATTTTGATTCGTCGAGGAGCATGCTTTTCAGTCTAGCCATTGGCTTCACCCGCCTTCCAGGAACCTGACATCATCAGTCCGATTTCTTTCTCATTGGTTTTTTCAGGATCCAGAATCCCGACAATCTGTCCTTCAAAAATGACGGCAATCCGGTCTGAAATATTGAGGATTTCATCAAGCTCCAGGGAAACCAGAAGAATCGCTCTCTCTTTTTCCCGCTCCGCCACCAGACGGTTGTGGATGTATTCAATGGCACCGACATCAAGCCCCCGGGTGGGCTGTGCCGCAATCAAAAAAGCAGGGCTGCGGTCAATCTCCCGTCCCAGAATCGCCTTCTGCTGATTGCCGCCGGACATGCTTCGCGCTATGGTACTGGCACCCCCGCCGGTTCTGACATCGAATTCCTCCATGATCTGCAGGGATTTTTCACTGATTTTCTCCTGGTCCAGGACCCCTCTTTTCGAAAAGGGCTCCTGATAATAGGTCTGAAGCACCAGGTTTTCATCCAGTCTGAAGTCAAGAACCAGACCGTACTTGTGGCGGTCCTGGGGAATGTGTCCCACCCCGGCTTCAGTGACTTCTCTGATGGAATAGGGCGCCAGATTATCGCCATTGAGAATGATTTCGCCGGACTCGACAGGCCTCAGTCCGCTCAGAGCTTCAACCAGCTCAGACTGTCCATTGCCGTCAATGCCGGCCAGACCCAGGATTTCTCCTTCATGAATATCCAGGGAAAAATGCTTCACCGCTTCCAGTCCCCGATTGTTTTTCACCACCAGGTCCTTGATCTGTACCACTTTTTTTCCAGGTTCTCTTGGAGGTTTTTCCACCTGGAAGAAAACCTCCCGGCCCACCATCATCTCCGCAAGGTCCTTCTCACTCACGTCCTTCACCTCAACGGTTCCCACCTTCTTGCCCCGTCTGAGGACAGTGCAGGTGTCCGCAACGGCCTTGATCTCCTTGAGCTTGTGGGTGATGAGGATAATGGACTTTCCTTCCCGGGCAAAGGCCCGCATGATTTCCATGAGATCCTCGATTTCCTGGGGCGTCAGCACCGCAGTGGGTTCATCGAAAATCAGAATATCCGCCTGACGATAGAGCATTTTCAGGATTTCCACCCGCTGCTGTATCCCTACGGAAATATCCTCAATCCTGGCATCGGGATCCACCTTGAGTCCATACCTGTCCGAGGTCTCCTGAACCCCTTTTCTGGCCTTTTCAATATCCAGGCGTCCAAAGGATTTTCTGGGTTCCGAACCCAGGACAATGTTTTCAGCCACCGTAAAATTTTCAACCAATTTGAAATGTTGGTGCACCATGCCGATTCCCAGCTGGTTGGCCACATGGGGATCATGGATTTGAACCTCTTGACCCTTGACCCTTATCCTTCCCTTGCTGGGAAGATAGAGGCCGAAGAGGATGCTCATGAGCGTTGACTTCCCGGCGCCGTTTTCACCTAAAAGGGCATGAATTTCACCTTTTTTAAGTTGGAAGGTGATATCATCATTGGCCCTTATTCCGGGGAAATCCCTGGTGATGTTCAGCATTTCTACCACATAGTCCATGGAAATTCCTCCATCATATAAATAATCATAACTATTTAATATTATATCATGAATCCCGTTGAAATCCGTGGATTAAATCTCCAAAAAAAAACCGGGGAAAATCCCCGGCTTTGTGGAAGTTCAATTACTCCAGTCTGGAAGGTACCATGCTGATTTCGATTTCTCCGGCAAGAGCCTTGTCTTTGAATTCCATGATGGTTTCCACCCATTCGTCCTTGAGGTTGGGATTCACATCAGGAATATTCACGCCGTTGTTTGACAGTTCAAAGGTCAGAACGCCACCGTTGAATTCTCCGTTGTACACCTGCTCGGCCACGGTGTAGGAAGCCACATCCACACGCTTCATCATGGAGGTGAGAATCACTGACTTGTCGCCTTCATAGATACCGTCCTCGTACTGGTCCTTGTCAACGCCGATGACCCAGACATCTTCGCCGTTTTGTACCCGGTCCTTGGCTTCTTTAATGGCGCCATTGCCGGTACCACCTGCTGCATGGTATACAATATAGGCTCCGTCATCAAAGAATTTCGATGCAATGGTCTGACCCTTTTGTGAGTCGCTGAAGGATCCGGCATAGTCAACGAGCACTGTCATATCAGGATCCACTGCCCACACACCCTGCTCAAAACCAGCTTCAAAACGCTGAATCAGATCAAAGTCCATGCCTCCAAGGAAGGCTACTGTGTCTTCGCCGGCTTCCTGGGCTTTAAGGGCGGCTGCAATACCCACCAGGAAAGAACCCTCATGCTCGGCAAAAACCGCACTGGCTACATTGTCAGCTTCGACGACAGAGTCAATCAAAAGATACTTCTGGTCGGGATAAAGCGCTGCCACCTCTGTCAAAGCATCAAAGAACAAGAATCCTGGTGCCACGATAAGATCCAGTTCATCATCGGAGAAAGTCGACAGGTTGGGAATATAGTCTGCATCGGATTCAGACTGGATGTACTTCACATTGTCATCTTCGATGTCATATTCCTCGGCAAAGGCCAGAACACCTTCCCAGGTGCCCTGGTTGAAGGATTTGTCATCGATTCCGCCAGTATCCGTTATAAGACCCACTCTGATCTGTTTGGCGGGCTCTTCTGCTGCAGGCTCTTCCGCTGCAGGTTCTTCCGCTGCAGGTTCTTCCGCTGCGGGTTCTTCCGCTGCGGGTTCCTCAGCTGCCGGTTGTGAAGCGCAGCCCACAACAAGAGCCATGGCGAGCAGTAAAACCAATAGGAGCTTAATTGCGTTTTTACTCATTTTTTGTTTCCTCCTTTTTTGGGCGAGCTTTCAAAATCCCCTCTATTCACTCGCTGTATATGCAAAGTGAAGAATTCTTCACTTCAGCATCAATTCAATGATTCCTCTGCTTTCCAAGGGATTCTATTATATCATACAAATAATTTTTTGTTCAACCAGTTGCCTGTCATTATTTCTTGAAATAGGAGATGGCGGCGCAGCCCGGTCCGGCATGGGTCCCGACAACAATGCCGATCTTGGATTCGTACATGGCCTCAAAGGCGGCTTTTGATTCAATCACCTCTTTGATTTCTTCCAGCATCTTTGAACTGTCGCTTTCATAGATTGCAATTTCCAAGGGGTCGATTTCCCCGGCCCTCTCCTCTATCCGGCCCAGGGCGTACTTGATGGCTTTTTTTCGGCCTCTCACCTTGTCAATGGCCTTGAGTTCCCCGTCCTTGATGGTGAGAATCGGCTTGATATTGATCAAGCCTCCCAGGATTGCCTCGGTTTTCGAAAGCCGTCCCCCCTTGAGCAAATACTCCAGGGTATCGAATATGAAAATGCTTTCCATATGGTCGTGGGCATTTTCCAGGAAATCCACCACGGTTTCAACAGTCTCTGCCCGCTCAATCATTTTCGCCCCTTGAATCACGGCAAATCCCAGGGCAAAGGAAACAAGCTTGGAATCAATCACATGGATTTTATCCGTACTGAGAATTTCTTTGGCCTGGTGGGCGGCGTTGTAGGTCCCGCTGAGCTTTGAGGAAAGATGTATCGAAATGATGTGGTCATAGTCATCAAGATACTCATCATAGAGCCGGACAAACTCTCCGGGACTCACCTGGGAGGTGGTGGGCAGATTTTTAGAACTCCTGAGTTTTTCAAAGAATTCCTCGGAAGTCATTTCCGACCCGTCGTCCTTGAAGGTCTCCTCGCCAAAATGCACGGACAGCGGCGCCACGGCAATGTCGTACTGCTTCAGATATCTGGCCGGCATGTCCGATGTCGAATCGGTAATCAGCTTGATTCTCATGGTATTCCCCCTTTTTTTATTTCTCATTGTCCAGTACCGCCAGGGCGATATTGGATGCGTGGTCTCCAATTCTTTCCAGATTTGAAATGATGTCCAGAAAAATCACTCCGGCCTCCGGTGAGCACAGGCCTTCATTGAGACGCCGAATGTGCTCTCTTCTGAAGTTGCGCTCCATGAGGTCGATTTCCCCTTCCCGTTCGATGACCCTGCGAGCGATGTTGATATCCCCACTGGCCAGAGCGTCCAGGGACTGCTTGTAGGACTTGGTGACCCTTGAAAACATCAGCTTCAGCTCATCGATGGCCACCACCGAGAAAATCAGATTGTTCTCTACCTTGTGAATGGCCAGCTCCGCCAGATTGTCTGCATGGTCCCCCACCCGTTCGATGTCATTGATGGTGCTGAAGAGTCCGTCAATGGTTTCCCTTTGTTTCTGGGAAATCTCCTTGTTGGAGAGTTTGATCAAATAGTTGGCAATGGTGGCTTCCATGCTGTTGATGATTTTTTCAAGTTTGAAGGTTTCCTTGGCTTTTTCCTCACTGTGGTTGAGAATTGAGTCAATGGCGATTTCGTAGGAGTCAAAGGCCACATTCCCCATGTGCAGAACCTCCTTGAGAACCTGCACCGTGGCAATAGAGGGAGTCTCAAGAATCCGGAAGTCAAGGTACTTGATGCCAACCGGGGCCATCAGCTCCGCCTCGGTCTCGGGAATCAGGCGCTTTGAAAGACTGACGAGAACCCCGGCAAAGGGAAGCATGAAAATGGTGTTGGTGATATTGAAGAGGGTGTGGGCATTGGCCAGCTGCCGGGCGGGGTCCGGGGAAATGGAGGTGACATAGTTCACCGTGATATGGGACAGAAACAGGCCGAAAATGACAGTGCCAAAGAGATTGAACAGAAAATGGATGGCCGCCGCTCTTTTCGCGGTTCTCGACGCACTGAGACTTGAGAGTATGGCCGTGACGGTGGTGCCCATGTTGGTGCCGAGCAGAATGGGGAAAGCCGAGGTGATGGGCAGGAGTCCCGCATGGGCCAGGGCAATGAGAATCCCTGTTGAAGCGCTGGAGCTCTGAACCACCACCGTGATGAGAAAGCCGGTGAGGATGGCCATGACAGTATTGACGACCCCTCCGGACCCGAATCCTATCATCAGGTCTCTGAATTCCTGGATGTCCCTGAGGGGTTCAACAGCATCTTTCATGATTTCCATCCCCAGGAAAAGTATCCCGAAGCCCAGGAGGATGTCTGCATACCGGCGCACCTGGCTTTTTTTAGTGAAGTACTTGAAGAAGACCCCCAGGCCGATAGCCACCGGGGCAAAGGCGCTGAGATTCACTGAAACCAGCTGGGCGGTAACCGTGGTCCCTATGTTGGCCCCCATGATGATTCCCACCGACTGGGTCAGATTCATGATGCCGGCGTTGACAAAACCCACCACCATTACGGTGGTGGCACTGGAACTCTGAACAATGACGGTGACCAGGGTCCCTACAAGAACACCCATGATCCTGTTCCTGGTCAGGGCTTCAATAATCTCCTTCATCCGGTCCCCGGCCGCCTTTTCCAGGCCGTCGGACATGATGTTCATCCCATACAGGAAGAGTCCGAGACCCCCGAAAAGGGTCAACCCTATGGTCAAAATCTGTGAATTAGGCATGCTTCCTCCCTTTATACCAATGATTTATATTCCTGCTGCCTCAAGGCCTCATACAAAACAATCGCCACGGCATTCGAAAGATTGAGACTTCTGAGATCCGGATGCCCGCCCATGGGAATCCTAAACCGGCTCCCGGCATATTTTTCATGCAGGGATGACGGCAGTCCCGAGGTCTCTTTCCCGAAAACAATCATGACATCCCCTGTGAAATCACAGTCGCTGTGTCGCAGGTCCCCCTTCGTTGTTGAAAGAAAAATTCTTTTACCGCCCTGAGTGCGTAAAAAATCCTCCAGGGACTCATGAACCTCGAGATCAAGAAAATGCCAGTAATCCAGTCCCGCCCGCTTGAGGGTCCTGTCATCGATATCGAAGCCCAGGGGCTTGATCAGATGGAGCCTGGTTCCCGTCAAGGCGCAGGTTCTGGCAATATTTCCCGTGTTGGGTGGAATTTCCGGCTCAAAAAGAACAATTTCTACAGCCATGGGACCTCCAAATATTTTTTTTTATCATTACAATCGAATAATCTTTTCAAGCACCGGATTGCGGTAAATCGCCACTGCTTCGTGGGGACACAGTTCCTGACAGCAAAAGCACCGGATGCATTTGTCGAGGTCCACCCGGGGAATCACCTTTCCCAGGGTGATGGCCCCCGTGGGACAGGCCCTCATGCAGTCTCCACAGAGGACACAGCTTTCAGGGTCAAAAACGGGTTTGGGGTTCATCATTCGATTGAGGGGCTTTTGCAAAAGCTGGGGCACCTTGTTCTCTAAAAAACCGATTCCCCCCACCCTGGGCCGTTTGATGCTGCGTTTGGGAAAATCCTCAATCTGCAGTCCCGGAAACTCGATATCCCCGTAATCCTCTCTGACAAGGCCCCTTTCAACGGTCCTCTCAATGGTGGGAACCTCCATGGGATCGATTCCAACCAGCCTGGTTGCCACAACATCCAGATGGTAGGGAGAGTCCGAAGCAATGATGGCACCGACGGCCACCGGATCCCCCGCCGAGGGACCGGCTCCCTCCATACCCACAATGGCATCCATAAAGGTCAGGGTGGGCCCGGCATTGACGCAGACATCCACCAGCATCTGGGTGAAATCAGTGATTCTGGGCATCTTGAAATGATATTCCGCCTTGAGAATACCGGGTATGGTGCCGAACATATTCTTGACAGCACCGGTATAGACCGTCATTCCATGGGTTTTCAACTTGCAGACATCAAAAACATGGTCTGCTTCCTCCATCACGGCAATGACTTCCATTTGTTTTAAAAGAATCAAATCATCCCTTGAAATTTTTTTGGTCCGGGTATCATAATTGAGGCGGACAGCACCGTCTTCAGTGGGCAGGTCCAGATAACCGCATCCCCGGTAGACCGACTCCAGGGCCCCTTTATTGTAGGGCCCCCCGGGGCTGTCGGCGATGATGACCCTGGCGCCGAAGGCCACCAGAATATCACTCAGGGCCTTGACAAAAACCGGGTGAGTGGTGGTCACTTTTTCAGGCGCCTTTTTCATGAGCAGATTGACCTTGAGAAGCACTGTGTCTCCGGATTTGATATAGCGCTCCAGGCCGCCGAGATCATCAATGGTCCTTTGCAGTCCCTCGCGCACCAGTGAATAATCGTAGTGGGTACAGGCTCTTAAACTGACCTTGGCCATTCCAATCCTCCTTCAATTATCCAAGCAGATACAGGACCAGAATTCCCAGAACAATCCTGTAATAGGCGAATATCTTGAAATCCTTTTTTTTAATGTAGGCCATGAACCCCGCAATCACCCCATAGGCCACTACAAAGGAAACCAGCGTCCCCACCACAAGGATGGTCACCTCACTGGATTCGAGGGAGAGGGGGGTTCTGAGCAGTTTGATCAGGCCTGCTCCAAGCAGAGTGGGGATGGCCAGAAAAAACGAAAACTCAGCAGCGACTTTTCTCGTGAATCCCAGACTTCGTCCTCCGATGATTGTGGCGGCTGAGCGGGAGACTCCTGGAAAAAGCGCCAGCGTCTGGAAAAACCCCACAAGCAGGGCTTGAAAATAGGTCATTTCCAGCTCATCCGTCACGCTTTCTTCAATGGTCACATTTTCCATCACAATGATGGCAATCCCCCCGACAATCAAGGCAAGGGCCACAGGGGCGGCGTGGAAAAAAAGCGCCTCGATGGACTCCTCGAAAAGAATACCAAGAACCCCGGCGGGAATGATGCCCACCAGCACACGACTCCAGAGTCTGAAGAATTTTTCCAGAGAAGCTCTTGATAGATTCTCCGGGAAAATTTTTTTTCTAAAAAAGAGAATGACCGCCCCAATGGCGCCAGACTGAATCACAATGGAAAAGAGATTGGCAAAAGCGCCGGTGAATGCCAGATACTCGTTGGCCAGAATCAGGTGACCCGTCGAAGAAATCGGCAGAAATTCCGTCAGACCTTCAATTATGCCCAGTAAAACTGCTTTTAAAATCATCGAATGCTCCTTTTTTGATAATCATCACACAGCCCCTTCAGGGGACACTCTTCGCAGAGGGGGCTGCGCGCCTTGCAGATTCTCCTCCCCAGAAAAATCAACTGATGGTGGAGCTTTGTCCAGCGTTCCCTGGGGACCTTTGCCATAAGAGCCTCCTCCGTTGCCCTGACTTCCCTGGCCCTGGCCAGACCCAGGCGGTTGGACACCCTGAAAACGTGGGTATCCACGGCAATGGCCGGCACACCGAAGGCATTGCTCACCACCACGTTGGCGGTCTTTCGACCGACGCCGGGAAGCTGGGTCAGTTCCTCAATGGTCCGGGGCACTTGCGAGTCAAATCGCTCTACGAGAATCCTGGACAGTTCGTAGAGGTATTTTGACTTCATCTGATACATCCCGCAGGTTTTGATGGATTCCCGGATTCTTGGCACGCCCAGGGCCACCATTCTCTCAGGGGTGTCAGCCTCCTTGAAGAGCTCCGCGGTAATCAGATTGACCCTCACGTCGGTACACTGGGCTGAGAGCACCGTGGCAACCAGCAGCTCGTAGGCACTGCGAAAATCAAGTTCTGCCATGGCCTCAGGATACATCTCGTCTAAAGTTTTCAAAATCATCCGGGTTTTTTCATCCATGAATCCATTATAACAGAGAACCGTATCTTGTCATAAAAAAAAACAACCCTCAAGGGCTGTTTTTCAAAGTTTTTCTCTGGACATAATGGCCTTGAGTTCAAAATTCTCCTGTTCAAACAATCGAATCAATCCAAAATTGTCATTCTTCAGGGTCACCAGGGCGCACAGATTCAGCTGCTTGAGTTCCCGGATGATCATTTTCAGCATTTCATTGGAATATCCCTTGCTTCTGAACTCCCTTTTGACCCACAGATTGCTGATTTCAGCGTACTTTCTGGTGGTGTATTTGATCATGGCATACCCCATGGGGACGCCCTCTTTCTTGAAGATGTAGATTCCTTCCTTCATGTCCTCCTGGAAGGTTTCATTGTCAAAGAGCACCTTGATCTCACGCTGGCTGTATTTTTTGGCATCCTTGAGCCCCTCCATGAGAAGTTTGTCATAATCCGGGAGCGGATTGACCTTCTCCATTTCAAGAGTTCCCTTCAATGCCACCGGCAAAGAGCAGACATAACGCATCAGATAATAACGGCTGGGAAAGGATTTTTTGCCCAGGGCATCGAAAATCATCACCATCTGGTCGTAGGTAGTCTCCACCTGCACCTGGTTTTCGTAGAACCACCGGCTGATAGCCTCTATATTGCCGAAGGTATCCATGGAGTAAAAATTGCCCCGTTTTTCAATTCCGTAGTCATAGGTAATGACAATGGTATTCGGTGCGATATCTTCATGCACCTGTCTCAGAGGGTCTTTCCCTTTGAGAAGGTTTGAAAGTATCATCATGTTCTCCATTTCCTGGCCCGTCAACTCATTGATCCAAAACTCACTGTTCATTCAATCACCTTCTTCGTTTCGACTAAGTCTATTATACAACGCTTTGTCATCAATTGGTATGGTCATTGGATTTTGTGAAGGATTATCTTATATCTCTTTTTTGAGTTCTTTGAAGACTTCCAGCGCCTTGTCCAGTTGCTCCCGGGTATGGGCGGCGGACACCATCAAGCGGATTCTTCCCGTCCCCCGGGGAACCGTGGGGAAGACAATGGCCGACCCGAAGACACCCCTGGCCATCAAAGCCCTGGAAAAATCCATGGTCCTGGCCTCGTCACCGATCATCACTGGGGTGATGGGGGTCTGTGAATGACCGATATCATATCCCAAATCCTTGAGTCCCGCCTTGAAATAGCGGGCATTGTCCCAGAGTCTTTCGGTGAATTCCGTGGTCTCCATCATCATTTTAAGGCCTTCAATAAGCGCTCCCACCACTGCAGGAGGCATTGCCGTGCTGAAGAGCAGGGGACGACCCCGGTGGCTGAGCCACTGCTTCATGGTTTTCGATCCCGCCACATACCCTCCCATGACTCCGAGGGCCTTTGAAAGCGTGCCAATGGTGAAATCCACCTTTGAATGAAGATTGAAATGATCCACAGTCCCTCGGCCGTTTTCACCGAGAACCCCGCTGCCATGGGCATCATCCACATAGGTGAGACAATCATAGGCCTCGGCAAGGGCCACAATCTCCGGCAGTCTTGCCAGGTCGCCGTCCATGCTGAAAACCCCGTCGGTGATAATGAGGACATTGTTGTAATCCCCGCGTTTTTCCTTTAAAACCCTTTCCAGGTCCGCCATGTCACTGTGCTTGAAAACCGCCTTGTCCGCCCGTGACAGGCGCACCCCGTCAATGATGCTGGCGTGGTTGAGTTCGTCGGATACAATCAGGTCCCCCTTGTCGGCAATGGCGGAAATCGCCCCCATATTGCAGTTGAAGCCGGATTGGAAAACCATGGCCGCCTCTTCCCGCTTGAAGGTCGCCAGCAGCACTTCCAGCTCCTCGTGGATATCCATATTGCCCACAATGGTTCTGACGGCTCCCGCCCCCACACCGTACTTCTCCACCGCCTCAATGGCCGCTTTTTTCAAACGGGGATGATTGGCGAATCCCAGATAGTTGTTGGAGGAAAGATTGATGACCCTCTGACCGTTGAGGGTGATCTCAGCTTCATTGGGCCCGTCGAAAACCGGCAGTTCCCGGTAAACCCCCTCCTGTTTCAGTACTTCAATTTTTTCCTTGAGGAACCTCAGTTCATGCACATTTTCTTTCATAAAAACCGTCCTTTCATTCGGTCTCAGAACCGGAATTTCCAAGAGCCAGATCGATATTACGTCTGATAATCTTCACCCCTCTAAAGGAAAAATCCCGGTGACCGTATTTTTTTTTGTACTGCCTTTGACTCAGGGCCTCAAAATCCTCCCTGGTGAAAACATGCTCGATGCTCTGGCTGGATATGCTGTTGTAGGGACAAACCCTTTGACAGATATCACAGCCGTAGACACACCGGTTCAACCAGGAGGCCTCCTGAGGGGAAAGGTCCTTTTTCTGGGTGAGATAGCTCAGGCATTTCTGCGCCGTCAGGGTATAGTCCCCGGGGAGGGCTCCAGTGGGACAGGCCTCTACACAGCGGGTGCAGTCCCGGCAGTCTCCAGTAATCACGGGACTTTGATAATCCAGTTCCAGGCTGAGTACGAGATATCCGATATTGAAGTTGGATCCGAGATAGGGGGAAATAATCTGGGTGTTTTTGCCATAGAATCCCAGCCCCGACCTGAAGGCCACCTGGCGGTCATCGAGTCCCTCCACATCGACAAAGGTCCTGCCCTCGCCTCCCAGCTCAGTGATTACAAAATCGAGGAGTTCCTCTAGTTTTTCCCTGAGTACCAAGTGATAGTCCGGCACCAGGGAGGCGGACACCCTGACCCTGTCCCCATGCAGGGGGGGAATCCCATAAAGGGGATAGCTCATCCCCAGGACCACAAAGGTCCCGCCCCCTGGAAAATGGCTCCAGGGGTCGATGCGCTTTTGCGAATCCTTGATTTCCATCTCCAGGAAATCCCTGGCTTCAAAGATTTCTCTGAGATTCTCAAAAACCGCCACCCGGGAAAAACCCACCTGATGAAAGCCCAGGGACAGGGCCTTGTCGGCAATGATCTCATGGGGCCTCACTTGGCGAAACTCCTGATGAGTTGAATCTCCTCACCATAGCCTGCCACTTCATTGGGTGTTTCCAGAATAAAGGGCAGGTCCTTCAGCTTCGGATGGGTGACAATTTTCTTGAAGACCTCCAGTCCCAGGGTTCCCTTGCCGATTTTTTCATGGCGGTCCCTGCCAGAATCAAAGGGCATCTTTGAATCGTTGAGGTGGATGACCCTCAGTCTGTCAAGACCGATGACCCGGTCAAAGGTGTCAATGACGCCGTCAAGGTCTCCGACTAGATCGTAGCCCGCCGAGAAAACGTGGCAGGTGTCCAGGCAGACCCCCAGCAGGTGGGCATGGCGGACCCCTTCGATGATCCGCTGAATTTCTTCAAAGCTCCCGCCGATTTCAGTCCCCTGGCCCGCCATGGTTTCCAGTAGAATGACGATTCCCTCCTTCCCGGAAAGGATCTCATTGAGCGCCCCGGTAATCCTTTTGATTCCCTCGTCCACCCCCGCTCCCACATGGGAACCGGGATGAATATTATAGATCCCGCAGGGCATCTGTGAAAGCCTGAAAAGGTCATCCATCATCATAAGTCGGGCAAAATCCCTGACACCGGCCTTGTCCGAGGCCAGATTGAGGGTGTAAGGGGCATGGGCCACAAGGGGGCCGATCCCCTCTTGTTTCATCAGGGTTCTTCCCCTGGCAATGTCTTCATAATCAAGGGCCCTGGCTTTGCCTCCCCTGGGGTTCCTGGTAAAGAACTGGAAGGTGTCCGCCTGGATGGATGCCGCAACCCTGATAGCCTCATGCAGGCCCCTGGCAATGGAAAGATGGGGTCCGACAATCATGGCTTCCTCCTCAAAAACTCATCCTTTGGCCGATAGACCGGGATAAACAACGACGCAATGGAATATCTCTGGGTGTTTTCCCTGGCTTCATATTTTTCTTCAATGTAGTCCCGGATGATCTCATTGACCATCCGGTTGAGCTCGCCGGCTTCCTCCGGGGTGAGAAAAACATCCTGGCGGTGATTGATTTTCTTGGGGGGGAAGTTCCCTCCCTCTTCGACGTTCTGGTAGAAATCCTTGGCTATATGCTCGAAAAGGGCAATGCTGGCCTTCTCGATGGTCCGGATGGTGGTTTCACTGGTACTCAGGACACTCGAATCCACCACATAGTCCTGGGCCACCGGAGCGTAGAATTTCTCAACCACTCCGGAATTGACATGCTCTTCAATCAATTCAAGAATCCCCACCTTCAGCAAAGTCTTGATGTGGTAATTGATCTTTGCATGGGGCTCCTTCAGACGGTCGGCAATCATCTTGGCTGTAGCCGGCCTGTGGTCAAAAGCCTCTATGACGGCAATCCGGTACTCCTGTGAAATCGCCTTGATCTGCTGAAGTTCTCTGAGAACCATGACCTCTTTCAAATTAATCCTCCTTGGCCTATTGGACTTCCATGATGAAATAAGTGATATCATCCTCTAAGAGCTCACTGGCTTCACTGATTTTTTGCTTGAGCGCGTTGTTGAAATCCTGAAGGCTCCCCTGCCTGTGGGCTTTGAAAAACAGGGGCAGCTCCTCTTCGGTCATGATTTTGTTTTTGCGCTCGTCCACAAGTCCGTCGGTGAAGAACAGCAGACGGTCTCCCGGGCTGAGTTCAATTTCCGAAGTTTCATATTCAGGAATAAACACGGTGCTGATCTTGCAGATGGGAAAGCCTGTATTCCTGTCCAGATATTCAATCTCACCTGAATTTCTCAGGACAATGGGATGGACATTGAGCCCCCCGTTGGAATATTTCAGCACCCGGGTTTCCTGATTGTAGCTGGCGAACAGAATTACCATGTGCATCTCATCGGGAAAATTCATCTTGTTGAATTCTTCATAGAAATTCTGAAGATTCCGGTGGGGTTTGAGCCCCCGGAACCGCTTGATGAGGTTCTCCGTAGACCGCACATAGTTGTTGCAGAACATTGTCAAGAGAGCAGCGGAAATGCCATGGCCCGAAACATCGAGGATGTACATCCCGATATTGTCATCGTCGATGGGATAAATATCATAAAAATCCCCGGAAAGCCGCTCGCAGGGCACATATTCCGAAAGAAAAAGGGCGCCCTTGAACTGGAGTTTTTTAGCCGGCAGAATGCTCTGCTGAATTCTTTTGGCCTGGTCGATTTCCTTCACCAGAGAAAGATTCACCGCCTCAATCTCTGCAGTCCTTTTGTCAACAATCTTCTCAAGGTTCTGGGCGTAGAGATTCACCTGGCGCTGGGCACTCTGCAGCTGCTGGTAGGGGATGCCGATATTGTATCTGAAGGTGGCGATGTTGAGAAACCAAAGGCCGACGGAAAATACCACGGATTCCATCAAAAGCTGATAGGGCGTCAACGTCATGAAGTATTCAAATCCCTTGGTAATGAAGACAATCCCCAGGCCCGTGGCAAAATAACGGATGTGTTCGTTTCTCTCCTTGAGGTAGAATTTCAGATAGAAAAAAATCGCTGTTGCCAGACTGGCAAGCTGAAGCACCTTGAATTGTCTTCTCACCGTGTAGTAGTTGACCAGCAGCTCCCGATTGCGCATCATCAGGGGGAGAATGACAATCATGCCCAGGGTGATGAAAAGGGGAATCATTTTCATGATGCCGGCATACTGGTCCGATATCTTGTCCTTGGAATCCAGCACACTGGCCAGGGCGATAATGATTGTGAAAATGGCGAAGAAAACCTCATAGTATATCACAAACATGCTCTGGGTGCTGGCGCCCAGATCAAGGAAAAGAGGGTTGTAAAAAACCTGCTTCATGATTTCAAGAACTGCATAAATGGAAAACCCGATGACAAAGTAGAACATTCTTCTTCGGAAATGGGCGAAAAGGGAGTAATAGCTGGTGTTGAGAACCAGCAGGGTGATGATGATCCCCACCATCTTCACCAGAAAACTCAGCTGGTCGATATTGAAAGTCCGGTTCAGATACGCTTCCAGTCCCGCTGAATTGTAGATGAACCACTGGAAAAAGACCACACAAACCAGGGTGATGGTGTAGAGCGAAATTTTTCTATGACTGTTCTCCTTCATGGCCCACCTCTTCCAATGCTTCAAACGCGTTAAAACAGACTGCTGCCTCCAATGAATTCCTTCAGTATGGAGGTTTTGGGAATCAGAGACTCATCCTCGATATCCACGAAATAACCCAGAAAACGAATCAATCGCCTGGCTTCTGAGTAAATCATCTCCTCGGGTCCGATTTTCTCCAGAAGGGGGAGGGCGTGCTTTCTCAAAACCGCCATTTCATAGACCAGGGCGGAGTTGAACATGGCATCCGCATTTTCCTGGAAGGGAAATATATAAAGTTCCTCCCCTTTTCTAACCATGGGCCACATGGACAGGGTTCTTGCCGCATCGTGGCCCCTGAACTGATGGTCCCTGATAATCCTTCTGAGCATCCGGACATCAGTGGTAGGAATCCGGTTGTGGGAATCGATATTCAAATGGGTCAGGGCGCTCACGTAAATCTTGAATTTGTCCTTGATAAGCACTTCCCTGGTGAGTTCGTCATTGAGGGCGTGGATTCCTTCAATGATGACCGGCTGGTCTTCATCAATCTCAATGAATTTTCCCAGGTACTCCCGTTGTCCCGTTTGAAAGTTGAAGGTGGGAATCGGGGTCTTTTCACCGTCAAGGATGCATTTGAGATCCCGGTTGAACAGCGTCGTATCCACGGCTTTGATGGTGTCAAAGTCATACTCCCCCTTTTCATCCAGGGGCGTCTGTTCCCGGTTGACAAAATAGTCGTCAGTAGACAGGGTGATGGGCTTGAGCCCATTGACAATCAGTTGAATCAGAAGTCTGTTGGCAAAGGAGGTTTTGCCCGAGGAGGAGGGGCCGGCGATGAGAATGACCCGTTTGCCCTCCTGGCTGATCTGGTCGGCGATTCTGGCGATTTTTTTCTCGTGGAGGGCCTCTGCCACCTTGATCAGCTCCGGCGCCTCCCCGGAAAGTATCTTGTCATTGAGGTTCGCCACAAAACCGACATTCAAAATCCCACCCCACTGCTCCGCTTCCTGGTGGATTTTGAAGAGCTGGGCGTCCTCCCTGAAAGGAGGGACGCCATGGGGGGAGAAGGGCACTGGATGTCTCAGGAGAATCCCCGGTTTGTAGTGTTTGAGTTCAAATTCCCTGATATACCCCGCACTGGGAACCATATAGCCGTAAAAGTAATCCTTCACCCAGCCCAAACTGTACATTTTCACGAAGTCCTTGTCCCGGTATTTCAGCAGGTCCAGCTTCGAGCACATGCCGTACTTTTCAAAGGCCTCCCTGGCCTCAGCGATACTCATCAGCATCTGGTTAAAGGGTTCATCCTCGCCGATGATGCCTCTCATTCTCTCTTCAATGTCCCTGAGGTCCCGCCGCTTGAGGTGATGCTCCCCCGTCAGTTCGCAGTAAAGCCCCTGGCTCAGAGAGTGCTTCACCTCGACATTGGTCCCCTGGTAAAGCTCCATGACCGCCCGGATAAAAATGAAGGACAGAGACCGCTGATAAATCCTCATGCCGTCAGTATGGCTCAGGTCCACCCATTCGACGCTGTCCCCCTCCCTGACGGGATGGATCAGCTCCTTCAGCCTGTTGTTCACCTTGGCGGCAACAATAAGGGGCCTGTCGGCACTTTCTATTTCCTTGAGCAGTCCTTCCAAAGTGATATCCTTTGAAACACTCATCACCTGATCTTCTACGATTACTTTCATATTTATCCTCCAATCCTTGAGATCTTCTCAAGCGGCCAGAGCCTCCACAGAACCCTGCCCCTGATCTGCCGCTCCCTGACAGTGCCGATTGCGGGATTCCTGGAATCCTGGCTCACTGAGGCGTTGTCCCCCAGTACATAGTACTCATCCGCCTTGAGGATTGTATCCACCTTGTCAGGATGCGCTTCACCGGGACCGTAGACGATGCGTTTGATCAGCAGTCGGTCCATGGCTGTCACCTGGAAAATCACAATATCCCCTTTGTCATAGACGCTTTTTTTGGTGTACAGAAGCAGGTCTCCCTCGTTCAAGGTCGGTTTCATGGAGGTCCCTCGGATGGTAGTCATTCCAAAATGGGTGAAAACCAGCACCAGAAAAAGAATCTGCGCCACCCAGAGTATTTTTTTATTCATTCGTTGAATTCCCCAGACCATTTTCAATCAGCAGCCGGCTGATCAGTTCGTTGAGTCTCGCATATTTGTACTTGTCGATTTTCAGTTTCAATATTTCGAGACAGTCCTCGTAGTCATCGAGAACATGGTAGGGGTTGCCGTATATCCGATAGATATCCTCCTCGGAAACCCCTTTGAAGCCGTGTCCGATGATAGAGGAATGTCTCAGTTCGATCAGCTCATTCATTTTGTTGGTGCTGAGTATCCTGTCCACCTTCACCAGGGGTTCATTCTGCTTTTGATATCTCTGGATGAAATCCGAAATGCCGTAAATGGTGCTGTTATTGTAGATTTTATACTGTTTTTTGAGCACCCTGAGGATATTTCTTTTCAAAACCATATCGTTGACAAAATATATCTTCTTTCCGGAATTGACGGTACGCAGAAACATGAACTTGTAGATTGCCTCCTTGAACCTGTAAACCCTTCCGAGAAAATCGATGTATTCCTCCCCGACAATCTGGATTTTCACATTTTCCATCAGTTCAGAAAAAATCGCCTCAGGTTCACCTCTGATAAGTCCGAGAAGGTGTCGATAGGTCTTTTCAATGGTCTTGTGCTTTCTCATCTCTTCACTGAGTTTGTTCAGATGCTTGACGGCACGGTCAAAATCAAAGTTGACCGCATACCGGCAGGAATTGATAATGTGTCCGGGATCGGTGTCTTCCAAGCTCTCATCCAGAAGGAGATCATAGGCTCCCCCGTAATCGTATCGTTCGATCAGTTTGTGGATGACTTCGGAATTTTTGATCATTACCGGATCTCCTTTTCACAGAATGCGTTGATGGCTTCAGACTCAGCCTCAAAGACCATGGTCTCCACCTCTGTGTGATAGGCGTGGAGCAGATAGTGGGTGATTTCAGGGTGGGGTCTGCCCCCGTATTTCCCATCCCCCACCAGGGGGTGACCTATCGCGCCAAGGCTTGCTCTGATTTGATGACTTCTGCCGGTGTGGAGCTCAATTTCCACCAGGGTGTACGCACGGCCGGTCTTCAAGGGCCTGACAGAGGAGTGGACCCATTTGCCCTCGGGCGTCTCTTTTTCCCTGAAGACAGACCGGTTCTTCCCGGAATCCTTTTCCAGATATCCCTTGATTTCCACGGGATTCTCCAAAGCCCCGTGAACCACGCCGAGATAGAGTTTTTTGATTTTTCTCTCCCGCATCAGGCGGTTCATGTTTTTCAAGGATTCGTAATTCTTGGCGAAAATCACAATCCCCGAAGTGTTTTTGTCAAGGCGCTGAATGGGCGCCGGTTTGAAAGTGCGGTGGGCGTATTCCCTGAGATAGCCGTTGACAAAGGAAGAAAGGGTTTTTTTGTATTCCCTGTGGTCCGGATGGGTCAAAAGACCCTGGGGCTTGTTTAAAACCAGCAGGTCCTCATCCTCATACACAATATCCAGGGTATAGTCCTTCACCCCAGATGGCTTTTCCATGGCGGTCATGGCCTCGAAAAAGTCCGGCGGCAGATAAATCTGAAGCCGGTCCCCCTCCTCAAGAAAATAGTTCTCCCGGGCCTTCTTGCCATTGACTGTGATGATTTTTCTGCGCAGGTACTTGTAGATATGGCTCCTGGTATCCCGGTGCATCAGCTTGAGGAGATACCGGTCAAGGCGCTGCCCTGTTTCATTTGTTGTGATTTCTATCGCAATCATTGTCAATCCCTCATTTAATAATAGTTTACCATATTTTTAACCTACTGCGACAAGAAGTCCCCCATCCTCTTTAGGTGGGGGATGAATTGTTGCCCCTTGAGGAATACCTAAACATCTTGTATACTACAAATATGCTTGTTCTTTGATAACTAGATATATGAGGTTGCATAGAGAAATCGGTAAACTCTGAATGCGAAAACCAAGCGATGAGTTTTTTCCTTCTATGCGTAAAATATCCAAGGTACGAAAGAACTCCGGTGAAACGGACATCTAGGGTAGGGACTACCCGAAGTTACGCTCGTGGAGAACGCATAAGACCTACTTCGTAGGCTATGTTCTAGGAAACGAGAAGCTCCCACTTCTTAAGTGGTGAGTAGTTCACATTGTCAACCCTGCTTTATTTTGATATTCTTGACATGGAGGTTGATGGCCCATGATGGAAAAAATCAAGGATCTGTTGTACGATGTCAGCGATATCGCTTTGTCCCTGCTCCTGGTGGCGGTAATCGCTCTGTCCATTACCTATAAAATCACCGATGCCTTTACCCTGAGCATTTTTGAACCCGATGCCACAACGGTCATCCCCGTTTCAGAGCAGCTGGCACCCCCAGAGGAGCCCTCCTCGGAGGCACCCCCGGAGGAGCCCGTCGAACCTTCAGAGGATGAGCCGGTGGAAATCACCCCTCCGACCAAGGTGCAGTTCAAGATAGAGCAGGGGATGACAGGCTACAATATCGCCAATCTGCTGCATGAAAAGGGATTGATCCAGTCCATAGACAATTTCATTGCCCGGGTGGAGGAACTCAAACTCGGTTCAAAGCTCAGAACCGGAACCTATAGCGTTTCAAGCGCCATTGATATGGATGAGTTGATTTATGTGATTGCCGGTCAACGCCCCTGAACCCTAGAATAAAGTACCCTTGAGGAGGATTACTATGCCACTGGTCACCACCACTGAAATGTTCAAAAAAGCCTATGCCGGACGCTATGCTGTCGGCGCCTTCAACGTCAACAATATGGAAATCATCCAGGGAATCATAGAAGCCGCCAGGGAAACCCGTTCCCCGGTGATTCTTCAGGTTTCTGCCGGAGCCAGGAAATACGCCAAGGCTTCTTATCTGAAAAAACTCGTAGAGGCGGCCCTCATTGAAGCACCGGACATTGATATTGCCCTGCATCTTGATCACGGAGACAGCTTCGAGCTTTGTCAGCAGGTTATTGATGACGGCTTCACCTCAGTAATGATTGACGGGAGCCACCTCCCCTATGAAGAGAACATCGCCCTGACCCGGCAGGTGGTAGCCTACGCCCATCCCCGGGGGGTCGTCGTGGAGGCCGAGCTTGGCCGCCTGGCTGGAGTCGAGGATGCCGTGAATGTCGACAGCAAGGACGCCACTTACACCGATCCCGATCAGGCGGTGGATTTTGTCCACCGCACCGGAGTGGATTCCCTGGCCATTGCCATTGGCACCAGCCACGGGGCCTATAAATTCAAGGGCGAACCTGAGCTCGATTTTGAAAGACTCAAGGTCATTACCGAAAAGCTGCCAGGGTTCCCCCTGGTCCTCCATGGGGCCAGTACCGTTATTGAAGAATTCGTGGCTATGTGCAACACCTATGGCGGCGATATTCCCGGGGCCCGGGGCGTTCCAGAGGAAATGCTCAGGGAAGCCTCGAACTACGGTGTCTGCAAAATCAACATCGACACCGACCTGCGCCTGGCCATGACCGGAGCCATCCGAAAGCACCTGATGGAAAATCCCTCGGACTTCGATCCAAGAAAATATCTGGGGGTCGGCCGGGAGGCCATCAAGGCAATGGTCACCCATAAAATCACCCGGGTTCTGGGAAGCGCTCAGGAATAAATCGTGGAAAACCAACTAAAAACAGCCGTCTTATGGACGACTGTTTTTTTTGTTTCAACTCTTGAGGGGTTCAGGGTAGTTCTCCCCATCGGTATCCACCGTGACCGTTTTGATTTTTTCCTCAATCACTGGCCGGTCCTGGGCGCCTACCGGAGCCTCGGCGATGGCATCCACCACGTCCATTCCTTCAAAGACCCTGCCGAAGGCGGCATACTGTCCGTCCAGATGGGGGGAGTCCTGGTGCATGATAAAAAACTGACTGCCGGCGGAATGGGGCATGGCACTTCGGGCCATGGAAATCACTCCCCGCTCATGCTTGAGATGGTTGTTGAAGCCGGCACTGAGGAACTCACCCTTGATCTGATAGCCGGGGCCTCCCGTACCGCTTCCCTGGGGGCAGCCCCCCTGGATCATAAAGCCCTTGATGACCCGGTGAAAAATCAGACCATCGTAGAATTTCTTGTTGATAAGACTGATAAAGTTGTTGACCGTATTGGGTGCAATTTCCGGGTAGAGTTCGATTTTGATGACTCTGCCCCCTTCCAATTCCATAGTTGCCACTGGGTTCATAATATCCCTCCGTAGAATTCGACCTCATGGGAAATATAGGTCTTGTTTTTATAGATGAATTTGGCGCTGAAATGGGTGCCTTCAAACTCAGGGCAGTAAATCCATCTGAGAAAATAGGGGTCTCCCTCCCAGAGGTTGAGGTCAAGCAGATCCTCATCCTGAATCCAATGGAGGGTCCCCTCCTCTGAATCCCTCTGCTCGTTGCTGAATTCAGTCCCGGTATACACAAAGGTATACCAGTCATTGACACCGTCAAAGAGGGGAAAAGTAATCAGGCCTTCATACCGGTATTTGTCCAGACGATAGCCGGTCTCTTCATAAACCTCCCGCTTCAGACATTCCTCAGGGGTTTCTCCCGCCTCGAATTTTCCGCCGACCCCGTTGAATTTTCCCCTGTGGAAATCCTTGTGTTTTTTGTTGCGGTGAAGCATCAGGGTTCTGCCGTCTTTTCTGAGATAGCACAGGATACTAAGAATCATGCTGTCGCTCCAGTTTGATATCGTAGTCATTGGTTTTGAATATGCTGTCGATAAGCTCCCACACCACATACTTCCCGTCCCTGTTCTGGGCGGAAATGGGAATGAGAATCCCCGCTTTGGCTCCCAGCTCATCCTGGATGATCCTCAACTGCTTTTGTATCTGATTCTTGGAGAGTTTATCGATTTTGGTGGCAATGACAATGCCGTTGAAACCCTCGTCGAGAATCCACTGGTACATTTCCTTGTCCTGGGCCGTCGGCCTGTGGCGGATATCCACCAGCTGGATGACCTCCAGCAGATTTTCCCGCTTGCTGAGGTAGGTTCTGATCATCCCCCCCCAGGACCGGTGCTGGTCCTTGGAGACCCGGGCATACCCGTAACCCGGCAGATCCACGAAACGGAACGCTTCATTGATCTCATAAAAATTCAGGGTCTGGGTCTTCCCCGGGGTGGAACTGGTCCTGGCAAAATTTCTCCGGTTGAGAAGCATGTTGATCATTGAGGATTTCCCAACATTGCTCCGCCCGGCAAAGGCAATCTCCGGCAGGGTTTCAGGTGGATACTGCTCCGGCTTTACGGCACTGATGAGAAATTCAGTGGATTTAATTTTCATCGGACTTGTCCCTGGGGAGCAGGGCCTGAGCAAGCACTTCGTCCATGTTTTTCACCGGTACGAAGGTGATGGCTTTTTTCACTGAAGCCGGCAGGTCCTCAAGATCCTTGAGGTTTTCATAGGGAAAAAGAATCTTCTTGATTCCCGCTCTTTTGGCTGCCAGGGATTTTTCCTTGAGCCCCCCAATGGGCAGCACTCTGCCCCTCAGGGTGATTTCCCCCGTCATGGCCACCAGCTTGTCCACGGGACGTTCCGTCAAAGCGGAAATCAGCGCCGTCGCCATGGTCACTCCGGCTGAAGGACCATCCTTGGGGATTGCCCCCTCGGGGATATGGATGTGCAGGTCAAGCTTTTCGTAAAAGTCCTCCGGCAGATCATGGAGATGGGCAATGGAACGAATGTAGCTGAGGCCGGCTTGAGCGGATTCCTTCATCACATCCCCCATCTGTCCGGTGAGAACCAGTTTGCCGGTCCCCTTCATGGGGGTGACCTCCACGTTGAGAGTCTCTCCTCCCACCCGGGTCCAGGCAAGACCCGTGACGATTCCCACCTGGTTGAGCTCTCCCACCTCATCAAAGCGGAAGCGGGGGGCGCCGAGATATTTGTCCAGGTTGCGCTTGGTCACCCTGAGGGAGGAAAGATTCTCCTCCACGATTTTTGCGGCGGCCTTGCGGCTTACGGTGGCAATTTTTCGTTCCAGCTCCCTGACGCCGCTCTCCCGGGTGTAGTAGTTGACCATGGCATGCATGGCGTCTTCTGAAATGGAAATCATGTCCTCAGTCAGACCATGGGCCTCAAGCTGCTTGGGCACAAGATATTTCGTGGCAATACTCACCTTTTCATCCTCGGTGTATCCGGAAATCTCAATGACCTCCATCCGGTCGAGAAGGGGCCTGGGAATGGTTGAGAGGGTGTTGGCCGTGGTGATGAACATGACCCTGGAGAGGTCGAAGGGAACCTCGAGATAGTGGTCCGTGAATTCCTTGTTCTGCTCAGGATCCAGGACCTCCAGCAAGGCCGATGCCGGGTCCCCCCTGAAATCACTGCTGAGCTTGTCGATTTCATCGAAGAGGAACAGGGGGTTCTTTGATCCCGATTCCTTGATGCCGTTGATGATTCTTCCGGGAATCGCACCGATATAGGTCCTGCGGTGTCCCCTTATCTCCGCTTCATCTCTGAGTCCTCCCAGGGACATCCTGACGAATTTCCGATTGAGACTCCGGGCCACGGATTTGGCAATGGAGGTTTTCCCCACCCCCGGGGGGCCCACCAGACACAGAATGGGTCCCTTCATGCTTTTGGTGAGCTGGCGCACGGCCAGATACTCCAGCACCCTTTCTTTGACGCTTTTGAGCCCGTAGTGGTCCTCGTCAAGGATTCTTCTGGCCTTCTTGAGATCCAGGGTGTCCTTGGTCTGCTTGTTCCAGGGGAGGTCCAGTATCCAGTTGACATAGCTTCGGATGACATTGCTCTCCGCCGAAGCCGAGGACATCTTTGAAAACCGGTCGATTTCCTTGCGGATTTTCTCTTCGATTTTTTTGGGCAGCTTCAATTTTCTAATCTGTTCAAGCATCTCCTCAATCTCATCGTCAAGATCATTCTCTTCACCGAGCTCCTGCTTGATCATTTTCATCTGTTCTCTGAGATAGTACTCCTTTTGCACCTTGTTGATATGGGTCCTGACCTTGTCATTGATCTGCTTTTCCACCTCGAGAATCTCAATCTCCTTGACCAGAATCTCGTAAATGATCTGCAGCCGCTCCTTGGGCACATAGGCTTCGATTATCTTCTGTTTTTCATCGGTTTTGAGCACCAGCTGGGAAGCGATGACATCGGCAAAGCGGCCGGGATCCTCAATGGAACTCACGGAGAGGATGACATCGGGGCCTACCTTGGTACTCACAGACACATAGCGTTCAAAGGTCCTCAGGACAGTGCGCATCATGGCCTCGGTCTCTATGTCCTTTTCATGCTCATTGTCGTAGCGGATTCTCACATCGACTTCAAAGTAGGGCTCCTCAGAGACGATTTCAAGAATCTCCGCCCGGTACAGCCCCTCCACCAGGACTCTGATGGCATCCCCGGGGAGTTTGAGCATCTGCTTGATTTTTGAGACGGTTCCAACCCGGAAGAAATCCTCCTTCACCGGCAGATCGACATCGATGTCCATCTGGGAAGTCAGGAAAACATGCTGGTTTCTGAGCATGGCCTCTTCAAGGGCTTTAATGGATTTATCCCGGCCCACATCAAAATGCAGGACCATAAAGGGGAATACCGATAATCCCCTCAGGGGAATCAGGGGCAGTCTTTCTATCTTCTTACCATTTTCCATGTTTACACCTCACTATAGTCAATAGCGAGCTTTTGACAGCCCGCTAGGATATGGATTCTTTTTTGGTTTTCTTCTTTTCCTTGAGCACCAGGGTCGGCTGTTTCCCGGAGGTAATCACTTCTTTTGTAATGATGCATTTCTCGACATCGTCCCGCATGGGGAGTTCGAACATCACATCAAGCATCACCTTTTCTATGATGCTGCGAAGGCCCCTAGCTCCGGTATTCTTCTCCTTGGACAATTTTGCAATCTCCACCAGGGCCTCTTCATCAAAGCTCAACTCAATTCCGTCGGCATCAAAGAGGAACTGGTACTGCTTGACCAAGGCGTTCTTGGGCTTTCTCAGAATCTCAATCAGGGCCTCTTCATCCAGGGAATCCAGGGAAACCACCACGGGAACCCGCCCGATGAACTCGGGAATCAGCCCGTACTTGAGAAGATCTTCGGTTTCAATCTGGGAGAGAATCTCTCCAATCTGCAGTTCGCTCTTGCTTTGGATTTTGGCGCCAAAGCCCAGGGACTTCTGCCCCACGCGTTTTTGAATAATACTTTCAATGCCGTCAAAGGCGCCGCCGACAATGAAAAGAATATTGGTGGTATCCACCTGGAGAAACTCCTGGTGGGGGTGTTTTCTGCCTCCCTGGGGGGGCACCGAGGCCACCGTCCCTTCGATGATCTTCAGAAGCGCCTGCTGGACCCCTTCCCCGCTGACATCCCGGGTAATGGAGGGATTTTCCGTCTTGCGGGATATTTTATCAATTTCATCCACGTAGATGATTCCGAACTGGGCCTTTTCAATGTCGTAGTCCGCCGCCTGGACCAGCTTGAGGATGATGTTTTCCACATCCTCCCCTACATAACCCGCCTCAGTCAGGGAAGTGGCGTCGGCAATGGCAAAGGGGACCTTGAGAATCTTGGCCATGGTCTGGGCAAGAAGGGTTTTCCCCGATCCCGTGGGGCCCATGAGAAGCACATTGCTTTTTTGCACCTCGACCTCAGTGCCGGGCTTGAGATTCACCCTTTTGTAGTGATTGTAGACGGCCACCGACAGGGCTTTTTTGGCCCGCTCCTGTCCGATGACATACTCATCGAGAATTGCCTTGATTTCATGGGGTTTTGGAAGATTCCCCAGGTCGATTTCAATATTTTCTATCTCATCCTCTGAAATGATCTCCATGCACAAATGGACGCACTCGTCGCAGATATAGACGTCAGGGCCTGCAATCAGCCGTTTGACCTGATCCTGGGTCTTGCCGCAGAAGGAACATCTCAATTTATGCTTGTCTTCAATTTTTGGCATGTGATCTCCTTTCTAGCTCCTTTTCGTAATGATTTCATCAATGAGGCCGTATTCCAGGGCTCTTTCCGGTGACATGAAATTATCCCGGTCCGTGTCCTTTTGTATGACCTCCATGGGTTGAAGGGTCATTTCGCTGAGGAGTTTGTTGAGTTTTTCCCGTTTGTTGAGAATCCTCTCCGCATGGATGCGGATGTCCTCCGCCTGACCCTGGGTGCCGCCCAGGGGCTGATGAATCATGATTTCCGCATTGGGAAGAGCGAAGCGCTTGCCCTTTTCCCCTGCTGCAAGAAGGAAGGCGCCCATACTGGCCGCCATCCCGATACAGATGGTGGAAACCTTGGGCTTGATGTAGTTCATGGTATCGTAAATCGCAAGACCCGCAGAGATGGAACCCCCGGGGCTATTGATGTAAATGCTGATGTCCTTGTCCGGGTCGTCACTCTCTAAGAAAAGCAGCTGGGCCACCACGAGGCTTGCTGTCACTTCTGTGATTTCCTCGCCGATGATGATGATCCGGTCCTTGAGCAGGCGGGAATAGATATCATAGGATCTTTCCCCCCGGTTGGTCTGTTCAACAACTATAGGCACTAAACTCATAGCAGCCTCCTATTATTTGAATTTGATATTCTCAGCCAGGAAGTCCACGACCTTGTTCTTGATCATGCTCTCCTTCAGATAGCCGTAGTCATCCTTGCCATAGACCTTTCTCACTTCCTCCAGGGGAGTGTTCTGCAGCCCGGCGATTTTCTCGAGTTCAGCCTCGATTTCCTCTGAAGTGATAGCCATGGCCTCAGCCTTGGCAATGGCTTCCAGAACCAGGTCCACCTTCACCCGCTGGGTGGCGTCGGGAGCCATCTGTTCTACCATGGACGCCTCAGTCGTGCCGGTGATGGCGAAATACTGCTCCATGCTGATGCCGGAGTAGGCCAGCTGGTTTTCCATGTCCCGAAGCATGTAATCCACCTCTGAATCAATCATAGCCCGGGGAATATCCACTTGTGCGCCCTCCAGGGCAAGCTCCACCGCCTGGTTTTTCACCTGCTGCTCCACGGCTTTCTCTTTTTTATCCTTGAGCTCCCTCAGCTTGTCTGCCCTGAGTTCCTCAAGGGTTTCAAATTCTGAAGTGTCCGAGGCAAATTCATCATCGAGCTCCGGAAGCTCCTTCACCTTGATTTCATGGACCTTGACTTCAAACTGCGCCGTCTTGCCCTGAAGGGATTCTTCATGGTAGTCCTCAGGGAAGGTCACTGTCACCTCGACCTCGTCTCCGGCCTTCGTGCCTGTGAGCTGGTCCTCAAAGCCGGGAATGAAGGATTTTGAACCCAGGGTAAGGGTCTGGTTTTCGGCACTGCCGCCTTCAAACAGTTCCCCGTCAATTCTTCCCGTGTAGTCAATGGTGAGAATATCGTCAAGAGCGGCTTCCCGGTCCTCCACCACAACCATGCGGGCATTCATTTCCTGAAGATTCTTCATTTCACTTTCCAGTTCCTCCGGAGTGACCTCTTTTGAAGGCGCCTCCATCTCAAGGTTCCTGTAATCCCCCAGCACCACTTCGGGCTTGACTTCAACCGCCAGATTGAATTTCAAATCAATTCCCCGGCCGATTGACACAATGTCCACATCCGGCCGGTCCACCGGGCTCAGGCCATCCTCTTCAAGGATTTTCGAGTACTCCTCGGGAATCAGAAGATTCAGGGCGTCGTCATAGAAAATTCCCTCTCCGTACTGGTTCTCAATGATGGGTCTCGGGGCCTTGCCCTTTCTGAATCCCGGGATATTGAATTTATTTCGGGACTTCAGGTAGGCCTCGTTCACAAATTTTTCAAAGGCGTCCTTTTCAAGGGTCACCTCGTACTTCACTGTATTCTTTTCTTTTCCAAGTAATTTATAAGCCATTCTTATCCTCCTAAATATGATATTCCAGTACTTAATATTATATCATTAATAAATATCTGTAAACCATTTTTACGGAGATATCCAAGAAATCTTCCATGGTATCCCTGATTTTACCCTTAATTGGAGGGTTAAACCTTCATTTTTCATGAAATTTCATGAGATATCCCTGTTATTTCCCCTGTTTTATCCCTGAAAAAAATCTTCTTCCCCCTGACCCAGGACTTTTTTTACAGTTTCATAGGTAAAACCTCTTTGAGTCAGGAATCTCGCCCCCCTGACCCAGTCCTCGTAACGGGTCGTATCCAGGGTGTCTCCGAATTTTTTCCTCAGCTCTCTTTGGGCGGACCGGGGACTTTCTTCAATTTCAAGATGCTCCAGAATCTCCTTTGAAATTCCCTTATTCCTCAAATAGTTGAGGATTTTAATCCTGCCGTAGCGTCCCCCGGCAAAGGCCGCATAATCCCGGGCGTAGGCGGCATCATCCACAAGACCCTCGTCCCTGAGTCTGTCAAGGACTTGCCTGACAGCCCCGGGAGCATGACCCTTTTTCAACAGTCGGGCTTCAACCTCCCCCATGGTTCTCGCCTGATAGGCCAGAAAGTGCAGGGCCTTGTCATAGGCCCTCAAGGCGGCATCCTTCTCGAGAAGTTCGCTGAGAATATCCTCACTCAGGGTCTGTCCCTCGAAGAGTTGAAATGCCTTCAAGGTCGGTGAAAAAAGCACGATTTCAGCGTCTTCAAAGCTGATTCTGTATTCCTTTTTTTTCAGGGGGGTTATTTTTTCAATGATCATGGGACCTCCTAAAAAAAACCGGGCTTGTGAAGGGCCCGATTTTCAGTACATGAGTGCGCTGACCAAGGCCGACCCGAAGGTGGCCAGTACCAGACTTGCCGCGATAAAAATCGCAATGATTTTTCTGCCGCTTTTTTTCATTGATTCATCACTCCTTGTCCTTCATTGAAGTTCGGGTCATTTGAGTCATGTCCATGGGGAATTCATACTTCATCCTGAGGTTGTTGTTGTAGAGCATGTCGAGACTCAACACAAACCGGGTTTCGTTGATCCAGCGGACATCCACCCGCTCCACCCACTGCCTGAGCTCCTCCTCTTCCAGTTTTCGGTAGATGAAATTCCGGTACTGATACCCGATAAAGCCCTCCCGGGCATGCTCCACCACATAGAGGGTGGTGAGTACCAGAATCCTGTTTTTTATTTTTTTAAACAAATTCATCCTCATGAAACTCTTGATGGTTTGAATCCAGACATAGACCATCAAGGTCCCGAAGAGGGCGATGACATAGTCATTCATGACAATCTCCTTGTATACCGAACATGTAGTCAAGCTACTGTTCAAATTAATTTTG
>LQBE01000044.1:1737-5244 GCA_002029975.1 delta proteobacterium ML8_F1 | reverse complement strand
TGGTGTTAAAAGAATTATTAAACCAATTCTGGACCGATCTCTTGAGCAAAAGCTCAAAGATAGTGGCATGGAAATGACACTCCGTGCTCTGACGGGGGTGAGATGATGACAAGTTTGGGGGAACGTTTGGATTTAGCAGAGTGGCTGATCAAGAGCGAGAGCTTCCGGCAAAACAAAGGCCTGGGTAACGAGGTAGGATACTACGTATTTGATTACAACCCGAAACAAGAACTTGATGTCAGAGAACGCATTGCTTACATGAAAAACAAGAATTCTCGGGGCACTGACGGATTTGAACTGGTGGTGTTTGATCTTTATGACATCATCATCGATATCCTGGAAGAAGAAGGTTTTTTGGACCAGGTCTATAGGTTTGAAAAGAAAAAAGGGCTTGACCGGGTTATAAAATCGGTGGGGAACCTGCTGAAAATTAATGATGCGGACAGTCTAATAGTCAAGCACATTGAAGAAAACACACCGGAGGATGCAGTAGTCTTTCTCATAGGAATCGGCAAGTGTTACCCAATATTACGGTCGCATAAGGTGCTGAACAATCTGCACCAAACCTTGGATCGGGTGCCGGTAGTCTTGTTTTATCCGGGAAAATACGATGGCCAGGAACTGGTCCTTTTCTCAGCAATAAAAGACGACAACTACTATAGAGCTTTTAAGCTGGTAGATTAGGGGGATGAAAATGTTTATCAAAGATATGTTTGTAAAGCCCATTGACCGTGATATCAAAGGCGTCATCAAAGTTGGCCAGGCGGATGATGAGAATATCAAACAAGAACTGGAAGAGTATGTGGTCACTAGAGAACTGCAAAAGCACTTCACAGATTTTTTTGCCAGTTACAAGAAAGGAATCAATGGACACACCGATAATATGGGTGTTTGGATTTCCGGCTTCTTTGGAAGCGGTAAATCCCACTTCTTGAAGATTCTGTCCTATTTGTTGGCGAACAAAGAAGTCAACGGCAAGAAAGCCATTGACTATTTCATAGATGACAAAAAGATTATTGATCCTATGGTTCTCGCAGACATGAAGCTGGCAGCCAGTGTTCCTACGGATGTAGTACTTTTCAATATTGATTCCAAGAGCGAGATGGCAGGCAAACAAACCAAGGATGCCATTGTTTCCGTATTTCTTAAAGTCTTCAATGAGATGCAAGGCTACTGTGGCTCAATTCCTGCCCTGGCGAATCTGGAAAGGCAGCTCACCGAACAAGGACGATACGAAGAGTTCAAAGAGAAATTCGAAGATGAATTTGGCAAGCCCTGGATCGACTCCAGAAATAAGTTTGATTTCATCCAGGATACCATTGTGGATGTTCTAGAAGAAATGGGCTTCATGAGCGAATCGGCTGCCCGCAACTGGTGTGAGAAAGCCATTGAACCCTACCAGATCAGCATCGAGAACTTTGCCAGGATGGTGAAAGAGTACCTGGACCACAAAGGCCGCAACCATCATCTGGTCTTCCTGGTGGATGAGATCGGCCAGTACATAGGGGATGATTCCAAGCTGATGCTAAATCTCCAGACAGTGACCGAAGATCTGGGGATAGCCTGCCGCGGCAAAGTCTGGATCATTGTTACCAGCCAGCAGGACATTGACTCCATCACCAAGACCAAGGGAAATGATTTCTCCAAGATTCAGGGACGTTTTGACACGCGCCTCTCTTTGTCGTCCGCCAATGTGGATGAAGTCATCAAAAAAAGAATTCTGGACAAGACAAATACCGCAGAGCAGACCTTAAGGTTGCTTTACGAGCAAAAATCCACCATCATCAAAAACCTGATTGTGTTCAATGACGGAGTCGAGAAAAAGCTCTATACCAGTGAACACGACTTTGCTCTGGTTTATCCCTTTGTACCCTATCAGTTCAATTTGTTAGCCAGTGTACTGACTTCCATCCGGACCCATGGCGCTTCAGGCAAGCACCTGTCTGAGGGTGAACGTTCCATGATAGCCTTATTCAAGGAATCCGCCATGAAGCTCATGCACCGCGAGCATGGCGCTCTGATTCCCTTCAATATTTTCTATGATGCGCTTCATCAATTCCTGGATCACAGCCACAAGGGTGTTATATCCAGAGCTGCGGACAATAGCTACATCAATCCGGATAATGAAGCGGACAACTTCAGTGTCAATGTCCTGAAGACTTTGTTTATGATCAAGTATGTCAAGGAAATCACTGCCAACATCGAAAACATCACCAGTTTGATGATTTCCGACATTGATACAGACCGCATCGCCTTAAAGAAACGTGTGGAAGACGCTTTGAAAATCCTGGTTCGACAAATGCTTGTTCAAAAGAATGGGGACAACTATGTCTTCCTGACTGATGAAGAACAGGAAATCAACCGGGAAATCGAAAACCAGAACGTCGAGATGGCTGAAGTCATCAGCAAGGCCTCTGAAATTATTTTTGAAGACATCTTCAGCGACAAAAAATATCGATATCCAAAGCACAGTGGTCGGTACAATTTCGCCTTTAATCAGATTGTAGATGATCGGCCTTATAAATCGAATCAGAATAATGACATCGGCGTTCACATATTAACGCCTGGTTCAGATTACGTAGATGCTGAGACAACTATTCGCATGATGTCCGGTCAGGAAAAAGAAGTCATTGTGGTGCTTCCCAATGATGTTGCATTCCTGAATGAGCTCAGAAGTGCTCTCAAGATCGAAAAGTACTTAAGATTCCCGACATCCAACAAGCTGGCTAAATTCGAGCAGATCAAGGAAGCCAAGCGTATCGAAATGCGCGAGAGAAAAGGCAACGCAAAGCTGTTCCTCCAGGAGTCCATGAAAAATGCCACGATTTATGTCAACGGTGATCGGGCTCAAATTGGTTCAAAAGAGGTATCTTCCCGCATCAATGAAGCATTGGGAAGGTTGGTCTCCGCTGTCTACCATAAGCTGTCCTATATTGATGTGGCCATGAATGAAGACAATATCCGGGCGCTGTTTAAAACATCCAGTCAGCAATTTTTTGGACTGGAAGGCGGCAAGGAGGCAAATGCTCATGCAATCCATGATGTGTTGAGTTTTATTGCGACCAACTCCTCCATGCACACCAGGACTTCCATGAAGAGTCTCATGGACCGCTTCATGAAAGCACCTTATGGATTTGTGGAAGATGATGTGGAATGGCTTGTAGCCAAGCTCTTTAAGAACGGGGATATCGCACTTACCGTCAATGGTGCAACCGTGACGCTGCTAAATAAGACGGAAGAAGAAATCATCCGTTACATCACTAAGAAAGAATACGTGGAGAAGCTCTTAACCGAGAGACGTCAGCAAGCGGGAATCGAAGAGAAGAAAGCTGTTCGAGAAGTCATGAAGGAACTCTTCGGTGTGTCCAGTATCAATGACGACGACGATTCCATGATGCAGTCATTCCAAAGCTACAGCAACAGCCTTGAAACCGAACTGGAAAAGATTGAGATCATGTTTAACAATCATAGTTTCCCTGGGAAGAAAACTGTACTTTCCGGGAAAGG
>LQBE01000044.1:0-1727 GCA_002029975.1 delta proteobacterium ML8_F1 | reverse complement strand
GTTTAACAATCATAGTTTCCCTGGGAAGAAAACTGTACTTTCCGGGAAAGAACTGTTAAGAGCAATCATTCAGATTGAGTCTCCCTCTGAGTTTTTTAAGAAGATTCATGCAGATCGAGATGATTTCCTGGATTTTGCTGAGGATTTCGAGCCAGTCAAGGCCTTCTTTGCTGGAGAACAAAAGAAGATTTTTGAAGATGCCTTAAATCTGATGAAAATCTATGATGACAGCAAGACATTTATCGTGGATGACAAAGTTGAGGAGGCTGTACGGGAGATCAATGCTATCTTGAAAAAAGACATACCTTATAGCGATATCCCAAAACTGCCGGATCTTTTAAGCCAGTTCAGGGATGCCTATATGGCTGTATTGACCCAAATGGAGGCTCCTATCCTCCAAGCTATTGAGGATGCTAAAAAACGAGTTTTTGATGTCTTAAATACTAAGAAATCAAAAGACGAGCTGAAAGATAGGTACTTTAAGCTCTTTAGTGAGATCCATGAAAAAGCTGCAACCTGCAATAATGTAGCTACGCTTCAGAATGTAAAGATCGAAGCAGATGCTCTTAAGGTGCGGCTGTTAAATGAAATGGCAAAAAAAGATGAAAAGGTTGCAGAGGAAACTGAAGATTATGGGGACGATGGTAGTGGTAATAAGCCACCAGTTAAAAAGCACAAGAGCATCAGTATCAAGAATGTCAGTTTGACTTCATCATGGCAAATTGAGTCTGCGCAGGATTTAGAAAAGTATATTGATGATCTAAGAAATCAAATCATCAAGGAACTCGAACAGGACACCATTATTAATATTGAGTTCTAAGGGGGAGAAACATGAATAAGACAGCTATTAAGAATTTTGCGATATGGGCCAGAAACAAGCTCATTGCGGATATTAGTTATAAGGCAGGCCTTTTGGGGGTTACAGAAAAAGAGATCAAGAGTCCACTTCCTCAGTCCACACAAGCAGTTCAGTTCTTTGATATTGGAACTAAAGAGCCAAGCTCAATCACTGGTCCCGCTATTAAACAGCGGAAGAAGTTAGTTGAAGAGATAGAAAGGAAAGCCAAGGGGAGTGACCACGCCACAGCATTTAAGAATGTCATTGAAGAAGTCGCATATACCTGGTTCAATCGTCTAATTGCCATTCGCTTCATGGAAGTAAATGATTACCTTCCGACAAGGATACGAGTGCTTTCCTCTGAAAGTAGCGGAAAAGCTGAGCCGGATCTTGTGACACATGCTTTGGAAGCAAACTTAGAGTATTCAGCTTATGAAAAAGATAGGATCATTCAGCTGAAACATGAAAATAATCTGGATGAACTATTCCGTATGCTTTTCATTAAGCAATGCAACGCATTAAACACCAATCTTCCTGAACTTTTCGAGAAAACAAGTGACTATACTGAACTACTGCTTAATGTCTCATTCACGGACAAAGAAGGTGTAGTCTACCACTTAGCTAATGATATTTCTGAAGATGATTTCAATGTGTCCAAAGAAGGGCAGGTTGAAATCATTGGTTGGATATATCAGTATTACAATACTGAGATAAAAGATGAAACCTTTGCTCTGCTAAAAAAAAATGTAAAGATAACCAAAGAACGTATTCCAGCAGCAACACAGCTGTTCACACCAGATTGGATTGTGCAATATATGGTTGAGAATAGTTTGGGACGATTATGGCTAGAAGGACATCCGAATGAAGAGTTGAAATCAAATTGGAAATA
>LQBE01000043.1 GCA_002029975.1 delta proteobacterium ML8_F1 | reverse complement strand
GTCACTGTCAGTGAACCACGTCTCTGACAAATACTAATATACAAGGAGCAACCCGTCTATGGACAGTCCCCCGAAGGAAAAGCGGAAGAAAGAATCCAACCATTTCGACCACTTATCCATGGAGGAAGTAATCAGCCACATCAAAGAAATCATCGAGGAGCAGATTGAGCCTTCGGAAAGCCTGAACCTGTTGATTGCCCAGGCCGAAAAGAAAATCAACTGCCCCCAGGAAATCGACCTGGAAAAAATCAAGGATCTGATTCTCAAACACCCTTTTTTCAAAAATCCAAACCACTATCACATACGACTGATTACCATCATGAAATATCTGAAGAAAAAAGGCGTTGACATCACCATCCCCGATTTGGATCTTATGGTGGATGAGCTCATCGCCTCCTTGCCCGGTGTCAAAAAAGTCAGCAGCGATCGCTATCAATACAAAAAATAGTTTGACCCCGGGTCAAACTATTTTTGGAGGTCAGCCAGATGTCATCTAAACTCATGCAATCCATTCATGATGTGCTGGACCATTTCAATATCAACTATGAAACCTATGAAAGCTACATGGATCGCTTTTATCCCTTTGACCTGTCGGCAAAGGACTTGTACCGGGAACTCTTTCTCGGGACGGAGGCTTCCAAAGAGCTGTCACGGGAGGAAAAGGTCCTTACGGGAAGCTTCTATACCCCGGCGGCCGTTGCCCAGAGAATTGTTGAAAAAACCTTCAGCTATTACCAGGGGGACCAGGCCCTGGCGGCCATAGCGGACTTCTCTTCGGGAACCGGCAATCTTCTCCTGGCTGTGGTGGATTATCTCAAGCCGGAGGGGGATGCGGCCATGAAGGCCCTGGTGGGCAATTTCCATGCCTATGACCTGAGTGAAGAATCCCTGATGATTTATATCAACCGGATACTCACCAGGTTCGAGGTCTTCCCCGGGGATCTTGAATTGAAGGTTTTTCCGGGGGACACCCTGACCTCTGAAATCCCAGAGCAGTTTGACATTATCCTCGGCAACCCCCCCTACATCGGTGAAAAAAACAACAAGGCTTTTTTCAACCGGCTCAGGAAAACCCCTTTTGGTCAACGGTTCTATGAGGGCAAGATGGACCTCTACCACTATTTTCTGTATCTGGGCTGGGAGCATTTGAGTGAAAACGGCGTCATGGGGACCATCACCACCAATTACTTTTTTACAGCGGATGGAGCCTCGAGATTGAGGGAATACCTCAAGAGCAACGTGACGATTTATGAAATCAACAACTATACCCAGGAAAAACTGTTCAAAGAAGCCCTGGGCCACCACAGCGTCATCATGGTTACCGGCTTGAAAAAACCCGGGGTACCGACCCGGATCACCGTGGAGGAGGGGTCCTTCACCCTCGAGGAAGAGGCGCTTTACGGAGACTACAACACCATCGAAGTCTACACGAAGAACCGGGACTATGCGCTGATCAAGACCATCAAGGCCCAGGGGACCTTTCTGCTGGGGGATTTTTTCGACATCCATCAGGGGATTGTCTCGGGTGCGGATTTTCTCCACGAAAAGAAACGCCTGGCCTACAACATCCCCATGGAGGACTCCCAGGGAATCTTTGTGCTCACGGAAGAGGAGATCAGAAGGCATCAACTGATGGGGTCCAAATACCTCAGACCCTTTTACAAAAACTCTCATATCGACCACTACACCTTGAAGAAGCCCACGAATCAGTGGATACTGTATCTGACGGGAAATGAGAATCTGACGCCCCAGGACAGGGAATACCAGTATCTGGCGCCTTTTCGACCAATTCTTGAGGACCGCCGGGAGGTCAGGGAGGGCAAAAGAAGTTGGTACGCCCTTCAATGGCCCCGGGAAGAACAGATTTTCACCCTGGATAAAATTGTCGTGCCCCACCGCAATCGAATGAATCGCTTCATGATTTCAAGGGGGGCCTTCTATGCCAGCGCCGATGTGTACTACATCATCCCCCGAGGAGACTATTTCTCCCTTGAAATCATGGCGGGCATTCTCAATTCAAAATTAATTTATTTCTGGCTCTACAACCGGGGCAAAAAGAAGGGTCCCGTTCTGGAAATGTACGCCACCCCTTTGAAACGCATCCCCGTCAAATACGCCAACCATCAGAGACTCGAAACCCTGGTGAAGGATTACATGGCATCGAAGGCACCGGTCCTTGTGGAGGAGATCAACCGACTGGTCTATGAACTTTACCATCTCAGGGCCGAGGACATCGACCGGGTGGAGGCCTTCTACAACTGTATGGGTACAGAAGAGGAAATTGAAGGTTAGAATGCTTTTTGTATGGCACAGATAGTGGTAAAATACAGGCAAAGGAGGTCAACATGAAAAAAAATCTCATACATCTCATCCTTGCCGGACTTTTTGCCGCTATGGTTACCGTTGGGACCCTGCTGATCCAAGTGCCGACACCTACAAAAGGGTATATCCACATAGGGGACACCCTGGTGTATCTGAGTGGCATTTTACTGGGACCGGTTTACGGTTTTCTTGCAGCAGCCTTCGGATCATTCCTGGCGGATTTCTTTTCAGGATATCTGATTTACGCTGTTCCCACCTTTATGATTAAAGGCCTCGACGCCCTGGCGGTAGGACTGGTGTACCGGGGACTGACCAGGGGGGGAGGATCCTTTGGCAAAAAGGTCTTTGCCTTCAGTATCAGTGTCGCCCTGGGAACTCTGATTATGGTCAGTGGCTATTACATCTATGAGTCGGCCCTGTACGGCTTCAAAGGGGCTCTGGCAGGCATCCTTCCCAATATCATCCAGGGAATCGGCGGTGGCATTCTGGCGTTGCCGGTGCTGCTGGCCCTGGAAAAAAGCGGAATCACCCACAAAAAAATCATGAACCCCATGGAATAATGCCCCCAGGGGCTTTCAAACCCGGAGGATTCGTCTCATACTGCACAGTATGAGACGAATTCTTTTTATTGTGGCTCTGATAGTCTATGCCCAGGTGTTTTTTCTCCTGCGGGGAGAAACCGGCATTTTTTTCGCACTCTTGGCGGGTACGGGGGTGCTGTTTTACTCGAAACCGGCCCCTTTTTTTCTCGCAGTGGTGCTTTTGCTGGGCGTCATGTTCAGTCTCTGGCTGAAATTTCCCTTCGAAGAGGGACCCGTCACCCTCGAGGGACACTTGCATTTTGAAAATCTCCTGAGCCGTGAAGGGCCCTATCTGAAGGCCGGTCCCGGCTCACCCAAAATACTTCTGGAAGGCTTCGATGTGCCTGGGGCCAGGGATGGAGACGTCCTCAGGGTCTGGGGTGATTTGGACATACCCGCCGCCACCCATGACTTTCTCGGCTACAATGGGGGTCTGCATCAGCGGTCAAAGAACTTCTACTATCTTGTGAAGTTGGAAAGGGTCCGGGTGCTGGATGCAAAAGAAAGCTTCAGAGGGCGTGTGCTGGGGGGGTTGAAGAATCATTTTGACCGAAGATTCTCTGATAAGTCGGGTCTTTTGCTGTCCCTGTTTTTCGGCACCAAGGATATTCTGGCACCGGAAACCAAGGCCCTCTTCGACCATTTCAGCCTGACCCATCTGCTGGTGGTTTCCGGTCTTCACGTCTCTATCATTTCAGGAAGCCTTGGCAGAATATTCAAGCGGCTGGGTCTCTTCTACTGGGTTTCAAAGGGCCTTGTGCTGCTGCTCCTCGGATTGCTTGCAGTCCTCAGCGGGTTTCACGTTTCAGTACTCCGGGCGGTGGGACAGCAGCTTTTCAGGGAGGGGGGCCTTCATCTCGAGGAATCCTATGACGCCAGGACGGCTCTGGGCGCCCTGGGTCTGACTTTTATCCTGTACAACCCCTATGTGGTGTTCAGTCTCAGCTTCCAGCTCAGTTTTCTTGCAGCCCTGGCCTTGGGGGACGGAGTGAGGGCCCAGGGTTTTCTCAAGGTCTATATGGGCATTTTCCCCTTGCTCTTGCTGGTGAATCCGGTGTTCAATGTGCTCAGTTTCCCGGTGAATCTGGCCCTGGTGGGGGTGATGTCTTTTTTGCTTCCCGCCAGTCTGCTGATTGGACTTATTCCGATGCCCCTGATGATTTTTGACGGCCTCCTCGGGGGCCTCTATGAAGGGCTCCTGTGGGGACTCGGGCAGCTTCAAAGGGTTTCCTTCACCGTGATTCCTTTGAAAATCCCCATTGAACCGGTGGTCTGCCTGTACTATCTGTCCCTTTTCCTGAAATGGTTCTTTGAGGAATCCAAAGAGGATTTGTCCCGGGAAAGGGAGTTTTTTTTCGGCGCTGTCCTCAGTATCGCCCTCATGGTCCACGGATTCTTTTACACCATGACCCGGGAGGCCCTCTACTTTGTCGATGTGGGCAATGGCGACGGAATCCTGTGGCTTTATGGACATGAGGCGGGAATCATGGATGCGGGAGCAAACCGTGAAATGAACCGGTTTCTGGATTACATCGGGGTCAGGGAGATTGAGGTGGCCTTTATCAGTCACGGCCATCTCGACCATTACGGCGGTCTGAGGTATATGGGGGACAAAAGAATCGACACCCTGGTTTTACAGGACAGGGGGATACTCAACAAGGTCGAAATAAGTTATAATCAACTTGTCACCACCCACCGGGGGGATCATTTTTCTCTGGGTGGCAGTTCTTTTCAGGTGCTGTGGCCGCCTGAGACTTGGTCCTCATCAGACCCGAACAGCAATTCCCTGGTGGTCCTGGCCAGACTCCAGGGACTCAGGCTCCTCTTGACCGGAGATATTACGGCGGCCGAAGAGGAGAAAATCCGGGGCGTCCGGGCGGATATTTTGAAAGTGGCGCACCACGGTTCACAGACCGCCACCTCTTTGGAATTTCTCAGACGGATCAAGCCGGCTCTCGCCGTCGTTTCCGTCGGAGACCACAATCCCCACGGGCATCCTGCAGACCAGGTGGTCCGGCTTTTGAATACCTGTGCCCAAAGGGTTCTTATGACCAGGGATTCTGGGACCATACTGGTCAAATACGATTCCCGAAAACACCGGGTGTCCTATAAATTCTTTTAAGGAGATTTTATGAATTACACTGAACTGCTCAAAATCGCCGGGGAAAATGCCCTGGAATCGGTCTACTTGATGGTGAATCGGGAGGAATACCTGTGCCGCCACACCCTTGACGCCCTTGAAAAGCAGCTGGTTCCCGAGGGGCTCGAGACCTTCAACAAGGGGGTCTTCGATCTGGAGGAGGTTCCCCTGACCCGGGTGACGGGATTTCTCAACACGCCGGTGCTCATGGGCGGAATAAAAATGGCGGTGGTTTATCATCTGGATGTCCTCAACCCCGATGAAAAGGCCCTTGAAGACCTTCTCGAAGCGGCCCGGGGACAGCTGATGCTGATGGTTTTTTCCAATAAAATGTCCAAGGTCTTCAAGGGACTGCAAAAGCGCCAGCTTCCCGTGGTGGTCTTTGAAAAACTCGATCCCCCGGATTTTAAAAAATGGGTGGTCAAGCGCTTCAGGCTTTTGGGGAAGAAACTGACCAATCAATCCCTGGATTTTTTTATCCGTTACTCCGACTACAATGAGAGGGACCAGCGGATCAGTCTTTATCAAATGGAGAATGAAATCAAAAAAATCGCCTCCCTGGATTCCCCGATCATAGAGATTGAAGATCTCAGGAAAATGATGGTGGCGCCCTTGGAAATCAATATTTTCGCCTTGACGGATGCCCTTGCCGGAGGGGACGGCCCAAAGACCCTGAAGATCCTGGACGACCTCTTTCAAAGAGGCCACACAGCCTATGAGATATTGCCCCTATTGACAAAGCACTACCACAATATGGTTATCGCCAAGGCTCTTGGAGAAGCCGGACTTCCCCACAAGGCCCAGCAGGAAATTCTGGGATTCAAAAGCGACTACCCGGTCAAAATGATTCAAAAGCGCATCGGCGCCCTCACGAAAAAAAGGCTCCTGGGAGCCTTGGAAACCTGCTTGAATTATGAGCTGCTGGCAAAACAGCAGAAAATCAATCCCAGGGTCCACCTGGAGAGCCTGCTGGTGGCATTGATGCACTAAAAAGCGTACCCGACACGGTGGGTACGCTTCAATTCATATTTGACGGTGAATATAATTTGGGGCTTTCTAAGCCATGGTGTTGAGTTTTTTTGCCATACGCGATGTTTTTCTAGCGGCGGTATTGGCGTGGATTGTGCTTTTCGTAGCCGTTTGCTTGAGCACTTTCTGTGCGTTCACGAATTGCTCCTGCGCTTTTTCCTTATCGCCAAGGATCACTGCTTCATCGAATTTTTTAACAGCACTTTTTAAGGCCGACTTACGGGATCTATTGATCGCAGTCTTTTTGCTGATGACTTTGATTTTCTTTTTAGCCGCTTTAATATTTGCCATTATATTCACCTCCCTCGATGTAAATTAACAAATTGATTCTACCATCTTTATCTGATAAAATCAACAATAATTTCTTTAACAACCTATGACCTTCTGTTATAATTGATAGGAATTCTACCAAAAAAGGATGAAAAGAATGGACATCAGACAAGCGCATATCCGCAATTTTTCTATAATCGCCCATATCGACCACGGCAAATCCACCCTTGCCGATCGTTTAATCGAAAGTACCGGCCAGCTGACCCAGCGGGAAATGAAGGAACAGATTCTGGACAATATGGATCTTGAAAGAGAAAGAGGCATCACCATCAAGCTTCAGACCACCCGGCTGATTTATCAGGCCCTCGACGGCGAAGAATATATTCTCAATCTGATTGACACGCCGGGTCATGTGGATTTCACCTATGAGGTTTCCCGGTCCCTGGCCGCCTGCGAGGGGGCGGTCCTCGTCGTGGACGCCGCCCAGGGGGTGGAGGCTCAGACCCTGGCCAATGTCTACCTGGCGGACGAACAGGGCCTTGAAATCGTTCCGGTCCTCAACAAGATCGACCTGCCCAGTGCCCGGCCGGAGGAAATCAAACACGAGATTGAGGAAACCATCGGCATCATTGCCGGGGATGCCCCCATGATCAGCGCCAAGGAGGGTCTCAATATCCGGGACGTCCTTGAAGCCGTGGTTCAGAAGGTGCCTGCCCCTGGCGGGGATATTGAGGCGCCCTTGAAGGCCTTGATTTTCGACAGCTTTTATGACACCTACAAGGGGGCCATTGCCATGATCCGGGTCATGGATGGGACCCTTAAAAAAGGGGACCAGATTACCATGATGGCCCAGAAAAAGCATTTTGAAGTCTCAGAAGTGGGATTTTTCTCCCCGACTATGCTTCCCATCGGGGAACTGAGGGCGGGGGACGTGGGATATGTCTGTGCCAGCATTAAAAATGTGGGAGACTGCCGGGTGGGGGACACCATTACACTGAAAAAGAATCCCACCTCCAAGGCATTGCCGGGTTACAAGAAGGCCACCCCCATGGTTTTCTGCGGCATTTACCCCGCCGACGGAGAGCATTACGAGGATATCCGGGATGCCCTTGAAAAGCTGCAGCTGAATGATGCGGCGATTTCCTTTGAAGCAGAGACCTCCGTGGCCCTGGGCTTCGGCTTTCGTTGCGGCTTTTTAGGACTGCTGCACCTCGAAATTGTCCAGGAGAGACTGGAACGGGAATATGATCTTGACATCATTGCCACCAGTCCCAGTGTCATCTACCGGGTGAGCAGGACCGACGGCGAGGTGGTCATGGTGCAAAATCCCACGAATCTGCCGGAGGTGACAAAAATCACCAAGATTGAGGAACCCATTGTCACGGCGGATATCATTGTGCCCTCGGAATATGTGGGCAATATCATGGAACTGTGCCAGAATCGTCGGGGAATACTGGACCATATGAATTATATTGATGAAAAACGGGTCATCCTCACCTATGAGCTGCCCCTCAACGAGGTCATCTATGATTTTTTCGATGCCCTGAAATCCAAGACCCGGGGATATGGCTCCCTGGATTACCATTTCAAGGATTATCAGGAGTCAAAGCTTGTGAAGCTGGATGTTCTGATCAACAAGGAGGTCATTGACGCCTTCAGCCTTATCGTCCATGAGTCCAAAGCCGTGGCCCGGGGACGTCAGATCTGTGAGCGCCTGAAGGATGCGATACCCCGACAGATGTTCGTGATTCCCATCCAGGCGGCCATCGGCAACAAGGTGGTGGCCCGGGAGAATATCAAGGCCATGCGCAAGGATGTCCTGGCGAAATGCTATGGTGGAGACATCAGCCGCAAGCGCAAGCTGCTGGAAAAACAAAAGGAAGGAAAGAAAAAAATGCGACAGCTCGGGAATGTGGATGTTCCCCAGAACGCCTTTTTGTCTGTCCTGAAATTCGATGAAAAATAAAGGGCTGTATGTGCATGTGCCCTTCTGCCGGAGGAAGTGTCATTACTGTCACTTCCTTTCTTCCACCAGGCTGGAGCAGGCTGCAGGCTACATCGAGGATTTGCTGCTGGAAATCAAGCTGTACCAGGAGGAGATTGAGGGGGTGACAACCCTGTATTTCGGCGGCGGCACCCCCAGTATCCTGGCCATGAAAGAAATGGACAGGATTTTCAGGGCCCTTGATTTGAACGGTTTGAAGGAGGTCACCCTTGAAGTGAATCCGGAGTCTCTGACCCTGGAGAAGCTCAAGGGATACCGTGCCCTGGGCATCAACCGCATCAGCATGGGTATCCAGACCTCCAATGACGACTTCCTCAGAATCCTCGGCAGGGGACACACCTTTTGCCAGGCCAGGGAGAGGGTGGAGTGGATCAAGGCCTCGGGTTTCGACAATTTCAATGTGGATCTGATGTACGGATTGCCGGGGCAGCGGGTTGAAGACGTTGAAAGGGATCTGGAGCATTTCACGGCCCTGGGGGCGCCCCATATATCCGCCTACGGCCTGACCTATGACGAGGGAACCGACTTTCACAGGAGACTGGCGGCGGGACTTTTGCAGCAGGTCAGTGACGAGGAGGACCGGCGCATGTTCGCCCTGATCAAAGAGAGACTCGGCGCCGAGGGCCTTGAGCGGTATGAAATATCCAATTTCGCCAGACCGGGATATGAGTCCAGGCACAACCTGATTTACTGGTCGGGGGAGGCGTATATCGGTCTTGGCCCGGGGGCCCACGGCTATCTGGGAGGGCGGCGGTATGAGAATCAATGGGATTTTGCCCGCTATCACTCCGCCCTCGAAAGGGGTGAAAAACCCTACAGGGTTCTGGAAGAAGCCTCCGGGAGGGACCTTGAGTTCGAATACCTCATGCTGGCGCTCAGGAAGGTCCGGGGTTTTGAAGTGGAGGACTTCAATGACCGTTTCAATAAAGATTTCCTCAAAACCTATGACCGGGTATTGAAAAAGCTCCTGGCCTCGGGGGTCCTTACAATCAATGAAGGCCGGGTGGCTTTCACGGATTACGGCTTTGATATCTCCAACGAGGCCCTGGTGCATTTTATGAAATGATGAAAGACAAAGGAGGCCCCATGAAAACAAAGAGGGGGAAGATGGGAGTGTGGTTGCTGGCGGCCTTCCTCCTGACAGGCCTTGCAGGCTGTCAGGTTCAAAGGACCCAGGAGCCCGGTCTGGCGATTTCCCGGGAAGGAGAGCCTGTCAGGGTGATGCCCTATGGGGACCGTTATCATGACAGGCAAGAGGATATTGAAAACCGGGTCCAGAGCTTTATGGTGGGAAAAGAATTCAGTGAACTGCCCGCAATCCAGGTGGGGGATGAGCTCCTTATTGAAGCCCTCAATTTTGAAGCTGACTCCCTGGCGGTCTATGATTACCTGATGGATGAGGGGGGAAGAATGGTTTCGGATTTCAAAGCCCCGGCTGTGGCAAGCTTCAGTGGAGGAGACGCTTCCTGGACCTTCAGCCATGGGGACACCCATCCCCACAGCCTTCAAAGAGACTCTGGTGCGGTCCATCTGATTCTAATCAAAGTCCGGATTGCAGAGGATGACTTTGTTTTTGCCGCCTTGCTGAGGCAACCACTGGAATGAGTGGCTCAAAGGGAGATCCCGGGTTCTACCCGGAATCTCCCTTTGCTTGGGGCCTGGGATTTTTTACTCAATTGCCATCTTTTTATTGACAAAAAAAAAGGAAGGGTTTATATTATTAATAAGAGTTAGCACTCATATCGATTGAGTGCTAATAACGGGGTGAGAGAATGCTGAACTCAAGACAATTGAAAATCCTGCAGTTGATCATCGATGATTTCATTGCAAGCGGCGCCCCGGTGGGTTCGAGAACCATTTCGAAGAAGTCCGCACTGGGAATCAGCTCCGCCACGGTGCGCAATGAGATGGCGGATCTGGAAGAACTGGGCTATCTTTACCAGCCCCACACCTCTGCGGGCCGGATTCCTTCAGACCAGGGCTACAGAATTTATGTGGACAGTCTTTCCCTGGACAAGGCCATCGGGCAGCGGGAGAAAAACCTGATCCGAAGCCTTCTGATCAGTGGAAAGATTCGCGCGGAGGAAGTGATTGAGAACGCCGCCCATCTGATTGCTGAAATCACGGGACTCGTGGTGGTGGCTTCCTATCCAGGATTCAAGAAGCATTCCCTGAGCAATCTCAAATTGATCAAAATCAGTGAAACCAAGGTGTTGCTGATTCTGATCTCCGACAATGAGGTGGTCAAGAATCTTACCCTGTCCTTTTCCGGGACAACCCAGTCCATTCTCGATGAAATCTCCAATGCACTGCTGAGGAATCTCGAAGGCAGTACCATTGAAGACATCACGGTCAAAAAAATCTCCAAGCTCAAATATGACTTGAAGAACTATGCAGAAGTGATTGATTATCTTGTTCCGATCCTCAGGGACACCATGAAAAACATCGATGAGGTGGAATACCGGGTCGAAGGCTTTGACAATATTCTTTCGGTTCCCGAATTTTCCGATGGGACGAAGGCCAGAAGAATGTATCAGCTTTTTGAGAACAAGACGATTTTCAAGGATATATTCGATCAAATCACTGCTGAAGGCATTGATATCAGGATTGGAGAGGAAAACGAGGTGGAGGAGCTCAGAGAATGTTCTCTGATTACCACCACCTACCGCTATCAGGCCAGGGATTTTGGCAAAATAGCTGTCATCGGACCCAAACGCATGGATTACCGGGGAATCATATCGACTCTGGAGTATGTCTCCAATACTCTTTCCGATATTTTCTCTGGAATATATTTGTAGAGAAAGGTGGGGCAAATGGAGGAAAAAAGACCATTTGAAGGCACTGAAGAGCAAGAGGAACAAGTCACCCTCGAAGAGGAGACTGAAGCCGGACAAAAGGAGGCGCCTCAGGAAAATGAGGAAGAAGAGGCTGCTGTAGAAGCCCTCAATGACCGCTATCTGAGGCTCAATGCGGAATATCTCAACTTCAAGAAGCGGACGGAAAAGGAAAAAACCGATATCCACAAATACGCCAATGAAAGGTTTTTTATGGAACTGCTTCCGGTGATAGACAATATCGAGCGGGCCCTGCAGGCTATTGAAGCCGCCGAGGACCATAAAACCGTGGTTGAAGGCGTCAATATGATCAAAAAGAGTTTTGACGATTTTCTTTCCAAAAACGGTGTGGCCGTCATCAAGGCTGTCAATGAACCCTTTGATCCGACCAAACACCACGCAGTGATGACCGAGGAGAATGACGAGGTTGAGGACGAGACGGTTCTGGCGGAGCTGCAGGTGGGGTATACCCTCAACGACAAGGTCATCAGACCGAGCATGGTCAAGGTTTCGAAAAAAAGCTGATTAATCAAGGAGGAGAATAAAAAATGGGAAAAATTATTGGAATTGACCTGGGAACCACCAATTCATGTGTTTCAGTACTAGAGGGGGGAGAGCCTGTCATTATCCCCAATGCCGAGGGAAACAGAACTACCCCTTCTATTGTGGCCTTTACAAAAAGCGGGGAGAGGCTTGTCGGCGAGACCGCCAAGCGACAGGCCATCACCAACCCGGACAGAACGGTTGCCAGTATCAAACGGCATATGGGGACGGATGAAACCGTTGAAATCGACGGCAAGAAATTCACCCCTCAGGATATTTCGGCCATGATTCTCGGCAAGCTCAAGGCGGATGCAGAGAGCTATTTGGGGGAAACAGTGAAGGAAGCGGTCATCACAGTGCCGGCTTACTTTACCGATGCCCAGCGACAGGCGACAAAGGATGCCGGCAGAATCGCCGGACTGGAAGTGAAGCGGATCATCAACGAACCCACGGCGGCAAGTCTCGCCTACGGTCTGGACCGTGCCGAGCATTCCCACAAAATTCTGGTTTTCGACCTGGGCGGGGGGACCTTCGACGTTTCGATTCTTGAAATCGGCGACGGGGTTTTTGAAGTGCTTGCCACTAACGGCAACAACCATCTGGGCGGGGACGATTTTGACGAAGTCCTCATAGACTGGATGGCCGAACAGTTCCACAAGGAAAACGGGGTAGACCTCAGAAAAGACAAAATGAGTCTTCAAAGGCTTAAAGAAGCGGCTGAGAAAGCCAAAAAAGAGCTTTCCTCGACCCAAAGCACCACCATCAACCTGCCCTTTATCACCGCCAACCAAAACGGACCGCTGCATCTCAACTATGATTTGACCCGGGCCAAGTTCGAGCAGCTGGTGGACCATCTGATCAAGAAGACCACCGAGCCTACCCGACAGGCCATCAAAGATGCCAAAATAGCCACTTCGGAAATTAGTGAAGTGATTCTGGTGGGAGGTTCCACGAGAATTCCGGCGGTGCAGGCCTCCATCAAGAAAATGATCAACAAAGATCCCCACAAGGGCATCAATCCCGACGAATGTGTGGCCATCGGCGCCGCCGTCCAGGCCGGAGTCCTTTCCGGGGATGTCAATGACGTCCTGCTTTTGGATGTCACCCCGCTTTCACTGGGTATTGAAACCCTGGGAGGGGTGTTCACCAAGCTCATTGAAAGAAATACCACCATTCCGACGAAGAAAAGCCAGATATTCTCCACAGCTGCCGACAACCAGCCGGCGGTGGACATTCACGTCCTTCAGGGAGAGCGGTCCATGGTGGCGGACAATGTGACCATGGGAAGGTTCCAGCTTGACGGTATTCCTCCGGCACGCCGGGGCGTCCCCCAGATTGAAGTCACCTTTGACATCGATGCCAACGGTATCGTCCACGTCAGCGCCAAGGATCTTGGAACCGGAAAGGAACAATCCATCAAAATCACCTCGACAACGAACCTGACCGATGAGGAAATCGAGAAAAAAGTCAAGGAAGCGGAAGCTCTCGCCGATGAGGACAAAAAACTCAAAGAAAAAGCTGAAACCAAAAACCAGGCGGATTCACTGATCTACGAGTCACAAAAAACCGTTGAGGAACTCGGGGATGAAGTTTCAGAGGATGAAAAGCGATCCATTGAAGAGAAAAGAGAAGCCTTGAAGCAGGCCCTTGACAATGACGATGCAGATGGCATGAAGCTGGGAATCAAAGAGCTCACAGAAGCCATCAATCCTATCGCTGAAAGACTTTACAAGAAAAATGCCGCCCAAGAGGGAGCGGCCGATCAAACTGCTGATTCCGCCGATGACGATGTGGTTGATGCTGACTACGAAGTTGTCGACGATGAGTAGGGAAAATCCTGAAATTGCAGGGTTTTCCTTCGAGAAAGGCGGTTGTTAGATGAGTAAACGAGATTATTACGAAGTGCTTGGTGTGGACCGAAGTGCTGATGAAACTACAATTAAAAAGGCCTACCGCAAACTGGCCATGAAATATCATCCGGACCGCAATCCCAATGATGCAGAAGCTGAACTCAAGTTCAAGGAAATCAACGAAGCCTACGAAATCCTGACTGACAAGGAAAAACGCCAGTACTACGATCAGTTCGGCCACGCCGGCGTGAATCAGAACGCCGGTGGCCAGGGCTTCAGCGGATTCGGGGGCTTTGAAGACATTATCAACGAAATGTTCGGTGGAGGCTTCGGAGGGGGAGGTGCCAGAGCCAGACGGGCCGGTCCTGCCCGGGGAGGGGATATCCGGGTTGATATCACCATTTCCTTTGAAGAAGCCGCCTTCGGAGTCAAAAAAGATATCGAGTTTTACCGGACTGAGGAGTGTCCCACCTGCCACGGCACGGGTGCCGAACCGGGATCCAACGTCAAGACCTGTCCCCAGTGTCACGGCACAGGCCAGGTCAGATATTCCCAGAGGAGTCTCTTCGGGGAAAGCATCACCGTCGGTGAATGCAATGTCTGCCACGGGACCGGCGAGGTTCCCGACAAGGTATGCCATACCTGCAAGGGGAAAAAGAAGGTCAAGAAAAAACGCACCATCAATGTCAATATTCCCGCCGGAGTGGACCAGGGAAGTGTGCTGACCCTCAGGGGCGAAGGTGATCTCGGCGACAAGGGCGGGCCCCGGGGAGATGTCCATGTTGTGATCCGGGTGCAAAAACACGCCCAGTTCAAGAGAGACGGAAGCGATCTGAGCCATGACCTGCATATTTCCTTCGCCAGGGCCGCCCTCGGCGGCGAAGTCAAAGTGCCCACCCTCGAAGGCAAGGTGAAATACAATATAGAACCGGGAACCCAGAGCGGGACCGTGTTCAGGCTCAAGGGCAAGGGCATCCAGAATCTTGAAGCCTACGGCAAGGGCGATCTTTACGTCAGAGTCATCGTGGATGTTCCCACCAAGCTGACAGAGGACCAGAAAACCGCCCTCAGGCAGTATGCCCAAAAAATGGGAGAAACCGTAGGAGGCAAGGAAAAAAAGCTTTTTGAAAAAATGAAGGGTGCCTTCAGTTGAGACAGACAGACCTCGCCGTTTTCGGTGAGGTTTTTTGCTGTGGTTATGCTATAATGGTTTCAAGATTTTCCAGGGAGTGGTCCTGTCAGCGACCCCTCAGGCAAGAAAACGGAGGTTTTGAAGCGGCGGCAGCACCGGCACAAGCAGAGGATTTCCCCCGGAGGACCCTCTGGGGGAAAATTCAAGGGGCCTTTGAAAGTCACGGATAGAAAGACCAGCTATAAAATGTCAACCCAGAAATAGAAGATTTTTTGAA
>LQBE01000042.1 GCA_002029975.1 delta proteobacterium ML8_F1 | reverse complement strand
CACTACTTCAGTTTTCAAGGTTCTCCGCCGTGTGTGGCGACTTAATTATATTAGCATCCTCCACTACCGGGTGTCAACACTTTATTTGTTTTTTTTAAATTCTTTTGAAAGCAGCCGCCCTTCTCAGCGAGAAGGGCGGGGATTCACTCAATGGGTTTCATAGTGGGAAACAGTATGATGTCACGGATGGAGGTGACGTTGGTCAAGAGCATGATGACCCGGTCGATTCCGATACCCAGTCCTCCGGTGGGTGGCAGCCCCACCTCCAGGGCGTTGAGGAAGTCTTCATCCATGGGATGGGCTTCTTCATCAATCCCGTCATCTCTTCTCTTTGCCTGCTCCGTAAACCGCTCTCTTTGATCAATGGGATCATTGAGTTCGGAAAAGGCATTGGCAATCTCCCAGGTGTTGGCGAAGGCTTCGAATCGATTGGTCACCTCGGGATCATCGGGATTTCTTTTCGACAAAGGGGATATTGCCACCGGATGATGGGTGACAAAGGTCGGTTGAACAAGATGCTTCTCGCAGAAGGTTTCAAAAACCTCCGCCACGATATGTCCCCATTCCATATCCTTGCTGACTTCAATTCCCAGCTTTTGAGCAGCCTTCGTGGCCTGGTCCAGAGCCCGCAGTTCATTGAAGTTGATTCCGGTATACTGCAATATGGCATCCACCATGGTAATCCTTCTCCAGGGGGGTGTGAAGTCCAGGTCGATCCCCTGGTAATTCACAATCGTCGATCCCGTCGCCTTTTGTGCCATGTGGGCCACAACGTTTTCAGTCAGCCACATAATGTATTCATAGTCCTTGTAAGCCGCATAAAGCTCCATGGCCGTGTATTCAGGATTGTGCTTGACAGACATTCCCTCATTCCTGAACATTTTCCCCATTTCATAGACCTTGTCGAATCCTCCCACAATAAGCCGCTTCAAATAAAGCTCATTGGCGATTCGCATGTACATGTCTATATCCAGGGTATTGTGGTGGGTGACAAAGGGCCTTGCCGCAGCTCCACCGGCAACGGTGCCCAGTATGGGCGTATCCACTTCAAGAAAGCCCTCTCTTTCAAGAAATTCCCTCATGGCGCTGATAATCCTGTTCCTGAGCAAAAATGTCTTCTTGACCTCCGGATTGACAATCAAATCCACGTATCGCTGTCTGTACCTCAAGTCCTGATCCTTCAGTCCGTGGAATTTTTCCGGCAGCACCTGAAGGGATTTTGACAGCAACACCACCTCCGTGGCCCGGATTGATATTTCCTCTTTTCTGGTCATGAAAACCTTACCCTTGACTCCCACGATATCGCCGATATCGTAATAGGAAGAGAAAATTTCATATTCCTCTTCTCCTATTTCATCTCCGCGGACATACACCTGAATCCGGCCCTCAGAATCCAGCACATCAATGAAAGCGGCCTTTCCCATGGTGCGCTTCGCCATAATCCGCCCGGCGACGGATACCTCCTTAGATTCAAACTTCTCGAAGTGTTCAAGAATTTCAGCACTGAAGCTCGTCCTCTCGTACTTTTCAACTAAAAAAGGATCTCTTCCCATAGCTCTGAGCTGCTTCAGTTTTTCCCGTCTGATTTTCAGCACTTCGTTGAGATTCAGTTCTTCTGTCATTTGAGCCACCCCAATCTATTTGGACTTAGATGATATTGACCACCTTGTAACTGATCACACCCGCCGGCACCGGCACCTCTACCACATCCCCAACCTTCTTGCCGATCAGGGCACTGCCCAGGGGGGAAACATTGGATATCCGGTTTTCATACGGGTCCGCTTCTGTTGAACCCACAATAGCGTAGGTTTCTTCCTCATTGTATTCCACATCAAGAACAATCACCTTGGACCCTACATCAATGATGCCTTTTTTGGCACTGCTTTCCTCAATGATTTTTGCGTTCTTCACAATCATTTCAAGTTTGAGAATCTTCGCTTCAATTTCTGCCTGTTCATTCTTGGCTTCATCGTATTCAGAGTTTTCACTGATGTCTCCGAATTCTCTTGCCGCCTTGATTTTTTCAGCAATTTCCTGCCGTTTTTCAACCAATAAATAGTCCAATTCCTTTTTGGCCTTTTCTAAACCTTCTTTGGTAATCAGAACTTCCTTGTTTTCCATCATTATCTCACCTACACCCTTAAAGAATATGAATTATTATATTTGACTACTCAGTCAATGTCAAGAATTTGCACCAGTGCCCGGTGCATCTCCTGAAAATTACTGGCCCGATTGATTTCATTCCTCACGCTTGAAGCATGCTTCATCCCCTTGACATACCAGCCAATGTGCTTGCGCATTTCCACCATGCCCCGGTACTCGCCCTTCTCCCTGACAATCAAGTCAAAGTGTCGCATAATAACTTCATATATTTCCTTTGGGGTCGGGGGCGCAAGCACCTCACCCGTCTTGAAATAAGTAATGATTTCACGAATCAGCCAGGGATTGCCCTGGGCGCCCCGGGCAATCATGAGGCCGTCTACACCAGAAAACTTCTTCTTCTCAATCGCATCCTCGAGACAAAAAATATCTCCATTTCCCACTACCGGTATCTTCAGGGTGTCTTTGATTGCTTTTATCTTGGTCCAATCCGCTTTTCCTGAATACATCTGATTCCGGGTTCTGCCATGGACCGTGAGCATCCGGGCGCCGGCACTTTCCATCCCCCTGGCGAAACCCAAATAATCCGTTGTTTCATCCCATCCGGTTCTCATTTTTACCGTAACCGGCTTTTTTGAGACCTTGGCCACCCGGTCCACAATTTTCTGAGCCCTTTCAAGATCTGTCATGAGTTTTGACCCGTCCCCATTTTTCACAATTTTCGGGGTGGGACAACCCATATTGATATCCAGAATCTCGAACTGTATCCGCTCCTGAAGCAACCGGGCAGCTTTTTCCATGAATTCCGGATCCGACCCGAATATCTGAACACCCACAGGATGCTCCTCATCTGCAATACTCAAAAGTTCCAGAGATCCCTTGTCACCGTAGACCAGCCCCTTGGCGCTGACCATTTCCGTGAAAGACATCTCTAATCCGAATTCACGGCAGATTTTTCTGAAGGCACCGTCCGTGACCCCGGCCATGGGGCCCAGCATGAGGTCGGTCTCAATCAATACATCTTTGATTCTCACCCTATTTCTCCTTCAAACGATTCAAATCATAAATAATCTTCAGTCCATCCAAGGTCAAAAATTTATCCACCGCCTGAATTTCAGTGCTCAGGGAAAAGATCAGGGAAGACAGGCCTCCTGTCGCCACCACCTTCACATCCTCCCACCCCATTTCTTTCCTGAACAGGGTCACCATGTGGTCCACCGTGCCTACAGCTCCGTTGATAATGCCTGACTGCATACTCTCGGTGGTGGATTTTGCAATGACGCTGCGGGGGATGGCAAGCTCCACCCTGGGCAGTTTAGCCGCTTTTTCAAACAAGGCCTCGCTGGAAATCTTTATACCGGGAGCTATCGCCCCTCCCAAATACTCCATTTTTTCATTGATGGCACAAAAAGTCGTGGCCGTCCCAAAATCCACCACCACCACCGGGCCTCCATACTTTTTAAAGGCGGCCACACCGTTGACAATCCTGTCAGCCCCAACCTGTTTGGGATTGTCGTACAGCACCTTCATTCCGGTTTTTATCCCCGGCCCCACCACCATGGCTTCTTTGCCGAAGTACTTCTGCGCCATATGCTGCATGGCATACATGATTGGCGGCACCACCGAAGAAATAATCAAATCCTTGATATCCTCAAAACTGAGTTTGTCATAAACCAGCATCTGCCTGAGGAACATGCCGAGTTCATCCGCAGTGATATTGCGGTCCGTGGACATGCGCCAGTTTGTGATCAATTCGTCATTGCGGTAAACCCCGAAAACAATATTGGTGTTTCCTATATCGATGGTCAGCAGCATTTCATCACCCTTCAAATTTCATTACTTAATATTAACACCCTCATCAGGAAGTTTCAATCCTCATATATAAGACTCCGTCCCCCTGACAGACACTTCACCTGAATTCAAGGGGATGCTTTTCCCCGACGGATCCCTGACCCACAGCCGGCCCGTCTTGTCAATACGGGAACCATGACAGGGCACGCTTTCGCCGTTTTCAATCACCATCAGATCCCTGTCGACGACTGCAGAGTAACGATTCAGCTCTTCAATCACAAAGGATAAATCCTGAACCTTCAGGAATTTCAGATAGAGCGGTGTGAAATTCTCCAGTATTTTCTGGATCAGAATCAACCCGTCAATCGGTCCATCCATGAGTTCCTCCAGTGCAACGGCGCGATTGAGAACCTCCTCTGGCAAAGACATCGGGTACAGGTTGATGCCGAAACCAATCACCAATTTCTCAACCTGCTCAATTTCTGTTGTCATCTCAGTGAGAATTCCCACCAGTTTACGACCTGCCACCACCAGGTCATTGGGCCATTTGATTGCAACCTCGATACCGCAGTACTGCTTTAAACCCTTGAGAATTCCCAAGGCTGCAATCTGTGTCAGCATCATGGCTTTTTCAGGATGTATTGAGGGGTGAAGCTTGAAACTCACATAGAGTCCCTTGTCCCTGGGGGAAATCCATTCTCTTCCGAGACGTCCCCTTCCCGAGGTCTGCTCTGAAGCAACAATCAGCGTGCCTTCCCTGCCTGAAAGAGTCTTCGCCCAGGCATTGGTGGAATCGATGGAAGGGTGATAGTACGCCTGGGTGAATACCCCTGCCTCCCCCAGAATCAACCGCAGTTCCTCTTGATTCAGGGGTCGCTCAGCGCTTTTCAATCGATAACCGCTTCCCGCCTTCGTTTCGATGACATAGCCGATATCCTTCAAGGCTTTGATCTGCTTCCAGACTGCAGTCCGACTGACCCCCAGATATTCGGAAATCTTCTCCCCGGAGAGATCCCCCGGGGTTTCCCTTAACAATTTCAGAATTTTTTCCCTCATCATTTACCCCCTAAAAGAAAAAAAGAGCCTCAGCTCTTTTTATCCAAACAAGGACAACAGGACACCGGCGGATACCGCTGAACCGATAACCCCGGCCACATTGGGTCCCATGGCATGCATGAGCAGGAAGTTTGAAGGGTTTTCCTTTTGTCCAACCACTTGAGAAACCCTCGCAGCCATAGGCACTGCAGAGACCCCTGCCGAACCAATGAGTGGATTGATCTTCCCACCACTGATTTTGTTCATGATTTTTCCAAGCACCACGCCGGCGGCGGTTCCAAATCCAAAGGCGACCACTCCCAGAGCAATGATGGCGATGGTTTCAATCTGCAGGAACTTTTCGGCTGTCGCCGTGGCACCCACCGCGACACCCAGCATGATGGTCACAATATTGATCAGGGCATTCTTCGCCGTATCTTCAAGCCTTGCCACCACACCGGACTCCTTGAACAGATTCCCCAGCATCAGCATCCCCACCAGGGTGGCTGCAGGAGGCACGATGAGAGAAACCACCAGGGTGACCACCACGGGAAAAAGAATCTTCTCCAGCTTGGAAACATTTCTCAAGGTATCCATTTTAATCATCCGCTCTTCTTTCGTGGTCAAGGCCTTCATGATTGGCGGTTGAATGACCGGTACCAGAGCCATGTAGGAATAGGCCGCTACGGCAATGGGGCCCAGCAGTTCAGGGGCCAGCTTTGAGGATAGAAATATGGCGGTCGGTCCGTCTGCTCCGCCGATAATGCCAATGGAAGCGGCCTGCTGCGCATTGAAAAGGCCGGATAAAATCGCCCCAAGGAAGGTGATGTAGATGCCAAACTGTGCCGCCGCACCTAAAAGCAGGGATTTGGGATTGGCAATCAAGGGTGCAAAATCTGTCATGGCGCCGATTCCAAGAAAAATCAAAGGCGGAAAAATCGCCAGCTTATTCCCCTGGGAAATATAGTAGAGCAAGCCCCCGGGCTGCGCCATGGCCCCGGTACTGTCATAAACCGCACCCTCCATCATTCCCGCCAGGGGAAGGTTGGTCAAAAGCATCCCAAAGGCAATGGGAAGCAGCAGCAAGGGTTCATATCCTTTTTTGATGGCCAGATAAAGCAACACAGCAGAAATGATAATCATCAGAACTTGCCCGATATCGATTGCCGAGAATCCTGTGCTAGAATAAAAGTTCGTTATTGCCTGGATCACAAGATCATCTCCTTTCTATTGTGTGATTACTCGATGACCACTAAAACATCTCCGGAGTTGACGGAGGCTCCCTTTGCCGCATTGACAGAAACTACTTTTCCGCCCCGGGACGCCATGATTTCGTTTTCCATTTTCATTGCCTCCAGAATCAGCAGCACATCCCCACCCGCCACTGTATCCCCGACGGCGACCTTGACATCCAATACGGTGCCGGGCATGGGGGCCGTGACACTTTCTGACCCGGCAGGAGCTGCCGCCTGGGGTGCCGGAGCCGCCTTGGCTGCCGGAGCCGCCTGGGGAGCAGGGGCCGCCTTGGGCGCTGGAGCCTGGGCTCTGGGAGCACTTGACGCTGAACCGACTTCTTCAACCTCTACTTCGTAGGTATTGCCATTTACCGTGATATTGTATTTTTTCATGATAGCCTCCTATAAATTACATTCTCTTGAAAAACTGGGCATTGATTCCCGCTGATTTCCACGCCGGCTGTTCTCCGGCAATGCGACGTATATTTTTCACAACAATCTGATTCACAGGCTGTCCCGTCGCGGCGGCAAGGGCTGCCGCAATCACTGCCACCAGTTCAAAATCCTCCGCAGGCTCGGCTGCCGCCTCCTTTTGCCCGGTGGCCACCGGCGCCTTCGCCTGGGGTGCCACCTTGACACCTTCCGCTTTTTTGTCGATTCCTGCCACCAGTCTGGACTGGATTTCGATGACACCCCATAAAAGAATCAGGGCCAGAAAGGTAATGCCGATTCCCAGCAGAGCCACATAGGTTGAGGCCAGGAGCTTCTCCGAGAATTCCATTTGAACAATCAGATCCGGATTTGCAAATCTTTCCAATAAAGTCATGGTTTATCTCCTAACTTTTACAGAGGTATGTTCCCGTGCTTTTTCGATGGACGCTCTTCTCTTTTGGATTCCAGGAGATTGAAGGCATCCACCAGTCTTTGCCGCGTGGTGCTGGGTTCAATGACATCATCAACGAATCCCCTTTCAGCCGCCTTGTAGGGAGTCGCAAATTCAGCAGTATACTCATCTATCTTTTTGGCTCTCATGGCCACTGGATCCTCTGCCCCGCCAATTTCATTTCTGAAAATAATATTGGCGGCACCCTGGGGACCCATGACCGCAATTTCCGCTGTCGGCCATGCCAGAACCAGATCGGCGCCAAGATCCTTGGAGCACATGGCCAGGTAGGCTCCCCCATAGGCCTTGCGCACAATCAGGGTTACCTTGGGTACTGTGGCCTCACTGTAGGCGTACAGCATTTTTGCGCCGTGACGGATAATCCCGTCGTATTCCTGTGTGGCTCCAGGTAGAAAACCAGGTACGTCCACGATATTCAGCAGCGGGATATTGAAAGCATCGCAGGTTCTGATGAATCGTCCCGCTTTATCCGAAGCATTGACATCCAGGGTGCCGGCCAGAACCTTGGGTTGATTGGCAATGATGCCCACCGTCGATCCGTTGATCCGGGCAAAAACCGTCAGGATATTCGGGGCATAGTACTGCTGATACTCCATGAATTCTCCCTTGTCCACGACAAGTCGAATAATGTCATGCATATCATAGGGCTTGTTGGAGTTGTCCGGAATGATACTGTCCAGTTCCTCCACGAGTCGATTGATGTCATCACCAGGATCAAACTGAGGTGGATCCTCCATGTTGTTGGAGGGGAGGTAGTCCAGAAGTCTTCTGATTTCCAAAATGGTTTCCTCATCGGTGGAAGACATGAAATGGGCGACGCCACTGGTGCGGTTGTGGGTCATGGCCCCACCCAGTTCTTCGGCGGTAACCTTTTCACCGGTCACTGTTTCGATGACCTGGGGCCCCGTGATGAACATCTGGGAGGTCTTGTCCACCATGAAAACAAAGTCAGTAATCGCAGGGGAATACACCGCGCCGCCTGCACAGGGTCCCATGATGGCGGTAATCTGGGGAATCACCCCTGAGGCAATGGTGTTTCGAAAGAATATCTTGCCGTAACCCGACAGGGCATCCACGGCTTCCTGAATCCTCGCGCCACCGGAATCATTGAGTCCCACTACCGGGGCACCCACCTTCAGGGCATTGTCGAGGACCTTGACGATTTTATTGGCATGCATTTCACCAAGAGAGCCGCCAATGACTGTAAAGTCCTGGGCATAGGCGAAAACCACCCTGCCGTCAACCTGGCCATAGCCGGTGATGACTCCCTCTGCGGGGGCTTCAACCTTTTCCATGCCGAAGTTGGTGGTTCGATGGGTCACAAAGGCATCCAACTCGACAAAGGTTCCTTCATCAAAGAGCAGGGCCATCCGCTCCCTTGCTGTTAGTTTTCCCTTGTCATGCTGACTTTTGATTCTTTTTTCACCGCCGCCGGCAAAAATCTTCTCTTTTCTTTTCCTGAGATCTTCCAATTTGTTTACGGGCATCTTTGAAACCTCCTAGTCTCTTTGAGTTAATTCTACCAGCACACGATGGGAACTCTTCGGGTGTACAAAGGCTATCCGGGCTCCGCCGGCACCGTATCGGGGTTTTTCATCAATCATTCGCATCCCCTTGGCTTGAAGTGCTTCAATTGCCTCTTCGATACTATCCACCTTGAAGGCGATATGTTGAATCCCCTCACCGTTTTTTTCAATAAAGCGGGCAATGGGGCCTTCAGGGTCCGTTGATTCAAGCAGTTCTATTTCCGAGTCTCCAACGGGAAGAAAGGCAACCTTCACCTTTTGTTCCTCAACCACCTCTGTTCCGGCGACTTCAAGACCCAGTACATCCGTATAAAAACTCAACGTTTCTTCGAGGTTTTTCACAGCGATACCAATGTGATCAATTTTAAGTGTTTTCATTGTTCCTCCTATCCCTGGATATTATCCAAAATGTATTTCCCCGCAGTATAGGGATCCATTTTCCTCAGAGCGACCTGCCGGGTAAGTGATTCGAGCTCCTTGTTCATCTCAGGATTCTCAAGAACATTTTTCATGGTCTGCACCTGGATGATTTCCAGTATCTCATCCCGGGCTGTAACCGCCCGGTTCTGATGATATTGCCCTGAAGTCACTAAAAAGTCGTGATGCTCCTGGACAGCCTCTACAACTTCATCAATGCCCTTGTTGTCCATGGCCACTGCCATGACCACCCTGGGCCTTCTTTCGTAGTGGGACAAATCCAGCATCATTTCCACTTCTCTTTTGGTTCGGTTGGCGCCATCAAGGTCCGACTTATTGATAATGAAGACATCGCCGATTTCCATGATTCCCGCTTTGATGGCCTGAATATCGTCACCCAGTCCCGGCACCAGCACCATCAGAGTCGTATCGGCGTTCTTCACAATTTCAACCTCTGACTGGCCGACCCCTACGGTTTCAATAAAAATATACTCTGAACCCATGACGTCAAGAATTTTTACGGCGGCCCTGGTCGATTCGGACAAGCCCCCGAGATGACCCCGGGTTCCCATGCTTCTGATAAAGACTCCCGGATCGAGATTGAGATCGTTCATCCGGATCCGGTCCCCCAAAATTGACCCACCAGTAAAAGGACTGGTGGGGTCTACCGCTATTATCGCAATATTCTTGCCGCTTTTTCTCAAACTCTTGACCAGTTTGTCCGTCAGGGTGCTTTTGCCTGAACCGGGAGGACCGGTCACCCCCACCACATAGGCATTCCCCGAGAGCTTGTGGACCTCTTTGAGGACTTCTTCATATCCGGGCATTTTGTTCTCAACCAAAGTAATCAGTTTTGCCGCCGCACGTTTGTTGCCTTCTTTGAGTTGATCAATTAAATCCACTTGTTTCCCACCTATTTCCTCACATTTTCCTCAATAAACTTCACGGTCACCGTAGTCGGTGTTCCAGGAGTGAACACCGCTTTGATGCCTTTTTCAATCAGTTCCGGGATATCATCTTCAGGAATGACACCGCCGGCAACAAAGAGGATATCTTCAGCGTCCTCTTTTTTCAGTAATGCGCTGATCCTGGGAAGCAGTGTCGCATGGGCACCGGACAGGATGCTTGCAGCAATCACATCCACATCCTCCTGAATTGCCGCATTGACAATTTGTTCGGGTGTCTGCCTCAGTCCAGTGTAGATGACTTCCATGCCGGCATCCCTGAGTGCTCTTGCAATGACTTTTGCTCCTCGATCGTGGCCGTCAAGACCCGGTTTCGCTACTAAAACTCTAATCGGTCTATCCATTTTATCCTCCTTAGATCATCACATTCTGTTGATACTCACCAAAGACATCCCGCATCACTTGAGTGATTTCACCCAGGGTCGCGTAAACCTTGACGGCATCAATAATATAGGGCATCAGATTATCTGTTCCATGACAGGCTGTTTTCAGGGCAACCAGGGTTTTTTCAACCGCATCGTTGTCTCTTGAAGCTTTAAGGTCTACCAGCTGTTTTTTCTGTTGCTCCCCTACAGACAGGTCTACCCGGAGAAGACCCTTGGGCGGTCCTTCCTTGATCTGATACTGGTTCACACCCACTACCACTCTGTCGTTGGATTCAATGTCCTTTTGGTATTGATAGGCGGCGTCCATGATTTCCTGTTGGATGTAGCCATTGTCAATGGCCTTTGGCGCTCCGCCGATTTCATCAATCTTTGTGATATAGGCCAGGGCCTCTTCCTCAATCTTGTCCGTCATGGCTTCAATGAAGTAGGAACCGGCCAAGGGGTCCACGGAATTGGTGACGCCGCTTTCATGTCCCACAATCTGCTGGGTTCTGAGGGCAATCCTTACAGAATCCTCAGAGGGCAGGGCAAGAGCCTCATCCCTGGAGTTCGTGTGCAGGGACTGGGTCCCCCCAAGCACAGCCGCCAGGGTTTGAATGGTAACCCGGATAATATTGTTGTCCGGCTGTTGCGCTGTCAAAGTCGAACCACCAGTCTGCGTGTGGAATTTCAGCATCATGGATTTGGGATTTTCAGCACCAAAACGCTCTTTCATGATTTTGGCCCAAAGCCTTCTGGCGGCTCTGAACTTGGCCACCTCTTCAAGCAGATCGTTGTGGGAATTGAAGAAAAAGGACAGTCTCGGTGCAAATTCATCCACCTTCAGACCAGCCTTCAGGGCCGCTTCAACATAGGCAATGCCGTCCGCAAGAGTGAATCCCACTTCCTGGGCGGCAGTGGAACCCGCTTCACGAATGTGATATCCGGAAATACTGATGGTGTTCCACTGGGGAACTTCCTTTGAGCAGTACTCAAAAATATCTGTAATCAAACGCATGGAGGGTTCTGTCGGGAAAATATAAGTCCCTCTGGCAATATACTCCTTCAAAATATCATTTTGAATGGTTCCTCTCAACTGGTCCGCACTCACACCCTGCTTCTCACCGACAGCAATGTACATGGCCAGCAGCACACTGGCGGGGGCATTGATGGTCATGGAAGTACTGACCTTGTCCAGGGGAATCCCGTCGAAAAGCACTTCCATGTCCTTGAGAGAGTCAATCGCCACGCCGACTTTTCCGACCTCTCCCTCAGCCAGGGCATGGTCCGAATCGTATCCGATCTGAGTCGGCAGGTCAAAGGCAACGGACAGTCCGCTTGACCCCTGTTCCACCAGATATTTGTATCGTTTGTTGGATTCTTCCGCAGTGGCGAATCCCGCGTACATCCTCATGGTCCAGAGCTTGCCCCGATACATGTTGGGCTGTACACCACGCGTATAGGGATAACTACCTGGCATGCCCAAAGATTCAGAGTAGTCGAACTCCTCTATGTCCAATGGGGTATACACATTCTTGACCGGATCACCAGAGCCTGATTTGAAAACGTCTTTTCTTTCAGGTCTTTTATCTGTCATCTTTTTGGTTAACTCATCGTATTTCTCTAAACTACTTTTGAGTTGTGGTAGTTTATCCTTATCAAACATACGATTCCTCCTAGGAAATTTTAATCATTTCTATAATAATATATCACAATTACGTTTGTTGTATAGTTTTTCACATCAAATATAATAGTATACTGATATATTTGCAATAAAAACTGTCATTCTATCATAATCAGACTTCTTCCGACATTTTTTTATAGAGAAATTTTTCATAATCTTCGGGGGTGTCAATATCCGTGCAGAAATCCCCGTCCTGCACCCGGTGGTAAACCACCCCCTGGTCCAGATTGGCGATAATCTGCTTTCCCCCTTGATCCCCAGTGAGCCCAGTGAGTATTTTACTGTATTTTTGCGGAAAAATCACCGGGTTCCCCGGCACACGGTTGCAGGTCGGCACAACGATTTTTTTCGGGTCCTCCAAAAAAACTTCTATCAGTTCCAGAATGATTTCTCTCTTGATGTTCGGCTGATCACCTAAAAAAAACATAATCCCTTCAGTCTCCCTTTTCAGGGCTTCGATACCATATTTGACAGATTTTGAGAGTCCCAGGTTGCTTTCCGGGTTCAAGACTGTCCTGATTTGAAATTTTTGTGCCATTTTTCCTACAATTTCCTCCCCGTAAACCATCACCACCTCGTCAAACCCGACGGCAGCCACCGTCTCAAGAATCACTTCAATCAATTTCTTCCCGCCCAGGGGCAGCATCAGCTTGTTCCGACCATAACGTTCTGATTTCCCCGCAGCGAGGATTACCGCACTTACCATGGCATCACCCCCCTCTGGCCCCATTGTACCACAAAAAAAAGACCCGTATCCCGGGTCCCTAAGCTGTCTGCCAGTGATTTTTCAGCCGGCTGTAAATACCAGTGGTCAAAATGCCGCTGAGACTGCCGCTGAAAAAGGAGAGAGTCACCACCAAAGGCAGCGGATCAACATTCTTTGAAAAAAACAGGAAGTAGACGGCGACGGCACCGACGCTGTTGGCAACGGCACCTGCCAGCATGTTCACGAAAAGCTGGTGCTTTTTTCTCAAGGGAAACAGCACCATTTCCCCTCCTATGCCGCTAGCGACATAGGAGACCAGTCCCAGGGGAGGCATTCCCATAATCATAATAGCCAGAATCCCCTGCAGCACTGTGAATCCCAACACTACGAAGGGCTTGCTGACCAGTCTGAAAATCAGGGACAGCCACATCATGTAGATTATTCCCCCCACGACCCCGTTGGGAATGCCGAAGGAACCCACCATCACCGCCGAAAGGTTCGTAACCAAGGGCTTTGTCACAATAGACAGCGCCGCCAGGATTGCAATAAGTATTATTTCCTTGAGTTCAAGACTTTTCATTAAAATACCTCCTCTTGCAAAAGGCAAGAATATCTTCAAATACCTCATCTCTGTCATCGGGTGTCATTGTAAAAAGCTCAGTTTTTTCATGATGGCGTATCCTGTCCAGAAAAAACTCTCCCTCTCTTTGCTTCAAAGCCATGATTACCAGAAGATCTTCTCTTTCAAGACAGGTCATGACGAGGTTTTGAAATGCGCGGGCCTCTCTTTCAAGAAATCCCACCTCATCAAAAACCAGAACAGCGTGATTCTTTAATGCCTTTTCAATGATTCCGACCCCTTGAGTTTCAAAAGCCGCCGTATTGGCAACCAGTCTGTTTTGATCAGTGAATTCCCCGATCATCCCCGTCCCCCTGTGATCCAGGAGCGGGGAACCGGCCAGATAATCTTCAATAACGAAGCCCCTTCGCCGCTTTCCTTCAAAAACGGGGACAGTTCTAAACCCCCCCACCTTCAGAGAACACGCCTGAATGAGTTTCTTGATTGCCGTTGTTTTTCCACAGCCGATGGGTCCTGTAATGACAATGTTCTTCAAGGCGTCCCCCCCCGTTGTCTTTTTTGTTGTATAACGATTGGTAAAAAAAATCAGAACAGGTCCCTGTAAATCCTTTCTACGGCTTCCCTGGAAGCCTCTTCGAAACGAGTGAATTTTTCAACAAGTTCCTTCCCCTGGGGCGTCAGCTTCGATCCGCCTCCCTCGGTCCCGCCGATGGATCTTTCCAGAAGGGTTATCCCCATGGCCTTTTCCGTAGTGGCAACGAGCTTGATGGCCTTTGAATAGGACATGTCCATGGCTTTAGCCGCACTGTTGATGGAACCCAGAGATTCAATTTTGAGCAGCAAATCCCGGGGACCCCTCCCAAATATTTTTTTACCTTCATCCTGAATCCAGACCTTCCAGGCAGCCTCCACAGTATTCCCTCCACTCCTACCGGCATTATAGCACAAAAACAGGGAGGACTTTACACAAATCCCTCCCCCATCCTGTGTCTATTTTCTACAAGCCGCCATCACAGCCTCGGAGACATTCTTCAATACTCTCTCATCGAAGGCCTTGGGCAGAATATACTCCCTGGAGATTTCTGAATCCCCAATGGTATGGGCAATGCCTTCAGCTGCTGCAATTTTCATGGCTTGAGTGATGTCCCGTACCCTGGCATCCAGGGCTCCTCTGAACATCCCTGGAAAAACCAGGACATTGTTCACCTGGTTGGGGTAGTCGCTCCGACCGGTTCCCACTACCAGAGCACCGCCCTTCATGGCCTCTGAGGGATCGATTTCTGGTGACGGATTTGCCAAGGCAAAAATTATCGGATCCGGATTCATTCTGGAGATATCCTCGGCTTTCAAAAGATTCCCCTGGGAAACACCAATGAAAATATCCTTCCCAACAAGGACTTCACGGAGATTACCCTGTTCCTTCCCGGGATTCGTGCTCAAGGACAGTTCTTCCTTGTAGGGATTCAATCCATCCCGTCCCTCATAAATGGCTCCCTTGCGATCACAGACGACTATTTCCCCGACCCCGACACTGTTGAGCAGGTTGGCGATGGCTGTTCCGGCAGAACCCGCACCGTTGATCACCACCCGCATATCCTCTAAAGCTCTTCCCATGAGCTTCATCCCGTTGATGAGACCTGCCAGTACGACAATGGCCGTCCCATGCTGGTCATCGTGAAACACAGGGATATCCAGGGATTTTTTCAGCCTTCTTTCGATTTCAAAGCATCGGGGCGCCGAAATATCCTCGAGATTGATGCCTCCAAATCCAGGGGCAATCATTTCGACAGTGCGGACAATCTCTTCAACATCCTTTGAATCAATCAAAATGGGGAAGGCATCCACTCCTCCAAACTCCTTGAACAATAGCGCTTTACCCTCCATGACAGGCAGCGCCCCCTTCGGACCTATGTCCCCGAGACCGAGGACGGCACTGCCATCGGTCACCACTGCCACTGTGTTGCCCTTCATGGTCAAATCATAGATTTTCGACTCTTCCTCGGCAATGGCCGTGCAAACAGCCGCGACGCCAGGCGTATAACCCAGAGACAAGTCCTCCATGGTGTTGATCGGCAGCTTGGATTTCACCTCGATTTTTCCTCTTAGTTTTTCATGGAGCAGGAGTGATTCTTTATAGTAGTCCATCAAGACACCTCACTGGGTATACAGATCCCTTCCTTGAGTATCAATGCCCACATACAAGGGAAAATCCTTTACCCTCAATTTTCTGATTGCTTCCGTTCCCAAGTCCTCAAAGGCGACAATTTCACTGTGCTCAATCATCTGAGAGTAAAGCGCACCGATTCCTCCCACGGCTATCAGGTAGACCGCATGGTAGGTTTTCAAATACTCTCTGATTTTGGGGGATCTTGAGCCCTTGCCGATAGTGCCCTTGAGTCCGTTTTTCAGCAGAGGCTCCGTCATATCGTCCATGCGATAGGCCGTTGTGGGGCCACAGGCTCCAATAACAGCCCCCTTTGGCGTCGGAGAAGGTCCCATGTAGTAGATCACCTGACCCTTGAGGTCAAAGGGCAGGGGACTTCCCGCCTCCAGCAGGCTCATCAATCTCTGATGGGCCGCATCCCTGGCCGTGTAGATGATTCCTGACAAAAGAACCTCATCACCCGGTTGCAGTCTATCCAGGACCTGGTCCTCCAGGGGAGTCTTCAGATAATGGATCACAGGATCACCTCCGAATGTCTTGAAGAATGGCAGTTGATGTTTACTGCAACGGGCAGCCCCGCAATGTGGGTGGGATAAGTTTCAATATGGACGCCAAGGGCAGTGGTTCTGCCTCCCATGCCCATGGGACCGATTCCAAGGGCTTCAATGGATTTCATCCAGTCTTTTTCCAGTTGGTCCAAAGAGGCCAGGGGGTTGTCAGTGCCTATATCCCGCATCAGCGCCACCTTCGAAAGGAGCGCCGCTTTTTCCATGGTTCCCCCGATGCCCACTCCGACGATAATGGGAGGACAGGGGTTGGGTCCCGCCAAAGCCACCGTTTCAAGAACAAAGGCCTTGACCCCCTCTACGCCGTCACTCGGGCGAAGCATTCCAAGTCTCGACATGTTTTCACTGCCAAAGCCCTTTACCGTGACTCCCATGCGGATATGCTCCCCCGGAACCAGGCTGTAGTGAAACACCCCCGGTGTATTATCCCCGGTATTGATTCTTGTCAAGGGATTGGATACGATGCTTTTTCTAAGATATCCCTCCTCATAGGCCCTGGCTATGGACTGATTGAGAGCCTCTTCGATATACTCTCCTTCAAGCACCACTTCCTGTCCTATTTCGAGAAAAACCACCACCATCCCAGTATCCTGACACAGGGGAATCCTTTTTTTCATGGCCAGAGCATTGTTTTCCAGCAGCCGTTTAAGAATGCTTCGGGACACCCCGTGCTCCTCAACCTCGAGGGCATTCTCAATCGCACCCCTCACATCCCCGGGAAGCTCAAAATTTACCGTCATTAAAATTTCATAGAGTTTTTCGCCTATTGATGCGGTGGATATCCTTCTCATTTTTTTGCCTTGGCCTGAGTTTTTTCCATGAATGAGGTCTTGTCAACGATAAACCTTCTGTGGATGCCCTCCCCGATTTTTTCTTTTTCATCATAGGCCTCTACTTTGAAAACCAGCTGTTTGCCCTTGACTTCCACCAGTTCTGCTTCAGCCCTCACCTTCATTCCCACAGGGGTGGCCGCCAGGTGTTTGATGTCCAGGTGGATGCCGACAGTCTGGCAGCCCTCTTCAAGATAATCCCCCACCGCTTTCATGGCGGCATTTTCCATGAGTCCCACCATCATCGGGGTCGAAAATACCGACATGTCTCCAGAACCAAATACCGTCGCCGTGTCACTTTGCTGTACAATTTTTTCAGATACGTGTTTCAATCCTGCTTCCAATTCTTTAGCCATTGTCATCGCCTCCCAGCACTAAGTGAAAAACCCATTCATCAAGAATGGGTTTTGTCGGATTCATCGTCACTGAGCATCTCGTCAGAATCAGCCTGAGTATCCTCATGCTGCTCTAAAGAGTCCTCATCACCGGGGGATTCCTCCGCCGCCATGGCGGTTTCCTCCGGATTGTGAGCCGCTTTCACAGCTTCCTCCCGTTCTGCTTTTCTTGCCGCTGCCAGATCTTCCTTTGCACGATGCTCCTTGAGAGCTTCAAAACCCTCTTCAAAGGCTATGTTGAAATCGGCATCCCCCAGGGTTTCAAATTCAAGCAACGCCTGGGCAACCTCTTCAAGCTTGTTGATATTCTCGCTGAGGAGTCGGTAGGCTTCATCGTAGGCATTGTCCACGATTCGACGCACTTCACGGTCGATTTCCGCCGCCACATGCTCAGAGTAATTCTTTCTCGTGGTCATGTCCCGGCCGAGGAAAACCTCTTCTTCCTCCGCATAGGACATTTGGGACAGGTTGTCACTCATGGCGTACTTCATGACCATTGCCTTGGCAACCTGGGTGACCCGGTGCAGGTCATTCTGGGCACCGGTGCTGATATCATTGAGAATCAGCCTTTCAGCGGTTCTTCCACCCAGAAGGACAATAATGTCCTGTTCCATATGCTTCTTGGTCATATAAGAGCGGTCTTCACTGGGCAACTGCATGGTGAACCCTCCGGCCCGGCCCCTGGGAATGATGCTCACCTGATGGACGGGATCCATCTCTGGCAGAACCTGGGCCAGAACCGCATGACCCGCTTCATGGTAGGCGGTGATTCTTTTTTCCTTTTCACTGATTATCCTGGATTTCTTTTCCACTCCCGCAATAACCTTCGTGGTAGCTTCCTCAATGGTTTTCATGTGGACCTCCCGGTGCTTCTTGCGGGCACTGAGAAGAGCCGCTTCATTGAGAATGTTTTCAAGGTCCGCCGGGGTGAATCCCGGAGTCCTGCGGGCCAGAACTCTGAAGTCTACATCTTCCGCAATGGGTTTTGTTCTTGAATGCACCTTGAGAATGGCTTCTCTCTCGAGAACATCCGGAACGCCCACAGTGACTTCACGGTCGAATCGACCCGGCCTCAGCAGAGCCGTATCCAGTATATCCGGGCGGTTGGTCGCCGCGATGATGATAATCCCTTCGTGATCCCCGAAGCCGTCCATTTCCACCAGCAGCTGGTTGAGAGTCTGCTCACGTTCGTCATGGCCACCGCCAAGACCCGCCCCTCTTTTACGACCCACCGCATCGATTTCATCGATGAAAATTATACAGGGGGAATTCTTTTTTGCTGTATCGAAAAGATCTCTGACCCGGGAAGCACCTACCCCCACAAACATTTCAACAAAATCAGAACCACTGATGCTGTAGAAGGGAACCCCCGCTTCACCGGCGACAGCTCTGGACAAGTAGGTTTTTCCTGTTCCCGGAGGACCTACCATCAGAATGCCCTTGGGAATCCTGGCGCCCAGGTCAATGTATTTCTTGGGAAATTTCAGGAAGTCCACGACCTCCATCATATCCTCTTTCTCCTCAGCCAGACCTGCAACATCGGCAAAGGTGATGATTTTTCCTTCATCCGGTTTATGGAGCCTTGCCTTGCTCTTGCCGAAGGACATGACCTTGCCGCCGCCGCCCTGGGAGTTCTGCATGAAAACAAACCAGAAGACCACGAAAATCAAAATCATGAATACCGAAGGCAGAATGTCCACAAACCAGGGTGTTTCTGCGGGAGCAACCCCCTCTAGATTCAGGGTGATTTGATTGTTCTGAGAAGACTCAAAAATGTAATCCCCGAAGGAGTCCCCTAAAATTTCAGGAATGTACGACTCGAAAATAGTCCCGTCGCTCAAGGCCCCTGCTACTTTATTTTCGGATATGTCAATCTCGGTAACATTATCCTGTTCAATTTCTACCATCAATTCAGTAAAATCCAGTTGAATGATTTGTTGTGGCTGCTGCCAGAACATCCTCACAAAATACAGAATCATAATGAATATCAACAGATAGAAGGTCAATCCTCTAAAATACTTCTTCACATTGTTCCTCCTCGAATATAAAGTTTAAACCTAAAAGGCCCCCGGCAATGGCTCAATAACCCCGGAGATTCTTTATCAAAGACAATAAGATATCCCTGACTGGATTAAAGTCCCTTAATTCTAACACATTCTGTTTTTACTTACAACTTGATGACCTCAATCTTCAATATTTTCAGCGTCGTCTCCTCAACCTTGAAAACTTCGCTCAATCGATAACCATATACCCAGATAATCTCCTTTGAATTCTCAAAAATCAAGATTTTGTCTCTGTTTTCCCTGGGAATTTTTTCATCAATCATGAAATCCTTGAGTTTTTTGCTTTTCCCCCCCATCCCGATGGGCCTGAGCCTGTCTGATTGCCGGCGGTTCCTCACCACAATGGGACCCTTAATTTTATCAGCATCCACATAAATCTGTCCGGGACTGCCCTTGACTCTTTCCCGGGGCCCAGTCACTTTTATCACCACCTGGTAGCGGTCGCCCCAGGGAGTTTCAATCCTGTGGGTGCCCTCACCCAGTTCATGGGAAAAATCCGTCAAGGATACCGGCCCGGCCTCCCTGTCAACAAGAAGTCTTCCCTGGCCTATTTCAAAATGAAACCCCTGGATTGTTCGATATTTGCCCGGGACGCCCTGCTCCAGCAACTCTCTGAGCTGGCTGATCTCCCCACCCGAAACATTCTTGATGTCTCCTTTGACATCCGCCATGAGATTTCTCAGAACCCTCCCCTTCAAACCCGGGTGAAGGTCTTGGAAAAAGGCCACTTCATAATCCCTGGTCTTGAAAATTCCATAAAGCCTCAGACCCTCCTCCCGGATATAGGACAGTTCCTCCTGGATGATGTCAATATTTCTTGAAATAGTAGCAGTGATATTGGGATTGTATCCTTTCTTCAGTTCAGGAATCAACTCCAGACGAATCTTGTTCCTGAGGTAATGGGTTTCAAAATTGGTATGGTCAGTCCTCGACTCCAGATGATTTTCCCTCAGGTACCCGAGAATTTCCTCCTTGGTGACGTCAAGCAGCGGCCGGATATATTTCCCCTCTCTCATATAGGCGATGGCACCCAGCCCGTCGAGTCCGCTCCCCCGGATAATCCGCATCAAGAATGTCTCCACCTGGTCATCCCGGTGCTGGGCCACTGCCACCCGCTGACAGCCCAGGTCCCTGCTCAGCTGCTCAAATATCTCATATCGAACCTTCCTGCCGGCTTCCTCTTCAGTGATTCTGAGCCTTTTGGAAAGCCCCGGAATATCCTCTTTGTAGGTATGCAAGGGCACACCCATCTCCTGACACAGTTTCAGGACATAGGCTTCGTCCGCATCCGCATCCGCTCCCCGGATTCTGTGGTTCAGATGAACAGCAAAAATCTCAAGAGAAAGGGACTCTCTCAACCGGGTTAGTGCGTGAAGCAGGGCAACTGAGTCCGGTCCCCCGGAGAGTGCCACCAAAACCCGGTCTCCAGGACGCACAAGCTGGTGTTTTTCAATGGTCTGAAGCATTTTCTCAAACAAGGGATCACCTATTCTCCTGAAACACTGATTTCTTCAATCAGCAGACTGGGACTGCCCACACTGCCCATGCCATTGGGAATGTGAAAGTACAGGTCGTCACTGATTCCACTGATTTGTTGAAACACTTCCATGATATTCGATGAAATCGTAATCTGGTCCACACTGTCTGTAATTCTGCCCCCCTCGATGCGATAGCCCTGGGCCGGCAGTGAAAAATCTCCCGATATCGCATTAAGTCCCGAGTGAAGCGCCTGGATTTCAGTAATCAGCAGTCCCTGCTCCACCTCCCTGATAAGTTCCTCAAAGGACTTTGAAGCGGGTTCAATAAACAGGTTTGTCGGGGATATTCCCAGGGCCGATTTGATGCCCTCCCTGTAGCCATTGCCACCCGGAGCCATCCCCATTTTCCGACTGGTTTTCGAATTGTGCAGGTATTCCAGCAGTCTCCCGTCTTTCACCAGATTCTTGCTCCTGGCCAGGGTTCCTTCATCATCGAATTTCCGGTGGATCAGGGCTTTTTCTTGAGTGGGATCATCGAGGATGTTCAGACCTTCAACTCCGATTTTACGGCCCAGCAGCCCCTTGAGGAGGCTCAGGTCTTTGTCCACCATCTCCGCGCTGAAAAGACTTTTGAAACCGCCGAGAATCTGCGCGGCAACCTTGTTTTCAAGAATCACCGGGTAGTTGCCTGAGGCCACGGGTTTCGCCCTTAAAAGAGAAACCGCTTCCCTGGCAATGCCCCCGATGAAATCCCGGTCATGGAAATGTATGGGGTCTCCCGATGCCTTGTAATCCATTGCCGTCTTGCCCTTGTCCCCATCCTTTGCCAGGGCCGACAGGACATAATAGTTGAGATTGAATTTCTGGGAAAGATTCATGCCCTTGGAATTCATAATACTGATTTCCCTTTCCATAAGGGCGTAAAGGTTGTAGGGAACCTCTGTGATTCTGGGATCCCCACCCTTTAGCATTTCTTCCGCCCCGGCCATCAGCGGCATGATTTGTGGATATTCGATACCCACAAGAGCCGGATGATAGTCTGAGTCATCACAAAGAACCTCTTGGGACTGACTGATGAACTCCTCTTTGACCTCCATGACCAGGGCGCTCCCCTTCATGGCTTCAAGGGCCTCTTCAATGATGGATTCATCCACCAGTTCTGAATAATAGTAGCCTATGGCCCCCTGATATTCCCCGCGAAGGGAAATTCCAATCTCTGAGGAAAGCTGATAGGCCTCCACCTCGCCGCGGAACATCTTTGTACTGAAGTCCGTGGCCCGGCTGAAGATCATTTCAACGGCATCGAAGCCATGGGATTTTGCCCGGGATTCAAGCTGCCTGTAAAAACCTGCTATCTCCATAAATCATTCTCCTATCTTCCACCCACCGTGATGGATTTCACCCTCAGAGTGGGTTGACCCACATTGACAGGAACCGACCCGCTCACTGAGCCGCACATTCCCTGTCCGTATGCAAGGTTGTTGCCCACTTTGTCGATATTTTTCAAGACATCAAAGCCCCGTCCGATGAGGGTCGCCCCCCGAACCGGCTCTGCGATTTTACCCCCCCGCACCATGTAGCCTTCCATGACTGCAAAATTGAATTCTCCTGTGGCGGGATTCACCGATCCTCCCCCCATATATTTTGCATAAAGCCCGTATTCCGTATCTTCAATGATTTCATCAAAGTCGGACTCCCCCTGGTCAATAAAGGTATTGGTCATCCTGGAGGTCGGTTCGTACTTGTAGGATTCTCTTCTAGCGGACCCGGTTGAAGCCTCACCCATTTTCAGGCCGCCAAAGCGGTCAATCATGTATCCCTTGAGGACTCCCTTTTCAATGAGCACATTTCTTTTCGTCGGGGTGCCTTCATCATCTACAACCGAAGAACCCCAGGCGCCTTTGATTGTCCCGTCGTCGATGGCTGTCACCAGTGGGGAAGCCACCTGGGTCCCCACCTTTCCCGAGTACACTGAAATGCCTTTGGCCACACTTGTGGCTTCCAGACCGTGGCCGCTGGCCTCGTGAAACAGAACACCGCCAAAACCCTTGTCAATGATTACCGGCATATTGCCCCTCGGCGCATGGCCGGCCTTCACAGTAGTCATGGCAATCCGGGCACTTTCTCTTCCCAGGTCTGCAGGATTGATGCCTTCGTAGAAGGAGAAGCCCCCAAAGGCCCCTTGACTCATGTGACCGGTCTGGACCTCCCCTTGAAAAAGAGCGCTGACACCCACTGAAAGTCTTGTTCTGAGCCTCTCGTCCTCCACAAAAAGACCGTCACTGTTGGCAATCGTCACCCGCTGCTCATAGTCGATGTAATTGACTCTGACCTGCTGAATCAGCCCCTCCGGGTCGTGAATCCCACTGACAGACAAACGCATCAGGTCAATTTTCTCCCTTTCTGAGGGGATTCTTCGATGCCTGATCTGGTGGACATCCTCAGGAATAACGTGCCTAAAGGGCACGGCACGAACCGAAGGATTGTTTTTTTTGAGATAGACCGCTTGTCGAATCATTTCAAGCAGATGGTCCTTTTTAAGCTGATTCGTATACGTATAGATGCTGTTGAGACCAAAATAGATCCGGATACCCAGCCCGAAGTCCCTGCCTTGAAGGGCGCTTTCAAGCTTGCCTCCAATCATCCCGAAAGACCGGTTGAAACGATTTTCAATAAAAATCTCTGCAAAATCTCCGCCCAGGCCCAGGGCCTCATGAAGCAGATCCTGTATGGTTTTTTCATGAACCACATTGCTCACCTTCCTTTATTCATTCCATTGTATCACAGGAAAAGAAGTATCATTCCATAGAAGCCTTTCCAATACTCATATGCCCAAATAAAAAACCCTAAAACAAAGGAGAGAATCAATCTGATTCTCTCCTTTGACAGTGGCGATCTGGAAGGGACTCGAACCCTCGACCTCTAGCGTGACAGGCTAGCGTTCTAACCAACTGAACTACCAGACCAAAATGGTGGGAGTAACAGGACTCGAACCTGTGACCTTCTGCACGTCAAGCAGGCGCTCTCCCACCTGAGCTATACTCCCAAAAATTAAATGGTTCCTGAAATCTCTTGTGAAAAATCTTATAGACAAACACAATATTACAGCATATTCCCGGGGTTGTCAATGGTTATTCTCTTGAGATAATATCCCTCCAGATTGTCAAAATCACTGACAACAAGCTGTTTTACCCTAAGCTTGGCAATCAGTGTCATGAGAATCATTGTCCCAGCCACAATAATGTCCGCCCGCAAGGGGTCCAGGCCTTTGACCGCCTGTCTTTGAAAGAGGTTCATGCTCAGCAGCTGCTGATAAATTTCACCGATCCGCCCGGCGGCCAGCGTTTTCCCATGGATTTTTTTTCTGTCGTAGAGGGCAAGCTCCTCATCAATGGCTGCAAGGGTGGTGATGGTGCCGCCGATACCCACCAGGTCACCTGCAAACCCCTGGGTGAAGTCTCCCAGAACCTCCTGGATATAGCCCCTCATGGACTGCATTTCTTCTTCCCTGGGCGGGTCGCTGACCCGGAACATTTCCGTAAGTCTGACTGCCCCGATATCAAAGCTCTTCATCCGATGAAGAGTGCCTTCCCTCAAGTGGACCAATTCAGTGCTTCCCCCGCCGATATCCACAATCATGGCCTCTCCTCGGGCAGACTTCAGACCCTGAACCGCTCCCAGATAACCAAGACGGGCCTCCTCATCACCGGATACAATCTCCAAATCGAGCCCTGTCTGTGCCTTGAGCCTCATGACGAAGACCTCGCGGTTGGCAGCATCCCGGACAGCACTGGTTGCCATGGCGAATATTTCCCGCACCCCCCGCTGCCCGGCAATCTCCAGCAGTTCCCCGATTCCCCTGAATGTCCGGTCCATGGCTTCTTCTGACAACTGTCGCCTTTGATTCACTCCCTCACCGATTCGGGTCACTCTTATGAACTTGCTGGAATTGAGCAGATTGTCGGGATCAGGAATAAGCAATCTCACTGAATTGGTGCCGATATCCAAAAGTCCGACAGACATTTTTTCACCCACTTAAAAAACCGGCTAAACCGGTTTATTTTCTCGAATTATAGCCATTGCCTCTTCGAGATTTGTTGTTCTTGATGGTCTTCAACTTTTCGTCGCTGGTCTTTAAAAAATCCGATACCAGACTGTCAAAATCTTTAACGGTCTCTCGTCTTGGAGCTCTCGACTGCGGAGGTGCCACTCTTTCTTCTGTTTGTTTGATGGATAGGTTGACCTTGCCGTCCTTGCCAATACCAATGACCTTGACATTAACCTCCTGGTTAACCTCAATATGTGTTTCGATATCTTTGATAAAACTCTGTGAAATCTCAGAGATATGGCACAGACCGGTACTCCCATCGGGCAATTTGATAAAAGCTCCGAATTTTTTGACTCCAGTAACCTTTCCCTTCAACACTTGACCAACTTCAACGGGCATAAATGACGTTTTCCTCCTTCTTGGATTTATAGGTATTATAGGGTAAAAGTGTCATAATGTCAATTTTTCTCAGAATTTTCTTCATCAATCATGTAAATGATTTCATCCGGTCTGACCATTTGAAGTCTTTCCCTGGCCATTCTTTCAATGTATTCCGGGGTGGAAATTTCTTCAATCATCCCCTCGAGCTCTTCAACCGTTTCCCTGAGGGTCTCAATCTGGGCACTATAGGCTTTACTCTCTTCTATGAGCTCGCGATATTTGAACTCCTGACGGACAAGAACCACTCCCATGTAAACTGTAAAGACCAGCAGGAATATGAGGATAAACTTGTTTTTGAGGAAAAATTTTTTCAATTCATTCACCCTGGCCTATGATTTCGTAGAGCTCCCCCGCCTCGTCCTTCCTGACGTGTTCACTGAGATCCAGCACGCGGTACTTGAAAATGCGATGGGAGTACTCGAGGGTGACGATATCTCCCACTTTGACATTTTCAGAGGCCTTGACCACCAGATCATTGATTCTGACCCTTCCCTGGTCACAGGCTTCCTTGGCCACGGCGCGCCTTTTGATGATTCTTGCGGTTTTCAGATACTTGTCTATTCTCATTTCATCCCCACCAATGCAAAAAGCAGCCTCATCAGCTGCTTTTATCTCATTATTCGTTAATAGTCTCTTTCAGAGATTTGCCCGCCTTGAAAACAGGTGCCTTTGAAGCTGGAATCTCAATGACTTGTCCCGGATTTCTGGGGTTTCTGCCCGTTCTGGCTTTTCTTTCCCGGACCTCAAAGGTTCCAAATCCTACCAGCTGTACTTTCCCGCCTTCTTTCAGCGTCTCTTCGATTGTCGACAATAATGCATTCAATGCAGCTTCCGCATCTTTCTTTGTTAAATTCGCCTTCTCAGATACACTCGTAATCAATTCTGATTTGTTCACAATCTTCCCTCCCTATAATATATGAAGAATCCGTTGCCCTGTCTACATGATATCCCTACAACCCTGTTTATATCAAGTGTTTTTTATGATTTGCCCTATATATTTTGTTTTTTAGACAAATTCCACAGGACATCCATCTCTTCCAGTGTCATTTTTTCCAGGGGCTTTGAATTCACTTGAGAAGCGTCCTCAATAAACTTGAATCTTCTGGTGAATTTCTCAATAGTTCTGTCCAGGGCCAGCTCCGGATCTATTTTTGAAAGTCTGGCGACGTTGACCACTGCAAAAAGAAGGTCCCCCAGCTCCAGGGCCAGCTTCTCTTGATCGGAACTTGAAAGTTCCTCCTTGAACTCTTGAAGTTCCTCCTCCACCTTCTCCAGGGCCGGTCGCACGTCATCCCAGTCAAATCCCGCTTCCCGGGCGATTTTCTGCACCTTTGCCGCCCTCAGAGTCGCCGGCAGCGCCTTTGAAAGGTCCTCCATTTTTTCATGGAATTTTCTTTGGCGTTCTTCTCCCTTGATTTTCTCCCAGATTTTTTCAACTTCCTGGGACGAATCCGCCTCCTGGGTCCCAAAAACATGGGGATGGCGTCGAATCAGCTTCTGGCTGATGCCGTGGGTGACATCCTTTAAATCAAAGAAACCCATTTCCTCCTCAATCAGACCGTGGAAAACAATCTGAAGCAGCAAATCACCAAGTTCCTCTTCAAGATGGACGGGATCCTTTTCATCTATCGCCCCCATTACCTCATAGGCCTCTTCAATGAGATTTTTTTTCAAGGATTCATGGGTTTGTTCCCTGTCCCAGGGACATCCCTCCTGGGAGCGAAGCACCCGCATGATTCTGATCAGATCATCCCAATCCCTGCGTCCTTCGTGTTCACCCAGTGGCCTTACCACCAGTGAGGTCAAATGGTCGAAGTCACTGCGATGGTCCAACTCATTCAAGGGGACCCGGTCGATGACTTCCTCCCCCGTCACCCCGGCACTTTTGATGACAATCACCTCATGTCCGTCGGGGAATTCCTCCATCAGGACGGTCTTCACCCTGGAGGCTGTCAGCCGGTCATAGACCTGTATGATGAGGCTGGTGCCTTTGGGATCGACGCTGTCAATGGTCAAACCGTCCACAATGCTCAGTCCCTTGACAGGATCCAGTTTCAGACTGGACACAATGGCGTCAATAAAGCTGACGCCATAGATGAATTCAATGGCGTCTGTGGCCTCCTGAAGCATTGCCACCGTTTCCTCGGCTGCGAAAGGGTTGCCGGGAACCGCATAGGTCACCGGGGTTTTGAGGGCCGCATTCAAAATCGTTTCAACAATTTTTTCGTATACCCCCTCAAAGGTTTCTTCTGTTTCATAGAATTCATCAAAACTCTCGAAACTGATACCTCTGAGGTACAAGTCCTCTACCAGGGGATGCTTGTCCGTTCGGAAAAACAATTTTTCCGATTTTTCCAGGGCCTCCAGGGCTTCCAGAGTAAGAAATCTGAAATCTCCCGGACCCAGCCCAACCACTGTTATCTTATTCACTGGTTTCTCCTTTTGAACACTCTTGTGATTTTTTTACCTCCCGGTATCATCTCCAGCTCATCCATGGAGATTCCCTTGAAGTAGAAAAGCAAGGTCAAGTATACCACTACCGCCCCCAGAATTGCAAGCAAGGTCGCGATGCCCCCGGAAGTGACGCCCCTGAGCAGGAGATAGGCCAACTTGGCGAAGACTCCCATTATCAACGAGGCCCACAGAGGGGCCAAGACATATCCCGCTTTTTCCATGACTAAAAAACCCGTGCGTTTGAGGCTTCTCAGATTCAGCATGGCTGCAATAAAATAGGTGATTACCGTGGACAGGGCCGCCCCGCGGATATTCAAAGCAGGTATGGCCACCAGATAGTAGACCAGGAAAATCTTCAAGACGCCTCCCATCAGAAGATTTTTTGCCGGGGTCGTCTGTTTTCCCATGCCCTGAAGCACACCGGAAGTGACCTGAAACAGGGATAGGAATACAAAGCCAATCCCCAGTATCTGGAGAATTCCCGAGGCACTGGGTACCACCTGGGGCTGCATGGGGTACAAAAGGTACATGATTTCTCTGGCCATCACACTCAGACCCACAGAACTGGGGAGTCCGAGAATCAGAGCGGTTCGTATGCCGTTGCGCACCGTAGTCCTGAGTTCATCGTAGTCTTTGATTGCAAAGGCTGATGAAACTGCCGGAATGATACTGATCTGTATCCCTGCAGTCACCACCTGGGGAATATTGATCAGGGCTCCTGCATAGGCAGTGAGCTGCCCGTAAAGGTCATTGGCCTGTTCAACCATGCCAATGGCTGTGAGTCGCCGCATCACCAGGGCAAGATCAATAATGCTCATTATGGGAATAATGGACGCCCCCAGGGTAATGGGCACCGCAATAATCATCAGACGACGGATAATCTGCTTTCTTTCTTTCAGGCTGATGATACCGATGTCGAGATGTCTTCGTTTGTATTTGAATTCATAAATGAGAAATATGACCAGAAAACCCACGACAGCTCCGGCGGTGGCTCCAAAGGTCGCCCCTGCCGCTGAGAACTCCTCCCCCCGGCCCAGCAGGGCGATTGCCAGACCCAGGCCTACGATTACCCGACCCAGTTGCTCGAAAATCTGGGAAATCCCGTAGGGGGCCAGGTCCTGGTGGCCGTTGAAGTATCCTCTGAACACAGACATGACTGAAATGAACACAATTGCCGGAGCAATCGCCCGGATTGAATAGACCGCCAGGGGGTTTTTCACCGCTGTGGCAATACTCTGGGCCAGGAAAAACATGGCGACAGAACTGACAAGTCCGATGACCGCCATCAAGCTCAAGGACACTCTAAAGACCTTGTGGGCACCGATTTCGTCATTCTCCGCCAGTCGCTCAGAGATGGTCTTTGCAATTGCCGCCGGGACTCCCGCAGTAGAAACCACTAAGAGCCAGTTGTAGATGGGGTAGGGCGTCTGGTAGAAGCTCATCCCTTCATCGCTCAAAAAATTCGCCAGGGGAATCCTGAAGAAGGCACCTATCCCCTTGACCAGAACTCCGGAGATTCCCAGGATGGCAGCGCCCTTGATAAATGATTTTTTTTTCATTGGGTCTCCTTAAAAAAGATAGAGCCAGGCCCTATCTTTCAGTGATGTTGTCCATGTACCTCTCGATTGAAGCTTCCCGCATCAGAGCCTCTACCCTTTGAGCCGTGACTTCCTCCGTGGTATAGGAAATCATGTACTGCTTGAAGGTTTCTTCTTCTTCTTCGGTAATGCCGTCCATTTTTATGGTGTCCAAGGTTCGGTAATCTTCAACTTTTATGATGTGATAGCCCAGTTTCGTTTCCACCAGGTCACTGATTTCGCCAATTTCCAGCGAAAAAGCTGCCTCTTCAAATTCCTTGACCATGGTTCCCCTTGAAAAATAATTCAGATCTCCGCCCTTTTGGGCACTCGAGGCATCCTCACTCATTTCCAGGGCCAGCTCTGAAAAGTCCTCCCCCTCCCTGACCCTTTTCAGGACCTCGGCGGCCTCGTTTTTATCCGTCATCAGAATGTGCCTGGCTCTGACCTCAAACTTGAACTCCCCGTAAAGTTTCTCAATCCAGGCCTGGTCTTTGGCAATCTCCTCCCGAATACTGCTTTTGTATTCATCTACCAGCAGCTGCTTTGTAATCTGGTCCTTTAAAAACTCATCTGTAATCCCGTAGCTTTCATAATGGGCCTTCATCTCCTGATCAGAGGCCATGTAGGCCTTGTACTGGGCTAAAAAATTATTGACGGTGTCCAGGTCTGCACTGAAGCCCCCGGCCAGGACTTCCCTTGCAATAAGATGCTCTTTAATCAGATTTTCCACAAGTTCCTCTATGACCACCTCTTTGAAGGGTCTGCCCTCATACTCCTGGGCCCAGACATCATCCCCGTAATTGGAGGTATAGGTATATTCCAAAATGCCAAAGTTCTTTTCAAAATCCTCCAGCATAATCGGCTCTTCGTCCACTACCGCCACAATATCCGTGGGCACTTCCACCACAGGTTCCTTCTGTGGCACACAGCCTGTGACCGACAGCATCAAGGCCACCGCCCACAGTATCCACCATCCTTTATTCATGGTTATCCTCCTCAACTCCGCACTTGAATATTATTATATCCCAATTATCCCATTCTGTGAACTCTTTGCCGCCAAAACTAAGCCTCTGTTGATTCCGGAGGGTGCGGCCCAGTCCTTTGACCCTCGGTGAGCTGATACAGTTTTTCAACAATTTCCTCGAGTTGTATCAGTCGGTCCCTCAAATTGGACATCGAAGGCGGCAGCAGCAGTTTGATATGGGGTTTTTTTCCCGCATTGATTTTTATGCCCCTGGGGTAATCCCTCGAAAGGGCCACCAGGGTCTCAGGGGACAAGACCCGCTCCGGCACCATGAACAGGCTGTATCCTCCCTCATCCTCCGTTATGCTGGCCAGCGGAATCATGGAGGCCTGTCCCCGAATATAGGCAATCGTCAGCAGATCCTGTACCGTCTGGGGAATTTCCCCGAAGCGGTCCTCCATCTCTTCCTGGATTGCATAGTAATCCTCTCTGTTTTCAATGACAGATATCTTCTTGTAGATTTCAAGTTTCTGGTTGACCGCTTCAATGTAGGTTTCGGGGATATAGGAGTCCGCATTGATCTCCATGGCCGTCTCAAAACGCTCCCTGGGCGGATTCCCCTTGAGGGTGTTGATTCTCTCTTCAAGGAGCTTGACATAGAGCTCATAGCCGATGGCCTCAAGGTGGCCATGCTGCTGTCCGCCCAGCAGGTTCCCCGCCCCCCGGATTTCAAGATCCCTCAGAGCGATTTTGAAACCTGAACCGAGTTCAGTGAATTCCTTGATGGCCAGAAGTCTTTTCTGGGCAACCTCGCTGATGACCTTCGCCCTGTTGTAGGTGAGGTAGGCATAGGCCACCCGGTTGCTTCGTCCCACCCTTCCCCTGAGCTGGTAGAGCTGGCTGAGCCCCATTTTATCCGCATGGTGTATGATGATGGTATTGACATTGGGGATATCCAGACCGGTTTCAATAATGGTGGTGGTGACCAGGACATCATAGGCTTTGTTTAAAAAATCAATCATGACCTTTGACAGCTGGATTTCATTCATTTGTCCATGGGCGTAGGCCACCCTGGCTTCAGGCACCAGATCGCTGATTTTGGCGGTCATTGCCTCAATGTCCCTGACCTGATTGTAGACAAAGAAGACTTGGCCGCTTCGGTCTGTCTCCCTGAGAATCGCCTCACGGATGATATTTTCCCGGTAGGCCATGACATAGGTCTGGATCGGATAGCGGTCCTCTGGAGGATCCTCGATGACACTGAGGTCCCGAATGCCAATCATAGACATGTGAAGGGTTCTTGGTATGGGTGTCGCCGTAAGGGTGAGTACATCCACTGTGCTCTTGAGGGCCTTGATTTTCTCCTTGTGCCTGACCCCGAACCGCTGCTCTTCATCCACAATCAGCAGGCCGAGATCCTTGAAACCCACATCATCAGAGAGCAGTCTGTGGGTCCCCACAACAATATCCACCAGCCCCTTTTTCAGTTTTTCGACGGTTTGAAGATTTTCTTTTTTGGTTTTGAACCTGGAAAGCATTTCGACCTTGACGGGGTACTTTGAAAACCGCTCAAAAATGGTATTGTAATGCTGCTGGGCAAGAAGGGTGGTGGGAACGAGTATCGCCACCTGTTTGGAATCCACTACGGCCTTGAACACCGCTCTGAGTGCAACCTCCGTCTTGCCGTAGCCCACATCGCCACACAGCAGTCGGTCCATGGGAATACTCTTCTCCATATCTCTTTTGATTTCTTCAGCGCTCTTGAGCTGGTCCTTTGTTTCTTCAAAGGGAAACAATCCTTCAAACTCCCTTTGCCAGGGGCCCTCCGGCTCAAAGGCGTGTCCTTTTTTTGTGATGCGCTCGGAATAGAGTGCAATGAGTTCATCCGCCATGTCATCGATGGCTTTTTTCGCCCGGGCCTTGGTCCTTGACCATTCAGGAGTCCCCAGTCGGTTCACCTGGACACTTTGGGCATCGCTGCCTACATACTTTTGAATCAGCTGCAGCTGTCCGATGGGGATATAGAGATATTCGTCATTCTTGTACTGGATCTTTAAAAAATCCTTGACCAGACCATCCACCGCCACCTGGTCGATTCCCAGATAGCGACCAATGCCGTGGCCCTCATGAACCACATAATCCCCTTCATTGAGTTCTCTGAAGGATCGGATCACCTGGGCATTGTCCCCAAACCTTCTGGTTCTTCTTTTTTTACGAAGACCGAAAATTTCTTTTTCAGTAATCACCATGGTTTTGGTCGGCAGCAGGACGAATCCCTTTTCCAGATAACCCTTCACCAGGGCAATCTGAGAGGTTCTGAGACCGCCCTCTAGGTTTGAAGGGCAGTCGATGGCAACCCCTCTTTCCTCCGCCGCCTGTTTCAGGAGACTGATTTTCTCGTCGTCCTCCAGAAGGAGAACAGTGCGGTATCCTCTGTGTCGATATTTTTTCAAATCCTCAAAAAGCAGGGGTACCTTCCCGAAATACTCATTGGGGGCTCCGATTTTGAAATTAATGATTTCATCAAAATCCAGAGACTGGTCTTCGATACTCAGGGTCGTCAGGTTGATGATTTTTCTCTTTGAAATCTCTTGGTGGAAACGATCCTCCCTAAGCACCATTTCCCATTGGCTTTTCAAAACTTCACCCTGGGAAAAAAGGGTCTCAAACCTCATGTCGAATTCGCTGAGAATCTGCCTGTAGCGATCCACTACCCGGTCGTAGTCCATAAAGAATATTCTGGCTTCAGGCAGATAATCCAGGACTGTATAGATTTTTTTTTCAATATAGGGCAGCAGCTGGTCCAAATGCTCCCTGTGAAGTCCCGCTTCAATCTCCCCGGCAAAATCAGCCTGGTCCTGATTCCTGAGGGTTTCTATGAGGTATTCAATCTCCTCCTCCTTGAAAACACCTTCGACTGCAGGTCTGAGAATCACCTCTGATAATTTATCAAGGGATTTCTGGGTTTCTTCATCGAAATATCGGATGCTGTCCACTTCGTCACCGAAGAATTCCAGTCGGACCGGGTGGGCATTTGCCGGATCAAAAACATCCAGAATACCCCCTCTGATACTGAAATGTCCAGGGGTCTGGGTCATATCCACCCTCTCATAACCCATCTGGACCAGTTTTTCCCTGAGACCCTCAAAATTTTTTTCCCCGCCGACTATGACCTCAATCCGATTGTTCCTGAACACCTCGGGGTTGAGCAGGCGATAAATCAGGGCTTCAATGCTCACCACCAGTATCCCGGAATTTTCCAGGCCTTCAACCTGGTTGAGCACCCCCACCCTTTCAAAAACAATCTCCTTGCTTTGAGTGTAGATATGGCTGAGCAACAGTTCTTTTCTGGGCAAAAAAAGAACCTCCCGGCTCGAAACCCCGCGAATCTCCTCCGCCATTCTCTGGGCCATACTCTCTGAAGACACCACCAGCACAGCACTCCGTGATGACGACTCCTGAATCTGAGACACCAAAAGACACCCGACAGATTCCGTGACACCGGAAACGCCTATTCGGGTCAAACCACCGTGGATGCTCTTCAAAAGCTCTTCATAGGAAACAGAACGACTGAAGATTTCCTGATACAAACTCATTTTGTCACCACTTTATTATACTGGTTCATTGCCGCATCAATACCCCTGTCGATAAAGACCTCGATGGCAGAAGCCGCATCCCTGACACTGGCCCGGACCACATCGAATTCTTCTCTGGGAAAATTCATCAACACATAATCCGTGAGGGGAATGTGTTCATTTTTTCCGATACCGAATCGCAGCCTTGGAAATTCATCATCCTGAAGTTGATACACGATATTGCGCATACCATTGTGGGTCCCCCCGCTGCCTTTTTTGCGAAGTCTTATACTGCCCAGGGGAATATCCACATCATCATAGACCACCAGTAAATCCCCGGGGGCAATCCCGTAATAATCCACAGCCCTTTTGACGGCTTCCCCCGACAGATTCATGTAGGTTTGGGGTTTCAAAAGAATGATTTTTTCCCCTTTGTGGAGAAATTCACCCGTATAGGACTTGAATTTCACCTTTGTGATTGGAATTTTCACTTCCCTTGAAAAGTAGTCCAAAACAATGAACCCGATATTATGACGACTCAAATCATATTTTTTCCCTGGATTACCCAGGCCGACAATCAATTTCATACAGGCCTCCAACAGTGGTATTATATCATGAAAACAACTGAGCCCGTAGGCCCAGTTGCAGGTGGTCAGTCAAACAGGGTGGAAACAGATTCGTCATTGAAAATTCTTCTGATGGCTTCTGCGAAGGTGCTTGCGACTGACAACTCCCGGATATTGCTGAGCCTCATGTCATCTGCAAGTTTGATGGTATCCGTCACCACCACTTCCTTCAATGAGGATTTCTTTATCCTGTCAATGGCGGGTCCTGAGAACACCGCATGGGAACAGCAGGCGTAGACATCCTTCGCCCCGATGTCCTTGAGGGCTTCAGCGCCATTGGTGATGGTGCCCGCCGTATCAATCATATCGTCGATGAGAATCACATTTTTCCCCTCAACGTTTCCAATGATATGCATAACCTCGGAAACATTGGGCTCGGGTCTTGACTTGTCAATGATGGCAATGCCGCAGTTGAGACGGTTTGCAAAGGATCTGGCCCTGGTCACACTGCCCAGATCCGGAGAAACCACTACGAGATCCTCGATATCCTTTTCAATGAAGTACTCGGCAAGAATGGGCGATCCAATGAGATGATCCACCGGGATATTGAAATAGCCCTGGATCTGGGGAGCGTGAAGATCCATCGTAAGGAGTCTGTCCGCACCGGCCGCCGTGATCAAATCCGCGACAAGCTTGGCGGAAATCGGGTCTCTGGCCTTTGCTTTCCGGTCCTGTCTGGCGTAGCCGTAATAAGGAACCACAGCGGTAATCCTCCCCGCCGAAGCCCGCTTGAGGGCATCAATCATTATCAGCATTTCCATGAGATAACGGTTGACCAGAGGCGGCGATACCGACTGGACCACAAAAACATCCGCCCCCCGGACGGTCTCTCCGATGTTTACGGAAATCTCTCCGTCACTGAAATTTTTCACTGTGGCGTCCCCCAGAGGAATGCCCAACTCGCTACAGATCTTGTTTGCTAATTCGGGATTTGAATTACCTGAAAAGATTTTGATGCGCTTCCCTTGACTATGCATACTGTCCTCCCTACTTCTTTCGTCTTCTGGCGACCCATCCTTCAAGATTTTTCTGTCTTTCCCGGCCGATGGCCAAAGCGCCCTCAGGCACCTCCTTGGTCAGAGTGGTTCCCGCCGCGACATAAGCACCCTTTCTGACCGTCACCGGGGCAATCAGATTGGTGTTACAGCCTATAAAGGCCTCTGCCTCCACCACCGTGCGATGCTTTTGTTCACCGTCATAATTGACGAAAACCACACCACAACCCAGGTTCACATTTTCACCGACATCCCCGTCTCCGACATAGGTCAGATGGGATACCTTTGCGCCATCCCTGATGACAGAATTCTTCACCTCGACAAAGTCGCCTATTTTTACGGATTTTCCAATTTTTGACCCTGGTCGAAGGTAGGCGAAGGGACCCACTGTAGAACCCGAATCTATGGCACTGTCCACCACATGGGACTCCTTGACAGTTACGCCCTGGGAGAGATGGGAATTCTCCAGAACCGCCCTGGGACCGATGCTGCAGCTTTCACCGATGGTGGTGCTCCCCTTGAGGATTGTTCCCGGGTAAATCACAGTGTCCTGGCCTATGACCACATCCACATCAATGTAGGTATTCCCCGGGTCCACCAGGGTTACCCCCCTGCGCATCCATTCCCGGTTGATCCTTTCCCGTAGAATTTCCTCCCCCCGGGCCAATTGAATCCGGTCATTGATGCCCAGAAACTCCTCGTGATGTTCGCTGCAATAAGCGTCTATATTATAACCCTGACGATAGAAAATTTCTACCAAATCCGTCAAATAATATTCCTTTTGTCGATTGTTGTTGTCGATTGTCTCAAGCGCCTCCTTGAGATAATCCCCTCTCACAAGATAAATCCCGCTGTTCACCTCATCGATTTGCTTCTGGACTTCATCGGCATCCTTTTCCTCTACAATCCTTTGGAGTCTGCCCTCCTCCCTCAGGATTCTTCCGTAGCCTCTGGGGTCGGGGACCTTCATGGTGAGTACACTCAGATCCCTCTTCATGGACCGGTGCTGGCTCAAAAAATCCTGCAGGGTGGATGCTTCAATCAAGGGCGTATCCCCGTAAAGAATCAGCACCTGATGGTCCTTTTCAATATGGTCCCAGGCCATTTTGACCGCATGGGCGGTACCCAGCTGCTGTCTTTGATAAACCAGGGCAACATCCTTCCCCTTGAGGGCCGCCTCCACCAGTTCACCCTGATGACCGATGACCACCACGGGATTTTCATCTCCCACCTTTAAAGAAAGGCGGATAACATGCTCTACCATGGGCAGCCCTCCGATAGGATGGAGAACCTTCGGCAGCTTGGAATGCATCCTGGTCCCCTGGCCAGCCGCCAGTATAATGGGTTTGACTTTCACTATCATATCCCTCCAACTAAAAAGAGATTCCTCTGAATCTCTTTAATCTTCTTGATCAACCTCTTCCTCGAGGACTTCAGACTGGATTGACTCCTCTTGTTCATGAATCTGAATCTCCAATTTGACCTTTTCATACTCTTCAAAAATTCGATCCTGAAGCTGGTTTCTTGTTTCAGAATTGATGGGGTGAGCGATGTCCCTGTAATCTCCTTCAGCTACTTTTCTACTCGGCATGGCGACAAACAAACCGTTTTGTCCTTCGATGATCTTGATGTCATGTACGACGAAAGCGTCTTCAAAAGTGACGGAAACAATGGCTTTCATCTTTCCCTCTTCATTGATTTTCCTAATTCTAACATCAGTGATATTCATACCTTCTCCCCTACCTTTCGCTGGTCAAATCTAGTCTAATCATACCATATTTTTTGAAAATTGTAATCATTTGGTCCTACAATCCCTGCGGTTCCAGATGAATCTGGTCCCCCGCCACATCCATGGCCAGAACCGCATAGTAATCCTGCACCATTTTTCGCTTCTGACTCCTGTTGTCAATGAAAACAGCGACCCCCACCACCTCTGATTCGAATTCACTGACCAGGTCCATCATTCCCCTTACAGTCCCTCCTCCTCTGAGGAAATCGTCCACAATCAAGACTCTTTTTCCCCTCTTTATTGAACGCTTGGCACAGTACATCGTTGAAAGATTGCCAGTGGAGCCCGAAACATAGTTGATGCTGATTGTGGCTCCCTCGGAAATCCGATTGTCCTTGCGGGCAACCACCAGGGGAACATTGAGATAGTTTGCCGTCATCAGTCCCAGGGTGATTCCCTTCGTCTCAATAGTCATTACATAGTCAATTCGTTCATCAACAAACCTCTGGGCAATGATTTCACCGAGATCCTTCACATAATGAGCCTGGTACAGAATATCCGCATAGTAAAGAAACCCTCCGGGAATGAGCCGCTCCTTTCCCATGAGCATTTCAGAAATCTTCTCCAGCAGTCTTCTCTTGTCTTCATCGGATTTGTAGGGCTTGACCATCACACCTCCAGAAGCTCCGGTGATGGTTTCAATGGAACCGATATTCAGCTCCCTGAAAAGACTTTTCAGAATGACAATATCCTCCGAGATGCTTGATTTGGCAGCCTTGAGCCGCTCGGAAAAATAATTCAGGGTGAAAATCTCCCCGGGATAGTCCATCAAGGTCTTCAGGATGGCGCCCACACGCATATTCCTTTTCATCGATATCACGTCCAAAGTGGTTTATAGATTCATCTTATCATCTTTTCAGGGCTATTTTAATATATTTTGCAAATATCTCCCAAATCGGGCCCTTTTTTTTCCGGGTGAAAAATCCTTCCACAATGGTCAGGGGATGTGATATAATTTTCATTGCATTAACCACAAGGAGAGATCAAATGATTGATATAAAGGACCTCAAACACGTTCATCTTGTAGGCATCGGGGGAATCGGCGTCAGTGCCATTGCCGAGATACTGCTGAGCTATGGTATCCGTGTTTCCGGGTCAGACCTTAAATCCAGTTCTATCACCCGGCATCTGGAATCCCTCGGGGCTGAAATCCACTATTCCCACAACCCGGACAATCTCCAAGAGGATACGGATCTGCTGGTGTACACCTCGGCTGTCAAAGAAGACAACCCCGAACTCCTCAAGGGAGCCGAACTCGCCATTGAAACGGTTTCCAGGTCCCAGATGCTGGGCCTTGTGATGGAGAATTATCCAGACGCCGTTGCCATATCCGGCGCCCACGGGAAAACCACCACTACCTCAATGGTGGCGGTGATACTGGCGGAAACCGACCTTGACCCGACTATTTTCATAGGCGCCGAGGTCGAGGCCATCGGAGGCAATGCAAGAATCGGAAAGGGAAGCCTCTTCGTCACAGAGGCCTGTGAATACCAGGAAAATTTTCTGGACTTTACTTTCAACAAGGCGATCATCCTCAATATCGATGAGGATCATCTTGATTACTACGAAGATCTCGACCATATTGTAAGGGCCTTCGGCAAATTGACCCAAAAACTTCCCGGGGACGGCGAACTCTTCATCAATATCGATGACTTCAACGCAAAAAAAATCTACAACACAACCACCTGCAAACAAATCATCACCTTCGGCATCATCAATGACACAGACTATCTGGCAACCAATATCACCTATAATGAGTCAGGGCTTCCAAAGTTCGATTTAATGGTCAACGGGAAATTCCTCGGAAAAATCGAGTTGTCCATACCCGGAAGACACAATATCTACAACAGTCTTGCCGCCATCGCCCTGACCCATCACTACGGAGTGGATCTTGCCACCATTACCCGGGCGCTCAAAAAGTTCAAAGGAGCCCATCGCAGATTCGAATACCTTGGCACCTGCCAGGGTGCTCTCATCTACGATGATTACGCCCACCATCCCAATGAAATCAAAGCGACCTTAGAAGCCGCCCGAAAACTCGAAGCCAGAAAAATCATCGCCATCTTCCAGCCCCATACCTACACCCGGACCAAGGAACTTCTCATCGATTTCTCCCTGGCCTTCGACCAGGCCGATGAGGTCATCCTGACAGATATCTATGCCGCCAGGGAAAAGGATACCCTGGGCATCCATACCCGGGATCTTGAAGCACTGCTGGCCAAAAGAGGAAAAAAAGTCACCTATTTCTCCTCCTTTGATGAAATCATCGATTATCTTCTGCCCCGGTTGAACCCGGAGCACCTGCTTTTCACCCTGGGCGCGGGGAACATCCACGAAGTCGCCGAAACTATTATAAAAAAATCCCAGTGATTAATCACTGGGTTATTTTTTCTCTTGAAACAATTTTATAGATGATGTAGGCCGTCAACCCGAAGGGTATGATGATTGCCGCGATTAACAATGTCCATTCCAGGGTATTCCTCGGTCTGATGATGGCCGCCGCCTTGTTGAAGACAACCGCCAGTTTTTCAAAAAATCTTGAAACCATGGAAAAAAACAGATAGGCCCCGTAAAAAACAAATTTCATAGTGACCTCCTTTCTTGCGTGCAACCAGTCCAGTGAATGCCGCCCACTACTGACTGTAGATATCGATGATTAATTTTTGGGTCTTTTCCGGATCGTGAATATAGTAGGATCCGCCGTTGTCACTGACATCCCCTGGAATTCTGTAACGGTTGAGGTTCTCCATATCAAAACCCACTGCCTTTGTCGCATAATAGAGGACACGATCAAGGGGCATATTGGTTTTGACATACCTGAAAACGGTATTGGCCACCGTTGGCAGTTTGTAGCTCAGGGACTTTTCAGCCAGCAACGCCATGAATTCCTGCTGCCTTTCAATCCGGGGAAGATCCCCTTCGCCAACTTCACCGTTGTTCTTTCTCCATCTGAGATATTCCATGGCCTTGGCACCACTCAGCACCTGGGTTCCGGCCTTGATGTCAATATGGAGGGGGGGCTCTGCCGTCGGGTCGTCGTATTTCATATCAAAAGGCACCTTGATTTCAATGCCACCAAGGGCGTCCACCACCGCTTCGACCCCATCATAATCCATTTTTACATAATACTCAATAGGGATCCCAAGCAAATCCTGAATTGCCGTCAACAGCCCAATTGAGCCGCCCTCTTCTCCTGGAAAACCGTAAACTGCATTGATTTTATTCTGCCCCTGCAGGTCATGGCCGGGAACATAGTTGTAGGTATCCCGGGGCACGGAAATGATATCCAAAATCTTGGCATCGACGTCATAACTCGCCACCATGATGGTGTCTGACCTTCCACCATCGTGTCCGAAAATCAATATATTGACCCTGGCACTCTCTTCAATCAGCCGCTCATAGGCTGATTTTTCCTCTTTGTTATCGAAAGAATCGTCCTCCAGCACAAATTCCACTTCCTGCTCTACATAAGTGTCCGTGTAATAATATTTATCAAAGGCAAATATCGCAGAACCAATAAACAGGGAAAATGCAATAAAGGCTACAATGAAAATTTTGAGTTGGGAGTTCATGGATTGACTCCTTGTATATTAGTATTTGTCAGAGACGTGGTTCACTGACAGTGACT
>LQBE01000041.1:43235-83117 GCA_002029975.1 delta proteobacterium ML8_F1 | reverse complement strand
TCAAAAAATCTTCTATTTCTGGGTTGACATTTTATAGCTGGTCTTTCCTGGATACTCTGTAGATCAAGAATTTCCCCTTTAAGGGTATCTAGTAGTGGGTTTCAATAAAAAACCTTCCGGGGGGATGACTAACTCACTCTTATCCTTTATAATGAATTCAACTCATCTGCTTCAATTATAAACTACAAAATCACACACTCAAAGGAGCGATTCCATTTGGTCATTCAGGCAAAGGACATATCCCTCATCAAAGAAGACAATTACCTGATCCGCAATCTCAGTTGGACGGTCAACCCCGGTGAGCACTGGGCGGTGTTGGGCCTCAACGGGTCTGGAAAAACCACACTCCTTGACATCATCAACGGTTATCAGTTTCCCACCAGGGGGGAAATCACAGTCCTGGGCAAACCCTTTGGACACTATGACTTGAGAGAGCTGAGAAAATCCATTGGATGGGTAAGTACCGCTCTACAAGAGAGGCTCTACGGCAAGGAACCCGTAATTGAAGTCATTCTCAGCGGGAAATTTGCCTCTATCGGTCTCTATGACCCCTTCACTGAGGCGGATTACGATAGAGCCATGACCATCCTGACAGACCTGAACATGGCCTCCTTCGCCAACAGACGTTACAGAACCCTTTCCCAGGGAGAAAAGCAGCGGGTCATTATTGGAAGAGCCTTGATGGCTGAACCCAGAATCCTGATTCTTGACGAACCCTGCGGCGGTCTTGATATTTTCTCCAGGGAAAGCCTTTTGAAAACCATCGAAAGCCTCGGCAAACGCCAGGAGGCCCCCACCCTCATCTACGTCACCCATCACGTTGAAGAAATACTGCCGGTTTTCACTCACACCCTTTTAATCCGCGGGGGAGAGGCCTTTGCCAGGGGCAAAACCCGGGAGGTCATGACCCGGGAAAACCTCTCAGATTTCTTTGAGACTCCCGTACATTTTGAAACAAGCAACGGCCGCTATCTTCTCAGACCGGAATACTAGGCAAAGGTCAGCATTCATGCTGACCTTTGTTTTTTAATCCAACAGGGTATAAGCAGGGTGGTCCCGGTCCAGAACCGCTGTCGAAGTCTGTGCCCCCAGGCGGTCCTCAACGGCTTCACAAAGGGCTGCAAGGGCTGCGTTCATGGTGTCAAGACTGGCAAAGTCCAGTATTTCAATAATCAGCAGGGCATTGACAGTGGATTCTGTCAGCATGGTCCGCTCCGCCTCCCGCCAGTTGAAACAGCGGCATATGGCTCCGGCTTCATCCTTGTAGACCACCTCCCCTTCATAGGGGGGTGAATTTTCCGACTCTCCAAGGGGAACAAACACTTCGTCTCCCCGGGCTCTGGTCAGACGGATATCCCCTTGAAAGCAGTCGATATCCTCTCCTCCAACGGGCAGGCCGTAAGTCAATGATACGCCATTGTAAAGGTCCACCAACGGGTTGATTGTCCCAATGGGATTCCCCTTGACGACCCGCTTGAGCAAGGCCTCAATGGAAGCCCGGGCCCCCTTCTTTGTCTTGAATTTTTTGAAGGCCTCCCGCCAGTCTCTGACCACCGGATTCAAAGTGAATTCTGAAGCCTCAAGGTACCTGAGGGCTTCTTTCTGGGCGTCCTTGAGTATCTCTTCATAGATTTCACCATCCCTGAGCCGGTTGTCCAGCCCCCTTGCCACCAGGACTCCAATCCTGGCTTCAGGGAATATCTCCCAGAAATCTCTCTCAACAATAATTTTTTTCATCGTCAGTCTCCTTATCATAAATTTTATATATACTTGACACCCGAGGACTTTTGCCCTCCCGCGCTCGTATCATCAGAGCCACTGAGAAATCTCTCTTGCTACCTGATGCAACAACCGAGGAAATTGACTGGCTTTTATAGACAAGAGGGGGTGCGGGTTGCCTCCGGCTATTGGGATTCACCTTTATCCATCAAGCTCCCGGCATAATCCATAGTACTCTCATCCTCAGGTGGCAAAGAAATCCGTTTGTTTTCAGCGGCAGATTTTTCCTCTGCTTCGTCGGGGCACATACCAGGAGGTCCTGTATGTTTCGAAAGGCCGTTGCTATCCAGCTCCCTTTTGCTTTGCTTGGTCACTTGCCTTGATCGGAGCTTCCAATAGCTTTGCTTTTGTGCACTCAATGATTTGTTACCTCTTTTGCCGCTTCAATAGAATCTGCCACCGGCAGTTTCCGTGCAATTAAATATCGCCCGGTCAAACCGGAAAATATTTATTGGTTGCTCCAGTATCTTCTATCCCATGGCGGGACCATTCCCAACTTCAAAACCTTACTTGTGATACGGTTCACCGTAACATAGTGTACTTCAAAATAATACCAGTATGATTCTAAGAATTGTACTGGTATTTAAAACAACTTATAATTTAAATATTTAAAATTACAATATGCACAATAAAATAATTACAATATGCACAATAATATTATTATAACTTGCACAATAGAATTATTACAATTTGCATAATTTAATTGTAGATAATTGTACATTCTGATAATATAGAGATGGTGATATATATGAAAGATTATATTAATAGAATTATGGATAAAGTAATTAAATATGAACTAGAAGCATTTGGTGCAGTTCTAATAACTGGACCAAAGTGGTGTGGTAAAACTACTACTGCAAAACAAATAGCAAGAAGTTTTTTATATATGCAAGACCCTGACAGAAAAGAATCTTATTTAACTCTTGCAAACATACAACCATCAAAACTACTAGAAGGAGAAAAACCAAGACTGATTGACGAATGGCAAATGGCTCCACAACTGTGGGATTCTGTAAGATTTGATGTAGATATGAAAAATAAAACTGGACTTTATATCTTGACAGGATCCACTACAGTTGATGAAAGTAAAATATCACACTCTGGGGCAGGCAGGATAAGTCGAATCAAGATGAGAACTATGTCTTTATTTGAATCATTAGATTCAAATGGTAATGTAAGCCTGAAAGATTTATTTGATGGAAAAAATGAAATAGATGGAACTTCAAATTTAAACATTGAAGATATAGCAGAGCTTATAATAAAAGGGGGCTGGCCAGAAAATATTAACAAGCCTTTAAAAGCATCTATGAGATCAATAGAAGGATACTGTGATATAATTGCAACTTCAGAGATTCAAACTGTAGATGGAGTAAAACGAAATGAAGAAACTACGAAGAGTATTCTAAGATCTTTAGCAAGACATACTTCATCAACAGCATCAGATTCAACCATATTAAGTGATGTTAAAGTTAATAATTCTTCAATTCATAGAAATACCTTATCAGACTATTTAGATGCATTGAAAAAACTATTTGTAATAGAAGATTTACCAGCATGGAGTCCAACATTAAGATCGAAGACTATAATAAGAACTTCTAACAAAAGACATTTAATAGATCCTGCCATAGCAGCAAACATGTTAAAAGCATCTCCAGAGGATTTAATATTTGATATGAATACCTTTGGGTTACTATTTGAATCCCTAGTTGTTAGAGATTTAAGAGTATATACACAAGCTATAGGAGGATCAGTATTTCATTATAGGGATAATACAGGACTAGAAGCAGATGCAGTAATACACTTAGATGATGGAAGATGGGGATTAGTAGAGGTTAAATTAGGAAACCACTTAATAGATGAAGCTTCAGAGAATTTGATAAAATTAAAAAAAATAATAGATACTAATAAAATAAAGGAACCATCATTTCTAATGATAGTTACAGGAACTGGATACGCTTACGAAAGAAAAGATGGAGTAATAGTAGTACCCATAGGTTGTTTAAAGAATTGATAGGTAAGATATTCCTTTAAAGATAAAAATTGACACTAATAAAAAACGGAAAATAATTTAAAAAGACGGATTAAACAGTTAAAAGACTATTCTTAAGCTAAGGATATATCTTATGAAAGTGTAATTAAGAAATTAGTGAAGAAATGTTTAATCATGTAAAAGAAAAAATAAAAAATAATCCAAAGCATTATAATGATGGTAATGAATATACCGGTGCGGCAGAGCCGCTGGTCCGGAGTGGCGTGAGCCACTGCTTACTCATTGTTTATTTGATCAAGGCCATAGACTTCACGCATGGAAATGTCTCTGCTTGGGTCTATGCTTTCGATATTGATCTTGTAGGCATCGTGCACTATGCGATCGAGAATTGCATCTGCAAGTGGAGCATCATCCCCGCCAAGCTGATTGTACCAACCCTGTTCTCGATACTGAGAACAGAAGATAGTGGACGATTTATACTTTGACCCTAATCAGTTTTCAGATGAAGATATGAAATTGTATAATACAGCGTATGATGATCTTAACTTTGAGTATGCGGTTAAATCTATTGTGTTCACGGATGGAACATCGAAACAAGGCAACTAAAATATATTTTCATAGGGGATACTATATGATTTATAAATATGATATTTGTATAGATATCATCTGAAGTATATTACGAATGGACATTAAGCTCTAGTTAATAAACTGGAGCTTTTTATATTTCTTTTTTAAGGAGAAAACAGGAGGTGGCCTGATGCCCTGGAAACCTAAACATATCTGAAGTCACTTATGATACGGCTCACCGCGCATAATCCGATACGCCCTGTAGATCTGCTCAAGGAGTATCATTCGCATCAGTTGATGGGGAAAGGTCATCTTTGAAAAGGATAGAGTCCCCTGGGAGGCTTTTTTAACACTGGAAGACAGCCCCAGGGACCCACCGATTACCAAACAATGTCGGCAACACCCTGATGGGGAAAACCCTCGAGTTGTCTGGCAAAGGCTTCTGAGGAAATCTGTTCTCCCTCTATTTCCAGGGTAATCATATACTGGGAGGGTCTGATCCTGCTCAAGAGCCTCTCCCCCTCCCTGTCTTGGATGATTGCCGCCTCCTTGGGGGATAGGTTTTCCCGGGTTTTCTCGTCCTTCACTTCCAGGATACTCAAATTGCAGTAGTTCCCAAGGCGCTTTTGATACTCTTTGATCCCGTCAACGAGATATTTTTCCTTGACGGACCCTACGCAGAGAACCGTGATGTTCACTTTGACCCTCCTCCTGAGAAGCGGGGCTTCATCGCCTCAAGGTGACCCTCGCTGAAAATGCCGGGAGAACCGCCGGTGTGCAGGAAAAGAACCCGTGACCCCTTGGGAATCTCGCCGGTTTCTATCTTTTGAAGCATGCCACTGAAAGCCTTGCCCGTATAGCAGTAATCCAGAACAATTCCTTCCTTTCGTGCCACCCTCAGCACTGTGGACTGGGTTCTTTTGTCCGGGAGGTTATAGCCTTCCATCACCGTATCCATGGTAATATTGAAGTCGCTTTCCCTGATTTGTACCCCCAGTTCGAACCGCTCATTGGCTTCCCTGAGGACTGGCATGAGGGAGTCAATGAGCTTCTGTCGCTCAGAAGGAGGATACAGGACATTCATCCCCATGACCTCAAAGGGGTTTGAAAGAACGCGGCTTCCAAGATACAGCCCTCCATAGGTACCCCCGGAACCGTAGGCATGAACCAGGTAGTCGACCGGTCTTTGAAGTTGCTCCTGGATTTCAAGGGCCGCATCAAAATATCCGAGAACACCGAGGCTGTTGCTCCCTCCCAAGGGAATTTCATAGACCTGCTCTCCACTTGCCTCGTACCGGTCCATAACCTCCCGGGTGACCTGCTCAAGGGACTCATCAGCACCGACATAGACCAGCTGCGCATCGAACATGCCATCCAGGACAAGATTCCCCGTTCTTTCCTCGGGCTCTTCCCCCATTAGAACAATACAGCACTTCAAACCCTCAGAGGCTGCCACGGCGGCAGTCATCCGGCCATGATTGGTCTGAACGCCTCCGTAGGTCAAAAGCACCGTGGCACCCTTGTCCTTGGCCTCCTCCACCAGATAGGCCAACTTTCTCAGTTTGTTGCCTCCAAAACCAAATCCGTTGAGATCGTCCCGTTTGATTAAAAGCTCCACCCCGGTCTCCCGGGAGAGGTTTGTCAAAGTGTGGATAGGGGTTCTCATCAGTGGATAGGTTTTTTGACGGGGTCTTTTCATGGATATTGCCTCCTTGTTCAGATATTTGAAAAAAACACTTGATTTTTTAGCTTAAAATCAGTATCTTATTGATAGGGCTTTTTTCCGGGGGTATAGCTCAGTTGGGAGAGCGCCACGCTGGCAGCGTGGAAGTCAGGGGTTCGAGTCCCCTTATCTCCACCACAAACATTGCATCAACCCTATCAGAGTAAGTTCACAATTGGCAGCCGAACTGGACACAAAAAAAATTTTCAACCTCAAAACCCGTTGATATCTGCGGGTTTTTTGTTTTTTGTCACAAAGACCGGGCTCCAGAACAAAGTAAGCTTCCGCTTATTTTGACCATTTGCTGCAAATCTCATTACCCCATTAACCATACCATCCAGGAGTCGGAAGAGTCAAACAAAACATTGCTGGGACTTCAGAGGCTGTCAACCGCTTTCTCAGCAGATCGTCCACGGCCTTTGTGAAACATGGACGATGGCCATAGACATCGTGAGAAATCTAAATCTGAAACAGTCACCTGAATGCAAAAAAGTCCATTCTCTGATGAATGGACTTTTTGACTGTTGTCTATGCGTTTTTTACAATATGCACCTGATGAGGATAGGGTATTTCAATTCCCTCCTGGTCAAAGGCCTCTTTCACCTCTTCGATGATATCGAAGTAAATCGTCCAGTAATCCTCTGTCTTGACCCATATCCTGGCCTTGAAATTCAAAGCACTTTCTCCATGCTCAGCCAGTCGGACCTGGGGAGCCGGATCCGGCAGCACTTCAGGGTGCCTGGAAATAACCTCCAGAATAACTGCCTTGACCTGGGGGATTTTAGAATCATAGCCCACGCCAAAGGTGTAGTCGATTCTTCTTGTGGTATTTTCTGAAAAGTTGAGAATACTGTTATTGGACAGTTCCCCATTGGGGATGACCACCCGTTTATTGTCAAAGGTGTCCAGATAAGTGTAGAAAATTGAAATGCCCTTCACTGTTCCCTCAAAGCCTGCCGCATTGATGTAATCCCCCAGTTTAAAAGGCTTGAGAATCAGCAGAATCAGCCCGCCGGCAAAATTCGCAAGACTCCCCTGAAGAGACAGACCGATGGCCAGACCCGCCGCCCCAATCAGAGCGGCAAAGGATGTCATGGGAACCCCCAGGGTGCCCACCACCGTCACCACCAGAAGAATCCTCAACACCATTTTTATCAGAGACTGGGTAAAGACTTTCACCGCTTCATCCACTTTGGCATTGAGAATTGATTTTTCAATCATTTTGCCCAGAATCCTAATGGCATAGAGTCCTATGACCAGCACAACGGCAGCATAGATTACTTTGAGTCCCCACACCTGTATCACAGCCAGGTCAATCATTTGTTCACTCCTCCTTCTATCTTGTAAATCGTGTCATGAACCACATAAAATCTGTTGTTTTCTGAGGAAAATACCGTGTCCGATTTACGATAAGTCACTTCTTTGACTGTTTCTACCTTCTGGATAAGTTCTCTTACTTTCAGACCCTTGACTGATGTGGTGATCTTTCGATCCCTCACCCCTCTGATGAAATTTCTCACATGAACCCCGGGACAATCCCCGGGCACCCTTTCACCCTTGTACTTGTTACAGCGCTGGCAGGAAAGCACATAATTGTAGATTTCATCCTTGCCGCCCCTGGCCCTTGGCAGATAATGGTCGATATTGACCTGATTCATTTTCAGCGGTTTCAAACAGTGGTAACACAGACCGCCGTCTCTGACATAGATGTAATGCTTGGTTGCCTTATCCATCTCACACAATCCTGTAGACCTTTCCGATTTTATCCCGATAACTCAAATCGAGGTTGATCTCGTATTCCGTATCGATTCCTCTTTCCTCAAGGTACTTCTGCACAGTGAGTTTGGCAAGTTCCGGCATATTGTTGTCCTTGCTCAGGTGGGCGAGGACTACACTTTTTAGATTACCCCACTTGAAAACCTCAAAAACAGTTTTTGCCGCTTCCATATTGGAAAGGTGCCCCCTGTCACCGGCAATTCTTCTTTTCAAGGGATAGGGGTAGGCCCCGTACATCAGCATGTTCACGTCGTGATTGGATTCAAGGACTAGAAAATCCGACTGCCGTATCTTCGAGAGCACTGCGTCTGTCATGGCCCCGATATCCGTCACGACGCTCAGGATTTTTCCCCCATGTGTGAACCGGTAACCCAAAGGATCCACCGCATCGTGAAGAATCTCAAAGCTTGAAATCTCCAGGTCTCCCAGGGTGAAGTCCACGTACTTGTCAAAAATTACAAACTTATCCAGATCCTCTTCCCGGACCTTCTCTTTGAGGCATTCAAATGTTTTCCGGTTCACATAGACCTTCAAATCCTCTTTCTTGAGGGTGGTTTTCAATCCTTTGATATGGTCGCTGTGCTCGTGGGTCAACAGGATGCCGTCGATGGTTTCAATAGCCTCTCCGATGGAGGCCAGGGCTTTTTTGACATACCGGTGGCTCATGCCGATATCCACCAGGATTCTTGTGGTTTGCGTCCCAATGAAGTGACAGTTGCCGGAACTGCCACTGGCCAGGGAACAGTAGTTGATTGCCATGCGCTATTACCTCAATCCGTCAATAAATATCTTTTCCCCGTCAGCTGTAATCCCCCGCCAGAAGGGAGAAGGGTAGCTGGCGGTTATGCTGTCCGTTTTAAGATTCTCCTGATCCTCTACCCTGTAGACAATTTGAAAATCCACTATTTCCCTTTTCTCCGGGAAGGTTTCCCCGAACTCAATCAGGTTCAGAACCGCCTTTTCAAAGGGATAGATATTCTCTTCATAGATCCCTCCCTGCTCCTTCACCCTCAACCACTGGTAAGTGGCTTGAAAAATCTCCCCTTCGATGTACGACACTTCGAGAAATCCATCGTCAAAGCAAAAGCCCCTTTCACACTGGTTGAAGAGCAGCTGCCGCTGGGAGCCTAAAGTCCTGTCATAAATCAAGGTCCGATGCTCAGCATCCGCACCGAGGATTGACAGGAGTGTTTCGAGTATCTGGTCAAATTCCCTTTGGTCCCCCTCTTCAAGGGCAAGACCCAGACCCAAAGTATCTTCTTTTTCGTAGAGTTCAAACCCCGCATCCTTCAGCGCCGTAGTTTCCGACAAACTGATTTTTGCCTTGGTGAGTTCAAATCTCGGAAGGGTCTCATAATGCCTGACCTTGAGGTTGGTGATGTCAACATTGCGGTCTCCAAGCAGCGCCACAACGGAATCATAGTCAAAGTCGCTGCTCTGGGGGACATCCTTGAAATAAATTGTGTAGATCAAAAAGACATTCATCAGCAGCAGGGTCAGAATCAGGATATTCTTGGTTTTATTCCAATCCACGGTCTTGTCCCTCCCCGACATGCAGCAACGTCCCCTGATAGATGTCAATATGATAGGTGAAATTGCCGATGGTTATCTGCCAGGCGGGAATCACCGTCGTGGTATTCACCGTGGTATCGACAAAGTATTCAAAACGGAAATCTTCTATGGCACTGAGGAGTTGGAAGACATACACCTGAGTGTCCCTGGAAAATCCACTTTCATTGTCACTGCGGAAATTATCACTGAAAACACTGAAATTCTTGTCGAAAATTCTGCTGAAGGTCTCTGCACTGCCATAGAACTGACTCACCCTGAACTCTTCATACCGTCTGCGGTAATTGCTTTGGTAGGCCACAACTTTACCCTTTTCTACCCTCACCTCGAGGGCTTGTCCCTCCAGATCCCCCTTGTAGTAGATGGGCGTTCCCGCCAGGGAATGGGCGAAGGTGAAAAGACTCCCTTGACTGGTGACTTCATGCCGGGCCAGTCGGATTCCTTCAATCCCCTCTTCAAAGTATTGGATGAAATCCCAGGCTGTCTGCAAATCGTCCCGGTAGTCGGGGGTTGTCCCCCCGTCCTTGTCCCCCATGGCGTTGTCCGTATACCGAATCAAGCCCTCTGAAGAAAAACTCAGAACCTGTTTGCCGAAATTCGTCATGTAGATGATTGTCCCGTCGTAGTCCGTCATCCGCTTGACAAAACTCAAGTCATCCCCGAATATCTTCTTGACGTATCCCTCCATTACCTGGCTATTGAGCTCTTCCTCAACCAGTGCCATTTTATAAAAGGGAACATCTGTGATCTCAGAACTCGGAATCAGGGTGGTGTTTATCCCGGTTTCAATGCCGTTTTCTTCAAGGACGGTCTGGATTGAAAACCGGTCCTCGATGGTTCGAAAAACCCTGTACTCTTCATTTTCGAGTGCTTTCACAGCCTCTTTGATTTCATCATCCAGGATGAGCATATGCTGATAATACGCTTCCCCCGAACGTATCAGAATATAGTTCCTCCCTAAAAGAGGCATCAGAATTTCATCTACCATCAACTCCTGATTGAATCCGTCTCCAAAATACTCTCCCAGGGGGACAGGAGTGTCATAGACAATTTTAATGGACCGTTCCTTGGAATTGCTGGTGAATCGCCTTTCATCCACCCGGATCAGACTCTCTTCTGTGATGAATTTCCCAAGCGTCCCATGGATTTTTTCCCACAGAAATTCCTCATCAAAGAAAAACGCCGTATAGGAATCACCCCCAAAGTTGACAAACAAACCTTGGGGGTGAGTGATTGCGTCGGCATCGATTATGATGGTTGGGAAATTGAATTCATTTAAATTGAAATCCTTTTCCAGTCCTGTGGTCTCGTACATGAATATCCCCGTCAGGGAAATGCTTGACAGGGCGAGAAACACCAGAATGAAGGTTTTGAACTTTTCCCAGTTCATTTTTAATCAACCTCGATCGTGTTCTATTCAAATAATTTCAGCAGGTGCTGGGGAATACTTTCAAAAACCTCAGAGGCCACCGTGTCAATGGTTTTCAGATTGAAGGAATACTTGTAGATAACCGAATCGTCCCCGTCTCTGAAAATCAAATGATAGGAACCATCCGGCACTCCGGAGAGCCTTCTCTCATAAAAGGGCAGTACGCCCTCGTAAACCAGGGGCTCCTCTTCAATGACCGTCTGATAGGAAAGCGCCTCATAGGAAGCCTTGATTTCCTCGTATTGATTCGAAACATTTCGAATCTCCTTCTCCAGACTGATCAAATCCTCTTCAAAGTCGCCGCCACTGCCGGACAGCTCATCATAGCTGGATTCAAGTTCTCTCAACCTGTCTCCCAGCGAATTGTAGATTCTCACGACATTCGCCCCGATAATCTGCTGCTTCTCTTCCTCGGTCAATTCGATATTGAGAAACATCTTGTCGAGAATTTCGAGATCCACCTCAAACTCCACCATCTTGACGAGCTCTACCGTATAATCAACAGGTTCATCGATACGGACAGAAATATACAAATCCTTGCCGACGACCACATCGTTGTAATTGCCTGTCACAGGACTGACCACCTCAACGGGACCATCAAAGGCATCCTGTGCGAAGGCCGGTATCCCCATGAGCCATATGAAGACTATGATCAAAGCATATTTTTTCATTAAGCCCATCCCTCCCATTATCCTAAAGTAGGTTCATTATAGCCTACCAATATTACAGGGGAGTTACAGGGACTTTAAATGATAATTACACTTGAATCATTTTGAGAGGAATTTCTATCACGACCTGGGTGCCTTCACCTACCTTGGATGTGAGGGAAATGGTCCCCTCATGGGCATCAATGATTTCTTTTGCTATAGACAGGCCCAGTCCGGTACCCCCAAGATCCCGCGACCTGGCCTTATCCACCCGATAAAATCTTTCGAAAATTCTCTTGAGATCCTCTTCAGGAATCCCTATTCCATTGTCCTTGACCTTGATTCTCGCATGGTCATCGACACGCTTCAAGGTTACCTCGATGGTCGTATTTTCTCTGGAATACTTGATGGCATTGGAAATCACATTGATCATCACCTGCTCCAGGCGGTCATAATCACAATAGCCGATAATAGCCTGTCCAATGGGATAGAAGGTAATCGTCTGGTTTTTCTTCCCAGCCATCACCTGGAGTTTTTCTATGGTCTGTTTCATCAAATCCACATAGTTGTTGTACTCGTATTCAAACTTGATTTTATTGGAGTCAAAATTGCTCAGCTCAAGGAGATCCCGGACCAGTCGCGTCATCCGGTCTGATTCGCTGTTGATTACCGTCATGAAATGGTTGACGGACTCCTGGTCTGTCACCACTCCATCCAGAATGGTTTCCACATAGCTCTTGATGGTGGTCAGAGGCGTTTTGAGTTCATGGGACACATTGGCTACAAAATCCCGTCGCATTGCCTCGAGTTTCTGTTCCTCCGTGATATCCTGAATAATGAACACAATGCCAATTTTTGAACCGTTGTCGTCTTCAAAGGGTGCATATTTGACACTGTAAATGGATTTTTTACCGTAGACGGTTTCCTTGCCCTCCCAGTCACCGCTGTCAATAATCTTTTCCAGATTCAGTTCCATGTTGTACTGGGACAAAACCCTTTTGTAATTCAGATTTTCAGCCTGAAGCTCTGTGATATTCATGATTTCCAGGGCCCTCTGGTTGATATGGACAATCTTGCCCTCGAGGTCTATGGCCACCAGGCCGTCTGCCATCTGGTTGACAATGGTTTCCATTTTGGATTTTTCCTGGTAAATTTCACTGATGCTTTCCTTCAACTTGCTGGTCAGGATGTTGAACATCTCGGCAAGCTTCCCAATCTCATCCTGGGATTTCACCTCTACGTATTGGTTAAAATCCCCATTGGCCATTTTCGCCGCCTTGAAGGTCACGTCATTGATGGGCTCGGTAATGCTCCTGGCAATGAAAAATCCCAGAAGAATCGTAATCACCAGCGCCAGGGCTGTGGCCCTGATAATGATGATCTTATTCTGGTCCAGGGCCCTGTAGATGTCTGTCATATCATACCGGATATAGATATTGCCGATTTTTTCCTCATTAACCTCGCTGAACACCGGATAAATCTTGTCGAAGGTCAATCCCTCGCGATCAATGAATTTGGCCTCCAGGGAATCCCGGTCCATGCCCGTGACCAGAAGATTGTAGTTGAGGATACTGAGGGGATCAATAAAAAAATCCTCCACCGTCGAGGCAATGGTGCGATTATTCATGGAAAGAACAAATATCTCCTGGGTGAATCCAATATTCTGATACCCCTCGATATAGCTCTGTATGCGCTCCGTATTGTATTCCAGATCACCATAGACCCGGAGTCTTTCATTGATGGTCCGGTTCAGGTCATCAAGACGGTTTTCAATGTCGGCCTCATAGTAATTCTCGTAGGAGTTGATGATGAAAACCCCCGCAATGATCATAGCGATGAAAACCAGCATGAAGTAGATAAAGACAAATCGCCATCGGATGGTTTTGAACATCTCAGATCCTCCTAAAGTAATAGCCCACGCCTCTTTTTGTCATAATGAATTTCGGATTGGAGGGATCGTCCTCCAGCTTTTCTCTCATGCGTCTGACGGTCACGTCAACCGTGCGGATATCCCCATAATACTCGTAGCCCCAGACGTCCTTGAGAAGCTGTTCCCGGGTGAAAACCTGATTGTCCTGGGTGGCCAGAAACTTGAGCAGTTCAAATTCCCTTTTTGTCAACTCCAGAACCACCCCGGCTTTTTTGACCTCATATCGGCCGAAGTCAATAGACAGATTCTCAGAAATCAAAGAGGTGTCACTCTCACTAGAAGCCTCAGCGACTGAATCGAATTCCCTTCGGCGTATATTGGCCTTGACCCGGGCAATCAACTCTCTCATCCCGAAGGGTTTGGTGACATAGTCGTCAGCCCCGAGTTCAAGCCCTAGCACCTTGTCCACCTCTTCCTCCTTGGCAGTCAGCATGATAATGGGCACATTGGACTTTGCCCTGATTTTTCTGCAGACCTGAAACCCGTCTATGGTGGGCAGCATGACGTCGAGGAGTATCAAATCGGGATCCTCTTCCCCATTCAAGTTGATAGCTTCCTGCCCATCATAGGCGCAGACCACCTCATAGCCTTCCTTGAGGAGATTCAGCTTTATAATATCAGAAATATTCTTTTCATCTTCCACTACCAGAACTTTTTTCATGGCTTCACTCCCTTGTCTGATTATAACAAAAAAACACGGAAGATTTCCGTGTTTTTATTTTTTAGAAGACAAAACTCAGATAATTTGCAGGATTGATGGCCGTGCCCAGCTTTCTGACCTCAAAGTGCAGATGGGGTCCAGTGCTGGTTCCCGTGTTGCCGCTAAGGGCGATTTTTTCTCCCTTGAACACCTTGTCGCCCACACTGACATAGGTGTCGCTGAGGTGGGCGTACAGGGTTTCAATGTTCTCCCCGTGATCAATCTTGACCATGAGTCCATAGCCCCCGCTGTAGCCGACATCAACCACCTTGCCGCCGTCCGCCGCATAAATCAAAGACCCCGTAGGCATGGCGATGTCAATTCCCGTGTGCATCATGGTCCTTCGATAAATGGGATGAAACCGGCTGCCGAAGGTGGATGTCACCCGTCCCCGGCTGGTATCAAAGGGATAGCTGAAGGTCCCTGTCCCGATTCTAGGTGGCGGATCCTTGGTGCCGCGATAGACGACCCGGGTTTTGGGCTCCTTCACCACCGTCTCACTGACAATCTCCCGATAGGATTCAATGCCGTTTTCCTTGTAAACATTGGCCACGATTTCCATTTCACCGTAGGCGCCGGAAATCTTGATTCTGAAATCGTCCTTGTAGTACTCTGCTGAATCTTCATATTCGATTTCGTAGGGAATGTTCTCAGAGTAGATTTTTTCCTCCATCCCCACTACAGTGATGAGAGGCTTGGGCACAATCAGACTGATTTCCTGGCCAATCTGAAGCCTTTCAGGGACTACCAGAGGATTCGCCTTGAGGAGATTGTCCACCGGGATGCCGTAGCGTTCTGCAATGAACCAGAAGTTCTCGCCCTTCTCCACCTTGTGAATTCTTCTTTCAGTCGTCCCTCTTATTATGTAATCGAGCAACTCTTCCCGGGTAAAGACCCTGTCCTGGTCCATAATCCTCAGGGAATCCTTGATTACCGTGACTTCTTCCTTGAAAGTCACCTCATAGTCCGTCGAATCTTCATCGATATACATCATTTTGAGAGTGTCCAATATGGATTCCGCCTCTGACTCGGAATCGAGGTACCCGACGGGCTTGCCGTCCACAAAAATACCGTATTTCGAGATATTCACATTCATATCCCTGCCAATGTTCTCTACTAAATAGTTAACCTCTGGTACCTCGTTGGCAAACGCCAATGTGCCACTTGCCATCAAGGTCAAGGCGCAGGCGGTGAGCACAATCTTCGGTCTGAGCGCGATTTTCGTCATCAATTTTCTCCTTTTCAAGGTAAAACATCCTTCAACATTATATCACATTTCCTTTTGATTATCTTTACAATGTTATTAAAAATCTCTACTTTCGATGTGTTATAATAGCCATACAGGAAAGGTGATTCCATGAGCTTCTATTTTAAAACCCCTGACTTCGATCTCGGGACCATCGAGATCGAAAATATTTTTATCAATGATTTCATGCCCGGAGCAGACGGCCTGTTCGTCAAGGTCTACCTCCTGGCATTGAAACTGGCTTCAGATACCGGGGGTCATCCGGGTCTGGACAACGAAAGCCTCTCTAAAATTCTGAAGGTTCCCCTCAATGACGTGATTCGGGCCTGGCAGTACTGGGAGCAAAAATCCGTAGTCAGGATTCATCCCAAAAATCCACCGGATAAGTCGGATTTTGATGTGGAATTCATCTCGCTGCGTCAGCTGTTCATCGACAAGAATTACTACAATCCCCATCATTCCCATGAGCAGATTCTTCGTTCAAAAACAGACAAACTCTACGATCGTCTTTTCGATGCGATTACCGAGGCACTGGGCAGTGAACTCCAGGCCAACGAACGCCGTCAGCTGGTTGAATTTCTGGAAGCCTACCCCTTCACCGACGACCTGGTGCTCGCCGCCTTTGAGAACTTGAAGCGGGGCGCCTACTCCAGCCGGATTAGCACCGTCAAAAAAAGACTTTTCAACTGGAAAGACCTGGGCATCACCACCCTCGAGCAGCTCAGGGAATACACGGATTACAGCGACGAAAGAAATCGCTTTTACCGGGAACTGCTGTCTGCCCTGGGCATCAATCGCCAAAAGCCCACCCTGGGAGAAAAGGAAGTCGTCGACAAATGGCTGGATACCTACCACCTTGAAGGAGAGGATATCATGGCGAAAATCCGTGACATCACCCTGAAAAATCCCAGTGTCAATATGAACTATCTCGATGTCGTCATGACGGCTTTGTCCCAGGGAGAAACCACCCGCAAGCCACCCTCGAAACAAAAGGGGAAAGCCAACCGCTTCCACAACTACACTGATAGCCGGGAAAAACCCACAGAGGAAGAATTAGAGAAACAACTCGTAAAAAATATGAAATCCAGGTGATGCCATGCTCTCCAATGAAATCATTAAAGAAATCCTAAGAGAATATGATGCCACGCGGCAGCGCAATGAAGCGTATCATCGCAAACGCCTGGCGCAGCTCTACCGGGATATCCCCAGATTGAAAAACATCCGGCAGACCCTCGACCAGATGGGGATTGACGTGGCCCGGCAGGTCCTTGAAAATCCCTCCCAGGCTGCAAAGACTCTTGAGGAATTCGAGGCTGAATCCCGGCAGCTTTTAAAGGAACAAGCCCTGGTGCTGGCCCAGAACGACATTCCCCTGGAATACCTGGAAGTCCCCTACACCTGCAGCAAATGCAAGGACACCGGTTATTTGGAAGACCAGACCAAGTGCACCTGCTTCAGCCAGAAGATTGTCAAACACCTCTACAGCCAGTCCAACCTCCAGGAGAAGATTCAAGAGGAGAATTTCGACCACTTCGATATCGAAATATTCTCACCCAGGGCCAAAGAGGGGGAGGTTTCCCAAAGAGACAATATCCAGTCTATTCTGAGCTTTACCGAAAAATTTGTCTACCAGTTCCCTTCAAACAAAAAGAGTCTTCTTTTCTACGGGCCCCCGGGCCAGGGAAAAACCTATTTCTGCAATGCAATCGCCAAATATCTTCTGGACCGGGGCATCCAGGTCGTTTACGAAACCGCTTTTAAACTGATTGATATCATCCAGCGTTACCGCTTCGAAAAAAGCGACACTCTGGCCAAGGCTCAGTACAATCTGCTGCTGCAGGCGGACCTGTTGATTATCGACGATCTGGGAACAGAATTCAACAACTCCTTCACCAATACCGAGCTGTTCAATATCATCAACGGCCGGCTGCTGAAAAACAAACCCCTTGTCATTTCAACCAATCTGACCCTGACAGAGCTTGACCAGGTCTATTCTTCAAGGCTCACCTCAAGAATCTATGGCAATTTCGACCTGTTCAAATTCTACGGACCCGACGTCAGATGGCAAAAATAAAACTGCAGATTTCTCTGCAGTCAGAATATTTCATCAATCACTATTGTCTGGCTTCGCTTCGGACCGATGGAGACCACTTTTACAGGGACTCCGACGGTCTTTTCTATTTTTTGAATGTATCTTCTGGCATTCTCTGGCAGGGCTTCATAGGTGGTGATATCCCCCAGGTCCTCGGACCATCCCGGCAGAGTTTCATAGACGGGTTGACACCTTTGAAGCACCTTGAGACTGGCGGGATAATCCTCGATGATGCCGCCTTCGCAGGCATATCCCGTGCAGATTTTGATTTCATCAAAGCCACTGAGGACATCGAGGAGCATCAGGGACAAGCTGGTCATGCCGTTGATTCTTGCGGCATATCTCACCATGACCGCGTCAAACCATCCGCAGCGACGGGGACGGCCCGTGGTGGTGCCGTATTCATGGCCTTTTTCCCTGATTCTGTCTCCGGTTTCATCCTCAAGCTCCGTGACAAAGGGGCCGCTGCCCACCCGGGTGGTGTAGGCCTTGGCAATGCCGATGACCTCTGTGATTCTATTGGGGCCGATGCCTGACCCAATGGCGAAGCCACCGGATATCGGATGCGAGCTTGTCACATAGGGATAGGTTCCATAATCCACATCCAGAAGCGTTCCCTGGGCCCCCTCCAGGAGAATTTTTTTGCCCTCCTCGAGTCCCTTGTGGATAAGGACACCGGTATCCCTGACAAAGGGTTTTATTTTTTCTACGTAACTCAAATACTCGTCGACAATACTGTCTTCATCGAGTTTTTCTGCGCCGTAAAGCTTCTCGATGATTTCATTCTTATCCCGGATTCTGGCACGCATCAAGGATTCGAATCCCTCTTCAATCATGTCGATCATTCGAATGCCTGTCCGTTCAACCTTGTCCATATAACAGGGGCCGATACCTTTTTTCGTCGTACCGATTTTCATCTCTCCCCGTTTTTCCTCAGCCAGTGCGTCTATGACACGGTGATAGGGCATCACCAAATGGGCCCTGTCACTGATATAGATGCGGTCTGTTTTGACACCGCGTTTTTCAAGACCCTCGATTTCCTCCAGAAATCCCCTGGGGTCCACCACCACACCGTTGCCTATGATATTCGTCGTTTCCTCATAAAGTACTCCGGACGGGATGAGATGCAGGGCATATTTTTCTTCTCCGACCACTACCGTATGCCCGGCATTATTGCCACCCTGTCCTCTGACTACCATGTCGGCCCTGCTGGCCAGATAGTCGATGATCTTGCCCTTGCCTTCATCGCCCCATTGAGCCCCGACAATCACTGCTATTGCCATGTCCCACCTCTACTTTCTTAAAAACACACAAACATCTTAACAGAGTGGGTCTGATACGTCAATATTCGTATGTTTTTTCTGCAGTTATTTCTTTTGTTTGTGCTTTTATGGCCGCAATACACGACTTGCAGATATTACCCTCCTTGAATCTCACCACATCTTTTGTTGATCCACAGATACTGCATCTGGTCATATTGATTTCCCCCTTTATTATATAGAGGGTCAGCCGCCGCAGGCTGTTACAGTTTTTTGTTCATTTTCAAATATTTTCCATAAACAACGCCTTTTTTGACCAAAAAATCCTCCGGATACCGGGAAACCTCCTCCAGAATCATTTGATTTTCAAAAACCTTGAAGACTTCCCCAAGGGGCCTGAAACCGAGCTTCAGATAGCTTCTATAGGCCCGCACATTGAAAGAGGAAACATAGAGGGTGACCCTTTTGTAGGGCGCTTCTTTCAAAATCTCCCCAAGGGCCCGGGTCCCGATTCCCATAGAGACATAGTTGCTGTCAAAAATAACCCCCAGCTCAGCGTTTCGGGTCAGGGGGTTGATTTTCTTGAAGGATATAAAGGCAATCAGATTCTCATGGTGGAAGACCCCCACGGTCCGGGTGAAAAATCCCTGCACCTTCTCTTGATACCACCTGTCGAATTCTTCCGGAGTTTCATAATAGAAATTGAAGTGGTGGTAGCGGGAATCACTGAATCGTCCCCATTTCGTCATGGTGGCAACATCCTCTTTGAGAATCTTCCTTATTTCAAAGTCCACATCTACTCACTCCCGTGCTGAATGCTGGCAAATTTGGTGTAGGGGCCCAGCCAGGCCAGTTCTATATGTCCTGTCTCTCCGTTACGCTGCTTGGCAATGATGACTTCGCCGATATTCTTCTTTTCTGAATCCCCATGGTAATACTCGTCCCGGTAAAGAAACATAACAATATCGGCATCCTGCTCGATGGCTCCTGACTCTCTCAGGTCTGAGAGAATGGGCCTGTGGTCACTCCTAGTTTCCGGCGCCCGGGACAACTGGGACAGGGCGATTACCGGACATTCCATTTCCCGGGCGAGAGCCTTGAGGCCTCTGGATATGCTGGAGATTTCCTGCTGCCGGCTTTCAGCACTGCCCTGGACACTCATCAGCTGCATATAATCCACCATAATAAGATCCAGTCCCATTTCAATTTTGAGCCGCCTGGCCTTGGCCCGCATCTCCAGCACGGTGATTCCGGGAGTGTCATCGATGAAAAGCTTTGACCTGGTCAGCAGACTCACCCCTTTGATGAGGGTGTTCCATTCATTCTGTTTGAGGTTGCCCGTTCGAATGTTCTGTATGGGAATCATGGCTTCGCTGGACAACAGCCGCTGAACCAGTTGTTCCTTGGCCATTTCCAGAGAAAACACCGCCACTGAAGCCTTTTCCTTCAAGGCGATATGCTGACAGATATTCAAGGCGAAGGCCGTTTTACCCATGGACGGTCTGGCCGCCACCAGAATCAGGTCCGATTTGCTGAGGCCGTTGGTCTTGCGGTCGATATCCGGAAAGCCTGTGCTAAGCCCGATGAGGGCCCCCGGATCCTTGCTTAAACGCTCAATTTCCTGGAGAGTGGTTTTAAGAATCTCACCCACCTCGACCAGACCGACTTTGTTTTTCTTCTGGGAAATATCAAAAATCGTCTGCTCAGCCATTTCCAGAAGAGTGTCCGCCTCCTCCTGGGAATAGCCCCGCTGTACAATCTGCGTCGAAGCCAGAATCAGCTGTCTGAGCATTGACTTCTCTTCAACAATTTTTGCATAAGCTCTCGCGTGGGCAGTCAGGACGCCTCTAGCAGAAAGTTCTCTGAGATACTTTGTCCCCCCAATGCCTGAAAGCTGGTTTTTCTGGTCCAGCCGATTTCCCAGGGTCACCAGGTCCACTGAGCTGTTTTCATTGAAGAGTTCTATGATTGATGCATGGATGTGCTTGTGTTCGTCCTTGAAGTAATCTTCATGGGTGATGACGTCCACGACATCAATAATGGCTTCTTTGTCCAGAATCATGGCACCGAGGACTGACTCTTCAGCCTCGATATTGTGGGGAAGCTGGTTGATATCGATTCCCATGGCAGCACCGCCTTTATCTCTTAAAATACTAACTTTATTATATAACTTTTTCCTTCAAGAAAAAACACAAGATAAAAAAAGGGACTCCAGGGTCCCCTTACTCCGCTGTTAAAACCACTCTGATGGTCGCCTTGACAGTGGGATAGATTTTAATTTCCACATCATAGGACCCGATTTCCTTGATGGGATCCTTCAAAACAATTTTCTTTTTATCAATTTCCAGGTCAAGTTTCTGACTGATGGCCTCCGCCAGGTCCTTTGAGGTGATGGCTCCAAAAAGCTTGCCTGCTCCCCCGGCCTTGACATTCAGGAGAATCTCCTTGTTGGAAATTTCCCTGGCCAGTTCCCGGGCCGCTTCAAGCTCCTCCTCCTTGATCCGTTTTTCATTGTCCTTTTTGAATTGCAGTTCCTTCATATTCCCTTCAGTCGCCTCCATGGCGTACTTTCTGGGAATCAGAAAGTTCCGGGCGTGGCCGTCACTGGCATTGATAATCTCGCCCTTTTTCCCTGTCCCTTTGATATCCTTGAGCAATATGACTTTCATCCTTGTCAGGCCTCCTTAATATAGGTTTCTATCTCATCTATTACCAGCTGTTCGACTTCGTCAATCGATTTATCCTTGAACTGCGCCCCGGCGGTGGTCAGATGCCCGCCACCTCCAAGCTTTTCGAGAATGACCTGGACATTGGCTTCACCCATGGACCTCCCGCTCACGACAATCTCTCCCTCAAGATCGCTGCCAATCACAAAGGACACATCCACCCCCCTGACCCTGAGCAGCAGGTCGGCGCTCTGGGAGGCAATGAGCTTGATGTTCTTAATCGGTCTTCTGTAAACCGAAAGGGCCACTCTGCGATGCAGAATCTGCGCTTCAGACACAATATCGGACTTCAGGCGGATGGTTTCGAAATCGTCCTGGAACAACTGCATGACCTTCATGGTATCGGCACCGCTTCTTCTGAGAAACGAGGCCGCATCAAAGGTCCTCACCCCGGTCTTGACACTGAAATTCTTGGTATCGAGCATGATCCCGGCCAGAAGGGCCTCGGCTTCGTGTTCCTTGAGAATGCCCTTTTCATCAATGTACTGGATGACTTCGGTCACCAGCTCGCAGGTGGAGGAAGCGTAGGGTTCAAGGTAGGTCAAAGAGGTCTCCTCGATGAACTCCGTCCCCCGGCGGTGGTGGTCAAAGAGCACAATCCGGTCCATCCGGCCGATAAGCTCCGGACATTCTGTAAAACTCGGCCGATGGGTATCCACCACGAAAAGCAGATCCTCCGGAGTGGATTTCTCCAAAGCCGCCTCCGATGTCACAAACTGATAGGTGGGGTCGTCCTTGAAGAGATTATAGACACTGACAATGGTCTCATTGACTTCATTGAGAACAATGTAGGCTTTTTTCCCGCGGTTGATGGCGGCGCGATAGACACCGATTGCCGCCCCGAAGGCGTCCATGTCAGGGTATTTGTGACCCATGATATAGATGTTCTCTGACTCGTCGAAGAGGGGTCTCAAGGCATGGGCCACCACCCGGGCCTTCACCCGGTTTCTCTTTTCAACCGCCTTGGTCTTGCCACCGTAGAAATCAAAGGCGCTGTTTTTTCTCACCACCGCCTGGTCTCCCCCTCTGGCCAGGCCGAGTTCCAGCGCTGAAAATGCAAATTCCTCCAGTTGCTCAAGGTTTTTTGCATTGGCCCCTACACCGATACTGAGGGTGACCGGTATCTTGTTGCCCATGTCAATCTCCCGGATTTCATCCAGGATCGAGAACTTCTTCTCTTCCAGGTTGCTTAAAAACTTGTTTTCAAAGATAATCATGTAGCGGTCATTTTGATATCTTTTGACCATTCCATTCATTCTGGCTCCCCAGGCGTTGATTTTGCTCTCGATTTCACTGAGGACAAAGGGCAGTTTCTCCTCCTTGGTGTTGTTGACCACCTCGTCGTAGTTGTCCACCTGTACAAAAGCCATCAGGGGTCTTTCTTCATTGTATTTGATTTTCAGTTTGGAGTATGCCGTAGTCTCAATCCAGTACAGCATGATAATCACGCTGTCGTCCTTGTTCTTGGCCTCAATGCTGACCATGTTTTTCTTGACCTGGAATGAGCGCTCTCCCACCTTCACATCTATGGATTCAAGCTCCCGGCTGAGAATCTCATCTATGGTAATCTGAGGCAGCACCTCGGTGATGTTGGAATTGAGCAGGCCCTCCTCCTCTACCATATCGGTGAACTTGGAGTTGTACCAGACAAATTTCCCCTCAAGGTTCACCAGGGAAAGGGGTACCGGAATATTGATCAGAGAGCTCTGGGCCGCGCTGCCGAGATCCTGGGATAGGTTTTCAATGTAATTTGACCAGGTCTTCATTTTTTCTCTTGAGGTGACTATCCCGTAGAGGGTCAAGGCGACCAGGGTCACCAGTCCCAGAATACCGATCACCATATTGTAATACAGCATCGCAAAATTGAGGAACAGAATGATGATGAGATAGATTTTGTTGTCGGGGAGCAGAATATTCATTATCTTGTTGTTGGTTTTCATAAATTTTTGTGGCACAAAAGCCCATTACCTTTAGGTGGTGGGAGGAGTGCCATGCTCCTTTCTACCCTTGATTTTCAATGTATCTTTGGATTGTTGAAAATGATACTTCACCGATACTACAGGCAAAATAACCATCTGAGCAAAATATTTTTCTTTTCCAATCGTGCTTAGATAAGAGTAAAGACTGTTTTTGCCACAATCTATAGGTTGTTTCCTATTTTATTCTTTTCACAATCTCGCATATACTAACGGTGGTATCATGACTGATAAGAAAATGAATAGGGTCTTTATCTGTTTCCATTATGATGCCTTTAAGTAGTTGTTTTCTATATTTGGTGACTAATACAATAGGTGCTTTTAAGCTGTATTTACGCCTGTTTTTACGGTTATAATTCGTATCCATACTACTACTCCCTCGCTTGACCTCACTAATTATTATTATATACTATATTTGGTGAATACAAAGTCGTGAGGTCGCATTTATGGAACAGATTACCATTACCGCAAAGATACAAATTATAACTTCGGATACAGACAGGGTATTGCTTAATAATACGATGGCTGTTTATCGTAATGCCTGTAACTATGTTTCGAATCACATATTCCATACCCACGACCTAAAACAATTTTCACTGAATAAAGTTTTGTACGCTACCCTTCGTGAGAGATTTGGACTTAAATCACAGATGGCTCAATCTGTTCTCAAAACAGTTATCGCAAGATACAAAACTATTACCCAGAATCAAAAGGAATGGATAAAACCTGTATTTAAGAAGCCACAATATGACTTGGTATGGAATAGAGATTATTCTTTAACGCAAGAAACATTTTCAATTAATACACTTGAAGGTCGAGTTAAACTAAGCTATCACTCAAAGGGTATGGAAAAATATTTTAATGCAACGACCTATAAGTTTGGTACTGCAAAGCTTGTCTACAAACACGGTAAATATTTTCTGCACATTCCTGTCACTTATGATGTTCCTGCCTACAAGCTCTCAGAAGTATGCCATGTTGTAGGCATTGATAGAGGGATAAACTTCTTAATTGCCACCTATGATAGCAAACATAAATCAGGTTTTGTAAGTGGTAAAGCCATCAAACAAAAACGAGCAAATTATTCAAAACTACGTAAAGAACTGCAAATACGAAAAACACCCTCTTCAAGACGAAGAATCAAAGCTATTGGACAACGAGAAAACCGTTGGATGCAAGATATTAACCATCAAGTATCAAAGGCACTCGTTGAAAACAACCCAAAACATACTTTATTCGTACTGGAAGACTTGACAGGTGTCCGTAATGCCACGGAACGTATTCATACCAAGACCCGGTATGTTTCTGTATCATGGTCGTTCTATGACCTTGAGCAAAAGCTAATCTACAAGGCAAAGCAAAACGAATCAGCAGTAATAAAGGTTGACCCAGCTTACACAAGTCAGTGTTGTCCTAAGTGTGGACATACTGAAAAAGCTAATCGTAACAAGAAAAAACATCTATTTACTTGCAAAAACTGTGGTTATCAGTCAAATGATGACCGTATTGGAGCAATGAATCTGTACCGTATGGGAACAAACTATCTTGTTGATAGTCAAGTACCTAGTGCAGTTGCAAAAGAGTAAACTCTTTTGTAAAGGGTGCTGTCAGCCACCCTATGATGTAACGCCACTTTAAGCATTAATGCTTATTGGGGTTAAAGGTAGGAGGCGTGAGCCGTTCGTACTACTGGGCAGTTACAAGCCCATTTCCTTTAGGTGATGGGTAGTTGACTTAGACACCTGTTTTCTTTTGACGGATTTTTCTAAAATCAAAAATATTGTCAATCCACCCGATAAGCGCCACGCCCACAACCATCTGCAAGAGAAACACCATCAGCACCACAAAGATTTTCATGCCGGTTTTAAACTGTTTCTTTTCCAAGAGAAAAAAGATGATTGCCAGACCCTGCAACAGAAAAATGTAGATGAAAAGATTCAAGATATTGATAAAAAGCACTTCCGTGTCGACAATATTGAAATAGCCGCTGAGATAAGTCAAAATCAGAATCAGAGTGGTCCCCATTATGATATTTCCGGGCAGGGTGAACTGACTGAAAGGCTTCGATTCCCCGGCCGTGAAACCCGTTCTTCTGAGTATCACTCTTCCCACGTTGTAGTTGAAGACGGCAAAAAAAGCTGAAGTGAGTATCAGGGTACTGGGTAAAATCAATTTGAATATTTCAAGGATGTCCTCCAGGGTTACCCCGGACTCCAGCAGGACATTTTCCAGTCCCATCCGGTCGGTGATTTGAAAAGACTCCGCAAGGAGTTCTTCCACCATGGCAATGAGACTGACTCCGGTGACCAGGGTGGTCAGGGTCAACAGAAGAATCATCGTCACCGAGGCCCCCAGGGCCCCATAGAATATGACCGTCATGGATTCTTTTCTTTTCTTGATCTGTTGTCCCATGAGGATTCCGACGCCGCCGCCCATGGCCGCTACGTAGATACCATAGGTGGGAAAGGAAACAAACATGACGAGCATTCCCGTAGCCAGGGCCCCTAGCACACCGTATCTTGCGGAGTGTCTGACAACAATCAGGATAAAGGGCACCGCCACAATGAGCATCAGATACCCTAAAAAGGGAATGTACATACCGGCGATTGCCAGGATGCTGGTGATGGAGGACAAAAGGGCTGTCTCCACAAGAGCTTTGGTTGGATTAGTTGAATTCAAATTGACCCTCCCGCTGATGTGAGTGAAAATATTCCATAACGAACAAAGAGAATCCACCCGGATTCTCTTGATGATCAATCTTTGACAAAGGGCAGTAACGCCATGATTCTAGCGCGTTTGATAGAGGCGGTCAATGCTCTTTGATGCTTAGCACAAGTTCCAGTGACTCGGCGGGGCAAAATTTTACCTCGTTCTGTCAGGTACCTTTGTAACTTTTTTATATCCTTGTAGTCGATATGATCTACTTTTTCTTCGCAGAATCGACACACTTTTTTTCTTTTTTTTCTCTTGAATGCCATTTATATTTCCCTCCTTGCTTTTAGAATGGGACATCCTCGTCCTCAACGGACTGGAAAGCCGAAAAATCAAAGTTATCTTCAGAATTTTTGGATGATTTGTTGTCACCGGATGATGAGTCTGAAGAATCACCACCCCAATCGAGAAATTCCACTCGATCAGCGACCACTCTGGTAACGTAGCGGGTAATATCGTTTTTATCCTGGTATTTATCCGTTTGAAGGGAACCACGCACAGCGACCCTTTTTCCTTTGGACATGTACTGGGAGACCGTTTCCGCTTGCTTTCCCCAGACGACTATCGGGAAGAAATCAGCCACCTTCTCCTTGGAAAATTCTCGATCCACGGCAATGCTGAAATTCGCTACAGCCTTGCCGCTGCCCGCAACAAATCGGAGTTCAGGATCCTTGGTCAGCCGTCCAATTAAAAAAACACTGTTCATGAAAACACCTCTATTTCTGGTCCAGGTTAATCACAATAAACCGCATGACGTCATCAGAAATTCTGTAGTTTCGCTCAAGCTCAGTGACAATCGCGCCGTCGCCTTTAAAGGTCATCAACACGTAGTAACCGTCCTTCACCTTCTCGATTTCGTAAGCCAGCTTGCGGCTGCCCCACTCATCGACTGAAACTACTTCTCCGCCATTCGAAACGATTCCTTTGAACTTTTCAACAATGGCATTTCTGTCTTCTTCTTCAACACTGGGTCTCAGAATGTACATGGTTTCGTAATTTGTCATTAAATACACCTCCCTATGGTCTATTTGGCCCTCTACGGGCAGAGAGTTTCTCGTTGCATTTATGAATTATACCATGCCCGACCCTTAAAGACAAGAAAAAAAGCTGGATAATTCCAGCTTTAAAGGGCTTCCCTGATGACCTCGGCAAGTCTCTTGATACCCTCGACGATGCGGTCCTCTGGCATATTGGAGTAATTGACCCGGATTGCATTTTCTCTGCCACCGTTGGGATAGAAGGATCCTCCGGGGACGCAGGCGACATTTTTCTTGATGGCTTCCACCATCAGGTCCCTGGTGTTGATATGCTCAGGGAACTCCACCCAGGTGAACAATCCCCCATTGGGATAGGTCCAGGTAACCCCTTCGGGGAAGGTCTCTTCCATGGTCTTGAGCATGATGTCCCGTCTTTTTCTGTAGACATTCTTGATTTTCTCTATATGGGCGTCGAGATCATACATCTCCAGGAACATGGCCAGCTCCCTCTGGGTCATGGAGTTGGTCTGAAGGTCAGCACCCTGCTTCACCAGGATGAACTTCTCCAGAATCGATTTTTCAGCCAGGACCCATCCCATACGCAGACCCGGTGTGAAGGTCTTAGAAAAGGTTCCCAGAAAAATAACCCGATTCTCCGGATCCATGGATTTCAAGGAAGGGGGGATTTCTCCTTCAAAGCGAAGTTCTCCATAGGGATTGTCCTCTACCACCGGCACATCGTACTGGTTGGCCAGGGCCATAAATGCCTTTCTTCTTTCCACGGACCAGGTTTTACCCGTTGGATTCTGAAAATCCGGGATGACATAGATATACTTGACATTAGGGGTGTTTTTCAAAACATTCTCGAGGTCTTCCATAAGCATCCCGTCCTGGTCCGTAGGCACTTCGACGAAGTTGCACTGGTAGGCCTTGAACGCATTGATGGCGCCCAGATAGCTGGGACTCTCCACCACCACCACGTCGCCGGGATCGATGAAAATCTTGGCGCAGAAATCCAGACCCTGCTGGGATCCGCTGGTGATCAGAATCTCATCGGGATCACTTTCAATGCCGAAAACCTTCATCCGCTCTGTGATGGCTTTTCTCAGGGGCGGATAGCCCTCTGTCGCACTGTACTGCAGAGCCGCCTGACCCATTTCCTCGAGTACCTTGCGGGACACCACCTTCATTTCCTCTATCGGAAAAAGTTCCGGCGCCGGAAGCCCCCCTGCAAAGGAGATTACCTCAGGTCGTTCCGTCAGCTTCAGAATCTCTCTGATTTCCGAAGCCTTCAGGTTGTCCATTCTTTCAGCATACTTAATACTCAATTGTGAGCACCTCCATAATTATTTTCTCACTTCCATTATACACTAATCTTCCTTGACTATCTTCTTGATTCTCTTTTCCAGCTTCACCCGGCTGATCCAGATTTCCTTTTGACACTTGGTGCACCGCATTCTGAAATCCATCCCCGTCCGGGTGATGATAAACTCATTGTTGCCGCAGGGATGCGGTTTCTTGGTGATTACCTTGTCTCCTACATCGATAGGCATGGGCACAGGCCTTCCCCCCTCTTAAAAGTTGATCCAAGTGAAAATATTGTACCCGAGGACAACCTCGGCGAAAATCGATCCCTGGATCAGGTCCTTCAAATAGCTGCTCTGAGCGATTCCACCGAAAAAATCCATCACAATGACAATAAAGAAGACATACATAGTCCCTTTGACAATTCCAAAGACAAATCCCCCAAGGGCATTGAGAGTCTTGAGGACGGGGAGTTTGAAGACCGTATCCACCACAACCCCCAGAATCGTCACCAGCAGCACCACAATAAAAAACACCAGCAGCCAGGAGAGAATATTCAAAAGAACCGTTGCCATGAATTCGCCGAAATCACTGCCCGGATACCCTCTCCAGATTCTTCCCTGTTGAAATATTTCCCGGGTAATATCACTGAAATCCGATTCAAACTCTGGAATCCTGAGATTGGAAAAAAATTCTCTGTTGAAAAATTCCCGGATGCCGGCGAATACCCCTGTGTGAGTCTTCAAAAACCCGGCAACCTCTCCATAGAGCAGGTTTCCAGCTAAAAAACCGGCAACCATCGCAACAATCCCAGTCACGGACTTGATCAAACCCCTTGTAATCCCCCTCACTGCAACCCATGCCACAATGAGCAGTATCATAATATCCAGCCAGTTCATCCTATCACCTTACTCCTGTAATTATCGTTTTTCAAGGGTGTAGATTTCAAAATAGTCGACCCCCTGGATGAAAATCCGGTCATTTCCCAGAACCTTCAGATTCTTGAATTCCCTGGAGAAATTGAATTCTCCCAGCAAAACCCCTTCCAGATCATACAGCAGGGCCCTGCTGTTGGTATGGCCTAGAATTTTCTCCTCCAAGAAGGTTATCCCGGCAAAGGCTTCAGGATAGGATCTTTTGAAACTGACTTTCTTTTGCGCGATGTCATACACCAGAAGGTCATAGATATTGCTCCCTCCCATATTGTCTGAATCCCTGTCGTAGTTCTGGACAACCAGATGGCCCGCCCCATAGGCCGCCCGGTCCACTAGTCCCGTTGAGGGGATCCGGGTTTCCAGCAGCATGTCCTCACCAATGATACCAGTCTCAAGGTCCGAAAGCTTGATCAGCGCCTTTCCCTCGAAGAACAACTCGAAAATCACTTCATTATCCATCTCGATGGAACCCACAAGTTCGCCGGTGACACGGTATTTGTACAGGGTGCTTTTCACCCTTCCCGAGGCCATGTCCAGGTCCACAAGGTACACCTGCTCGTCAGACTCATTGAAGGCGACATGAGTGATGACCCCCTGGTTGATTTTGAGGGACGATATCAGATTGAGTCTGGGATCATACACCTGGATTTCGTTTTCCCCCACCTGAAGCAGAACATATCCCTTGCGGGTGATTTCGATACCCTTGACCTCACCTGCCGTCTCGACCCTTGCATTGATATTGGACCGGTAGTCATAGGCGTACACCTCCCCGGTCACCTGGTCCCCCACCACAAAAAAATTCTCATTGCCGGCAACCAGGACCTCGGAAAAGTCATTGACCACCTGCCACACCGCCTCACCATCCCGGTTGTAAAGCGTCAGCCGGGTCTTTTCCAGAACCACTATCTCCTGCTCAAGGGGGTGCACCGACGGTATCACGGAATTCTCCAGCTTGTTTTCGAGGGGAACGGTTTTAACCCTGGTCATGGTGTACTGTCCCCGGCCGAGAAAACCCATCAAGTAATCTGCCATCGACTGATAATTGAATACACCAAAGGCAATAACCAGGAAAACCACAAAGGATATGAATTTCTCACCCTTGGTTTTTTTCATGACTTTCTAAACACCTCTTTTGGGTTTCTCTCCGTAATACTGATAAAAATATGCCTTGATTCTTCCATTGTACAATTTTCTGTTTTTTGTCGCCTTGTGGCCAAAATTCTCTTCAAAGGTCTCCATGGAGGTGAGAATGTATTTTGACCAGGTGGCAAGAGGATTGAAAACTTCCCCCATTTGCCTGTAAAGGGCCTCCACCTGGGCTTTTTCTCCCAGACGCTCCCCATAAGGCGGATTTGTGATGATATAGCCGTAGGCCCTTTTGGTGCTGAATGCCTCCAGCCTTCTGACCTGGAAGTGAATATCCTCCGCTACTCCCGCCTCCAGAGCGTTCTCCATGGCGATTTTTATCGCCCGGGAATCCTGGTCGTAACCTTCAAGATGAAGTGCCGCCTCATGGTCAATGGCCTCAAAAGCTTTCTTTCTTTCCCGGGGGTAGAGCTCTCCTGGAAATAAAGGCCATTTCTCAGAAGCGAATTTCCTGTTGAGCCCCGGGGCGATATTTCTGCCCATCATGGCCGCTTCAATCAGAATCGTCCCCGTCCCGCACAGGGGATCCACCAGCTGTATGCCGGGTCTCCAGCGGCTGATTTTGATCAGGGCCGCACTCAGGGTTTCCTTAAGAGGTGCCTGATAGCCCCTGGACCGGTAACCCCGTTTGTGGAGGGCCTCCCCTGAAGTGTCCAAAAGCACGGACACCTGATCCTTGAGGATTGACACCACCACCCTGTAGGTGCCTGCGGATTCTTCAAACCACTCGGTTTTGTAGTGGGCACCCAGCCGCTTCACCATGGCTTTTTTGCTGATTGCCTGGATATCCGAGAGACTGAAGAGCTGTGATTTGACACTCTTGGCCTCCACGGGGAATCTGCCCTTTGCATCAATGAATTTTTCCCATTCAATCCGGGAAACTCCCTGGAACAGTTCCTCAAAGGTCAAGGCCTTGAAGGTGCCCATCAGGATATATATCCGGTCCGGCGTTCTCAGCCAGAGATTGGAAAGCACAATCCCCAGGTGATCTCCTTCATAAATCACCCTGGAATTCTCAGTGACTATCCCTTCAAAGCCCAGGTCCTTGATCTCCTGGGCTGCAACGGATTCAATCCCGAAGGCGGTGGTTGCGACTAGTTTAATTGGACTCATCCCCTTTGATATAGTGGTAGAGGAGCCTGACACCCATACCGGTAGCCCCCTTGGGCCGATAGCCCCTGGCCTTTTCTGAAAAGGCCGTGCCGGCAATATCCAGATGGACCCAGGGCGTTTCACCAACGAAATTTTCCAGGAAGGCCGCTGCGGTAATTGTACCCGGATCCCCGCCCAGGTTGTTCAAGTCGGCCTCATGATGCTTGAGCTGATCCTTGTAGTCATCAAACAGAGGCAGCTCCCACAGTCTTTCATCCGCCGGTTCTGAAGCCTTGAAAAATGCACCGATTTTTTCAGCAGAATTTCCCAGGATCGCCGTGGTGGTGTGACCGAGCGCTCTGACGGCCGCTCCTGTCAGGGTCGCTATATCCACCACCTCATCCACCTTTTCTTTTTCAATGATATAATCCAGGGCATCCGCAAGGGTCAGCCTTCCCTCGGCATCGGTGTTGCCTACAAAAATGGTCTTGCCGTTTCTTGCTCTGAGGATATCCCCCGGCCGAAAGCCCTTCCCTGAAATCATGTTTTCACAGGCGGCAATCACCCCCGTCACATTGGCTTTGACCCCATTTGCGCTCAGGGCTGTGAAGGTCCCGATTACCGCGGCACTGCCGCTCATGTCCCCCTTCATGGTGACCATCCCGTCAGTGGGTTTGATGGAAAGCCCACCGGAATCGTAGGTGAGACCCTTGCCCACAAGCCCGTAGGTCTTTTTCGTTGCAGGCGCCCCCTTGTAGCGCATTACAATCAGCTGGGGCTCGTTTTCTGAAGCGGAAGCCACCGCTAGATAGGCCGCCATCCTTTCCTTCTCTATCGCCTCTCGACCGTACACCTCGACCTCGAAGCCAAAGGTTTCCCCCAGGTCCCTGGTCCGCCTGGCCAGTTCTGCCGGGTTCAGGATATTGGCAGGCTCGTTGGCCAGATCTCTGGCAATCATGGTCCCCTGTGCCAGAGCTTGATACTCCCTGATCACCGCCTCATCGAAATCTTCCTTGAGGACAAGATTGAGGGTTTCTATCTTCTGTTCCCTGTCAGCGGTTTTGTAGACTTCAAAATCGTAATCCGCCAAAATCACCGTTTCCACCAGGGCCCCGAGATATTTCGGCTCCCTGCAGTAGAAAACCAGACTTTTGGCCTTGAGTTTTTTCGCTTCCCTGACCGCACCGCCAATCATTTCCCGGGTGATTGAGGGAGTGACCGCACTTTCATCCCCCAGACCGAAAAAAAGAATATTCTTGTTTTTTCTCAGGAAATGAAAGCTTCCCTTACTGCCGTCGAATATTTTCAAATCAAAGAGAAACTCCAGTTCACCGTTGAGGTCGAGTTCGTCCTTTTTCAAAACCTGGTGCTTATAGACCGGAACCAGGATCATCTGATGATCGCTGATGGATGCGTTGACATTTATTTTCATTTTTCTTCCCTCCCAGGTTCTTATTATACATCAATCCCTAGTCAATATATAGCCTCTCCCTCAAGAGAAGATAGACCAGTAGTGCCGCGCCGCCCAATCCAATGGAAAACCAAAAGGGTAGGCGGATGGAAGCAATCCCGCTGTAGCTGGCAATGCCGCCAATGATAAAGGGGGTCAGAAACTGGGCCAGGAACATGGACCCGCTCACCAAAGCCAGGGAAAAGGTGGTTTCCTCTTTTTTTGAGACCATGGAAGTGGTATAGAATATCAAGGGGTTCAAGGTCCCGGTACCGTAGCCAATCAACACCATGGCCAGAGAAAGGGCCGGAAGATCGGAAAACCCGACAAGAATCCCATAGCCGGCTATGAAGGCTCCAAAGCCGAAGGTGCCGGTATGGGACCGCAGCCTTGTCTTGATGCTTTTGAAAACCATGCCGAAACCGAAGCCTGATATGGTCAGGACTGTAATCAGAAAGGCCGAGGTATTGCTGGTCCCGATACCCTCCTGGGCCACAAAAAGAGCCAGGTTGGAGGGGGAGGAATAAAAAATCAGCGTCACCACGAGCATGGACAGACCCATGAAAACAACTTTGGGTGGCACAGAGACCCTTTTGGCCGGGAGGCTCCTTTTGGCAGGGGGTTTCTCCGGCAGAAAACCCAGAATCAACAACAGAATAAAAAAAGTAATCCCGTAAAAATAAAAAGAGTACCGCCAGTCAACCAGGGCCAAATAGCCGGAAGCTATGGTCGCGAAAATGCCACCGAAATTGTTCATGGCCGTGGAGTACCCCATGTTCCGGATTCTGTCGGACCCTTCATAAAAGTCCGCAATGAATCCCGTGGAATGGGGGAGCACCAGTCCCAGACCGCTGCCGAGAACAGCCCTGGTGAACAGCAGCTCTGTGATGCTGTTGGCCATGGCTCCTCCGACACCTCCGACAAAGAAAAGAACCACCCCGGCAACCACCAGTTTTTTCTTGCGAAACCACCTGGACAAATAGCCGGAAACGAGTGAGAAGGCGACAATGAACAGCGCCGGCAGAGCGATGACCATCCGGATGTACAGATCCCCCGCATCCGGGAATTCCTCTGCAATGAGGCCAAGTACCGGTGCCACCACCGCTCCGGACATGATGGTCATCAGAGACAGGGACAAGATGGCATAGTGATTGAGTTTTTTCACGTGGTTATCTCCATTCCAAAGATTGTAGTTATTTCCATTCTACCAAAATTCTTCAGACAAGTGGCCATCTCTTTCGAAGATTTCTTCCCCTTGGGGAATTACAATGTTTTTGTAAAACCTAAAATTATTTAGTATAATGATAGGGTGAAAAAACAGACAAGGAGGACACAGGGTGAAAAAACTACTGACAGGCAATGAGGCCATTGCCCGGGGAGCCTACGAAGGCGGCATCGTGTATGCCAGCGCCTATCCAGGCACTCCCTCGACGGAAATACTAGAAAACATAGCCCTCTACAAAGAAGACATCATCGCAGAGTGGGCCCCCAATGAAAAGGTTGCCCTAGAGGCTGTCATCGGCGCCTCCATAGCCGGAGGCAGGGCCATTGCTTCCATGAAACACGTCGGTGTGAACGTCGCTGCAGACCCCCTCTTCACCTTCGCTTATACCGGAGTCACCGGAGGGACGGTCTTAGTCACCGCAGACGAACCCGGGATGCATTCATCCCAGAACGAACAGGACAACCGTTACTATGCCAGGTTTTCAAAAATCCCCATGCTTGAGCCCAGCAATTCCCAGGAGGCCAAGGACATGGTGGTGGAGGCCATCAGAATCAGTGAGACCTACGACAGTCTTGTTCTCCTTCGGGTGACCACAAGAATCTGTCATTCCAAGAGCCTCGTCAACCTCGGCGACAGGGTGGAGGGGGAGAAAAAGCCCTATACAAAGCAGCTTGATAAATTTGACGCCGTCCCCTCTACTGCCAGAAAGCTTCACGCAAAGGTCGAAAAACGCCTGACGGCTCTAGAAGCCTTCAGCAACGAAACCCCTTTGAATTTCATTGAATGGCATGATAAAAAAATCGGCGTCATCGCCTCGGGAATTTCCTATGAATATGCAAAGGAAGTTTTCGGGGACCGGGCATCCTATCTGAAACTCGGTTTTACCCACCCCCTGCCCTTCAAGAAGATTGAGGATTTCGCCAGGGAAGTCGAGACCCTCTATGTCATCGAGGAACTCGAACCTTATATTGAAGAGCAGATCAAGTCCCGGGGCATCCACTGCATCGGAAAAGAGAGGCTTTCCAATCAGGGTGAACTGAGTCCGGAAATCATCCGCAGTGCCTTTTTAGAGGAAAAGCTGGAGGTTATCGACTACGATGCCTCGGATATGGTACCCAGACCCCCCACCCTCTGTGCCGGATGCCCCCATCGCGGATTCTATTACGAGCTTGGTAAAAGAAAGAACATCATGATCAACGGCGACATCGGATGTTATGGACTCAGCGGTTTCGAACCTCTCAACGCCAAGGACACCACCATCTGTATGGGGGCAAGCGTCAGCATGGCCCACGGCGCCCAGACCATTTTCAACCGGTACAATGAAGACATGCGGGCGGTAGCCACCATCGGTGACTCTACCTTTTTCCATACCGGTATGAATTCTCTCCTGGATGTCATCTACAACCGCTCCAATACCATTACCTGCATACTCGACAACCGGATTACCGGCATGACAGGACATCAGGACCATCCCGGCACCGGATACACCCTTCAGGGAATGCCCACCACCATCGTGGAAATAGAGGATGTTGTCAAGGCCATGGGAGTCAAACACGTCAGAGTGATCAATCCCCACCACCTTGACGAAGTGAATGAGGCCCTTGACTGGGCCCTGGCCATTGACAATGAACCCTCCGTCATCATCACCCGCTACCCCTGCGCCCTTAAAAAATACTCTCCTCAGGACCTTGAGGAATTCGGAGCCATTGATTCCCAGTGCGTCGTGGACGAATCCACATGCATCGGCTGTAAAAAATGCCTAAAAACCGGATGTCCCGCACTCATCTGGCATCCTGAAAAGCGCAGGGTCTCCATCGATACCAATCAGTGTGTGGGTTGTCAGGTCTGTCTGCAGACCTGTCCAGTCAATGCCATCAGTGTAAAGGGGGTTGCCCGATGAGTACCACAAAAAATATCCTGCTAGTCGGCGTGGGCGGTCAAGGGACCATCACTGCCAGTAAAATTCTATCCAATGGTCTCGTGGCCCACGGGTACGATGTGAAAATGGCTGAAATCCACGGCATGTCCCAAAGAGGCGGCTCCGTAGTCTCCCAGGTCCGCTATGGGGAGGAGGTCCATTCTCCGGTCATCGACAAGGGGGATGCCGATATCATTGTCGCCTTTGAGATGATGGAGGCCCTCAGATGGCTGGGTCATCTCAAACCGACGGGGAAAATGGTCATCAACAACTATCAGCTGCCCTCGGTCAGGATCAATTCCGGTATCGACAGCTATCCCCAGAATATCCTTGAGCGAATCCGGGAGAAAGCGAACACCACAGTAATTGATGCCAGTGACATCGCGAAATCCCTCGGCAATCGCAGGACCATGAACGTGGTCCTCCTTGGCGCTCTGATCAAATCCATGGCGCTTGAGGATCTGAACTGGGAAGAAATCATCAGGGAAAATGTCAAAGAAGCCTTTGTCGATATCAACATTCAGGCCCTTAGTGCCGGAATGAAGGAAATATAAGGGAGGATTTTCATTTGAAAAAAGGAGATTTTATCTGGGGCGGCGTACTGGTTCTGTTTTCACTGATATTTGTTTTCGAATCCAGCCGCACCAGTTTCATAGGCTTGACTAGCACTTATCCCCTGGCGGGCGGCTTTTTGAAGTTCATGCTTCTGGCCACCATGGGAGAACTTCTTTCCATCAGGATAAGCTCCGGCGAGTGGATCAATCCCGGCGGCCTTTTATACCGGGCCCTGGTCTGGGGTTTTCTGGGCATCATCATCACGCTGATTTTCAACATCTACGGCGCAGGGGTCACCGCAGGCATGAACAGCGGCCTGCTCCCCTTCAAAGGCTCCTCCTTCGCCTTTGCCTTTTTCACCAGTGCATTCATGAATCTCACCTTTGCCCCGACCTTTATGGCCTTCCACCGCATTACCGATACCATCATCGATGCCAAGGTGGCCAACAAAAACACTCGAATCGATTTGAAGGCGGTCGAATCCCGAATCGACTGGTACGGGTTCATTTCCTTTGTTGTGATGAAGACCATCCCTTTGTTCTGGATACCGGCCCACACCATTACGTTTTTACTCCCTGGAGAATACCGGGTGGTGGTCGCCGCCTATCTGTCTGTAGCCCTCGGAGCCATTCTCGCCTTCTCGAGAAAAATGAAATCCGCTTAATCTGAAAGGAGTCTAAAAAATGGGAAAACTCATTCTTGCCATCAACCCGGGTTCCACCTCAACCAAGGTGGCCGTATTTGAAAACCAGCAGGAGCTTCACAAAACCAATATCGTCCACCCCAGTGAAACCTTGGAAGGCTTCGAGAAAATCACGGACCAATATGCCATGCGTTATGAAAGCATCATGGCATTTTTGAAGGAAATCGGAATCACTGTCCAGGATCTGAGCGCCGTAGTCGGCAGAGGGGGACTCCTGCCGCCGGTAGCATCCGGCGCCTACCTGGTTAACCAGAAAATGGTGGACCGGCTGCGTTTCAATCCAGTAGTGGAACACGCCTCCAATCTCGGCGCCTTGATAGCCTTCGAAATTGCAAAGCATGCAGGGATCGATGCCTATATCTATGATCCGGTGGCGGTGGACGAACTTCAGGACATCGCCCGGTTGTCCGGTCTCAAGGAAATCCCCAGACGCAGCCTTGTCCACGCCCTCAATATTCGCTCTGTAGCCATCAATACGGCCAAATCCAAAGGGAAGGATCTCTCTGCCTTCAATGCCATCGTGGCCCATTTAGGGGGCGGCATCACCATTGCGGCAATTTCCGGGGGCAAAATGATCGACATCGTTTCCGATGACGAGGGGCCCTTCTCTCCCGAACGGTCCGGCGGTCTGCCGGGGAAGGACCTTGTGGCCATGAGCTACAAAAACGACCAGGCCACTATGAAAAAGAAACTCCGCGGCAAGGGTGGCCTTGTGTCCTACCTGGGCACCAATGAAGCCCTCAAGGTCGAGGAAATGATTGAAGCCGGCGACACTGAGGCACTGCTGGTTTACGAGGCCATGGCCTATCAGATTGCCAAAGGAATCGGAGAGCTTGCCACCGTCCTCAGCGGCAGCGTCGACCACATCATCCTGACCGGCGGCATCGCCTACTCAAAACGGATCACTGAGTGGATCAGCAAAAGAGTTGGATTCATTGCCCCGGTGATTGTCAGCCCGGGGGAAAACGAACTGCAGGCCCTGGCCAATGGAACCTTCAGGGTCCTCCAGGGGGAAGAATCCGCCAGGGAATACGATATTGACTAGCATACAAAAAGCAGATCTTTGACGGATCTGCTTTTTTCATGGCGATATCTCAAAACGACCTTCCCTTCTATGTGTCAGAATATAATTTCTGACCTCCTCCTCCACTCTCAGTAGAAGCGTTTGAGGGTAAATCGCCTTGGGATCTTCATAGATGAGTTCCTGTACAAAGATTTCCTCAAAAACCTTCATTGGAACCGGGGAATTCTCCGTGACATGGATCAGGTCCACCCACTGTCCCTGTTCGAAATGATAAGCGGCAGTGGTTTCTTCATCCATTTTCAGGCTGACCAGGTATTCTGTTTCTTTTTTGTCGTAAAAATCCTTCTTCCCGGCAGTACTGGCTTTCAAGATGACTTCACCGGGGAGAAGCCTTTGAGCCGCCACCAGGCCCTCAACCTCCCGGACATAGGAAAACCTTTCCGGCAGCTCCCTTGCAACAATGTGTTTTTCAGTATTGTGGGAACCCATGGTCTCTCCAGCCTCTATGGTCCGGGTAGCAAAAAACACCTGTTGCACGGGGTCTGCTCCCAATAACAGGGACTGAATAATTATCAGACTCAGGGAAAGTATCATCGACAGTACCAGAATCATTTTCCTGCGGTTATCGGTCCACTGGAATCTTAATCTTTCTAATAATCTCATATGTCTCCCTATTCAATAGATTTTTATTAATCAGGTTGGCCATCACCTTCACTTTGAGTCTCACTTCACCCTCGAGGGTCCCGCCTCTGGGCAACAGGACCACCTTCACGTCATCACAGACGACTCCCCTCTCCTGGAGATAACTGCCCAGCCGGGCTTCTACCTCCCAGTTGCTGACCCTGAGCCTCCCATCGGAAAGGGCCCCAGGTTCAAGGGACACGAGGATCCAGTCCAGTCCCAGGTCCAGATGGTCCTTAACGACCTCCAGCTGGTACAGATGCAGGGCCTTTTCAATCAGAAAAAGTCCTGCAGGCAGCAAAAGCAGCCCCACCAGTAAAAATATAGTGATTGAAACCATCATATCGCTCAATTGCTGATCCTTGTAATGATGACTTCCCGCCGGTAGTGATAGTCGAGGGCCTTGTTTTCCCGTCTGAGAAAGCCGGCAAGTCGGGAACTCTCCCCCCGGCCGGTGACTTCTACAGTCATTTTCCCGCCAAAACCACCGCTTCCCAGAATATCGATCTCGACCGCCTCAAGACCGATATTTTCAAGTCTTTCTTCGATGATTTGAAGCTGCTGCGGGGTCAACTCTCCCCGATCCCCCAGATGATACAGATAAGGCCTCATCACATAAATCATCTCAATATTCTGGTTGAGATAAGTAAAATAGTCAAAGACAAGCACCATCACACTCATGATTACCATCAAAGCAAGAACCAGGGTCACAGGCAGCGTAATATTCATCAGCGGGACTCCTGAAATATC